>DASXSF010000043.1:0-128931 GCA_036506155.1 Jatrophihabitantaceae bacterium
GCGCCTGTGCCCCGCCCGGCCCGGATGGACCGGTGCAGTCCGTCGTGAATCGGACAGGTGTGTTGCGCCTGCTCCGGGTGCCGCCCTCGCCGCACGAACGCGACGGTCCGACTTCACGGCGTCATCAGCCTCGAACTCGACGGCCACCTGCCGTCCACCGGCGTCGACCCGCAGTTGCTCTACGACGCCGAGGTCTCCTCACTGGGCGCATAGGGCGCGATCCGAGTCGGCCGAGGCCGGAGGAACTGATGTCGGTCGAACCGATGAGTTCTCCCTCGCCGAGGCGTCATAGTGTTCTGGAGCACTAGGACGGCACTAGACGACCTGGGAGCGTGATCGTGAGCGGCGTACGAGTACTAGTGGGCACGCGCAAGGGTGCCTTCGTACTGACCTCAGACGAACAGCGACGCAGCTGGGATGTCACCGGGCCGCACTTCCCGGGCTGGGAGGTGTATCACGTCGCAGGATCGCCCGTCGACCCCGACCGGTTGTACGCCTCACAGACCAGTAGCTGGTTCGGGCAGGTGATCCAGCGATCCGACGACGGTGGCCTCACATGGGAGCCGGTCGGAAGCGAGTTCGCTTATGCGAGCGTGCCCGGCACACATCAGTGGTACGACGGCACGCCGCATCCGTGGGAGTTCGCCCGGGTGTGGCATCTGGAGCCGTCGCTGACCGACCGCGACACCGTGTACGCGGGCGTCGAGGACGCGGCCCTGTTCCGGTCCGCCGACGGCGGCGTCACCTGGCAGGAGGTGCGCGGCCTGCGCGAGCACGGCTCGGGCGCACAGTGGCAGCCCGGCGCGGGCGGCATGTGCGTTCACACGATCATCCTGGATCCGCGCAGCGCCGAGCGGATGTTCGTGGCGATCTCGGCAGCCGGCGTCTTTCGCACCGATGACGGCGGCACGTCCTGGCAACCGGTCAACAAGGGGTTGCTGTCCGATGGAATCCCCTCGCCGGCTGCCGAGGTCGGGCATTGCGTGCACAAGCTGGCGATTCACCCGTCGCATCCGGACACGGTGTTCATGCAGAAGCACTGGGACGTGATGCGCAGCGACGACGGCGCCGACAACTGGGTGGAGGTGAGCGGCGACCTGCCGACCGACTTCGGTTTCCCGATCGCGGTCCACGCACATGAGCCGGAGACGATCTACGTCGTGCCGATCACGAGCGACTCGCACCACTTCCCGCCCGACGGGAGGCTTCGCGTGTACCGCAGCCGCAGCGGCGGGAACGCATGGGAGGCGCTCGCGGACGGCCTGCCGCAGGAGCACTGCTACGTCAACGTGTTGCGCGACGCGATGGCCGTCGACTCGCTGTCCGAGTGCGGTATCTACTTCGGGACGACCGGCGGGCAGGTGTACGCATCGGCCGACTCCGGCGATCATTGGGCACCGATCGTGCGCGACCTGCCCGCGGTGCTGTCGGTCGAGGTGCAGACGCTCTCATGATCCGCGTCGTGCTGCCCGCGCATCTACGGCAACTCGCCCACTGCGAACGTGAAATCTCGGTGGACACCACGGCCACGCAGCGCGCCGTACTCGATGCCATCGAGCAGCGCTACCCGGCGTTGCGTGGCACGCTGCGCGATCCGGCCACCGGGCAGCGCCGCTCGTTCGTCCGATTCTTCGCCTGCGAGCAGGACCTCTCCCATGAGCTACCGGACGCGCCGCTACCGGACGCGGTGGCCGACGGCACGGAGCCGTTCCGGGTCGTCGGGGCAATGGCCGGGGGGTAGGTAGCGATGAGCGCTCGCGCGAGGAGCCGATGAGTTAGCGCGGCGCCATTCGGATCGCGCCGTCGAGGCGGATTACTTCGCCGTTGAGCATCGGATTGGCGAGTATGTGTTCGACGAGCGCGGCGTACTCGGCAGGCCGGCCCAACCGGGCCGGATGCGGCACCTGGGCGCCGAGCGACGCCTTGGCGTCGTCGGGCAGCCCGGCGAGCATCGGCGTCTCGAAGAGGCCAGGCGCAATGGTCACCACGCGGATCTTCGACGCGGCCAGTTCGCGGGCGATAGGCAGCGTCATGCCGACCACCCCGCCCTTGGACGCCGAGTACGCAGCCTGCCCGATCTGCCCCTCGAATGCGGCCACCGACGCGGTGCTGACGATGACGCCACGCTCGCCGTCGATCTCGTCGACCGCGGCGAGGCGGACCGCGGCGAGGCGGATCACGTTGAACGTGCCGACCAGGTTCACCTCGACCACCTTGCGGAACGTGTCCAGCGGAAACGGTCCGTGCTTGCCGACAACCCGGGCCGCGTCGGCCACCCCCGCGCAGTTCACCGCGATGCGCAGCGGGCCGAGCCGCACGGCTGTGTCGAGCGCGGTGGTGACGTCGTCCTCGCTCGCGACGTCGCCGGGGGCGAACGTGGCCCCGATCTCGTCGGCGACCCGTGTGCCGCCGGAACTCGGCAGGTCCAAGATCACCACGTTCGCGCTTGCGCCGATGAGAGCCCGGGTCGTCGCCAGCCCCAACCCAGACGCTCCACCCGTAACCAGGGCAACACTGCCTGCAACCCGCAACCCAACCCCCAATGCGATGAGCGCTCGCGCGGCCGAGAGACACATCCGGCGGATAAATTACAGCCACCCCACGGACGAGCCGGGAGGGATGACTCGTACGCGGGGTGGTGAGCTGCCACGATACGCCAGCGACGTCGACCGGTCAGCACCCGGCGAGCGTGTCGGAGAGGATCGCCGCCCAACGCTGGACGATTCGCTGCCGGCGCCTCGAGTCGTCGGTGAGCAGGTCGGCCAGGCCCAGCCCGCGTGCCATGTCGAGCACGCCCTGGACCGTCTCGCGGGCACCGGGCCGTGACTCGTCCACGCCGAGCAGATCCACGGCGATCGCGTGCGTCTCCCGCGCCATTCGCGCCTCGAGCGGCACGACCAGGGTGCGCAGCGCCTCGTCCGCTGCCGCTTGCACCCAGACCTGCGCCGCGGCTCGGAACAGCGGCCCGACATATACGCCCACCAGCATTTCCACGATGGCCTCGGTGTGCCGGGAGCCGGGCGGCAGCGCGGCGCCGCGGCGGCGCACCTCCGCGATGCGCTCGGCGGCCATGTACTCCAGCGCGGCGGTGAACAGTGCCTCGCGGGTGGGGAAGTGGTGCTGGGCAGCGCCGCGTGACACCCCGGCGCGCTCCGCGACGACCGCGACGGTGGCGCGCGTCCAGCCGAGTTCGGCCAGGCAGTCGACGGCGGCTTCCAGCAGTCGCTGCCGGGTGGCCCGGCTGCGATCCTGCCGCGGCTCCCGGGTCGCTGTTAGAGCGCCCACCGCGGCGACCGTTTCTCCAGGAAGGACGCCATGCCCTCGCGAGCTTCGCCCGACGCGAACAGCCGCGCCGACTGAGTTGTGAGCGTGTCGGCTTCGGCGAATGTGACGGCACTGGTCGTGAGCGGCTTGGTCTCGCGCAGGCCCTGGGGGGACGCGCGCCGCAGCGCGTCCAGCACCGAGTGCGTGGCCGCGTCGATGTCGTCCACCGCTTCGGTGACGAGGCCGATGCGCGCAGCGGTCGTCGCGTCGAACGTCTCGCCGGTGAGGTAGTAGCGGCTCGCTGCGCGGGCGGAGAGCCGGGGCAGTGTGGTGAGCGAGATGATCGCCGGGGCCAGGCCCAGGCGGACCTCCGTGAACGCGAACGTGCTTGCCGGCCCGGCGAGCGCGATGTCGCAGGCACCTAGCAGCCCCATGCCGCCGGCACGGACGTGCCCGTCGATGCTGGCGACGACGGGCTTGGGCAGTCCGACGATCTGCCGGAGTAGCGCGACGAGCCGGCGGGTGCCTTCCGCCATATCGACACGGGCCTCGGTGAGGTCGGCGCCCGCGCAGAACGTCCCGCCGGTGTGCGTCAGTTCGACGGCACGGACCGAGTCGTCTGCGCCGGCGTCGTTCAGGCGGCCCGTGAGCTCGTTCATCAGTGCCGATGACAGCGCATTGCGGTTGTGCGGCGAGTCGAGGGCGATGCGGGCGACGCCGCGGTCGATTCCGTACTGGATCATCAGTAGGACCTCGGCAATCCGAGGGTGTTCTGCGCGACGAAGTTGAGGATCATCTCGCGGCTCACCGGGGCGATCCGTGCCGCCCGCGACACGGCGAGGAGTGCGCCGAGGCCGTACTCGCTTGCCAGCCCGTTGCCGCCGTGAACCTGCACCGCCTGGTCGACGGCGCGGGCGCTCGCCTCCGCGGCCGCGTACTTCGCCATGTTGGCGGCTTCGCCTGCACCGACGTCGTCGCCGTCGTCGTACAGCGTTGCTGCCTTCTGCATCATGAGCTTGGCCAGCTCGAGCTCGATCTTGATCTGCGCCAGCGGATGCGCCAGACCCTGGTGCGCGCCTATCGGGGTGCCCCACACCGAGCGGCTGTTGGCGTACGTGACGGCTCGGTCGAGTGCATAGCGGCCCATGCCCACCGACGATGCCGCGGCCATGATGCGCTCGGGGTTAAGGCCCGCGAACAGTTGCATGAGCGCGGCGTCCTCCTCGCCGACGAGCGCGTCGCCGGGCAGTCGGACGTCGTCGAGGAAGAGTAGGAACTGCTTGTCCGGGATCGCCAGATCCATCTCGACCGGCCGGTACTCGAATCCGGCGGCGTCAGTGGGCACTGCGAACAGCGCCGGCTTGAGCCGGCCGGTTCTCGCGTCCTCGGTACGTCCCACGACGAGAACCGCAGTGGCCTGATCGACGCCGGATACGAACACCTTGCGCCCGCTGATGATCCAGTCGCGGCCGTCGCGGTGGGCGGTGGTGGTGAGCCGGTGCGAGTTCGAGCCGGCGTCCGGCTCGGTGATCGCGAAGGCCATGATCGCGTCGCCGTGCGCGATCTCAGGCAGCCACCGCTGTTTCTGCTCGTCGGTGCCGTACCGGGCGATGATCGTGCCGCAGATGGCCGGCGAGACGACCAGCATCAGCAACGCGCATCCGGCGGCGGCGAACTCTTCGAGCACGAGCGAAAGGTCGTACATGCCGGCGCCTCCGCCGCCGTAGCGCTCGGGCAGGTTCACCCCGATGAGGCCGAGCTTTCCGGCCTCGCGCCACAGCTCGTCGAGATGTTCGCCCTTGCGCACCTGCCGCCGCACGTAGTCGCGCCCGTACCGGCCGGCGAGCTCCGCAACTGCTCGCCGCAATGCCTGCCGCTCGGGCGACTCGACAAAGCTCATGCTTCCTCCTCACCCGATTGCGCAAGGATCCCTCGCCTAAGGCGAGCGATTCCTGCGCGATTCATAACGGTGCGACGACGCCGAGCAACGTGCCCACGTCGACCTGCTGGCCTGTATATACGGGTAGCTCGGCCACGACGCCGTCACGCGGGGCCGCGATCGCGTGCTCCATTTTCATGGCCTCCAGCCACAGCAGCGGCTGGCCTTGCTGAACGACATCGCCGCGCTGGACGGCGATACGCACTACCGTGCCCGGCATCGGCGCGAGCAGCGATCCGGCCGGGGCGGGGGGCCCAGCGTCCGCGAAGCGCCCAAGCGGGACGAGCGTCACGGCGCCGAGAGGGGAGTCGACGCACACCATGTCCGGATACGTCGCGATCTTGAAATGGCGCTGCACGCCGTCCACCTCGAGTACCACGTCCTCCGGTGCAGCGCTCACCAGACGCGTGCCCGGGTGCCCCTCGAGGCCGGCACGGGTGAGCCGGTACTCGACGTCGATGCCGTCGTAGCGCTTGCGCTGCGGCTGCGAGGGCACGTTGCGCCATCCCGCCGCGACGCGAACGGGCGCGCGAGCCTGGTTGGCCGCCGCGTCGGAGAGCGCTGCCGCGAGGGCGGCCACCTTGACGTCCGCGGCCAGTGGCGCGGAAACGTCGTGGCGGTCGAGGAACGCGGTGTCGGTCTCGCCGGCCAGGAAGGCCGGATGCCGCAGCACGCGCACGAGCAGGTCGCGGTTCGTGCGTGGACCGTGGAGCTTCGCGCGGGCCAGCGCGTTCGCCACGGTGGCCGCCGCCTCGAGGCGAGTCGGCGCCCAGCCGACGATCTTCGCGAGCATCGGGTCGTAACGAGTGCTGACCGCTGCACCTGCGACGACGCCGGCGTCGAGGCGCAGGCCCCGGCTCGGCGCGAACTCGGCGACAATGCCCGGTACGTCCAGGCGATGCATGACGCCGCTCTGCGGCTGCCACCCGCGCGCGGGGTCCTCGGCGTAGAGCCGCACCTCGATCGCGTGGCCGTTGGGCGGCGGCGGCGCCGCGTCGAGGCGGACGCCGTCGGCGACGCGCAGTTGCCAGCGGACGAGGTCGACACCCGTCACGGCCTCGGTGGCCGGGTGCTCGACCTGAAGCCGGGTGTTCATCTCGAGGAAGAAGAATCGACCGTGTTCGTCGGCGAGGAACTCGACCGTGCCGGCATTGACGTACCCGACCGCCAGCGCGGCGGCTCGCGCCGCGGCGAACAGCCGCTCACGCATTCCGGGGATGCGCTCGACCAGCGGCGATGGCGTCTCCTCGATCACTTTCTGGTGCCGGCGCTGTATCGAGCACTCTCGCTCGCCGAGCGTCCATACGCTGCCGTACTCATCGGCGAGTACTTGGACCTCGATGTGCCGGCAGCCTTCGAGGTACGGCTCGCAGAACACTGTCGGATCGCCGAACGCCGATGCCGCCTCGGCGCGGGCGCTCTCGAGTTGCTGGTGCAGCTTCTCGCTCTGGCGCACGATCCGCATTCCGCGCCCACCGCCGCCGGCTGCCGCCTTGATGATCACTGGAAGCTCCACGACCGCCTCAGGGTCGAGTTCGTCCAGCACCGCGACGCCCGCGGCAGCCATCAGCTTCTTCGCCGCGATCTTGTTGCCCATCGACTCGATCGCTTCAGGAGATGGGCCGATCCAGGTCAGCCCGGCGTCGAGCACGTCGCGGGTGAACGCGGCGTTCTCCGCCAGGAAGCCGTACCCGGGATGGATCGAATCTGCGCCGGCGCGACGGGCCGCATCGATCAAGGCGGCACTGTCCAGGTAGGACGGCACGCGCACGGCAGCGTCGCCGTCGCGAACGTGCGGCGCTCCGGCGTCCACGTCGGAGAAGACGGCGACCGTGCCGACGTCGAGTGTCCGGCAGGTGGCGAACACCCGGCGTGCGATCTCGCCGCGGTTGGCCACCAGCACCGATGTGATCACGGACGGAACACCCCGTACGTCGCTGCGCCCTGTACAGCAGCGCTGTGGATCGCCGACAGGCACAGCCCGACGACGGTGCGGGTGTCGCGCGGGTCGATCACGCCGTCGTCGTACAGCCGTCCGGACAGGAACAGCGGCAGCGACTCGGCCTCGATCTGTTGCTCGACGGCGGTACGCATGGTCGCGTCGGCGTCCTCGTCGTACGGTGTGCCCCGGGCCTCCGCAGCAGCCCGGGCCACGATCGACAGCACGCCTGCGAGTTGCGCCGGCCCCATCACGGCCGACTTCGCGCTCGGCCAGCTGAACATGAACCGAGGGTCGTACGCTCGTCCGCACATGCCATAGTGGCCGGCGCCGTACGAGGCGCCCATCAGGATCGAGATGTGCGGGACGCCCGAGTTGGATACGGCATTGATCATCATGGCGCCGTGCTTGATGATGCCGCCCTGCTCGTACTGCTTGCCGACCATGTAGCCCGTCGTGTTGTGCAGGAACAGCAGCGGCGTGGCGGTCTGGTTTGCCAACTGGATGAACTGCGTTGCCTTCTGCGACTCGGCGCTGAACAGCACGCCCTGCGCATTGGCCAGGATGCCGATCGGGTAGCCGTGCAGGCGCGCCCACCCCGTGACGAGCGATGCTCCGTACCGGGGCTTGAACTCGTCGAATTCGCTGCCGTCGACGACACGGGCGATCACCTCGCGCGGGTCGAACGGGGTGCGGAGGTCCTGCGGCACGATGCCGAGCAAATCCTCCTCGTCGTAGCGCGGGTCGTCGGCCGGCCCCGGCGCGGAGCCGAGCTTGCGCCAGTTGAGCCGGGCGACGATGCGCCGCGCGATGCGAATCGCCTCGTGCTCGTCCGCCGCAAGGTAGTCGGCCAACCCGGACACCCGCGCGTGCATGTCGGCGCCGCCCAGCGACTCGTCGTCCGACTCCTCCCCGGTGGCCATCTTGACCAGGGGTGGTCCGCCCAGAAACACCTTCGATCGCTCCCTGATCATCACGACGTGGTCGGACATCGCGGGTAGGTACGCCCCGCCGGCCGTTGAGTTGCCGAACACGAGCGCGATGGTCGGGATGCCGGCGGCGGAGAGCCGTGTCAGGTCGCGGAAGAGCCGCCCGCCAGGAATGAAGATCTCCTTCTGGGTGGGCAGATCCGCGCCGCCGGACTCGACCAGCCCGATGAGCGGCAGCCGGTTCTGGAGTGCGATGTCGTTCGCGCGCAAGGTCTTGCGCAGCGTCCACGGATTCGACGTACCGCCGCGTACGGTCGGATCGTTGGCGACGATCACGCATTCGACACCCGCGACGACGCCTACACCGGTGACGACGCTCGCGCCCACGGCGAAGTCGCTGCCCCAAGCGGCCAGCGGCGAGAGTTCGAGGAACGGCGAGTCGGGATCGACAAGCAGCTCGATCCGTTCGCGGGGGAGCAGCTTGCCGCGCCGGTGGTGCCGCGCCGTGTACTCGGAGCCGCCGCCGGCGACCGCCTTGGCGTGCTCGGAGTCGACCTCGGCGAGCTTGGCGAGCACGGCGTCGCGGTTCGCCGCGAACTCGGCGGAGTCGGTGTCCACAGTGGACGTAAGGAGCGTCACAGCAGCTCTTCCGGGACGTCCACGTGCCGTGAACGTAGCCACTCGCCGAGTGCCTTGGCCTGCGGGTCGAAGCGAGCCCGGTAGGCGACTCCCAGGCCCAGTAGGCCGTCGATCACGAAGTTGACGGCATGCAGGTTGGGCAGCACGTGCCGGGTGATCGGCAGGTCGTGTGTCTCGGGCAGCAGCGCGCGCAGCCGGTCGACGGTCAGGGTGTTGACCAGCCACGGCCACGCGGCTGGGCCGCGGGCCCAGACCCCGACGTTGGCCGCGCCGCCCTTGTCGCCGCTGCGCGCGCCCGCCACCGTACCGAGGGGAACGGACCGAGTCGGGCCGGACGGCGGCGGTGGCGGCGGCGGTTCGTCAACGTCGGCGAGCTCGAGCGTCGCGGCCGGCGGCTCGATCGGCACGCGCGTTCCATCCGGCAGCACGGCTGTATGATCCACCAGCTTGGCGTCGACGTACCCCGCAGTGAACACTCCGAACGGTGACGCCTCGCCGGGCGGCGCTGTGAGGTGGAAGCCAGGGTAGCTGGCCAGCGCCAGCTCGACGGCGGCGTTGGAGAACGCCCGTCCGACACGGTCGCGGTCCGAGGAGCGCACCACGCAGCGCAGCAGCGCGCTCGCCTGCTCCTCCGTGGGCGCGTCGGGATGGTCGGTGCGCGCTAGCGTCCACTCGGCGCCGGCGACGTCCAGCTGCTCGCGCACCAGGGCAGCCTTCGCGTCGATGTCGGGGCCGGTCAGGACGAACTCGACCTCGTTGCGGAACCCGCCCAGCGCATTCAGCGATACCTTCACCGCCGCCGGCGGCGGTTCGCCGTGCGCACCGCTGAGCCGCACCCGATCCGGCCCGTCAGCGGCCACCGAGACCGTATCCAGGCGCAGCGTCACATCGGGGCCCGGGTAGCGGGCACCCGTCACTTCGTAGAGGAGCTGCGCAGTCACCGTGCCGGCCGTCACGGCGCCGCCCGTACCGGGGTGTTTGGTGATGACGCTCGAGCCATCCGGATACAGCTCGGCAATGGGGAAGCCGGGATGTCGCAGGTCGGCGATCTCGGTGAAGAAGGAGTAGTTGCCGCCGGTCGCCTGGGTTCCGCATTCAATGACGTGGCCGGCTGCGACCGCGCCCGCCAGTGCGTCGTAGTCGGAGGGGGCCCAGCCGAAGTGGGCCGCAGCCGGGCCGACCACCAGCGACGCGTCGGTGACCCGTCCGGTCACGACGATGTCAACGTCGGCTGAGAGGCACGCCGCAATGCCCCAGCCGCCGAGGTAGGCGTTGGCTGCGAGCGGCTCGCCGAGGCCGAGCGCGGCAGCCCGGCCGCGCAGGTCGTCGCCCTCGACATGCGCGATGCGGGCGGAAAGCCCCAGTCGTGCCGCAAGCGACCGCAAGGCCGCCGCCAGCCCGGCCGGATTGAGCCCGCCGGCGTTCGTCACGATCTTGACGCCGCGCGACAGCGCCGGACCCAGGCAGTCCTCCATCTGCCGCAGGAACGTCCTGGCGTAGCCGAGGCCGGCATCGCGTGACCGGTCGCGCGCCAGGATGAGCATCGTCAGCTCGGCGAGGTAATCGCCGGTCAGGACGTCGAGCGAACCGCCGTCGAGCATCTCGCGTACCGCGGAGAACCGGTCGCCGTAGAAACCCGACGCGTTGCCGATCCGGAGCGGCGAGGTCACGTCCCGAGCCTGGCACCCGATGCGATAAAAAGCAAGCACGCTTGATTGTTTTTCCCAAAGAAGAGCCAGGCGCAGGCCCCAGCCCGCGCCGGTGCGCGACGCCGTGCGATAGCAAACGACGTGTGCGCGCTAGAGCCATCAGATCCAGGAAGGGAACCACATGTGCGCGTGCCACTCGTCCAGGGTCATCAGCCCGCCCGTGTACAGAGGCCACATCCACGCGAAGTCGGCGACGACGAGGCCCAGGTAGGCCGCCACCGCGAGCGCACCCCACTTGCGGCGGCGTTCCGCACCTAGGTAGGCCAAGACGTTTCCGGTGGCCGGCACTGCGGGGCCGAGCAGCGCGCCCAGCCCGACCGTCACCCCCAGAATCAGGAACGGTACGAGCGGCGTCATGTAGAAGAGGAACATCGTCCGCTTCAGGTCGGGGAACCACACGAACCACCCGGCCACGAACGCGACCCAGACGGCAGCGGCACGCCAGTCGCGGGTGGTGAGCCAGTGCCAGATCAGCCAGAGCAGGGCGGGGATGAACGCCCACCACATCAGCGGCGTCCCGATCAGCAGGATCTCCCGGGCGCACTGCTTGGCGCCGCAGCCGGTCGCGTTTCCGTCGTAGTAATAGTCGACGGGACGTCCGAGCACGAGCCAGCTCCACGGCTTCGAGCCGTAAGGGTGCGGCGAGTACAACGTTTCGTGGAATCGATAGGCGTGCAGCGTGTAGTCGCCGAGCGAGCGGAGCGGCGCCGGCACCCACCCCCACCAGAAGGGGATGTGCAGGCCGAGCACGTTGATGCGCCCACTCGCCGAGTGGGTGTCGGCCCAATGCCGGTTCCACCCGTTCTCGCTGGCGAACCAGCCCAGATAGGTCATGAGGTACGCGGCCAGCGGGGCGAGGAGCAGTGGCCCGAGCGAGGTCAGCCACGACCGCCGGGCGGCGTTGCGCCACGAGTTGCGGACGCCGGCGGACTTCAGCGCACCCCGGTCCCAGAGCAGGGTGAGGATCCAGAACGCGATATAGAAGGACAGCGCCGTCCACTTCACAGCCAGCGCCAGCCCGAACATCACGCCCGCGACGAGCCGCCACGGTCGTGGGCCGAGCGTCGGCACCCCGTCGCTCAGGTCGACGCCGGCGCCGATCAGCCCGGCCAGCCGGGCACGTGTCTGGTCGCGGTCGAGCACCAGGGCGCCGAACCCGGCGACGATGAACACCTGGAGGAAGATGTCGAGCAGCGCTACGCGCGACTGCACCACGGACACCCCGTCCAGTGCCAGCAGCAACCCGGCAATGCCGCCGAACAGGTTGGACCGGAACATCCGCCGCGCAATGCGGGTGAGCAGCAGGACGCTGACGATGCCGGCCAGTGCGGGAGCCATCCGCCAGCCGATCTCTTGCTGGTGCCATAGCCAGTGATCGCGCTGGCCCAGCCAGGACGTGAACGCGATCAGCCACTTACCCAGCGGCGGATGGACGATGAACATGTAGCCGCGGTTGTCCTCGTACCCGAACCGCAGCATCTCCTGCGCCTCGGTGGCGTAGTACACCTCGTCGAAGCTCTTGCCGTGCGGCCACCCGAGGCCCCAGAGCCGGGTGAACGCGGCGACGAGCGTGACCATGGCGGTGACCGCCCAGCCGATCGCGGGCGCCGGATCCCGCCAGCTCGAGAGCGACCCGGGAACCGGATGGGTCGGCGGGGGCGCAACCTCCGGCTGCGCGAGTGCCTCCTCCGCGGTCGCCGTCACGGCGCCCGATCGTAGGGTCTGCGCATGAGCGAAGCGCCTGGGCGGGTCATCCTGGCCGCGGCTCCGCTGGGCGATGTGCGCGACGCGTCGGCGCGTCTTTCGGCCGCGCTCACCGCAACGCCGGTGATCGCCGCCGAGGACACCCGCCGGATCCGCCGACTGTGCGCCGATCTCGGCGTGACGCCCGCCGGGCTTGTCATCTCGTTCTTCGACGCGAACGAGTCGGCGCGGCTGCCGTCGCTGCTCTCGGCGTTACACAGCGGCGAGGACGTGCTCGTGGTGACCGACGCGGGTATGCCGTCCGTGTCGGATCCTGGGTATCGCCTGGTGGTGGCCGCCATTGCCGAGGGCATCGACGTCACGGTACTGCCGGGCCCGTCGGCAGTGACCGCGGCACTCGCGGTGTCCGGGCTTCCGGTGGATCGGTTCTGCTTCGAGGGCTTCCTGCCCCGGCGTGCCGGTGAGAGGCGGCGCGCGCTCGCGGCGCTGGCCGTCGAGCCGCGCACGCTCGTTTTCTTCGAGGCTCCGCACCGGCTCGCCCCGACGCTGTCGGACATGGCGAGCGCATTCGGCGCCGGGCGTCCGGCCGCGGTGTGCCGCGAACTCACCAAGAAGTACGAGCAGGTGCATCGCGGCGGCCTCGCCGAGCTCGCCGCCTGGGCGGAAGGCGACGTCCGAGGCGAGCTGACGTTGGTGGTCGGCGGTGCACCAGCCGTGAGCGCCCCGCCCGACGCCGCCGCACTCGCCGCCGAGGTCGCGGAACGGGAAGCTGCCGGCCAGCTCCGTAAGGACGCCATTGCCGCCGTCGCCGTAGCGCACGGTGTCCCGAAGCGGGACGTCTTCGATGCCGTCGTCGCCGCCAAGCGCTGATTCTGGATTCGGCGCGCTCACTAGCTCATCCCGCCTAGACGGGTCCGCGGCTCCGCTCCGCGCCCTCGGCGCAGGCCCCATAGCGGCGGCGGGCTCTTCGCGCGAGCGCTCATCGATAGGCTGGCTTCATGAGCACGAACATCCTGACTGCCGTGGCATGGCCGTACGCCAATGGTCCACGGCACATCGGCCATGTTGCCGGATTCGGCGTCCCGTCCGACGTCTTCAGCCGCTACCAGCGGCTGGCGGGCAACAACGTGCTCATGGTGAGCGGCACGGACGAGCACGGCACGCCCATCCAGGTACAGGCCGATCGGGAGGGCGTGACGGCGCGCGAGCTGGCCGACCTCTACAGCCTGGTGATCGCCAAGGACCTCAAGAAGCTGGGCTTGTCCTACGACCTGTTCACCCGCACCACGACACGCAATCACTATGCGGTGACCCAGGAGATCTTCCTGGGGCTGCTGAAGAACGGGTACGTGTTCCCGCAGAGGCAGCTCGGGGCGATCAGCCCGTCGACGGGACGCACGCTGCCCGACCGCTATATAGAAGGAACCTGCCCGATCTGCGGGTACGAGAGCGCACGCGGCGACCAGTGCGACAACTGTGGCAACCAGCTCGATCCCGCGGACCTGATCAATCCGCGGTCCAAGATCAACGGCGAGACGCCGCGGTTCGTCGAGACCGAGCAGTACTTCCTCGACCTGCCGGCCTTCGCCGACACCCTCGGCGAGTGGCTGAAGAGCCGGCAGAACTGGCGGCCCAATGTGCAACGGTTCGCCCTCAAGTTGCTGGACGACCTCAAGCCCCGGGCGATCACCCGTGACCTCGACTGGGGCGTGCCGGTGCCGCTCCCTGGTTGGCGTGACCGCCCTGACAAGAAGATCTACGTCTGGTTCGACGCGGTGATCGGCTACCTGTCCGCGTCCATCGAATGGGCGAAGCGCACCGGCGACCCCGACGCGTGGCGCCCGTTCTGGCAGGACCCCAAGGCGCAGGGCTACTACTTCATGGGCAAGGACAACATCGTCTTCCACGCCGAAATCTGGCCGGCCATGCTGTTCGGATACTCCGGGCAGGGCGATCACGGCGGCGAGCCGGGCGACTACGGCGTGCTGGAACGCCCGCACGAGGTCGTCTCGAGCGAGTTCCTCACGATGGAGGGACGCAAGTTCTCCTCGTCGCGCAATGTCGTGATCTACGTGGGCGACTTCCTATCCCGCTACGACGCGGACGCGCTGCGGTACTACCTCTCGGTGGCCGGGCCGGAGAACCAGGACACCGATTTCACTTGGGCTGAATTCGTCCGCCGCAACAACGACGAACTCGTTGCCGGCTGGGGCAACCTCGTCAATCGGACGATCTCGATGACCGCCAAGAACCTCGGCGCGATCCCGCCGCGCGGCACGCTCACCGATGCCGACTTTGCTCTGCTTACCCAGGCGCAGCAGGCGTTCGGCACGGTGGGCGAACTGCTGGCCCGGTCCCGGCAGAAAGCGGCGATCACCGAGGCGATGGGCGTGGTGCGCGCCGCCAACAAGTACCTGTCGGACATGGCGCCGTGGAAGCTGCGTAGCGAGGACCCCGAGCGGATGGCAACGGTGCTGCACGTCGCGCTTCAGGTTGTCGACGACTGCAAGACGCTGCTCACACCGTTCCTGCCGTCGTCGTCGTCGAAGGTGCACGCCCAGCTCGGCGGTACCGGCGCATGGGCGGCCATGCCGGACCTCGTCGAGGTGGACGAGCCCACCGCAGCCGGATCGCCGTCGTACCACGTACTGACCGGCGACTACGACACGGGCGCGCGGTGGCAGTCGACCCCGATCGAAGCGGGCCGCCCGATCGCACCGCCGACGCCGGTGTTCACCAAGCTCGACCCATCCGTGGTGGACGAGGAGCTGGCCCGGTTGGCCGACGCGGCCGGTGTCTGAGCGCAGTGGCCCGCCGGTCTTGCCGGCTCCCGCATTCGACGCGCACTGCCACCTCGACGCGATGGCGCACCGAGCCGGCGTCGAGCCGACCCGCGAGTTCGTCGCGGGCGTCATGGCACAGGCGCGCACCGTCAACGTCACCCGTGTGATCACCGTCGGCGACACGCTTGCCTCATCGGCATGGTGCGTGCAGGCCGCTCACGAGCACCCGGACGTGTACGCCGCGGTAGGTGTGCATCCGACCGAGATCACCGGCCTGACCGACGCGGGCTATACCGAGCTCGAGCGCCTCGCGCGCGACCCGCGGGTGGTCGCAGTCGGTGAGACGGGGCTCGACTATTACTGGGATCGCACCGCCCCCGCAGATCAGCAGGCGCACTTCCGGCGGCATATCGACCTGGCGAAACGTGTCGGCAAGCCAGTCATGATCCACGACCGGGAAGCCCATGACGACGTGCTTCGGATCCTGCGCGAAGAGGGCCCTCCGGACCGCGTCGTTTTCCACGCGTTTTCCGGAGATGTGGCAATGGCGCGGGCGTGTGTCCGCGCCGGATATGTCCTTTCCTTCGCTGGGGTGGTCACTTTCACAAACGCGCCACGGGTGAGAGAAGCTGCAGCGTCTGTTAACGCGGACCACATCCTGGTCGAAACGGACGCGCCTTTCCTGGCCCCTCACCCGTTCCGCGGACGCCCCAACAGCCCATATTTACTAGGGCAAACGCTGTTGACCTTGGCCACGGTCATGGGCATCGAGGCGGCGGAGTTGTGCGGAGCCATCGCCCGGACGGCGTACACGTTTTTTGGGTTCGACTTAACGTAGATCCCATGTCATGAACTGGCCGCAGACTTGGCGGCTCGTTGAAAGCGCAGTTACCGTCCCTTGACTTTGCCTGGACTGGTTCCAGGTTGGGTCAGCCAGCGTCAATGCAGACGATGCGCGAACGACGAGAGGAGTCCCAAGTTGCGTCGCAGCGTCAAGTACGCCGTCGCCGGCTTTGCCTTAGCCGGTGTCGTCGGAGGGACGGTCGCCTGGGCGGCCACCACTGACGACACCAAGACTGTGAACCTGAAAATTGACGGCGAATCAACGAAAGTCCACACCACGGCCAAGACCGTTGGTGCCGCCCTTGACAAGGCGGGCTATCCGGTCGGAGCACACGACGTGGTGGCACCGGCGGCGACGGAGAAGGTGCACAACGGCGAGGAGATCGTCCTTAAGCGGGGGCGGTTGCTGCGCCTGACGGTCGACGGCAAGGAGCGCGACGTCTGGGTCACTACACCAACGGTGGAGGACGCCCTGGCTCGACTCGGCTACTCCGCAGCTGACTTCTCGTCCGTCTCCCGTGACAAGCGACTGCCTCTGTCGGCGACCGCGATCGAGATCCGGTCACCGAAGCGGATCACGATCGTGCACGATCACAAGACGCAGACCGTCACTAGTACCGATGCAACGGTACGGCAGCTGCTGAGCGACCTGGGTATCAAGGTCGACCAGGATGACGGGCTCTTCCCGGCACTTACAGCCGTGCTGAAGAACGGTCAACGGATCCTGATCCAGCGTGTGGTGCACAAGTTCCTCGTCGAGCGCCAGTCGATCGGATACTCGACGAATTACCGGCAAGACTCGTCGATGTACACCGACCAGAGCGACGTGGCGCGCGACGGCACGCCAGGCGTCGCCGCGGTCAAGTACGCGGCCGTCTACGTCAACGGGAAACTCGCTCGCAAGACGCGCATTTCGCGTACGGTCGTCGTCGCTCCGGTGGCGAAGATCGTGAGTGTCGGCACCCAGGCACGTCCTGCGCCGCCTCCGCCGTCGAGTTCGGGTTCGGGTTCGGGTTCGGGGTCCGCCCCGCCGGACACCAGTGGCCTGAACTGGGACGCCGTCGCGCAGTGCGAGTCCGGCGGGAACTGGTCCGCCAACACCGGAAACGGCTTCTACGGCGGGCTCCAGTTCGACTACAGCACCTGGCTCTCCAACGGCGGCGGCCAGTACGCCTCGCGTGCCGACCTCGCGAGCCGGGACCAGCAGATCGCGATCGCGAACAAGCTCTATGCGGCCCGGGGTTCGAGCCCGTGGCCCGTGTGTGGTCAGTACTTGTAAGCGGTCGGTAGAACGCCTTCTAACAAAGGCGAAACCCCAATCCCGGCACTGCGTGTCGCCACGCCGCGACACGCAGTTGCCGGGATTGAGCTTTGTTGGGCGAGCACGCTAGGGTCTGGCTCCATGCTGCGGGGGAAACGCAATGCGCGTGACTTGCGGACAGGAGAGCCTTTGTGCGTCGCAGCGTGAAGTACGGCTTGTACGGTGCCGTACTCGCCGGCGTGGTCGGCGCAACTGTCGCGTGGGCCAACGTCGACAAGACCGTCACCTTGCGCGTCGACGGCCAGGTGGAAAAGGTCCACACGGTGGCCGGCAGCGTTCGTGGTGTGCTCGAGATCGCGCACTATCCGGTCGGGCCGCACGACGTCGTCGCGCCCGCGCTGGATGCCCGCGTCCACAACGGCAGCGAGATCGTGTTGCGGCGCGGCCGACTGTTGCGCCTGTCCGTCGACGGCATACCGCGCAACGTGTGGGTTACCGCGCCGACCGTCGCGCAGGCACTCAGCCAACTCGGCTACCCGGACAACGATTTCTCGTCGGTCTCGCGTGACCAGCGCCTGCCGCTCTCGCCGACCGCCATCACGGTGCGCCGCCCGAAGCACATACAGATCACCGCCGACGGCAGAACCCGCACCGTCATCACAACGGCGCCGACCGTAGCGGTACTGCTGGCCGACCTCCGCATTGCCGTCGGCCCACAGGACATGCTTTCCGCCGTAGCGAGTTCGCCGCTGCGTGACAGTGAAACCATTGAGGTCACCCGGGTGCGCGCCAACAACGTCGTCAAGAACCACCCGGTGCCGTTCCCGACGCAGCAGGTGGGCGATCCGACGATGTACGTCGGGCAGAGCCAGCTCGTCCGTCACGGCACGAACGGCGTCGAGGCGGTCACGGTCGAGGTCGTGTCCGTCGACGGCAAGGTCGTCGGCAGGACGATCGTGAAACGGGTGGTGACGAGGCCGCCGATCGCCGAGATCGTGAAGGTCGGCACGAAGCCGCAACCCGCACCGGTGATCAACGTCGATCCCGGCTCGGCACAGGCCATCGGAAAGCAGCTTGCAGCGCAGCGCGGTTGGGGCGCTGACCAGTTCAGCTGCCTGTACCAGCTGTGGAACAACGAGAGCGGCTGGCGGGTCGATGCCACGAACGCAAGTGGCGCGTACGGAATACCGCAGGCGCTCCCCGGCGACAAGATGGCGGCGTACGGCTCCGACTGGCAGACCAACCCGTCGACGCAAATCAAGTGGGGGCTGGGCTATATCGCGGGCAGGTACGGTACGCCCTGCGATGCGTGGAGCTTCTGGCAATCCAACGGCTGGTACTAGCGCCTGCGCCACCCCTGTCCGATGTCCGATGTCCGATGATCTTGGACTTGTGGTTGAAATTCGACCGGAAGTCAAAGATCACGGCATGAGGCGAGACGGCTGGTGAGCAGTGGCAGCGCGCTGCTCGGGCCCGCCGAGATCCGCAGCCTGGCTGCGCAGCTCGGGGTGCGCCCCACCAAAGCGCTCGGGCAGAACTTCGTGCACGACGCGAACACCGTGCGCCGTATCGTCCGCACCGCGGCGCTGTCCGCGGACGACGTGGTGCTCGAGGTCGGCCCAGGGTTGGGCTCGCTGACGCTGGGCCTGCTGGAGGCAGGCGCGCGCGTGGTCGCGGTCGAAGTCGACCCGGTGCTGGGCGCGGCCCTGCCAGGCACTGTGGCGGCCCGGGCACCGGAGTCGGCGGGGCGCCTGGCGGTCCTCGTCGCGGACGCGCTACGGCTTGAGCGCCTGCCCGACCCGCAACCCACCGCGCTGGTGGCCAACCTCCCGTACAACGTCGCGGTGCCGGTTGTGCTGCATCTGCTCGAACTGCTGCCGACACTGCGCACCGGCCTGGTGATGGTGCAGGCCGAGGTCGCTGAACGCCTGGCCGCTCTGCCCGGCACGAAGGCTTACGGCGCGCCGAGTGTGAAGGTGGCCTGGTACGCGTCGGCGACCCGGGCCGGCGCAGTACCGCGGGCCGTGTTCTGGCCGGTGCCGAACGTCGACTCGGGACTGGTCCGGCTGACCCGGCACGCCCCACCCGGCGGGGTAGCGCGGCAGGATGTGTTCCAGGTGGTCGACCACGCATTCGCGCAGCGCCGCAAGATGCTGCGCTCGGCGCTGGCGTCCTGGGCCGGCTCGGCCGCCGCCGCGACCGAGGTGCTGCGCGAGGCCGGCGTCGACCCCACTACCCGCGGCGAGATGCTCGACCTCGCCGCCTTCGCGCGGATAGCCGCCGCCGGGACGTCCCTGACGTGACCGGCGTCTCAGCGAATCTGGCGGACCGGCTTGGCTGTGCCCCACGCGATGTCGGCGGTCCATACCGTTGCGGAAAGCCGTCTGGCCGTCGCGAGGCATAGCCGGTCGGCGAGCGACAGACCGCGGCCCGCGCGCCACATGCGGGCGGCGAGTTCGGCGTCCTCGGCCTGCACCGGCTCGACAGTGAGCCCGTAGCTGAGTAGCAGACCGCGTGCGAAGTCCCAGTCGAGCCGATGGGAGATGATCTTCTGCGCGATCTCGGACCAGTTTGCCGCGCTGCACGCGCCGCCCTGGTTCATGCGGCGCTCGACGACGTCCGCGCCGCGTTCACCCTGCAAGAAACACAGCAGGGCCGACGAGTCGAACAGGTTCACGCAGCGTCTTCCGCAGCGGCTGCCTTTCGTCGGTCGGCGAGCAGTTCGGCAACGAGGTCGAGCCCCTTCAACTCGTCGCGTACGAGCTGCTTGACCTGCTCTCTGGTTGCCATTACGAGCCCACGACGGGTCTCGACGAGCACAAGTTGCGTCCCGGGTTCGAGGCCCATGCGCTCACGCAAGTCCGCAGGGATGACCAGCCGTCCCCGGTCTCCCATCACCACGGGATACGTCCCACTCATGGTGGGAGCGTACCACCGAGTGCGCGTCAGCTGCGGCCGTCGAAGAGGCTGGTCACGGACCCGTCCTCGAAGACCTCGACGATCGCCTGGGCGATCATCGAGGCGATCGATAGCACGGTGAGCTTGTCGAATGCCTGGTCCGCGCGGATGGGCAGCGTGTTGGTGACGATCACTTCGGTGATCTTGCTGTTCTTGAGTCGGTCGGTGGCGGGGGGCGAGAAGATGCCGTGGGTGGCGGTGATGATGACGTCGGTGGCGCCGTTGTCGAACAGCAGGTCGGCAGCCTGGGTGATCGAGCCGCCGGTGTCGATCATGTCGTCGACGAGCAGGCAGGTGTGCCCGGCCACCTCGCCGACAACTCGGTGCGCGACGACCTTGTTCGCGACGTCCGGGTCACGGGTCTTGTGCACGAACGCGATAGGGCGTCCGCCGAGCCGGTCGGCCCACTGCTCTGCGGCGCGCACGCGCCCGGTATCGGGCGATACCACGATCAGGTCGTCGACCGGGTACTTCTGCTTGACGTAGGCCGACAGCAACGGCAGCGCGAACAGGTGGTCGACGGGCCCGTCGAAGAAGCCCTGGATCTGCGCCGTGTGCAGGTCGACCGCCATCAGCCGGTCGGCGCCGGCGGTCTTGAACAGGTCGGCGATCAGGCGCGCCGAGATCGGCTCGCGGCCCCTATGCTTCTTGTCCTGCCGTGCGTACGGGTAGAACGGCATGACGATCGTGATCCGCTTCGCCGACGCACGCTTGAGTGCGTCGCAGAGGATCAGGCTCTCCATGACCCACTGGTTGATGGGCGTCGTGTAGGACTGGATCACGAACGCGTCACTGCCGCGCACCGACTCGTTCGGTTTGATGAACGTCTCGCCGGCCGGGAAGTCCATCGCTGTGGTAGGCGTGACAGTGATGCCTATGTCGGCGGCGATCTCGTCGGCGAGCTCTGGATAACCGCGCCCCGATAGCAGCACCAGGGTCTTGCGTGCGGACAGGTGTCTCGTGCTCATGCCTGGTCGCCCCCTTCGGCGCGCTGAGCGGCCTGGGCGGCTGCGGTGCCCGGCCGCTTCCGTATCACCCAGCCTGGCACGTTTTCCTGGCGTGCGCTCGACCGGGCCAGGGCTCCCGGAGGGACGTCATTGACGACGACGGCGCCCGCCGCCGTGTATGCGCCGTCGCCGATCTCCACCGGCGCGACGATCATGCTGTCCGAGCCGATGCGGACGTGGTCGCCCACCGTGCTGCGGCGCTTGGACACCCCGTCGTAGTTGACGAAGACCGTGGCCGCGCCGACGTTGCTCTGCTCGCCGATCGTCGCGTCGCCGACATACGACAGGTGCGGCACCTTGCTCCCGGCGCCCACCTCGCTGCCCTTGACCTCGACGTACGTGCCGACGTGGACGCCGTCGTGCAGCACCGTGCCCGGGCGCAGATACGCGAACGGGCCGATCGTTACGTCCGCGCCGATCCTCGCCTGCCGGCAGACCGCGCGCTCGACGGTGGCCCCCGCGCCGACGGCCGTGTCGATCAGCGTCGTCTGAGGGCCGATCACCGCGCCGGCGGCAACCGCAGTCGTGCCGTGTAGGTCGACGGACGGCAGCAATGTCACGTCGCGCTCGAGCGTGACGCCGGCGTCGACCCAGGTGCTGGCCGCGTCGACAACGGTCACCCCGGCGCGCATGTGCGCGTTGAGCAGTCGGGCGTTGTATCGGCGGTGCGCGGCGGCGAGTTGCACCCGGTCGTTCACCCCGGCAGTCTCGTCGTGCGCGGCGATCAGGGCGCGCACCGGCTGCCCCTGCCTTACGAGGATCGACACGACGTCCGGCAGGTACTCCTCGCCCTGGGCGTTGTCAGTGGTGAGCTTGCTGATCGCGTCACGTAGCAGCGCGTGGTCGAACGCGTACACGCTCGCGGCCACCTCGTTGATCGCGCGCTCCTCTCCGGTCGCGTCGCGGTCCTCGACGATCTTCGTGACGGCGTCCCCGGCGCGGACGACGCGGCCGTAGCCGGTCGGGTCGTCCGCCATGCTGGACAAGACGGTGGCCGCCGCGCCGTCATGGGCCGCGACGAGCGCGTGCAGGGTGGTGGCCGTCAGCAGCGGTGCGTCGGAGGGCACGACGACAACCGTGCCTGCAGCGTCCGGCGGCACCGCATCCAGCGCGACACGCACCGCGTGGCCGGTGCCGTGCTGCGGCTCCTGCACGACGGGTGTGGCGTCCGGCGCGATCGCGGCGAGGTGCTCGCGCACGGCGTCGCGGCCGTGACCGATCACGACGACGGTGCGCGCGGCGCCCAGCGGCGCCGCCGCGGCGAGCACATGGCCGAGCAGCGTCCGCCCGGCGAAGCCGTGCAGCACCTTCGGCGACGCTGACTTCATGCGGGTGCCCTCGCCCGCGGCGAGAACGATGACGGCGACCGGGCGAGCGGAGTAGGCCACGGCAGTGAGCCTAGATGCCCTCTCTAGCCGTAGCGTCAAGCGAATTCTGACTAGTCTGTCTAGACGTGACGATCGACGCACACTGGCAGGTGCAAGAAGCGAAGCAGAAGTTCAGCGAGCTACTCCGGAAGGCCCAAAGAGACGGACCGCAGTTCGTGACCCGGCACGGCGAGGAGGTCGCCGTAGTGATCGACATCGAGGAGTTCCGGCGCTTACACGGTCCGAGGGACGTCGACGATCCGCTGCTGCACGGGCTGAAGAGCGACGAGCTGGCTGATCTGCTGGATCAGATCGTCGCCGATCGAAAGAGCGACCTGCCGCGCGATATCGACCTCGACGACACGCGATGACCTACCTGCTCGACACGAACGTGGTGTCCGAGATTCACAAGCGCCACCCGGATCGATCAGTACTGGACTGGTTGGTCGATACGTTGCCGTACGAACGGCATCTCAGCGTGCTCACGCTCGGCGAGCTGCGACGCTGGGTTGAAGTCCGTCGCCGTACTGACGAGGTCGCGGCCGCGGCGCTGGAGCAGTGGGTAGGTGAGCTCGTCGTCAGCTACGGTCGGCGGATCGTGCCGATCACTTCGCAGGTCGCTGATCGCTGGGGGCACCTTGGCGTTCCCAAGCCGGTGGCGGCGGTTGACGGACTGCTCGCCGCCACGGCGCTTGTTCACGACTGGACGCTGGTCACTCGTAACACGGCGTACGTCGAGCGGACCGGCGTGCGCACCCTGAACCCGTTCACGCCCGAACGCTGACCGTGCGGGTCCGTATGGCCCAGCGCGAGGCGGGGACGAGCGCGGCACCGGCGCCGACGAACACCGCCGCCAGGATGAGCCAGCCCGGACGACCGAGGTGGATCGCCGTCGTCGTCACGACCAGCGGCGCCAGCATCTGCGAGGCGGCGAACCCACCGTTGAACACGCCCTGATAGGCGCCGGGGGAGTCGGGCGCGGCGAGATCGTAACTGAGCGTCCAGCCTGCGGCGGCAGAGATCATCTCGCCGAAGGTCTGCACGACGCCACCGGCTATGAGCACGACGGCAGCGACCCACGCGGTCGCGCCGCTCGCGAACGCGTAGACGAGACAGGCGAGTCCGAGCAGCAGTCCGCTTCGGCGGGCCGCCCTTCCGGCGCTGCCGATCGAGTCGATCCGCCGCGTGGCATGCACCTGCAGCAACACGATCATCGTGGTGTTGAGGAGGAACACCACCGAGACGATCACCCGGGGCGCGTGCGTGTGCCCGGCGATCCACAGAGGGAGGCCGACCTCGAGCAGCCCGAACTGAAGGGTCAGCACCGCATTGAGCCCGGTGACGGTCAGGTATGGCACATCAGTGAGCGCGCGAAGCCGCGGGCCGCCATCCGGCCGGTCGGGGCTGGCCACCAGCGGCAGTCGGGCCAGCAGCCCCGCCGCGACGAGAAAGGTCAGCGCGTTCAGCACGATCACGCTGAGATATGCGGTGCGGGTATCGGCCTGCAGGGCCAGCGCGGCGACAGCCGCCCCGGCACCGATGCCGAGGTTGGTCACCACGCGCAGATACGCCCGGGTGGGCGTGCGGCGTTCCGGTGACAGCCCGACGGCTATCAGCGTATTGCGCACGGCGCTGCTCGATTGATCGACGATGGCGACGACGGCGATCGCGGGCAGGAACGTCACCATGGAGTGCACCCGCGTGTAGCTCAGCATTCCTGCGGCCTCGATCACGGCGAGCACGACGAACAGCTTCCGGGGGTCGAAGCGATCCGCGGCGTGTCCTGCCGGGATGCTCGCGGCGACGCCGCAGCCACCTGCGATGGTCAGCCCGAGGCCGACCTGGCCCACGGACAGGCCGGCCGAGCGGGTGAAGAACAGCGCACTCGTCGTCATGAACAAGCCACTGCCGAACCGGTTGATCAGGGTGGACAGAGCCAGACGCCGGACCAACGGGTCGGTGGGGACAAGCCTCATGCCCTGATCCGAACCGGCATGCCGGTCGTCGGCGATTGATTTAGGCTTTCGCTTAATGATCGAGATGCGTCTGCGGGTCGCCGACCTGGCAGAGACAAGCTTCGCCGTGTCACCGCTACAGGAGGCGGTGTTCAGTCTGTGGGTGTGGCGTGCGCCGGGGCGGCAGGCGTTCCACCTGCCGTGGCGGCGCGCATCGGCCGCAGCGTGGCGCGAGTGCGACGTGGAGGTGCTCGACGCGCTCGTCTCACCGCGCCGGTGGGTGCCAGACTTCCTCACGCCGCGGGCCGAGACGCCGTTGACGGAGTTCGCCACGGAGCTCGCGATCGTGCGGGCTACGCCGGCGCAGCGCGTCGCTGACGGGCTGCTGGCGACGTACGACGGCGCCCCCCTTCCCGCCGTCCTGCGCGGGCGTCCCGACGCGGTGCTGTCCCGCATCGTGGCGGCGCTTTCCGGCTACTGGCAGGCTTGCCTCGAGCCGTGGTGGCCGCGTATCCGCGCGGTGCTGGAGGCCGACATCGTCTACCGGTCGAGGCAGCTCGCGCTCGGCGGGGCGCGGGCCCTGTTCGCCGACCTCGACTCGCGGGTGCGCTGGGCAGACGGAGTGCTCTACGTCGACCTCTTGCACGACCGTCACCATGTGATCGACATCGACGGGCGGGGCCTTCCGCTGGTTCCGTCGCTGTTCTGCCGGGGCGCGATCACCTACATCAGCGCCGACGAGCCGCCGCAGATCACCTACCCCGCGCGCGGCCGGGCGAACGTCTGGCAGACCTCCGACGTGGCGAGCGATGCGGCGGTCGCGGACTTGCTCGGCGCGCCGCGGGCACGGCTGCTGATCCTGCTCGACCGGCCCGCCTCCACCACCGAACTGGCGCATCGCCTCGTCGTGTCGCCGAGTGCGGTTAGCCAGCACCTACGCGTGCTGCGCGCCGCCGGGTTGCTGAGCAAGGCCCGCAGCGGGCGCAGCGTGCTCTACCTGCGCAGCCCGCTCGGTGACCAGCTCGTGGGCCGACGCAGGTCCTAGCCAAGCTCGACAGCGATGGTGTTCGCCCCGGAGATGACGACGCCGATGTGCTCGCCGCGGGCCGGACGGTAGGCGCCGCTGCAGATGGCGGCGTACGCCGTGGCCCCGGCCGGTTCGGCCACCACGCGGGCGATGTCCCACAGGGCAGACTGCGCGGTCCGGATCGCGTCGTCGTCCACCAGGACCGTCTCGATGAATCGCTCTGCGATGGGAAACATGAGCTCGCCCACGCGACGTGGAGCCAGCGCGTCGCTCGCCACGCTGTCGGCGCGGGCGTCGACAGGATGCCCGGCGCGCAGCGCGTCAGTGAGAGTCGGCGCGCCCTCGGGTTCGACTCCGATGACCCGGACGTCCCCGGCGTAATAGGCGGCGATGCCTCCTATAAGCCCGCCCCCGCCGACCGGCACGAGCAGGGTGTCGAGCTCGGGCGCCTGCGCGGCGAGCTCCAAGGCCAGGGTGCCCTGTCCGAGCAGGGTCAGCGGCTGGTCGTAGGCATGCACCTCGATCGCGTCGTGCGTGCCCGCCCACGAGCGGCTGGCCGAAAGCGCATCGGCGTACCGGTCGCCGCCGACGACGAGTGACGCGCCGTAGCCGCGGATGCGAGCGATCTTCGCCGGCGAGCACACGGTTGGGACGAAGATCGTCGCCGGCACGCCCCGGGTCATCGCGGCCCATGCGACCGCGGCGCCGTGGTTACCGCCCGACGCCGCCACCACGCCGGCCGCCGGGACGTCGCGCAGCAGCAGGTTGGCCATTGCGCCACGGGCCTTGAACGAGCCGGCGTGCTGTAGCTGCTCGAGCTTGACCGTAATGCCGTCGAGGTCGAGCACCGGGGTGTGCCGGACGTGCGGGGCGATCACCTCGTAGGTGCGCTCGATGCCACACCGCTCGATGGCCTGGTCCATGCCGCCACCTTCGCAGATCACCCAGTGGAACGAGGTGCGAATTTCTCGTCGCTCACATGGCTGGGGGACTCGGACTCGAACCGAGACTGCAAGGCTCCAAAGGCCTGCGGGCTGCCGATTACCCCATCCCCCAATCGAACAGTCAGCCTACCGGCGATGAATGCTCGTTGACCTCTACGGCCTAGCTACGGTCCCGTAGGTTACGCTGCCGTAACCCAGCCGAGGAAGGTGGCGCACATGACCCTGCTCGACAGCGCGGGGCCTGCCGCGCATGGCCCGAAACCGGCGACCGAAGGCACCAAACGGCACGGCGAACAGTTCCTGCTCTACAGCTTCGTGATCGTGCCTTTCCTCGCATTCCTGGCCGCGATACCGGTGGCCTGGGGCTGGGGCCTGGACTGGCTCGACGTGATCTTGATGATCGCGTTCTACTACGTATCCGGGCTGGGCGTGACGGTCGGATACCACCGGCTGTTCACCCACGGCTCGTTCAAGGCCCGGCGCTGGCTCCGCATCGCGCTGGCAATTGCCGGCAGCCTGGCTGTGGAAGGTCCGGTGATCCGCTGGGTGGCCGACCACCGCCGCCACCACGCGTTCAGCGACCGCGACGGAGACCCACACTCGCCATGGCGCTACGGCGATACGGCGGGCGCGCTGGCCAAGGGGATGTGGCACGCCCATGTCGGGTGGCTGTTCGACATCGAGCACACCAACCGTGAGCGGTTCGCCCCGGACCTACTCGAGGACCGCGACATGGTCCGGATCAGCGACCTGTTCTGGCTGTGGACGCTCGTATCGGTGCTGGCGCCGCCGCTGCTGGGCGGGCTGATCTCGTCGTCGTGGGCCGGGGCGCTGTCGGCGTTCTTCTGGGCGAGCCTCGTGCGGATTTTCCTGCTGCACCACGTCACGTGGTCGATCAACTCGATCTGCCACATGATCGGCGCCCGGCCGTTCACCGCCCGGGACAAGAGCACCAACGTGTGGCCGCTCGCCGTCCTGAGCTTCGGCGAAAGCTGGCACAACATGCACCACGCCGACCCGACGGCTGCCCGGCACGGGGTGCTGCGCGGGCAGCTCGACGTGTCGGCCCGCGTCATATGGATCTTCGAGAAGCTGGGCTGGGCCTGCGATGTGCGCTGGCCGAAGCCGGAACGCCTGGCAAAGTTACGGGTGTGACATCTTCCAGACCCCGGGTACGGATGACCGGCAAGGAGCGGCGCGAGCAGTTGCTCGACGTGGGGCGGTCGCTGTTCGCCGAGAAGGGCTTCGAGGCGGCCTCGATCGAGGAGATCGCCGCCCGGGCCGGGGTGAGCAAGCCCGTCGTGTACGAGCACTTCGGCGGGAAGGAAGGGCTGTACGCGGTGGTGGTCGACCGCGAGATGTCGGCGCTGCTCGGCCGGGTGACCTCGGCGCTGACGGCGGGGCATGCCCGGCAACTCGTCGAGCAAGCCGCCCTTGCGCTGCTCACCTACATCGAGGACGAGACGGACGGGTTCCGCGTGCTGACCCGCGACGCGCCGGTGGTCTCCGGCTCCGGGACGTTCTCGTCGCTGCTGAACGACATCGCCTCGCAGGTGGAGTACATCCTGGCCCGGGAGTTCGACCGGCGTGGCCTGCAGTCGAAGCTTGCCGGCATGTACGCGCAGATGCTCGTCGGCATGGTCGCGCTTACCGGCCAGTGGTGGCTCTCGGCACGCAAGCCGAAGCGCGAAGAGGTGGCTGCCCACCTCGTGAACCTCGGCTGGAACGGCCTGCGAGGCCTGGAACCGAAGCCCACTCTGAGCATCCGGACCCGCGGGTAGGACGTGCCTGGACATACGGCGAGAGTCGCGGGAGGGTAAACCGCCGGCCAAATCGGCAGGGACGAACCCGCCCCCAGGAGGTCCCGTGAATCTCCCGATCACGGTCCTCACCGTCGCCGCTGCAACGACGGCCTGCCTGCGTGCACCACGGCGAACGGCTGCTTCCCGACCGGTCTCGGCACCCCGAAAGGCACCACGGCCTTCTAACGCCGCCGGTTCGCGGCCGGAGGGCTATTCGCGCGCAATCATCGCGCCAAAGCACCCGGCACCGGGCCGGCTGCGACGCGGGTCGCCCGGCACACCCGCTCGGCAGCGAGCGCCGCGGCGAGGCGCGCGGCCTCGTCTCGGCTCGCTGCGATGAACGCGCACGTGGGGCCCGATCCGGACACAACCCCGCCCAGAGCGCCCAGTTCCCGCCCGGCGTCGAGGGTGCGCTGAAGCTCCGGGGTCAGTGACAACGCGGCTGCCTGCAAATCGTTGTACAGCCTAGCTGCGATCAGCTTGATATCGCCGTGGTGCAGCGCCTCGAGCAGCGCGTCGGGCGCTGTCGTCGAGCCGCCACCGAGGTGATCCAGCTCGCGGTATGCGGCCGGCGTCGAAATGCCTTGCTCGGCAAGGGCAAACACCCAATGAAGGATTGCATTCGTCTTCACCCGGATGAGCCGCTCGCCGCGCCCGGTACCCACGGCGGTACCCCCGAGCAGCGCGAACGGCACGTCGCTGCCCAGCTCGGCGGCCAGCTCGGACAGCGCCGTGCGGGACAAGCCGGTCCGCCACAGCCTGTCGCACGCGACCAGCGCCGCGGCTGCGTCGGCCGAGCCGCCCGCCATGCCGCCGGCGACCGGGATCGCCTTGGCGATCTCGAGCCGGACCTTGGGAGGGGCTCCGGTCCGGGCCGCCAACAGCGTCGCCGCTCGCCAGGCCAGGTTGTGCTCGTCCGCGGGCACCTCACCGGCGCCATCGCCCGTGATCGCGAGCTCGATTCGCTCGGCCGGGGCGGCGACCAGTTCGTCGTAGAGGTCGACGGCATGGAACACCGTGACCAGCTCGTGGTAGCCGTCCCGGCGTAGCGGGCCAACCGCCAGATGGAGGTTCACCTTGGCGGGCACGCGCACACGCACCTGCATGCGGCGACACTAACCGCATGACAGAACGCAGGCGCATCTCCTCCGGATCCACGTTCGAAGAGCAGATCGGCTACAGCCGGGCGGTCGTCGACGGCGACTGGGTGTTCGTGTCCGGGACGACCGGCTTCGACTATGCGGCGATGACGATCGCGGACGACGTTGCGGCGCAGGCCGAGCAATGCCTGGTCAACATCGGCGCCGCGCTGAGCGACGCCGGTGCCACCTTCGAAGATGTCGTCCGGGTGCGCTACCTGCTGCCGGACCGCGCCGACTTCGAGTCGTGCTGGCCGGTGCTGCGCCGCTATTTCGACGGTGTCCGGCCCGCGGCCACCATGATCGAATGTGGCCTGTCGGACCCGCGCATGCGCATCGAGATCGAGGTCACCGCCCGGCGTTCGACGTGACCGCGCCCCGCCGGTAGGCTGTCGGGGTTGCCCGGCGAGGGACCGCACGGATGGTGTGGCCGTCATCGACGCGGTGTCACCTTCGGCGCGGCGACATCTGCGACAAGTCCGTTGCGTAGTGAGGAGCGTCACCGTGTCCGAGGTCCGCCTGCCGGCCGAGCCCCGCACCGAGTTCGGCAAGGGCGGCGCTCGCCGCACCCGTCGCGCCGGCAAGATCCCCGCTGTCATCTACGGACATGGCGCCCCGCCACGGCACGTGTCGCTGCCCGCCCGCGAGTTCGGGCACGCCATCAAGCACGGCGGCGCCAACGTGCTGCTAACGCTGAGCCTCGACGGTGCCGAGGAGCTCGCGATTCCGAAGGCGATCCAGCGCCACCCGATCAAGGGCGTGTTCGAGCACGTCGACCTGCTGGCGGTGCGTCGCGGTGAGAAGGTCACCATCGACGTGCCGATCATCGTCGCCGGCGAAGTGGCCCGGGGCGGCCTGCTCGCGCAGGAGAGCAACGTCGTCAGCGTCGAGGCCGAGGCAACGCAGCTGCCGTCCGAGGTCGAGGTGAACATCGAGGGCCTCGAGATCGGCTCGCATGTCACCGCCGGCGACCTGACCCTGCCGGCCGGCGCGACGCTGGTCACCGATCCGCAGCAGGTGCTCCTGCTCATCCAGGAGGCACCGACGGCCGCCGAGTTGGAAGAGGAAGTCGAGGGCGAGGCCGAGGGGCCGGAGGCCGAAGCAGCGCAGGCCGCCGAGGCCGAGGGCCCGTCCGAATAGAACGTGCACTGGCCCTCACGGTCAGCGGGCGCCGCGGATCGCCAGCTCGTTGTCGGCCTGGGCAACCCCGGGCCCCGGTACGCGGGGACGCGCCACAACGCCGGGTTCCTCGTCGTCGAGCTGCTGGCCGAACGCATGGGTGGGCGTTTTCGCAGCCGTGGACGCTGCGACGTGCTCGAGGGCAGGCTCGTCGACGCGCCGGTCGTGCTTGCCAAGCCGAAGTCGTACATGAACGAGTCGGGCGGTCCGATTGTCGCGGTGTCCCGGTTCTACAAGGTGCCTGTCGATCGGCTGACGATCGTGCATGACGACCTCGACCTGCCGTTCGGCGCGTTGCGGCTGAAGCGTGGTGGCGGCGGCGGCGGACACAACGGGCTACGCTCCGCCACGGCTGCGCTCGGGACGCGCGAATACGCCAGGGTACGGTTCGGCATTGGCAGGCCGCCGGGCCGGCAGGACCCCGCGGACTACGTGCTTCGCGACTTCTCCGCTACTGAGCGCAAAGAGCTTGGTTACCTGGTCGACCGCGCCGCGGACGCCGTCGAAGTCCTGCTGTCCCAAGGGCTCGAGGCCGCGCAGAACGCGTTCAACGACTGACCGTTGATCCCGCCGCCGCCCATACCGGCGTGATCTTGGATCTTTGGTCGAATAGCGACCACAACTCCAAGATCATCACGTGGGGTCGGCGCGCGCACGCCCGCGACTAGCCGGCTGCGAGCCGCTCGGCGGTGCGCGCCACGGCGTTGGCCAACCGGCGCGGAGTCCAGCCCTGGTCGTGCAGCCAGTGCCCGATCTGCTCGGCGGTCAGCCCGGCCAGGAGGATGTCGGCGCGCACTCCGGCGTCCACGGCACCGGTTGAGGCGAGCAGGAACTCACAGTGCTGCCGCCAGAACAGATGCGATCCGGTACGCAGGCGGGCGCCCGGGCTCGCCGTCTGGCTCATCGCGACAAGTTCCGTGTTGCGGGCGACGTACCCGACGTACGTGCGGACGAATGCGGTCAGGCGCTCGATCGGCGCCGCTCCGGGGCCGAGCGGTGGTGGGCCGCTGAGGATGCGGTCCTGGAGCGCGCGCTCCTGCTCGTCCAGCAATGCGACAGCGAGGCCGGCCTTGTCGCCGAACCGGCGGAACAAGGTTCCCTTGCCGACTCCGGCGGCGGCAACCACGTCGTCGAGCGTCACGGCCGCGATGCCCCGTTCTTCGAACAGCTTCCTCGCCGCGTCGAGCACACGCCTGCGATTGCGCATGGCGTCGGCTCGCTCTGTGGCCGGCACCTGGCCCAGCACGGCGAGCGGTTGACGAATCGGACTACGGTCCGTATGGTTGCCTGCAGGCATAATCGGACCCTAGTCCGGATGAGTGAGGGAAGCAATTGTGACTAGCTTGCTGCACATCTCGGCATCGCCTCGTGGGGAGGCCTCCGAGTCGCTGCGGATCGCCGGAACATTCGTCGATGTCTACCGGGACGTCAACCCGGACGACGAGATCGAGACCTGGGACCTGTGGGACGGGACGCTGCCCGAATTCGGCCGCGCCGCCGCAGCCGCCAAGATGGCCGTGCTCGGCGGCGCTGCGCCGGTGGGCGACGACGCAAGGGCCTGGCACGACGTGCAGGCCACCGTCGCGCGGTTCCTCGCCGCGGACCGCCTGCTGTTCAGTGTCCCGATGTGGAACGCGGGCATCCCGTACATCCTCAAGCAGTTCATCGACGTCGTATCACAGCCCGGCTCGATCTTCGGCGTCGACTCGCAGACCGGGTACCAGCACCTGTTGGCGGGCACCGGAAGGAAGGCGGCGGTGATCTACGCGAGCGGTGTGTGGGGTCCGGATCTCGGGCCGGAGTTCGGCAGCAACTTCCAGTCGACGTACTTTGCCGACTGGCTGCGGTGGACCGGCATCGGGGACATCACGGTGATCCGGTTCCACCCGACACTGAGCGGTGATGTTGACGACGCCCGGCTGACCGCCGACGCCGACGCCCGGGCTGCCGCCAAAGGGTTCTAAGAAGGGTTGGTTCAACTACGATGCGCAATTCCACGCCAGACCCGCTTGAACGGTTCACCGGTGTCGCGGCGGGTGATCTCGACTGGTACGAGGTGGACCTCGCGCCACGGTTGGAGCAGTTCGCGCAGGTAGTCGTCGGAGAAGAAATGCATCGTCTGGCCTGACTGCTCGAGCACGTAGTCCCGCTCGAGCTCTTGCGCAACCGGGCGCCAGCGCTCCCGAAGCGGACGGTCCTCCAGCGCGTTGACGTGGAAGACGAACAAGCCTTCCGGGCGCACTACTCGTCCGATCTCGGCAAAGACCGAGCGCGTGACGCCGTCTGAAAACATGTGCAGGGCGACGTTCGACATCACCGCATCGAAGCGACCGGCCGGAAAGGGAAGCGGTGCGGCCATGTCGGCAATGAGAAAGTGGACACGTGAATCGAACCTGGACCGGGCCCGCTTGACGGCCTCGCCCGATAAATCGAGCGCGGTCACGGCGTAGCCTCCGTCGGCCAGGCGCGCGGCGTCATTCCCCGTCCCGCACCCAAGTTCCAGGACCGACTGCGCGCCGGCGTCGCGAAGCGGATCGATGAACGGCTCGATCCACCGGCCTTCCCAATCGAGATCGCCACCCGACTCACGGAGCTTCCGGAAGTACGAGTCCCAGTACTCAGCAGCGGCGAAGACGGTCATATCCGCAAGCTACGCCGGCGGCGGCCGGCCGGCCGGGCGTGAGAGCTACCTGTTCGCACGCGGCGAACGTCGTCTCCCGTAGACCCGGGCGATCTAGCCAGGGCCCTGCCGTGCTCCGAAGTGTTGCTGCCCCGGAACGGTCAGGCTCGCGAGAATTAGGGCAACAAAAAGCGCCACCCTTGCTATAGTGGAAATTCTCTGTGTCCACATTGAAAGGCTGGCGTTTCTATTGACCCAATACAAGAATAGCACGGCCGTAGAAATGTCGTCAAGCAATAACGCCGAGTTGGCGCGCGAGCAGGACTACGTGGCGATGCTGTACGAGCGGCTGGACGCGCTGCGGGCCGCGACCTCGCAGCGCCTCGCCGGCGTCCGGTTGGACCCGACCGTCGAAAACGACCAGGCGGCCTCCGAGCGTGAGTCGTTCGCCTTGCTGTACCAGGATCGCCGCGTCGAGCTGGATGCGGCCGAGCGCAACCTGTGTTTCGGCCGGCTCGATTTCGACGACGGCGAGCGCCTGTACATCGGACGCCTCGGACTGCGCAATGACGAACACGACCTGCTGCTCGTCGATTGGCGCGCGCCGGCGGCGCAGGCGTTCTACCGCGCCACGGCGTTGCAGCGCTATGGCGTCACTTGGCGCCGGCACCTGTACAGCGTCGACCGGCGTGTTGTCCGACTCGACGACGACGTGCTCGACCTGGCGGCTGTCGACCAGGCGCAGCTGACCGGTGAAGCTGCCTTGCTCGCCTCGTTGCGGCGCCACCGTACTGGCCGGATGGCCGATATCGTCGGCACCATTCAGGCCGATCAGGATCGCATTATCCGCGACGTCCTGACGGGAATTCTCGTCGTGGAAGGTGTCCCCGGCACCGGCAAAACCGTGGTGGCGCTGCACCGGGCCGCATATCTGCTGTACACGTATCGCGAGCAATTGTCCCGACGCGGAATTCTGGTCATCGGCCCGAACAACACATTCATGCACTACATAGACCAGGTGTTGCCGGCGCTCGGCGAGAACGACGTGGTACTCGCGACGATCGGCTCGCTGTACCCGGGGGTCGATGCCGACGGGTCCGAATCTCCACACGCCGCGCAGGTCAAGGGCCGGGCCGCGATGGCCGGTGTCCTTGAGCGTGCCGTCGCTGACCTGCAACGGGTGCCGAAGACGACCGTCGAGATCAAGGTCGACGGCACGATCTACCGGCTCACGCCGAAGGCGGGGCGGAAGGCGCGCGCCCAGGCTCGGCGGCGGCGCGATCCGGACACCGGCGTGCCGCTGCCGCACAACGTGGCGCGGCGCGCGTTCGTCCGAGCACTGCTCGGCGAGTTGGCGAAGCAGGCCGTTCGCGCGCCGGGCGACGTCGACGATGTGCGGGCCGACCTGGCGGCCGAGCCGGAGATACGCCGCGCGATCGACGTCCTGTGGCCCGAGTTCACCCCGCAGGAGTTACTCGCCGTGCTGTACGCCCAACCAGAACGCCTCGACCTCACGGACGACGAGCGGGCCGCGATCCGTCGCGATCAGCCCGGACCGTGGACGCCCGCAGACGTTCCGCTGCTCGACGAGTTGGCCGAGCTGCTCGGCCCGATCGAGGCCACCGGACGGGCAGCCCGTCAGCGGCAGGCCGCGGTCGCGGCAGAGCAGGCCGAGGCAACCGAGTTCGCGGCGCAGCTCGTCGGGGACCTGACCGAGAGCGAGGCGATCGTCGTGCCTTACTTGGAAACCGAGGCGTTCGTGCAGTGGATCGCCAGCCGCAATACCCGGGTCGCGGCGGCCGGCTCGCTGGCCGAGCGGGCGCTGTCGAACCGTACCTGGGCGTACGGGCACGTCGTCGTGGACGAGGCACAGGAGTTGTCGGCGATGGCCTGGCGAATGCTGCTGCGGCGCTGCCCGAGCCGATCGATGACCGTCGTCGGCGACTTGGCGCAGACCGGCGCGGCCGGCGGTGCCGACTCCTGGGCCCAGGTCCTCGACCCGCTCGTGCCCGGTCGCTGGCGCACCGCGCGGTTGACGGTGAACTACCGCACTCCGAAGCCGGCAATGACTCTGGCCACGTCGCTGTTGCCCCGGACCGTGGAGCCGCCGCTGTCGGTACGTGACGGGGACGAGACGCCGTGGTACGCGCACGGTGGCGACCTTGCCACGCTGGTCCGCCGCGAGGCCGAGCTCGTCGGCGCCGGACGGGTTGCGGTCATCGCACCGCCGGCGCGGATCGCGCATACCGCCGCTGCACTCGACGTCCACCCCGGACCGGATCTCGACGCGCCGGTCGCCGTGCTCACGCCGACGCAGGCCAAGGGGCTCGAGTTCGATTCGGTCGTCGTCGTCGATCCGGGTGGGATCGAGCAGGCTACGCCACGTGGACGGGCGGACCTCTACGTCGCGCTGACCCGTACGACCGGCCGACTCGGGCTCGTGATCACTGACGATCTGCCGGCCGAGCTCGCGGCCAGGCGGGGCCTGACTCTCCATGTTCTCTCGTAAGATGTAGCCGGCACCGCCTGGATGATGCCGGCTCGGAACACGCGTTCGCTTGGTCGCCAGGGAGGAAGCAATGACCACACCGCCAGAACAGCCCGACGAGTCGACGTCCGACCCGCAGCCTCAGCAGCCCGCCTACCCCCAGCCTCAGCAGCCCGCCTACCCGCAGCCTCAGCAGCCTGCCTATCCGCAGCCGGGCCCGCCGACGTACCCGCCGCCACCTCCGGCGGCGCCGCCCCCCACGCAACCGCAGGGTCCACCGATGGGCGGATATCCATCGGGGGGCGGGTATCCGCCGCCGCCGCAGCAGCAGCCACCCCCGTATCCGGGCCAGCCTGGCGGGTATCCCGGCTATACGGCCGCCCCGCCCCCGCCGACGCCTCTGTACGGCTACGGCGAGCCGCGTGCCGTACCACCGGGCATGTATTACGACCCGACGACCGAATTGGTGCTGCCGAACGGCATCGGGCTTGCCTCGCACGCGCGCCGGATCGGCGCCTGGTTCCTCGCGATCGTGCTGTTCATCGTCACGCTTGGAATCGGGTACATCATCTGGGGCTTGATCGTGTGGGGCCGGGGCCAGACGCCGACGTACCAGGTGCTCGGCATGCGCTGCTGGCGACCGGACAGCAACGGAGTGGCGACCTGGGGCTGGATGGCCCTGCGAGAGGTGGTAGGCCGGTTGGTCGAGACAGCGATCACGCTGATTGCGGTCGCTTCGTTCGTCATGTTCTTGGTGCTCAAGCAGCGCAGAACGATCCATGACTACATCGGTGGCACGGTCGTCGTTCGCGACCCGAACGGGATGCTCGCGCCACGCCGATAGCCCGTAGCACCATCGACGACGCCGGCTGTCAGACGAGGGTGAGGCCGGCGTGGTGCGCCTCGTGGTCGAGTAGCCAGCGCTTGGTGGAAAGCCCACCACCGTATCCGATCAGCGATCCGTCCGCGCCGATGACACGATGGCACGGCACGATGATCGGGATCGGATTCTGCCCGTTGGCGACACCGACAGCGCGCGCCCCGTCCGGGTGGCCGACGGCCGCGGCGACCTTGCCGTAGCTGGTCGTCTCGCCGTACGGGATCTCGGTGAGCACCTGCCAGACAGCATGCTGGAATGCGTTTCCCCTCGCGTTCAACGGCAGATCGAACTGCTGCCGCGTGCCGGCGAAGTACTCGCTGAGCTGCGCGCGTACGTCGTCGAACACTGCGTCGTCGCGCTCCCAATCGTCCCGAATCTGCCTGGGATACCGTGCTGTCGGCAGGTCCAGGCCGGTAACGCCGCCTTCGTCGCGCGTGACCTGCAGCCTGCCGATCGGCGAGTCGATATAGGTGTACTTCATAGCAGCCTCCAGAGTTGGTGCGTGGCGTACGAGCGCCACGGCGCCCAGCCAGGTCGTCCATCGGATACATCCATTCCAAGCGATGCCGCCGCACGCCGAAGACCGAGATCGCCCGTGAGCAGGACGTCCGGGTCGCCGACGGCACGCATCAGTAGGTACTCGGCGGTCCATGCGCCGATGCCGGGCGTTGCGAGCAGCGCAACACGGCTCGCCGCGCGGTCGGCGCCCGGGTCGAGTACCAGCGATCCCGAGGCCATCGCGGCGGCGACGGTATGCAGCGTGGCTGCGCGTCGGCGCGGCATGGGCAGGACGCCCGGGTCGGTGTCCGCGAAGGTGTCCGCCGACGGGAACAGCCGCCACTCGCCGAACGCCGGCGTGCCGAACGACGTCGCTATGCGCCCCAGCAGCGTGCGCGCGCCGGGTACCGACACCTGCTGGCCGACAATCGCTCGCACCGCCATCTCGAACCCGTCGACGGCGCCGGGGGAGCGCAGACCCGGATGCTTGCGGGTGAGCGGCGCGAGCTGTGGGTCGGCTTCGAACGCGGTGTCGACGGCGACCGGATCCGCGTCCAGATCGAGCAGACGGCGGACTCGGGCAACGGCGGTGATCAGATCGCGCTGGTCGGTAAGCCGCAGCTGGCAGCGGACGTAGCCGCCGCCGTCGCGAAGCGATGCCAGCGCCGGTCCGCCCGGCAGTCGCAGCGTCCGCGTGAACATGTCGCCGTCGAACTCCTCGACGCCGGGAATCGCCCGTGCACCCAGGAATTCCAGCGTCGCTTGGAGATCCATCGGCGCGCGGTACGGCAGTCGCAGGTCAAGCACACCGGTGGACGGCGACACATCCGGCCGGCGGGCGGCACGCAGGCCGGTCGGTGTCGTGGCGAATACGGCCTGGACCGTCTCGTTGAATTGGCGGATGCTTGCGAATCCAGCGGAGAATGCGACGTCTCCTGCCGGCATGTCGGTCGTCTCGAGAAGAATGCGCGCCGTCTGGGCTCGCTGTGCGCGGGCGAGTGCGAGCGGGCCGGCGCCGACCTCGGCGACGAGTGTGCGATGGACCTGGCGTTCCGAGTAGCCGAGCCGCGTGGCCAGGCCCGAAATCCCCTCCCGGTCGACAATCCCGTCGCCGATCAGCCGCATCGCACGCCCGGCAAGGTCCCCCCGCACGTCCCATTCGGGCGAGCCAGGCGACGCATCCGGCCGGCAGCGCTTGCACGCCCGGTATCCGGCACGCTGCGCGGCCGCGGAGCTCGGGTGGAACGTGACGTTCTTGCGCTGCGGCGTGATCGCCGGACAGGACGGCCGGCAGTAGATCCCAGTGGTGCGCACGGCAACGAAGATCCACCCGTCGAAGCGGGCGTCCCGGCCCTGCAGGGCTCGGTAACAGGTTTCCGGTTCAGGTATCACGACATCCAGTCTGGGTGAGCCGTCCGACATCGGCTAGCGGTTTTCGGACGTCACCCCAGCACCTCCAGAGGCGGTGCATAGAGCGCCTTTGCCGGGATCGGCGGGCACTCGTACGGATGCGCCAGCCCGGGCCGATGCGCCAGCACCCGGATCGTCGAACCGGCGTTCAGCCCGATCACGAGCCATCGGTCGTCGGCCGAGAACGCGAGCGTGGCGCCGTATCCGAGGGGCGGCAGCTCGACACCCGGCACGATGTCGATTCCGCCGGTGTCGAAGCGCAGGATCGCGACGTCGGCCGGCGGCGCGGGATGCTCGGCGGCGAATCGCGGATCCTGCTGCGCGCGGCGGAGCGTGAACGCGAGCCGGCTGCCGTCGTGGCTGATCGCACCGGCGAGGGCTCGCGGCGAGCGGGGTGCGAGGTAGTTGGTCGTCGCGCCGGTGGCGAGCATGCGCCGGTGGATCGGGCATGGGTTGCTCGGGTTGTCGCACGTACCGGTCCATACGAGCATGCGCTCGTCTGCTGCCACGGTGGCGCCCTCACCGACACGCGCACGGATGCGACCCGTCGTCGCGTCCACCAACACCAACCCGGGTGGGTCTTGCCCGGCGACGACATTGCCGGCGACTGCTTCGGGTTGAAAGTCGGCCGGCAGCCGCACTGCCCGGCCGCGGCCGAGCGGCACAACGGTCGTGTCCACGACCGCGTGCCCCTGGCCCAGCAGTGCGAAGCCGCCGTGCGCCACGACGGTGCTGCCCCCGCTAGCGACGTGCAGCACCTCGGCGTCACCCGAAAGACACTGCGCCGCCACCACGGCACCCGGCTCGATCGCGCTGACGAACTCGCCACGCGCGAGGGACAGGCTCGGCGTATTGCGCCATTGCCCGGTGTCGAAGTCGACGGTGCGCAGCCGATCGCCGCCGAGCACCACCCGGATGCCGGTTCGTTCGGCCGGGCGAGTGGTCGATACGAACGGAACCTGGGCGCTGCCGCAGACGCCCGCGGCCTCGGGCCAGGCGGACGACGCCGGCGTCACCGGGACGTGCTGGGGATGCGGCCACGTTCGGGCGACGATGAGCGCAGCGATTGCCGCGCCGGCAAGCAGCGCCGCTGCGACGCGCACGCGGCGGGGCGTTCGCGGGCGTCCGCCGGCGAGTAACTCCTCCTCCCCGTCCACGTGACCATGGGACTCCCACGCCGAGCTGCGCGCAACGCCGCGACAAGACACTGCACTGAACTCGACGGTCAGCTCGGCTTAGCCGATGTCGGCGACGACGACTCCGTCCACGTGAGCGGTCAAGCGCCTCATGTCGTGTGCATCGACTGTCGCCACGACGGCGCCGCCTTCGAGGTCCGCCCACCGCGATGACGAACGCGTCGACCGCCACCGCTGGGCTGGCCCTGATCTTGCCCAGCAGCTGTCCGGCGCGCACGCCGACTCGTGTGTCGACCGGATGCACCTCTGCTCGCTCCCACCGCAGCCCGGCGAAGATGCCGGCATCGGCGGCCCGTCCGCGGACAACCTCAGTAAGCACCGCTGCGATCGTGCGATCGGCAGGTTGCGCCGCCGCATCTCGGCAACGAGCGCCCGAACGCGATCACGTCGCCGGGCCGGGCCATGGGCGAGCGCTGAGATGGCTTTGCGATCAAGCAGCAGCATCGGGACCTAGCTGGCACGTTCGCCTGACGGCGGTAGTACCTTTACACAGCGTTCAGCCGGTGTTGCGGAGGCCGGCGGCGACGCCGTTGATGGTGAGCAGCAGCGCCCGGCGTAGCGCCGGCGCGACCGCGGACTCGTCGGCACGCACCCGGGCGAGCAGGTCGACCTGCAAATAGGAGATCGGGTCGAGGTACGCGTCGCGAACTGCGAATGTCCTTTGCAGCAAGGGGGAATTGTCGAGCAGTCGACTCTCGCCGGTAATGCGCAGCACCTCGGCCACCGCGAGCTCGTGCTCGGCACGGATCACGTCGAACGGCCGGCGCAACGGCTCCGGCACAAGCGATGACACGTAGTGCTCCGCGACCCCGAGATCGGTCTTGGCGAGCGTCATCTCCACGTTGGAGACGAACGTCCGAAAGAAGTTCCACTCGGCGTGCATCTCTTTGAGTACGTCGTCGAGGCCCGCCTCACGAGCGGCGCGCAGACCCGCGCCGACCCCGAACCAGCCGGGCACGATCTGCCGCGATTGCGTCCATCCGAACACCCACGGAATGGCGCGCAGTCCTCCGATGCCGCCGCCGGACGCGGGGCGGCGGGCGGGCCGCGAGCCTATGTTCAGCGATCCGAGCTGTTCGACCGGCGTGGACGCGAGGAAGTAGCCGGGCAGGTCGGGGTCATCGATCAGCGCGCGGTACGCCCCGTACGCCGCAGTACTGACGACGTCCATGGTCGCGTCCCAGCGGGCCAGCTGTTCGGCCGGCTGCCGGGGCGCAACGTGCAGCGTGGACGCCTGGAGCACTGCTGCCACGGTCAGCTCGAGGTTCTCGCGAGCGAGCGCGGGCAGCGTGTACTTGTCGCTGATCACCTCACCCTGTTCCGTGAACTTGATCTCGCCGTCGAGAACGCCCCACGGCTGGGCCAGGATCGCGTCGTATGTCGGCCCGCCACCGCGGCCGACCGTGCCCCCGCGGCCGTGGAACAGTCGCAGCCGCACGCCGTGTCGCGCGGCCACGTCGCGTAATGCCCGCTGCGCAAGGTGGATCTGCCACTGCGACGTCGTGATACCGGCCTCCTTGTTCGAATCGGAGTAGCCGAGCATCACCTCCTGCACATCTCCCCGCAGGTTGACGATCAAGCGATAGGTCGGGTCGGACAGGAGCTCGTCGAGCACCTCACCGGAACGGCGTAGCTCGTCGACGGTCTCGAGAAGCGGCACAAACCCGATGCGCGCGAACCGCCCCGCGGGCCCGGCTCCGTGCACGTCGATGAGCCGCGACTCGCGGGCCAGCACGGCGGCCGCCAGGATGTCGTCGGCGCCGCGCGTCATCGACACGATGTAGCTCTCGATCACCTCCGGGCCGTACGTGTCGATCGCACGCCGGATCGCGGTGAATACCGCGAACGTGCGCGCGCCGGCCTCGTCGAGGGGTGGTGGCGTCTGGCTCAGCGGCCGCCGCGAAGCGAGTTCGCGCGCCAGCAGCCGCGAGCGGTACTCACGGGGCATGTCGGCGTACAGCCACGTCTGTTCGACGAGGCGGTCGACGAGCTGGCCCACCGCGTGGTGGTGGGCGTCGGCGTGCTCGCGGACGTCCATCGTGGCGAGATGCAGCCCGAACACGGCGACGGTGCGCCGTACCCGGGCGAGCAGCCCGTCGGCGATCAAGGCGCCGGCGTGGACGCGCAGCGAGTCGGCCAGCAGTGCCAGCTCGGCCAGTAGCTGCGACTTGCCGAGGTAATCGCGGCCAGGGTGGTGCGGAGCCAGGGAGTCGACGCGCGCCTGGGTGTTGGCGATCTTGGCGTTGATGCACGTCAGCTTCAGCCGGTACGGCTCGGTGGCGTTGAGGCTGATCAGCCGCGGGTCGATCTCGGGTAGTGCGGCGAGGTCAGCTTCGATCGACGCGCGAAGCTCGGGCGTAACGCCGACGATCGTGGTGGACGACGACAGCTCGGCGATCAGCGCGTCGATCGCGCGGGCGATGGCACGGGCGGCGACGTGGTGGTGCAGCCGGAGCACGTCCCGGGTGACGTCGGCGGTGACATTCGGGTTGCCGTCGCGATCACCGCCGATCCAGGTGCCGAATGTCAGCGGGGCGGCCTCCACGGCGAGCCGCGCGCCGTGCCGGGCGAGCTCGGCGGCCAGGTCGTCGGCGAGCTCCGGCATGGTCTCGTCGACGAGATCTTGCAGGTAGAACACGACATTGCGCGCTTCATCCACCGGAGTGGGACGGTGCTGGCGGAGCTCGTCAGTCTGCCAGATCAAGTCGATCACCTCGGCGAGTGCGCGGTCCTGTCGTTCGCGCGCCCGGGAGCCGGGGACGGAGGGCCGGGCGAGCACGTCTGCGACGCGGCGCACCTTCGTCAAGATCGAGCGGCGGCTCGCTTCGGTTGGATGAGCCGTGAAGACCGGCCGGACGGCCAGTCGTTCGACGGCCTCGCCCAGGCCGGCCGGGCCCAGCTCGCCCGCGACCGCTGTGACGGAACTTGCCAACCATCCAGCGTCGGCGTCGCGCCGCGACAGGCTGCGTACCCGGTGCACCTGCTCGGCCACGTTGGCCAGATGAAAGTACGCGGCGAATGCGCGCACCAGTGCGGACGCCGTATCGATCGGCAGCCCGGCGAGCAAGGCGCGCACCTGGTCACGAGCGCGGTCACCGCCGGGTTCCTTGCTGTGTTTGGTGAGCGCACGGACTCGTTCGACCAGGTCGAGCAGTTCCGGGCCCTCCTGCCGGACGAGCGACTCGCCGAGCAGGGTGCCGACACGGCGTACGTCCGCCCGCAGTTCGGAGTCGTCGGTTCCGGGGTGGGTGGGCAGGACGACATCGTTTGGGACGAGAATGTTCGACGCGTCGGTCACACGCCTGATTGTCCCGCAGCGGGCGCGCCGGCAGCGCACCGAGCAGCGCGTACCGCCCAACCGACACCAATGCGGAGTGCCTGAGTCAATACTGCGAGCATCGAGCAGAGATGCCTTACAGATCGTAGTGAGTGATATACGCGGCGTCGGCAATAGCCTAGAGCCGGGCGTCTTGCTTTGGCGACCATGCCCTTTCGGACTTCCTTGAGCACGACTGCGCGCGGTATAACCGCCTCGTCAGTCTCGGCGGGGGAGCGGGCTTACGGTTTGCCCCTTCCGCTGCGCGGAATCGAGGGTCGCCGTACGGGTCAGAAAATGGCCCGAACGACAGGAAATCGCAGGCACTTGTAGCAAGGTGGCCTGACGCGGGACAGCGGAGGTACTCGACTCCGGGCATACCGCGCTCGCAACCGCGCGCCGACGACACGCCTGATTCTCCAGCAGCCGAGGCCGGCGGCAGCGCGTACCGCCCAACAGGCGCCAATGTGGAGCGCCTGCAGCAATACTGCGGGCAACGGACGCGATCTGTTACAGATCGTGGTGAGAAACATACGAAGAGTCGATCATAGGCCGACCGAACCTCTAGATTTTGTGTTAGGACGGTTTGGGCCTTCCCCTGCACGACCACACGCGCTATAAACGTCGAGTCAGTCATCGGCCGGGGGGAAGCGGACTGACGGATCCCCCTTCGCCGCTGCGCAATATCGGGGGCGTCGTGCGGGTCAGCAATGGCCCGCATGACGGAAAACGGGGGAAACATGTATCGGGGTGGCCTGAAGGCCGCCGGCGGGGGACAGCGTGGTGCGCTCGATGGTGTGCTCGATGTGCTCACCCCTCCGCCGGAGCCAGCGACACAACCGGAGCCAGCGACACAATCGGTCGCCGCGCCGCGAGGGCCATCGCCGCGGGCGCGGGCGCGATGGATGCGTCGCTACCAGCACGGACTCGTCGCGGTCGACCTGATCGCGGCCGGTATTGCCGTCGCGATCGCATACCTGGCTCGCTTCGGCATGCCGGAGCGTTCGACGAATCTGCGCGTGTACGCGCTCGTATGCATGCTTACGCCGTTGGCGTGGGTGGCCGTCGTCGCGATGAACCGCGCCTACGAGGGGCGCTACGTCGGCGCCGGGCCAGCCGAGTTCGACAGGCTGTTCAAGGCGTTCCTGTACCTGACGGCCCTCGTGGCGATCGCCGCGTACGCCACGAGGGTCGACATCGCGCGTGGCTTCGTGGTGATCGCACTGCCATTGGCACTGATCTTCGACCTCGTCGGGCGGTACGCCGCGCGCAAATACCTGCACCGGCGGCGGACCCAGGGACGGGCCATGCGCTCGATGCTGCTCGTCGGTGACGGCAGCGCGATCGTGGAGTTCGCCGAACTCCTGCGTCGCGACCGCTATGCCGGTATGAGCGTGGCGGGGGCGTGCATCCCGGCTGAGCTCGTCGCGAACCCGCAGACCCTGCGGCTGTTGAGCGAGCACGACATCCCGCTGCTGGGCAGCCTCGACTCGATTGTCGCGGCAGTCGAGGCGAGTAGCGCGGACACGGTCGCCATCGTCGCCTCGTCGGTGATCGGCCCGCAGCGCACCCGCTGGATCTCCTGGCAGCTCGAAGGCAGCGACACCGACCTGGTCATCTCACCTGGGCTCATGGAGGTCGCGTGGCCGCGGCTGCACATCCAGCCGGTCGCCGGTCTGCCGCTCGTCCACGTCGAGGAGCCGGAGTTCACCGGCTTCCGGCGGGTCCTCAAGGGCGCTTTCGACAGGACTGTCGCCTTGCTGGCCTTGGCGATTCTCGCCCCGGTCGCGCTGGGTGTCGCGGTGGCGGTGCGCGTCACCAGCCGCGGGCCGGTCTTCTTCCGGCAGGTGCGCATCGGACGCAATGGGCGGGCATTCAAGATGGTCAAGTTCCGCTCTATGTACGTCGATGCCGAGGCGCGCCGCGCCGAGCTCGAGGCGCGCAACGTCAACGCCGACGGCGTGCTGTTCAAGGTCCGCGACGACCCACGGATCACCCCCGTGGGTCGCATGATCCGCAAGTACTCACTCGACGAGTTGCCGCAGCTGTTCAACGTGCTCAGCGGGAAAATGTCGCTGGTCGGCCCGCGCCCGCCATTGCCCGCCGAGGTGGCGCGCTACGCCGACGACATGCGCCGGCGGCTGCTCGTCAAGCCAGGTATTACCGGGCTGTGGCAGATAAGCGGCCGCAGTGACCTGTCGTGGGAAGAGACGAAACAGCTCGACCTGCGTTACGTCGAGAACTGGTCCCTGGGCACCGATCTGCTCATTCTCTGGAAAACGCCGGCCGCAGTCACCAAAGCATGCGGCGCATATTGAAACTTCACTATCAACGCGCGCCGAGCACCCAGCGAGGACGCGACCAGGCTTGCCACCAGTCGAGAACCTGGTACCCGTGTGATTCGTACAGCCGATAACCTTCTGCCGAGGACAAAAGGATCAATTGCCGCAGGGTTGTGATCGCGGCGAACCGTTCATGAATAGCGTCAAGAATGGCGCTGCCGTAGCCGCGACGCTGGTATTCGGGCCGCGTTACGACATCCCACACCACAGCGGTGTCGTCTATCTCGACGGTCGTCGCACAAGAGACGATGTCGCCATCGAGGTAGATCCCCCACACCCGCAGGTGATCAGTTGGGGTCGCAGGTAGATCTGGTGCGCAGCCGAAGGCATCAGCGACCACTCGCCTCGCCATCATAAGGTCGTCGACACTAGCCAGTTCGCGGACCGTATTGATCACCGATCTGCGCCTGTGTTGGCTGTGGGATCGCCGGCGCATGAACGGTCGTCCTCCGATGCATACCCATCCCGCGTCCACCAAAACCTGCACGTTACCCAACGCCGAGCCGGCGACCAGCAATTCTGCCCTAATCTTGGATGACTCGAGTAATGCGATGACGTTTGCTATATATTCGGGACTCGAACCGTTGACGAGCACCGAATTAGGGCCGTCCGGGTGCCATCGCAGGGCAACTATCGCGCCGCCATGACTGGGAAAGTCCCAACCAAAGACCCATGGTTCAGCGCTCGATCCATAGACGCGCATGAGAGAACCCACGTCGCGTTCGTCCGGTATTCCGTCGCCATCGTTTGGACGGGCTAACAGCATCATCTTGCGTCTCCGTCGTGCTCGACTGCAGCGAGAATGCTACACCGTCTGTAGTTGATGGGAGAGGCGCCCGGCGGCGTCCAGGCACGGCATTGCCGGGCGTATGCACCGCGTCCGCGACGACTATAGGCGGACGCTCGCCGTGGGATTCAATCCGAGGGTGCTCGTGCTGCAGCTGGTCGAGGCGGCCGTGAGTCATCGCCGGCTCGTGTGGCTGGTCGATCGGTCCATCGGCGGTGTAGCCGGATCGTTGCGGCGCTCCGCCGGTTCGGCGCAGTGGTCGACGTCACCGGCCTGACGTCGCGCAGTCAGCGGAGCAGCTGGCTCCCTACCGGCCGGACAGCCTCCTCGCCGGGAGGTCGAGCTCATATCCCGCGGTGGTTAGGCGGCATTTGGGGGCGGGCAGCCGCGGCTCACGCCGGCGTCGTTCATTCCGATGTCAAGATCACGCCGGACCGTCCTGACGTCATCGAGGTCAAGGGTCGAGTCGGCGGCTCGATCCTGGAGGGCCTCACGCTCCCGACCGATAACACCGACCCGCTTCCGGACACCGCCTGCCCGGGTTGCGGTCGGCGACGAGCTATGTTTCGAGCGAGCCCGTGTCATGCGTCCCGTCGAGTATTCGATCTTCGAGCCGCCGCCGCCCGGCGCTACCGGGTGGTCCGCCTGGATCGTCCAGATTAGGGCCGGTACCTGCCGGGCGTGGGCGCACTCTCGGGTCGATCGCCGGCCGGGCGACACGGCCGACTGGCGCGCCGGGTACGACAGCCCGCTGTGTTCCGTCTACGGAGCAGCTGACGACCACGTGGGGATGTGGTTAGCCAGCCGTCGGGAAAGGAGATAATTGACGCGGAGTTCGCCTTTGACTGAATGCCGTCTTCAGCAACCTGACTGCAGAACTGCCTTGACGTACGCCACCGTCTGGTAAGCGTACTGGTAAGCCCACGTGATGGCGCCGATGCCCCGGCGCGCGGCCGCCATGTATAGCTTGCCTGTGAAGCAATGTTTGAAGATCAGCCGGGCGCGCGACACGTGGAACGTCGAGGTCACGACGACGATCGACGTCCAGCCATGCTGCTGAGCGAGCAGATGCACCTCCTCGGCCTCGCCGCGCGTAGTCGACGGATTCGGCTGGAAGCACGTGACCGTGACACCGGTAGGCGGGTGCGTACAGAGGTGATACGCGTGCCGCTGATTCGGCGAGTTCAGGGAGATGACGAGCTGGTTCGCGACGTGCGCGTCAAGCAGGCCCTCCGCAACTTCAATCCGGGCATTGTTCTCGGGCGATCCGAGGATGACGATCGCGTCGGCGTGCCTCGGGCGGTCGACTTTCGGGTTGCCGATGACCAGCCAGCCGAAAGTCAACCATCCGACCAGCAAAGCCAGCAAGGAGATCCCGCTGATCAGCAGGATGCGCTTGCCCCGGGTCGTCGGCCACCCCACTCGGTGCAGGCTAATCCGAGAGCCAGCTCGGGTCAGCACCATGCGGCGATGATCGCTTCTATGCAGGCCTGCGCGTCGAGCACAGCGCGAATCCGGCTGCGCGGTGACGGCAGGTAGTGCGTGAAATAGCGGGCCCCTTCCGTCAGCACCCCGAGGACGGAGATGTCGGGCTGCACCCGTCCTTCTGCGTCGTACGGGTGGAATTCCTCGCTGAGCCCCACGCTGCCCACCATGGTCTCGCCGTAGCGCAGTTCGGTGAGTCGGCCGCGCCGGTATAGCCGGGACAATAGCGGCGACGCGCTTTGCGCCAGCGACGGCATGTCGAGGTGCCCACGGATCACGCTCGAGACCGTTGCCGTGTAAGGGATGTCGAGCCGGGTCGAGGAGATGACCGGCCGGCCCGACGAGTCGAGGCGCAGCTCGGGATCCGGCCCGAACGGCACCGCGACGATGCCGGCGTCCATCAGCGCGAGCAGCTGCTGCGAGCGCACCAGCGGAGGTCCGGCCTCCAACCGGTTGATGCGGCCCTTGACGTTGTACTTGAAGTCGACGTACGACTCGAGGGAAAGGCCGCCGAACTCGATGATCGACCGGATGTCGTCGCGCAGGATGCGCAACACTTCCTGGGCGGCCTTGACCGGGCTGCCCCAGGGCAGCAGTGCCTCGTCGAGGTCGTCCTCGAGCATGGCGTAGAAGTACTTCTGGTAGTCGGTGGAGGAGGCGTAGTTGCGGTCCTGACCGGCGAAGAGGTGTTCAGCGGGCTCGAACGTGCCGTGCCGCGCGGCGAGGCGCTCGGTTGCCTCGTCGAACTTGCCGTCCTGCCAAGCCTGCGCCAGCAAAGCCCTGGTGCGTTGCGCGTAACCGAAGCCGCCGGACACGGTCGCAGCCTGGACGTAATAGCGCGCCCGCATCTCGGCGAGCAGCAGCGGCAGCAACTCGCGGCGCAGGTCGACCTTGCGACGTGGCGTGTGCTCACTGCCGCGGATGGCGGCGAACGCATCGCGAGTGCACACCACCGGCTGGTAGTCGCCGGTGGGATCGACGCCGGTCACCGACTTCGCGCAGTACGGTACGCCGGACCGCGAGTAGAGGTTGATCACCGGCTCGCGGCCGCTGGGGAGGTAGACCTTTCGCTCGTCGGCATCGCGGAACGTACCTCCCCGTCCGGTCGTGAGCGCAGCGATGACGTCGAACGCCACGAGGCCCATGCCGGACATCGCGACCTGCTCACCGGGGGCCGGCGAGCTCGCGAGACCCTCGACAGGGTAAGCCGGCAGGAACTGCACATTGCCCGGCCGTACCGGCGCTTCCTGGTTCGCGGTGTGACCTGAGGCAAGCACAACGTGGTGCACGACGATCGAGCGGCCGTCGGCCAGGACGACGCGCTCGCGACCATCGCCTTCGTCGACGATGTCGACCGCTGCTGAGTGGTAGCGCACAAACTCGAGGTTCGGTGGCAGTTCCCGGATGGCGGTCTCGTAGAACCACGCCAGGTATTCACCCATGAGACGGCGCGGCAGGTAGTCGCCAGCCGTGATGGGCCGGCCACCCTGGCCGATCCGGCACTCGTCGCCGACCCAGCGATAGCCGCGCTGGCTGGCCCACTCGAACAGGCTCAGGCTGTACCCGGGCGTGACCGCACTGTCCGGCGAGGCGTAGAGCGACAACTGGCCGCACGCGTTGTTCAGCACCAGGTAGTCGGGCTGGCCCGGCCCATACGCCGCGCCGCCCAACACTCCCGACTCGATGGCGTGTACGCGGATCGGATGCCCGCTCGACCGTGCTCGGCTGATCGTGCGTTCCAGGACGCACAGCCCCCACGCGCCCATGCCAACAATGGCAACGTCAATCATTATTTCCCCCGATGATCCCCCGATGACGCGCCGTGACGTTGCCAAACGCCGCGCGCCGACCCGAGACTTTACGCGAACGGCACCCCGCTGCCAAGCATCTTGGACCGTGCGGCTAGATGCAGCTGCGCGCAGCCGGGCGAGACAGTGGGCGCGGTTTCTCTCTGGTCGGGCGCAGATACGCGAAGCGGGCAAGCGCCCTTACTGTTCAGGGTCGCGGCGGCTCGGCTGCAGGCCGGCCTCAGCGAGCAATTGGCGCTCATCGACCTTGTTCGATGACGTCATCGGCAGCGCGTCGACCACGTGGATGGTGTCGGGAAGCATCGTTGCTGGTAGCCTGTCGGCGGCCGCCCGGCGCAGCTGCTCCGGCGCGCATGTGGCCGCGGAGACGACGAACGCTGCGATGCCGAGGCCGCCGTCGTTGTCGAAGGTCACGCAGATCGCCGCAGTCACACCGGGCAAGGCGGAAAGGACCTGGCCGAGCTCGACCAACGAGATGCGTACCGCGTGACGCTTCACGACCCGGTCGGCGCGGTCGACGTAGATGTAGTTGCCGTCGTTGTCCCGGCGGACGAGGTCGCCGGTGCGGTACAACGTCTGCCCGGGGATGATGTCGTTACGCAGCACCTGCGCCGTCAACGCCGGCGCGCCCCAGTAGCCGGACATGAGCTGCGCGCCGCCGATATACAGCTCGCCGACCTGAGCGGGCTCGTCGATGAGCTGGCCCTGCCCGTCCACGAGGTGGAACGCGCTGCCGGGATGCGGCTTTCCGATCGGAATGGGCCCGCCGCGCGCGACCGAATCGCGGGTGATCTCGAAGTGGCTCACCGCGATGGTGGTCTCGGTTGGACCGTACCGGTTGAAGACGCGCAGCTGCGGTGCGGCATCCCACAGGCGGGCGACATCGGATGGCGGGCACGCTTCCCCGCCGAGCGGCAGGATGCGTAGCTCCGTGTCGGCGAGGCTGCTGAGCTGGGGACTCGGCAGCACCAGCCGCAGGTAGCTCGGCGAGCACCCGGTGAGCGTGATCCGTTCGCGCGCGATTGCCCGCAGGAAATAGCGCGCGAACAACAACGACTCGCGTGGCGGGATGACTAGGGACCCGCCGGCGGCGAGCGGCGGGAACAGCGTCGCGAACGAGCCGTCGAAATGGAACGGCGACACGCACAGGGCGCGGGTGTCGCGGTCGAGGCCGACCATGTTGTTCCATGACGACACGGCCGTCGCGAACGCTCGCCGTCCGATCACCACGCCCTTGGGCGTGCCGGTGGTGCCAGAGGTGTAGATCGCGTACGCGGGCCGGTTCGCCGGATCGATAGGCGCGACCGTTGCCGAGCCGGTCACCCCGGCGACGTCGACGGCGCGCGGATGCCACTGCTCGATCCCTTCGCTGGCCAGCACGAGCGCTGGGTCGCAGTCGTCGACGACCATCGCAATGCGGGCGGGCGGGTCAGTGGCTGCCAGCGGTACGAAGATCGCGCCGACCCAGAGACACCCCAGCGCGCTCACCAGGAAGTCGACCGAGTTCGGCAATTGCAGGGCGACCCGGTCGCCTGGCCCGACGCCGCGCGCTATCAGACCGGCGGCCAATGCTGCGGCCGCGTCGCGAAGCTGGCCGAAGCTCAGATCCCGCTGTTCGTCTTTCGCGGCAGGGCGGGTAGGTGTCGCCACCGCGTGGTCGAGCACGGAGCCGAGGATGTCGTGGGCAGCCGTCGCTTCGTTCGCGATTGCGACTGGTGCTGCACGCATGGCTCAGTCAGCCAGTGCGGCGACGCCTAGTGAGTTGAGCGCCTCGCGGATGGCAGATACCGACACGAACGTGCTCTTGCGCAGCATTTTGTCCGGGAACTCGACATCGAAGGCGTCTTCGAGGGCCAGCATCACGTTGACGCTGGCGTGCGACGTCATGCCGGCGCGGTATAGGTCGTCTTCGTCCGACAATGAGGCAAGGTCGACGGGCAGCTTGCCGTGCTCGCGCAGCACGGTGCGGATCTTGTCTTCCATGGTCAGCGTCCTCCTTGGCCTAGCGCGACGACCGTCGCCGTACCGACGCCCGCACCGTGGCTCAGACTCACCGACATGGGTCCGATGCGGCGTTGCCGGGCAAGCTCGGCCGCCTCGTCGTGCAGCGCCAGGCTCGGCGCGCCGCTCGGAGACGTCCGTACCTCGATCGACCGCCAGCGCGGCACCACGTCGTCGGGTGCCAGCAGCTTGATGGCCGCTTCCTTCGCGGCGAACCGGGCGGTCAGACGCGGGGCGGCGTCGCCGCACTCGGCACGCTCCGCATCGGTGAACAGCCGCCGGGTGTAGCGCCGGCCCCACCGGTCTATGGCAGCCGCCACGTCGGCGATCGCCTCCACGTCGGTGCCGACGCGGACCTCCATTGTCATCTATGGTTCCCCCGATCCCCCGGATGCGACCAGTGCATGGTTGCCGCACGTCATCGAACTCGCTATCGAATCTAACGTCAAGCTGACGGAGCGGCTGATTGGCGCTAATATTCTGGCGGCGCTTCTTATCGGGGGACACACGGGGGGTGTGGCGCCGATGACTCTTGTATTGCATGGCGTGGATCGAGTGGTCCGCTCGGGCGGTGCCGACGGCCGCCTCGACGTTGTCCTGGTGAACAACATGCCGGACAGCGCGCTCGGAGCGACCGAGACCCAGTTCGTGCGGCTGATCGAGGCCGCCTCGGCCCAGGTGCCGGTGCGGCTGCTGCGCTTCACCTTGCCGACGCTGACCCGCGGCGAGATCGCGGCGCGGCACATCCACGACCGCTACCTCCCGCTGGACGCGCTGTGGGAGACGCACCCGGCTGCATTGATCATTACCGGGTGCGAACCCCGGTCGCCCGACCTGACCGGCGAACCGTACTGGGGCGAGCTGGCCCACCTGCTCGAGTGGGCGCGCGACCGGGCTGCGTCCACGATCGCGTCCTGCCTGGCAGCGCACGCCGCGGTCCTGCTCTTCGACGGCGCGCAGCGGGAGCGCCTGCCCGACAAGTGCAGCGGCGTGTACGAACAGCGTGTAGCGCCGTCCGACCAGCTCACCACCGGGCTGCCCGATCGGGTAGTCATGCCACACTCGCGGCTCAACGAGGTGCCGACCGAGGCGCTCGAGGCGCGCGGCTACCGCACCATAATCGGGTCCGGCAAAGCCGGATGGACGGTTGCCGCGAAGGACTATGACGATCACCTGGTGGTAGCCATGCAAGGCCATCCCGAGTACGACGCCGAGACGCTCATGCTCGAGTTCCGCCGCGACGTGCGCCGCTACCTGCTGGGCGAGCGCGAGTCGTACCCAACCGTGCCGGCCGGCTACTTCCCGCCGGCTGCGCAGACCATGCTCAGCGAGCTGCGCGCTGCGGCGACGGCCGGTGAGCGCGATCCGCAACTGATCGAGCAGTTCCCGACCCGGGAACTGCTGAAGCTGGTGAGCAGCCCGTGGCGGACGTCCGCCGTGCAGCTATATGCGAACTGGCTGCTCGACGTCCGGCGTCGGGTGGACTCACGTGTGGTGACGGGGTGATCTCCTAGTGCACGACGAGACGATCGCGATCCACGGCGGGTACGAGGCTGATTCGACCCGTGCGGTCGCCGTCCCGATCTACCAGACGATTGCGCACGATTTCATCGATCACGAGCATGCCGGCGCGATCTTCGACCTCGAGACGCCAGGCTTCCACTACAACCGCATCAACAACCCGACGAACCAGGTGCTCGAGCAGCGCCTGGCCGCGCTCGAGGGCGGCACTGCGGCGCTCACAGTGAGCTCCGGCATGGCCGCGATCAGCTATGCGGTGCTGAACCTGGCGACTACCGGCACGAACATCGTCACCACTCCGCAGCTGTACGGGTCGACCTACACGTACTTCGCCCACCTGCTGCCGCCGATCGGCATCGAGGTGCGTTTCGCCGCCGACGACCGGGCCGAATCGCTCGCCGCCTTGATCGACGACCAGACCCAAGCGGTGTTCTGTGAGACGGTCGGCAACCCTGCGGGCAACGTGATCGACCTCGAAGAGGTGGCTGCGGTCGCGCACGCACGCGGCGTCCCGCTGATCGCCGACAACACGGTCGCCACGCCGCTGATGCTCAAGCCGATCGACTACGGCGCCGACATTGTGATCGAGTCGCTCACCAAGTTCATCGGCGGACACGGCACCACCTTGGGCGGCGCGATCATCGACTCGGGACGGTTCCCGTGGACCGAGCACCGGGACAGGTTCCCGATGTTCAACACGCCCGAGCCGGCATTTCATGGCGTGGTGTTTGGGACCGACTTCCCGGACACCGCGTTCGTGGTGCGCGCGCGCAGTGTGCCGCTGCGCAACACCGGCTCGACGCTGGCGCCGTTCAACGCCTTCCTCATCCTGCAGGGCCTCGAGACGCTGCCGCTGCGGCTCGACCGCCACGAGACAAACGCGCGAATGATCGCAGTGGCGCTGCGCGAGGATCCGCGCGTCGACTGGGTCGGCTACGCGGGGTTCCCTGACCACCCGTACTACGAGCTGGCGCAGCGCTACCTCAAGGGGCGCGTCCCGTCCATCCTCACGTTCGGGCCGAAGGGCGGCTACGACGCGGCGATCCGGTTCTTCGACTCGGTGAGGCTGTTCAAGCGCCTGGTCAACCTCGGCGATGCCAAGTCGTTGGTCAGCCACTCGGCGTCCACGACGCATCGTCAGCTGAAGCCGGCCGAGCTGCGCGCAGCCGGCATCGAGCCGGAGACGATCCGGCTGTCGGTCGGCCTGGAGCACATCGACGACCTCCTCGAGGACATCGACCAGGCTCTGGCGATCGCGACCCGATCGTCGCCATGACCGGGGCAACGGTCGAGGCAGGCCCCGCCCCGGCCGAACTTGCCGCACCGCCCTTGGTAGGGCGAAAAGTCGGCACCGGCGCGCTGTGGAGCGCACTCAACGCCGGCACCTTGCGAGTGGCCACCTTCGCGGTAAGCCTCGTCGCCGCTCGGCTGATCGCCCCGCACGACTTCGGCGTATTCACCGTCGCCGTCACGGTATTCAACGTCGCGATAAGCTTCGCCGAACTCGGGCTCAGCTCGGCGATCGTGCGCGAACATCAGCGGTCGCGGGAGATCGCGCCGACGGTATTCACGCTCAGCCTCGCGAACGCCGCCGTGCTGGCCGGACTGATGGTGATCTTCGCGCCGACGCTGTCTCAGCTGCTCGGCTCGGCGGAGGCGACCGACGCGATACGGGTCCTGGCACTGTTTGTGTTGCTTTCCGGAGTCAGCGCCGTGCCCGCGGCCCTCATGACGCGCGATTTCATGCAGCGGCAGCGTTTCGTCATCGACGCCGCCTTCCTCGTCAGTTCGACTGCGAGCATGATCGTGCTCGTCTCGCTGGGCCATCCGGTTATGGGCCTCGCCGTGTCCCGGGTGGCCGGACAGGTCGTCACCGTCGTCATGATCACCTGGATGGCGCCGGAGCGTTACTGGCCGGGATTCCATTGGCGAGTCGCCAAGCCGCTGCTGGCGTTCGGTTTGCCGCTTGCCGGATCGAACCTGCTGATGATGACGATCGCGAACGTCGACTTCGCCGTCGTCGGCCACATGCTGGGGCCCGGCCAACTCGGTTACTACAACTTGGCGTTCAGCATTGCCGGCTGGCCGGTGACGATCTTCAGCGCGGTGCTGATCAGCGTCACGTTGCCGACCCTGTCCCGGGTGCGCCATTCACCGAGGGAGCTGACGCGTCACCTGGCTGCCGGGCTGTCCGCGGTGACGGCGCTGTCGTTCCCGGTATGCGCGCTGTGCTCGGTGCTCGCCGGCCCGCTCATTGACGTGGTCTACGGCACTCGGTGGCATCCGGCCTGGACCGCACTGGTGGTGCTCTCGATCTTCGGAGCTGCCCGCACCGTTCTGACGCTGTTCTCCGACCTGACTATCGCATTGGGCCTGACCCGCTGGTTGTTCGCGATCCAGGTCGCGTGGCTTGTGGTGCTGGTACCGGTGATGATCGTGTGCGTCAATCGGTGGGGCATCGCCGGCGCGGGCGTGGCGCACGCCGCGGTCGTCACGCTGCTGGTCATCCCGCTCTACGTGATCGTCACGAAGCGCGCGACACCGGTGCGCCTCTCCGCGGTGCGCGACGCGCTTCTGCCACCTCTCGGCGCCTCCCTGTGCGCGGCCGGCGCAGCGTACGCCGCGACGCTTGCGGTTGAGGCGCCGGCGGCGAAGCTGCTGCTCGGGCTCGTCGCCGGGCTGCTCACCTACGCATTGGTCGCCGGCCGCTGGCTAGTTCCGCTGCGCCGCCGATTGCACGACATGTATTGGCGCAAGGACGGCGAGCCGGCCGTACGGGTGCGGCCCGCCGCAGCAACGGGGGCATCCCCGCGCCCGAGGCGGGCTCAGGGCCGGCACGCCTACGGCGCCGCCCACTTCAGCGTCGAGGAGCTGCGTCGTCGGCACGAGGCGGCCCTCGCGATCCCCTTCACCGAGGCACCGACCGAGCGCAGCTGGGTCTCGCAGGCCATTACCGTGGAGATCCGCCGATGACACCACTGCCTGTCTGGTTTGGTTCCCGGGAGCAACCCCTGGCCGGCTTTCTGCATCGACCGATCGGTCCGACCGTCGGCGGCGTGCTCATCTGTTCCCCGTTCGGCTACGAGGCAGTCTGCGCCCACCGCACGCTGCGCACGATCGCCGACCGGCTGGCCTTGCTCGGCCACCTGGTTCTGCGATTCGACTTCGAAGGAGCGGGTGCGTCCTCCGGGCGAGGCACCGAGGCCGACCTGCTGGACCGCTGGCAGACGGACGTCCGGGCTGGCCTCGCAGAGCTGCGCCGCCTCGGCGTCCGGCGCCCGGCAGTGGTGGGATTGCGGCTGGGCGCCGCGCTGGCTCTCGCCGCTACCTGCGACGATCCAGATCTCGGTCCGGCCGTGATGTGGGCGCCGGTCACGGCTGGGGGCCGCTACTGGCGCGAGCTGCGTGCACAGGCCGCGATCACGCCGGCCGGAATCCCCGGCGACGGCTCGCTGAACGTGCTCGGTCACCGCCTTTCCGCGCCTACCGTCCGGGCTCTCAAGGCATGGGATCCGCTGGTCGGGCTGCGTCGCGACATGACCGCCGCGCTCGTGCAGAGTCCGGGCTGGCGCGACGCCGGCGTGGCTACCGAGGAGCTAGCGGCGGCCGGCCTACGCCCCGCGCTCCTCGAGCTGGACGGAACGTCTGCGGTCTTGGAGCGCGACGCCGAGATGGTCGATGTCCCGGTGCGCCTCGTCGAGGTGCTGTGCGACTGGGTGCACGGCGCGTCGGTAGCGACGCCGATCGAGGCGCCGAGTCCCACGGCTGACCCCGTGCGGCTACTCGACGCTGGACGTATTCGGGAGGAGATCGTCAGGATCCCGCCACGCGGCCTCTACGGTGTGCTGACTCGGCCGTCCGCCGTGCCGTCGCGGGCTGGGGTGATCTTTCTCAATAACGGCGTGGCCCCGGCCGCTGGCCCCGGACGGGCGTGGGTCGACTTCGCCCGCATACTCGCCGTCGAGGGCGTGACGTCCCTGCGGCTCGACTTCTCAGGCCTGGGCGACAGCCCCGACCCGGGACGGCGACCGGTGCGGCGCGAGCGGGTGGTGCCGCGCACCGCGGGCGCCGAACTGCTCGCCGCCGCGGACTTTCTGCGCGGGCGTGGCGTCGAGACGGTCACTGCCGTCGGCCTGTGCTCCGGCGCGCAGATCTCCATCCGTACCGCCGCGTATCGCGGTCGTCTCGACACAGTGTTCGCGATCAACCCCCCGCTATACACCCTGTACGACCACGGCATCGGTCCGTGGCAGCGCTGGCTGTGGGCGCTGACGGCATTCCCGATGAGCAAGCGGCCGGTACGGGCTGCGGCGCACCGGCTGCCCGAGTGGCTCTGGACGTGGCTGGATCGCCTCGGTCTGTTTCCCTCGCCGGCGCGGTACCTGCGCCGTGCCGCGGCACGGGGCACCCAGGTGCAGCTGGTGTTCTCGGCGGACGACCCAGGGCTTTTCGACGTGCGGGTGCGCGCCGACCGCGCCGTGCGCCGGCTCGTCGCACAGGGACAGGCAGCCATGCTGATCGTGGACGGCATGGACCATTCGATGTTCGATCACGCGCGCCGCGCTGAAGTGCTCGACGCCCTGCGTGTGGCGTGCGGCGCGCAGCCGACGGTGAGCGCGCAAGCCATCACGGCATCAGCCTGACCGTGCTACGACGGCGAGTCCTGTGTCAGCGCTGGGTTGCCGTCAGGCCGGCCGCCCGCGCGCTCAACGCCATCTCTTTACAACACGTTTCCCGAACGAGAACGCAGCCGCAGTTGCTGGCACGCGTTCCTCTACCGTCGCGCGAACAGTCACTGCACTGTCGTCCGCTGTAACGCTGTAGCGCGGCTGGAGCCACGATCCCGGCTGCGCGGTGGAACGGTCGCTGGTGAAGACCCTCGAGTATCCGAGCCTGCGTAGCCGCGCGAGCACCCGTCTGTCGTATTCACCCAGAGGGCACGCGGCCGTGTCGACGGTTGCGCCGGATTCCTCAGCGATAATCATTCGGGCGCGCACCAACTCCTCGTCGAGCTCAGCGGCGGGGATGCGCCGCCAGCTCTGGTGGTGCATCCCGTGCGATCCGATTTCCATGCCGTGGCGAACGAGAGCGCGTAACCCGTCGCGGTTGACGCTGCCAGTGCGGCCGATGCGGCCGGCTACGGGGAAGAACGTCGCCCGCAGGCCGCGCCTGACCAGTGCCGGAAGCGCGATCGTCACATCGGAGGCGTTTCCGTCGTCGAAGCTGAGCCCTACGCTCGGCCTTTTCGCCAGGTAGTCCAGGATTTCCTCGAACTGGTTGTTTGTAATCCAATACGGGTCCTCGCCGGATTCCAGTTCCCGGTCCGGCGTGCCAATGCCGTGGAAGCAGATGTTCGTCTGGCGCTGCACGACTAGACCTCTGACCGCTGCTGTTGAGAATCGCCGTAGATGCAGTGTCCGCGTTCCGTGCTGGTCCTTGAGAGGACGCTAACGTCGGCGGCGATCACTGACACGCAATTTCCCCACGTATCGGTATCCGGCATCGGACACACGTACCGGCCGAAGTATGTCACACCCCTACTGCGTCTCGACGCTCGCTACCCTGGCGGTAGCGCGATGGCGGGCTGTCGGCTTTACCGGACGCCGCGACGCGCCGACCCGACTCTTCAACGCCAGGGCCCTCTTCTCGACGACGAACCAGCTCGCCACGGCGAACGGCAGCGTGCACACGACGGCGAGGACGACCGTGACGCCGACCGGAAGCCGATGCCGACCCAGCATTACCATGATCGTCTGCTGTACCGGGAACGCGTAGATGTAGACGCCGTAGGAGAAGTCGTTGAGCCGGCCGACCTGGTAGAACGGCAGCGCGGCGCCGAGCCAGATGCACGCGTACGCGATCGGCAGCGCCCCGAGCGCCGGGATTACGCCCAGCTCCGCGCTGGCCAGGGCGATCCCGATCGCGAGCACGCCGATCCGCCAGTCGAGCGGGACGCGTTCGGCGAAGACAGCCAGGGCCGAGCCGGCGAAGAAAATGGCGCCCAGGAACGCGAACAATCCGAGCATGCTGTCATCGTGGCCGAGATGCCGCTCGACGAGGTACAGCCCCGCTGTCGCAACCAACGCGGCGACGACTACGGAGCGGTGCCAGCGGACGGCGAGGCTCAGCAGCACGCCGACCGCGAGATAGCAGACGAACTCGTAGATCAGCGTCCACAAAGAGCCGTTCCATGCGGGGCCATACGGTACGCCTGTCAATGTGCCGCTGATGCTGTCCTGGTGCACCTTGAGTGGCAGGTTGTCGAACACGTATGAGAACGCGCTCGTCCAGTGGATCGAGCCGGGTCCGATAGCCACTGACAGGGGCGCGAAAACGAACGCCACGACGACCAGACAGACCAGGTAGCCCGGATAGATGCGCAACACCCGCCGGACCAGGAACGTGCTCATAGTGCCGTGCAGACGGCTGTTGGCGATGAGGTAGCCCGAAATCGCGAAGAACCCGGCAACCGCCCAGGTGCCGAGTTTCTCGCCGGCGACTCGCGGGTCGTCGCCGTAGCCGCCGATCGGCCAAGCGTGCGACACGATCACCATGAGCGCGAACACGAGGCGCAAGAAGTTGAGACTGTTGCGGCGCTGGGCGAACCCAGCAGCGAGCGTTACCAATGAATCCCCCGATAGTCTCGGCGCGTCCCCCTGGCTCGCGCCGACCGGGTTGAGTATGTGCCACGGGCCGCGGTTTGGCTAGGCGACCGTCGCCGACGGGGCGGCAGATCGTGGTCAGAAGGCTGGGTGCCTCGCTTGGTGGCGTTGCCCGACGCAGCCCGACATAGAACCATGAGGTCGTAGCCGGTGCCTCGATGCCATCGGCTGGATTGAGCATCTCGACAAGGGGGACCCGTGCCAGACCTGCACAGACTGCGCTGGAGAGTCGTCGACTCACCGGATTCGATAGCGGCCCGATACCGACGCAAGCGATGGGACGCGATGTATGCCCAGTTCCCGGATCTGGAACGGATGTCCGTGATCGACCTGGGCGGGCGCGTCAGCACCTGGGTGGGTGCTCCAGCGCGCCCGGCGCACGTCCACATCGTCAACCTCGAGCCACCGGAGGCCGACGTGCCCGATTGGATCGAGGTCGATCACGCCGACGCGTGCGAACTGCCGAAAGAGATCGCTTCGCGCCAATACGACCTGGTCTTTTCGAACTCGGTGATGGAGCACTTGGGCGGACACGCGCGGCGGCTCGCATTCGCGGACGCGGTGCACGCCCTGTCGGAGCGGCACTGGGTCCAGACGCCGTACCGCTATTTCCCCATCGAGCCGCATTGGCTCTTTCCCTGGTTTCAGCATCTGCCGATAGCGGCGAGGGTGGCAATCACCCGGCGATGGCCGCTAGTGCACAGCCGGGCTACAGGTTCTGCGGTTGACGCGGTCATGAGTGTCGAGTTGCTCAGCCGCACGGAGTTGCAGCGCTACTTCCCCGACTCGCGCATCGTCGTCGAGCGCATCGGTCCGCTGGTGAAGTCGATCACCGCGGTGAGCTGACGCGAGCCGTGACAGGTTTGCCGGTGTCGTCCCAGATGTTGCCGGTGAAGGTGTTGCCGGGGTTATGGGGCCAGAAGTAGGCCACTGGTCCCCAGATGCCGCCATTGGGGTAGATGGCTCGGGAGAAGCGGTTGTCGGTGATGTGGATGTTGATGGATTTGCTGGTGCCGCCGTAGACGGTGTAGCTGCCGCCGCCGACGAGGTTGTTGCTGATGGTGGTGTTGACCGGGGTGCCGAAGTCGCCGTAGAGGGCGATGGCGATGCCCTTGGAGAGCACGGTGTTGTGCGTGGCGGTGAGGTGGCAGCCGTGGTTCGAGTCGCACTGGATGCCGTCGAGGTGGGCCGCGGGGGGGCCGCCGACGTCGTGGATGTAGTTGTCGGTGGCGGTGACGTATTCGCCTTGGATGCAATCCGCGCAGTTGTGCAGGTTGGCGTGTGTGACGGTGACCGGGTTGGTGGTTTGGGACAGGACGGCGTATTCGACGGAGTGGTTGGCGCCGTCGATGCCGGAGATGTCGACATGGTCGATGGTGGCTGAGCCGGGGCCGCGGACGATGATGGCCCACAGTTCGGGGGAGTCGATGACGATCTTGACATTGCGGATGGTGACGTTGCGGGCGGACACGTCGATGGTGCAGCCTTTGATCGAGACGTTCTCGATCACCTGCCCCGGGTCGCGGGCGGTGATGCATCCCGACGAGTGCAGCACCAAGCCCGGCGAGATGCCGGTGTTCGACGCGTCCGGATAGCCACATTCACTCGGACGCGCCGAACAGTCGCGTCGCGCCGGGTCGAGTGGTGGCGGCGGCGTGGACGACGGGGGAGCGGACTGGCTCGTCGTGGAGGGTGCTGCCCGGGGTTCGTGATCGCCGCCCAGCACCGCCTTGACGACCAATACGGACGCTGCCGTTATGCCAATTCCGGCCGCAGCAAGGGCGAGCCAGTACTGCCCGCTTCGCTGAGGAGAGTCGTTCGCCATGTGCACCCCGGTGTGTTGTGCGACCATGTTGTCATGGGGGGCGCATCAACACAGCGTAAGGCAGGTCTGGCCAGCATCGTCATTCCTGCGCACAACGAAGAGGCGTCGATCGCGCGGCTGCTCGAGTCGCTGGTCGCCGGCGTGGAGCCCGCCGCGTTCGAGGTAATCGTCGTCTGCAACGGCTGCAGTGACCGCACGGCCGAGATCGCTCGCGGGTTCAGCGTCCGGGTCGCCGAGCTGGCTGAACCTTCGAAGGTAGCGGCGCTGGCGCACGGGGATTCGCTGGCACAGCACTATCCCCGACTGTACGTCGATGCCGACGTCGAGCTGGACGCGCCTGCGGTGCGCGCGCTGTGCGCTGCGCTCGACAGTGGCGCTGTGCTGGCCGCCGGCCCACGACGCGAGATCGCGCTCGATCACGCGAGCCGGCTCGTGCGCGCGTACTACGGCGTATGGAGCCGTTTGCCGCAGGTACGCATCGGCTTGTTCGGCCGCGGAGTGGTTGCTGTGTCGGCGGCCGGGCATGACCGCATTCGGGCATTGCCCGCGGTCATGTCCGACGACCTCGCGATGTCCGAGGCATTCACACGGTCGGAACGGGCCGTGGTTGCCGATGCCGTCGTGGTGATCCGCCCGCCCCGCACGCTGCGCGATCTTGTTCGCCGGCGTACCCGGGTCGCGACCGGAAACACCCAGCTGGACCAAGTCGGGGGCCGGTCGGAGGAAGCGAAGACGTCCTGGGCCGATCTGCTGCGCATGCTGCGGACCGAGCCCCGGGTCGCCCCTGGCGTGCTGGTGTTCGTGGCGGTGGCTGTCGCCGCCAGGCTAGCCTCGCGTCGGCGCGTGCGGTCGGGCGACTTCAGCACCTGGCTGCGCGACGACAGCAGCCGGAAGGGGCGCCGCGGCGCGCCCCCACTCCCGGACGTCCCTGCCCAGATCGACGTCCTCGTTGCGGTGGTGACCTACAACAGCGAGGACGTCGTCGCCGACCTCATTAAGACGCTGCCGGACGCGCTCGAGGGCTGCTCGTGGCAGCTGGTGGTTGCTGACAACGACTCGCGGGACCACACGCTCGCCGTGGTTCACGAGCTGCGGCCGGACGCGACGATCGTCGAGATGGGACGTAACGCTGGCTATGCAGCCGGCATCAATGCCGCGGTCATCGCCGGGCCGCCCGCGCGGAGCGTGCTGATCCTCAACCCGGACACTCGCCTGGAGCCCGGATCCATCGCCATCCTGCGCGACCGGCTCGACCAGCCCGGCGTCGGCATTGTGGTGCCGCGCCTGCTCGACAGCAACCACAATGTGGTGCCGACGCTGCGCCGCGAGCCGAACGTGCGCCGCGCGCTGGGTGACACCCTGCTGACAGCCCGGCGCGCCGGCCGCTTCCCGGAGTGGAGCGAGCTGGTGACCGACTCGCGGTACTACACCGAAGAGTCCAGCGCGGACTGGGCGGCGGGACCGATCATGCTGATCTCGCGGGAGTGTTTCGGCGCCTGCCACGGGTGGGACGAGTCTTTCTTCCTGTACTCGGAGGAGACCGAGTTCTGCCTACAAGCCCGCGATCGCGGCTATCGGCTGGTGCTCACCCCGGATGCGGAAGCGATCCATCTCGGCGGGGAGTCGGGCAGCTCACCCAGCCTGCGGGCGTTGCTGGTGGCCAACCGGGTCACGTTGTACCGGCGCACCCATTCGTTGGCCGCGACCGCGGCGTTCCGGCTCGTTGCCGTGATCCGCGAGGCGTCCCGGCTGGCGTTGCGCCGCCCGTCGAGCCGGCAGACGCTGGCCGCTCTGCTCGTGCCGGGCCGCGGCCTGGATGTCGCCGCGGGGGCCGCCCGGCAGTCGCCGGACGTCGTCCGACGCCGCTCGCTCGCGCACGCAGCCGCCACGAAATCACAGCGCTGATCAGCCGGCCGTGACGGGCGCTGCCTCTGGCGTGTCTCGTCAGCTGGGGATGACGACCTGCCCGTTCTTGTTCGGGGTGAGGTCGTTGTTCTCCTCCCACTTGTTCACGTCCGCCCCGGTGGTGGGCCACAGCACCGCGTTCGGGTCCGCCGTCAGGTCGGCTTCGGTCTGCACGTAGTGCCGCCCGTCGTAATTCAAGCTCGGATGGTAGCGGCCGAAGCAGTACGTCGGATCCACACACTGATGTCCGCCGAACGCGTTGCCCGTCACCCGGGTGTTGTGGATGAACCCGTTCGGGTTCTGGTTGTCGAGCAGAATGATGCTCTGCCCGTTGTCGAGGAAGTTGCCCTGCACCGTCAGGTCGGTCACGGTGTAGCCGTTGTACGGGGCGACGTTCACCGGGGCGTCGTACTGGTTGTCTTCCTCGATCCGGTTGTTCTGGATCAGCGTGGGACCGCCGCCGTAGACCTCGATGCCATCGGGGTGGTCACCCGGGTTGCTGTCCAAGGCCACGTCATGCATGTAGTTCTCGGCGATGGTCACGTTCGTGCCGTACGTCGTGAGGAGATTCTCCCCACGGGAGATGTTGTTCCGCAGCACCTGGTTGCTGTCGCCGAACACCCACACCGGCTCGTACATCGACTGCCCGGCCGGGGCGGTGATGTTGCAGTTCTGCACGGTGTTGTGGTCGCCGCGGAGGAGGAACCCGACGGAGTCCAGGCCGCCGTTGGTCAGCGTGCAGTCCTTGATCGTGATGTGCGACCCGGTGACCATGACCGTGCCGGTGTACGACCTCAGCGAGATCGTCTGCCCGTTGTAGCTCGTGCCGTAGGTGACAGCACCGCTGACCGGGGTCAGATCCGATGCGGCCACGTCGTCCCCGGCCAGCCCGGTGTTCGTGGCGTTGCGTGCCTCGCCCGGCGCGTTCGGGCTCGACGTGGACGGGGGTGGGGTGCTCGTGGGCGCGGGCGGTGTCGACGTCGGAGCCGTCGTCGGCGCACTTGTCGTCGGCGTTGACGAGGGTGGCGTCGGGTGACTGGTGGGGCTACTCGACGGAGCCGTCGTGGGAGCGCTCATACTCGGCGACGGTTTGTGTGTCGGGTAGTGCCGCCGGTGGTGCCACCACGTCGACGCAGACGTGCCCTGGCTGTCAGGCGCGGACCGGTTCCGGTTGAAGGCTCCGGCACTGGCCGCACCCGCCACTACCGCGAAGCCCGTGGCCAGCAGCACGATGGAGGCGAGGACCTGAGCCTTGCGCGTCCGTCGCCAACCGTTCGCCTCCTTCGCGTGCCGGGCGTGACCGCGTCGAGCTCGGTGAGAATGTTGCACGATGAGCGCCTCCACCCCCCGCATCGAGGTGTATGCGTCGGCGAAACCGTACCGGCCGCCAATTGCTCTGTCGAGCTATTCATCAGGTATTCGCGTAACGGGATGCGCCGATCACGTTCAGATAACGGCAAATGCCTCCCCCGCTTCGCCGGCTTTACCGCGACCGAATATCAGGCAGGGAGGGGCGTTTCTTTACGAATGTCTGCCGAAGGCGTGCGAGCAAACCGGCGCAGCGCGCCCACGCAGCCGAGGATCAGGAAGATCAAACTGGCAGCCATCGGGAACGAAAAGGCATCAAACAGGGCAAAGCTCGCGAGTGCTGAAGCAGCGGATGCCGCAAGTGACACTCCGAGCATGCTGTCGATCCGGTTCGCTGTGCGACGCAACCGCAGTCCTCCAACCACGGCGCTCACGAGCAGCCCCAGGTATGCGGCCAGACCCACGACCCCAGTTTCGATCAGCAATCCTAGATATTGATCATCAAGAATGCGGTAGGCCGGCAAGAACGTGAGAAAGCCGCGCCCAAATACTGGTGTGCGAGAAATGAAATCGTAGGCAATCGAGAAACTGCCGCTGCGAGATTTTGCGCTGCTGTCGTTAGAGACTCCGGTAAAGAGGTGGGTGATGGTGCCGAGCAGCCCCGGGACCATCACATAGACAGCGCCGAATAGGGCCAGGATCGCCGCATACGCGCGTCGGCGGGCCGCGCGTGCCCAGGTCGGCAGCACGAAACACAGCACGACGATGAGGCTGAGCACCGCGGAGCGGGAGATCGAAATGGGTACCGCGAATCCGATGGCGAGTACGGGATACCAACGGTGCAGAGGCGGGCGGTGCCGGTCGATCATTGCGTAGTGCAGTGCAATCGGCAGCGCCATCGTGAGTACCGCGCCGAACTCGATCGGGTGTACCGCAGTGCCGGCAGGTCGGGTCAGCCCGTTACGCCCGTACAGGCTTACGAGGGACTGGTTCGTCGCGAGACCCGGCACTTGCAGGTAGTTGGTGAACGGCATCTTGGTCGCGAATTGCAGCAGCCCCAGGGTGGCCAGCGCCCCGGCGAGTAGGACCAGACGGCGCAGCAGCACGTCGAGTCGCTCCCGGGTCGGCACCCGGTCCATGGTCAAGAGCAGTACGCCCATCCACGAGCAGGCCATTAGCAGTCCCGCATCCGCCGCACGTGCCTCGGCGCCGAACATCGCGCGAGAATTCGCCGCGACGTAGCTGACCAGCACCGCGCCGACGAACAGCCATGCGAAGGTCCGGATCGGTTCGGCAACTCGCCTGTGGCGGCCCAGATTGCTGACCGCCGCGATCAGCCAGGTGGCGAACAGGCCCATGCCGAGGACCTCGGCCGGCGTGCCCGCGCTGCCGAGCGGGCCGAAGATGAGGTCGGACGGGATGACGACGAGCATGACCACAAACGCCGTTAGGCCGGTCACGGCGTCGATCCTCGTCGACTGCGTCGACGCCGCCACCGCCGTCATGGCAAGTGGCTGCCGACTCGAGCATCCTGCTGTGAATCCGGCGCGGTGACCGTCGCCGGTTGCTGGTCGTTGCCCTGCACCCGCTGGCGGCGGTCCGCGCGGTGATCGGGCGCCTCGGAGACGTCCGGTGCGGGCCCGGGTCGCGGCCGCCGTAACGCGCGGGCGTGCGGCTTCACCGGCGAGTTAGCCGAGTTTGGCGAGTCTGCCGTGGCCGCAGACTCATCCGCTTTGCTATCGCGGCCCTGCCCGTTGCCCGTGGGGGAGCGACGCAGCACGCCGGGGCGCCAGCCGATCCGGGCCGAGAACGACGCCGCGCTACCGGCTCGCGCCTCACCGGCTGCCGGCGCGGTCGTGAGCCGCCGGACGGTACGCCTGGAGCCCGTCGGCGCACGCCGACGCTGCACCAGCCGGTCGACGACCGACACGGCGAGCGCGGTGCCGACCAGCCCGACCACCACTGCGACGACCAGCGCGCGGATCTGCGACTTGCGGGAGGCGCTGGCCTGTGTATCTCGGGCCACTACGGTCGTGGTGACGCGAGCATTATCGGCCACACTCTCGTTGGCCTGCAGGGCGGTGAGCTGGGGTCCGGCCCTGTTGAGCACCAGGCGCAGATCGGCCAGAGCTGCCTGCGGCGTCGTGGCCTTCGTTGTGATTGTTAGGATGGGCCCGTCGGTCGTGGTGTCGCGGACGACGGTGTACGAGCCGACGAGGCCCGCCTTGCGCAGCGCGGCGAGCGACGCGCTCGACATCATCGCTCGGCTCACGACATCGGCGAGCGGCTGCAGTCCGCCCAGCTGCATGTACGGATTTGGGTTGCCGGTTGTGCTCGCGGTCGGGGGCGTTTGCGGTGGAGTGAGCAGCAGCGACGCCTTCGTCGAGTAGCTCTGCGGGACGAGACGCGTAGTCGCGACGCACAACACCAGGGTGGCGATCAGGCCGGCGATGGCGATGGGCCACTGGCGCACGAAACGCTGCCGCAATTGGCTCTCGGGCGCGGTGGACGTAGCGGTCGCCACTCGAGTTGTACCTCCGCCCCCACCGAGGTGATGTTGCTCGCCAAACCGGCACTCGGACCCGTATTATATGACAGCAACTTTACGCAGGATACCACCGCTGCGCAGGCGCCAACGGAAGGTGATCTATGGCCGGGGGGACGGCCGTTGCCGCGCCGCCGGACGTCGGCCTGCCCGCAGTCGATGATCGACGCGGGCACCGGCGGCGACTGGCGCGGCGCTGGGCGGCACTCGTCGTGGCGCTCGGACTGCTGCTCACTGCCACAATCAGCTACCGGATTGTCCGCAAGCCAGGCGTCTACTGGGCCGACGCCAACGTGATCTTCCTGCCTCCGGCCAGTAGCTTGTTCCCCAACACGCTGCTCAACAATTCCGGCGGCGTGATCACGCTCGCCGGCGTGGTCGGCAAGATGGTGGACCCGGACGCGGTAGCCGCCCGCGTCGTGTCCCCGACGGTACGGCTCGTGAACCAAGGCATCCGGCACGGCTGGTCGGTGACCTTGCCCAACGACGGCGGGCAGTGGGCGAACAACTTCGACAAGGCGCTGCTCGACGTGCAGGCGGTAGGCAGCACGGCCGCCGAGGTGAGCGGCACGGTGAACCGGCTCATCTCCCAGATCAATCTCACGCTGTCGGGGCTGCAGGCCCAGGTGCCGCAAGTGGACCGCGTGACGACCCAGCTCAGTCCGAGCCAGGTGCAAGTGTTCTACGACCCGGGACGGCCGCTCCGCGCGCTAGCGGCATCCCTGGCCGTCGGGCTGGCCGTCACCGCTGTCACCGCCCTGTACCTCCGCAGGCGCATTGCCCGCGGGCCCTGATCCGGGCGCCTGTCGGGACGCTGATGAGAAGTTCGGTGGGCGGCATTCGGCGCGATCAGTTGCACGGATGACCCTGGTAGCTCGGGTTGCTGGAGTCCACGTCGGCGCCGGTCTCGAGCACGGTGTTGCCGCTGCGCCGCCACCCGTCGGTCGGGGCGCCGCGCGGGAACCAGACGCCGAAGTAGCCGACGCAACCGAACAGTGCCGTGCTGAACCTGTTGCCGGTGAAGGCGATATTCGTGACAGTGAAGCCGCCGCTCGGATTCGACTCGGACGGGCTGTAGTCCTCGCCGTAGATGCTGAAACCGCCCCCCGCGATGAGGTTATTCGAGACGGTGATGTCGTGGCTGTTCTTGAGGCTGTCCCAGATCGCGATGGCGCTGTCAGTGCCGTTGTTGTTGTCCGACGTCATGTAATAGGTGTTGTGGCTGATCAGCCCGTTACCGGCGCCTTCGGTCTGGTAGCCGTCGATATGCCCATTGGAAGTCTTCGCTGTGAAATCGTGGAAGTAGCTGTCCTTGATCGTGAAATGGTCGCCGGTCGTAGCTGCATAGCCGGTATCGGCCCAGCTGAATATCCCGTCGTCGACGCCATGGCAGTTCACCGCGATGGCGGTCATCGCGGTCCCCTGATGCCATATGCACGCGTGCACGCCGTCCATCCCGTCGATGACGACGTCGCTGATCGTCGCGCTCGCGCCGTCCTGGACCTTGATCACGCCGGTGCCGTTGGCCACCTGACCGGTCCTGCCGCTCGAGCAGGCGATCTGCACATTGCTGACGGTCACGTTCGGCGCCTCGATGCTCAGGCAGCCGGTGATGTTCTCGCAGCTGACGGACGCACCGGCGCTGGTGACGTGGATGGTCCGCGTGGCGCTGCCGCTGTTGACCGTAAGCGTGCCGGCCGGGCACTGGCTCGTAACGGGGCCGGTGTTCGCCGGTCCCGGCCACCCGCAGGTCTCGAGGTGGCCCCAAACGTATGCCCCACCCTGGGCACACTCGGCCGGCGCCGCGGTGGTCGTGGGCGTGGTCGGCGAGGTCGACGTGGGCAGCGGCGAAGTGGCCGGCTTCGTGCTCGGCGTCGTCGGGGTCGGCGTCGGCGTCGAGTGGCTGGTTGTCGGCGTGGGCGTCGAGTGGCTGGTTGTCGGCGTCGGCGACTGCGTGGGGGACTGGGTGGACGGTGTCGGGATGGGTACGCCGCCACCGCCCGGACTGAACAGCACGTCGACGTAGTACGCGGTGTCGCCGCTGCTGACGCTGGGGAAACCGCTGCCCGGGCGATAGCCGCCGGCCGTGCCTCGGATGGTGGAGTTGCCCAGCGTGGCCCCGCCGGCGAAAGCCCCGGTCCCTACGCGGTACCGGCCCGCCGAGATCTGGTACGAGGCCACGTAGGCCACGCCGGGGTCGAGCGCCACGGACCGAGCCAGCCGCGCGATCTGCCATCCCCGGTGCCATGCCGAGCCGAACGTCACGGTAGCGACGCGGTGGCCGCTCGCCGTCCACAGTGCGCCGGCGCGGGCAGGCGAGTCGTGCAAGCCGCGGTAATACCGGATCGCGACGACGCTGCCCGGCGTGCTCACCCTGAACCGCATGCCCAGCGCCATTGGGCCACTGGAGATGGCGGAGGTCCCGGGCTGCTCCCGCCCGGTGTAGATGCCTACGAGGCGTTCATGGGCCGACGCCGAGCTGTTGAGACTGAGCGCGGCCGTGATTCCGCCGACCAGCGCCAGGACGGCGGCAAGCACCGTCAGCTTGGTCCAACTGATCCTGCCGGGTCGTCGATGGGCCGGGACGTGCACGAGGTCACTCCTCGGTCGGCCCCCGCACGGTCGGGTCGTCGTCTCGCGCCGCCGCTCCCACGCCAGCCGCGCGACCCCGGCACGCTACATCGCGGTGGTCGCGCCTGCGAAATCTCCGTGACCGGTCTAGTTTCTCGATGATCAACGCTCAGCGCCAGATGCCGCGCGTGTCGTACACGACCTTGCCGGCCAGGAGGCTGCGGTTCAGCGACCGGAACTGGTCGTGGTCGACGAGTGAGGCCACGATGTCGGCCACCTCCAGCGCGTCGACCGTGCGCGCCAATTGCACGTTCCGGCGATCGCGCAGGGCGGGCGGCAGCGTATCGATGTAAGGCTCCGCGACCAGGATCTCCACGTCGGGCAGCGCGTCGGCGATCTGCGCGACGATCTCGACCGCCGGGCTCTCGCGCAGGTCGTCGACGTTGGCCTTGAACGCCAGGCCCAGGCAGGCGATCTTCGGCGCGTGGAACCGCCCGGCCTTTTGAATGACCTGCCGGGCAACGTGTGCCGGCTTACCGTCGTTCACATCGCGGGCCGCGCGGATGATGCGCGCTAAGTTCGGCGCGGACGCCACGATGAACCAGGGATCGACCGCGATGCAGTGCCCGCCCACGCCCGGGCCCGGCGTGAGGACGTTGACCCGGGGGTGGTGGTTGGCCAGCCGGATCACCTCCCAGACATCCAGCTTGAGCTGTTCGCAGATCAGCGACAGCTCGTTGGCGAAGCCGATATTTACGTCGCGGTAGGCGTTCTCGACCAACTTGGCCATCTCGGCGCTCGCGGCGTCGCTGAGCAGCAGGGTGCCCTGGGCGAACACGCGGTACAGCGAGGCGGCCTTCTCGGCGCAGCGCGGCGTAATGCCGCCGATCACTCGGTCGTTGGTGACGATCTCGATCATGATGCGCCCGGGCAGCACGCGCTCGGGGCAGTGCGCGATGAAGACGTCCGGGACGCCGTCGCTCGCGTGCGGCAGTGTCAGGTCCGGGCGCAACTGGCCGATCCACTCGCTGACCGACCGGGTGGTGCCGGGCGGCGACGTGGACTCGAGGATCAGCACCTCGCCACCGCGCAGGTGCGGCGCGAGCGCCTCCGTCGCCGCCCGCACGTAGCTCAGGTCGGCGGAGTGGTCTTCGTGAAACGGCGTCGGCACCGCGATGACGTACGCATCGGCGGGCGGAGTGTCCGTGCTCGTCGTGAGCCGGCCCATCGCGACGGCGCCGCTGACTGCCGCAGCCAGGTCGGGTTCGACCAGAGGTGCCTCGCCCCGCCCGACCGTCTTGACCACGTCGGCGTTCACGTCCACGCCGACGACGTCGATGCCCCGCGTGGCCAGTGCGGCCGCTGTGGGCAGCCCTATGTAGCCCAGCCCGATCACCGCGACCGAGCCGGAGAAGACGTTGTCCATGATCATTCCCCCGATGAGTGCCGGTACGGCGGCTGCCGCCGGACGAGTTCGCGCAGGACGAGCGCGATGAACGTGGCGTTGGTGGTGAAGTAGCGGCGCCACAAGCGGCCTGGCTCCTGCAGGACGCGGTACAGCCACTCCAGGCCGAGACGCTGCCAGAGCAGCGGTGCCCGCTTGGTGATGCCGGCGAGGATGTCGAATGAGCCGCCCACGCCGTGCAGGACGGGCACGCCGAGCGTTTCGCCGTAGTCACCGAGGAAGATCTCTTTCTTCGGCGAGGTCATGCCCAGGAACAGCATGTCCGCGCCCGAATCGGTGATGTCGGCCGCGACCGTGGACGCGTCGGCATCGGTAAAGTAGCCGTCGCGAGCGCCGGCGATCTTCAGCGCCGGGAAGCGCTCTCCGAGGCGCTGCTGCAGCGTGGCGAGGACATCCGCCCGCGCGCCGAGCAGGTAGGCCGACCAGCCGTCGCGGGCGGCGAGTTCCAGCAGCCGCTCGAACAGGTCGATTCCGGCGACGCGTTCGGGCACCCGCCGGCGCAGCAGCCGGCTGGCCCACACCACTGACTGCCCGTCGGCGAGCAGCAGGTCGCACTCGAGCAGCGAGTCGCGCAGATGCGCGTCGTGGCGCAGCCGCACCATCTTCGCGGCGTTCACCACGCCGACAAGCGTGCGTTCACGACTGGCCAGCGACGTCCGGCACCTGTCGAGGACGTCGTCCATCGTCAGTGCGTCGATCGGCATGCCGAGGATGAGCTGCTTCATCGCCGCGCGCCCACCCACGCGTACAGCAGCCAGCCGAGCTCGTACGGGCGGCACTCGTAGTCGATCACGCCCGGCGGGCATACTCGATCGAGCAGCCGCATCCGCAGTCGCGGCGACACCGCGGTGGTCACCGACCGGATAGAACGCACAGCCTTGCGCCGCTCGCGGCGGCCCACCTTGCGCCAGATCGCGCCGGTTTCCTCGTGGATCAGCCCCGCCGCGGTCTCGGGCGGGTCGAACACCCAGGACAGCCCGCGGTTGACGGCGAGCTGGTAGTCGATGCCGCCAGCGGCGCGCAGGTCGAGCAGGGCCATCGGCGCCATCGCATGCTGGTGGACGCTGTACACCGGGTAGCCCTCGACGACCTCGCCGGTGCGGACGTCGTAGTGCCACCACCACTGCCCGGCGCCGCCTTGTAGCCGCACGATCCGCTGCGCGCACCGCTGCGCGGCGGCGAGCGAGTTCGGGTCCTCGATTGCGGCGTGGTGCCGGGCGAGCGCCTGGATCGGGTACACCTGATCGGCGAAGCAGCCGACGTGCGCGCGGTACCGGGGCAGGCTCTCGCGCGGCACGGCGTGCGGGAAGAGGCCCTGCGCGCCCTGGGCAGTCTGCAGCCGCGCGGCCAGTTGGTCGGCGTCGGCCGCGACATCGCTCATCGCGCGGACGGCCAGCAGCGCGGTCAGCGTCCAGGCCAGATCGACGGTCGGGGCGGGTCGGCTCGACCGGGCCGCCGCGACGAGGCGACCGACGAGCGTCGGGTCGGCGACCCCGGCCACCTCGGCGGACGCCCAGACGGCAAGAGCCGCCGCTCCGAGGTCAGCGCTGGTGCGGGCCTGTCCGGTGACCGCTTCGGCGAGCTGCGCGGCGTCGCTGCCGGCGAGGAGGGCACGTTGCTCGGCCGGGTCCAGGCGCGCCGCCCCGAGCGCGACGATCGCGGCGTAGCGAAGGTTCGTGCCCTCGTCGCGCAGGCCCCCGCTGCCAAGGCGCGTGGTTTGAACGAACTGGGCGGTACCGGACAGGTACATCCGCGGTAGCGCACGCTTGGCCGATTCGACGAGCAACGCAATATCCGACTGCGCCACGGTGGATGCTGCGACGCGCTGCGTATTCATGTAATCCACTCGTCCCCCCGAACGATTCACCGTGGATTGACAGGATCGCACGTGCGCGGGCTTCGCGCATCACCGCCCGATACACCGTCTCCGTGCGTGACCAATCCTTGCTGTCCGTGATCGCGGCGCCCTGACCTGCGCTGCCGACTAGCCCGCGGCCGGGCGGTTCGCCCGCGTAGGCTGGAAAGCACCCCGTCCGCTCCCGGATCGGGGATTGTTGTGCTGCCCTGCGGAAGGTTTCGCATGAGCTTGTCCGGATTGCTCGATCTCGCGCTGGCCGATCCGGCGCTGCGCACGGTCGTCGAGTCGGTCGGCGCGCCGGAGTTGACGGTCAGCGGACCCCCGGCGCTGCGGCCGTTCATGATCGCGGCGGTGGCCCGCGAGCGCACTGTGCTGGCGGTGACCAGCACCGGCGCCGAGGCGGACGACCTGGCCGCCGCGCTGCGCTGCCTGCTGCCACCGGAGACGGTCGCCGTCTATCCGGGATGGGAGACGCTGCCGCACGAACGGCTCTCACCACGCGCCGACACGATGGGGCAGCGGTTGGCCGTACTGAGAAGGCTCGCCCATCCGAGCAAGGAGCACGGGCCGCTGCGTGCGGTGGTCTCGCCTGTGCGGGCCGTGCTGCAGCCTCAGGTGCCGGGACTGGGCGAGCTCACGCCGGTCGAGTTGCACGCCGGCGACGCCGGACGCGAGCTCACCGACGTGGTGGCCGACCTCGTTACGGCCGGATACGAGCGGACCGACCTGGTCGAGAAGCGCGGTGACTTCGCGGTGCGAGGGGGCATCCTCGATGTCTTCCCCCCGACCGAGGAGCACCCGCTACGTGTGGAGTTCTGGGGCGACGAGGTCGAGGAGATTCGCTACTTCAAGGTCGCCGACCAGCGATCGCTCGAGATCGCCGGGCACGGGCTGTGGGCGCCCCCCTGCCGTGAGCTGCTGCTGACACCCGAGGTGCAGGCACGCGCCGCGAAACTCCTCGATCAGCATCCGGAGCTCGGCGAGCTGCTGGACCCGATCAGTCGCGGCGAGGCCGTCGAGGGCATGGAGGCGCTCGCGCCCGTGCTCGTCGCCGAGCTACGGCTCGTGCTGCATGAGTTGCCGGCAGGCTCCCACGTCATCGTGTGCGAACCGGAACGGGTGCACAGCCGGGCTGCCGACCTGGTGCGGACGTCCGAGGAGTTCCTCGCCGCGTCGTGGGCGGTAGCGGCCGGCGGTGGCCAGGCTCCCATCGACCTTGCCGCCGCATCGCTGCGCGAACTCGACGAGGCGCAGGCCGAGGCGGTCACCGCGAACATCCCGTGGTGGGGCGTGACGCAGCTGGGCGCAGAGGTGACGAGCGCGTTCACCACGGCGCCGACGTACCGCGGGGACACCGAGGCCGCGATGGCCGACCTCAAGGAGTGGACCCGCGACGAGTGGCAGGTCGCGCTCGTGTTCGACGGGCACGGCACCGCGCAGCGCGCCGCCGAGCGGTTGGCGGCGGCCGAGGTGCCGGGGCGACTCGACGCAGGCCTTGAGCCGGGCGTCGTCCATGTCACGACGGGATGCCTGCTCGGCGGCATGATCGCGCCCGAGCTCCGGCTCGCGTTCCTCACCGAGGCCGACCTGACCGGCCAGCGTGGCTCGCTCACTCGCGACACGTCGCGCATGCCGAGCCGCAGGCGCAACGCGATCGACCCGATCCTGCTTCAGCTAGGTGACTTCGTGGTCCACGAGCAGCACGGGGTAGGCAGGTACGTCGAGATGGTGCGCCGCACCGTCAACGGCGGCGAACGTGAGTACCTGATCATCGAATATGCCCCGTCAAAGCGCGGACAGCCGGGTGATCGCCTTTACGTACCGACGGATTCGCTTGACCAGGTCACCAAGTACGTCGGTGGTGACAACCCGTCGCTGAACCGCCTCGGCGGCGCCGACTGGGCCAGGACGAAAGGTCGCGCGCGCAAGGCGGTTCGCGAAATCGCGGCGCAGCTCATCCGGCTCTACAGCGCACGGATGGCCACCAAGGGCTACGCGTTCAGCTCGGACACCCCGTGGCAACGCGAACTGGAAGACGCCTTCCCGTACGTCGAGACGCCCGACCAGCTCGCCGCGATCGACGAGGTCAAGGCCGACATGGAACGGCCCGTGCCGATGGACCGGATCATCTGTGGCGACGTGGGCTACGGCAAGACCGAGGTGGCCGTGCGCGCGGCGTTCAAAGCGGTGCAGGACAGCAAGCAGGTGGCCGTGCTCGTCCCGACGACTCTGTTGTCGCACCAGCACCTGTCGACGTTCCGCGAGCGGATGGCACAGTTCCCGGTAGAGATCCGCGAGCTGTCCCGGTTCACTCCGGCGTCCCAGGTCGAGGCAACGATGGACGGCATCGCCAACGGAAGCGTCGACGTCGTGATCGGCACGCACCGCATCCTGCAGCAGAACGTGCGGTTCAAAGACGTCGGCCTGGTCGTGGTCGACGAGGAGCAGCGTTTCGGCGTCGAGCACAAGGAGTACCTCAAGGCGCTGCGTACCGCCGTCGACGTGCTGACCATGTCGGCCACGCCGATCCCACGCACCTTGGAGATGTCGCTGACCGGAATCCGCGAGATGACGACGATCCTGACCCCGCCCGAGGAGAGACATCCGATCCTGACATTCGTCGGCGCGCAGGACGAGCGACAGATCGCCGCCGCCATCCGGCGCGAACTGTTACGAGACGGGCAGGTCTTCTACATCCACAACCGCGTCGAGTCGATCAACCGTGCCGCCGAGCGGGCAGCCAAGCTGGTGCCCGAGGCGCGAATCGCCGTGGCGCACGGGCAGATGAGTGAGGACGCGCTCGAGCAGGTCATGCTCGGCTTCTGGGAGAAGCGCTACGACGTGCTGGTGTGCACGACGATCGTCGAATCGGGCCTGGACATCCCCAACGCCAACACGCTGATCGTCGAGCGTTCGGACATGTTCGGCCTCTCGCAGCTACATCAGCTGCGCGGACGTGTAGGGCGGGCGCGCGAGCGGGGGTACGCGTACTTCCTGTACCCGCCGGAGCGTCCGTTGACCGAGACGGCATACGACCGGCTGGCCACGATCGCCCAGCACACCGAACTCGGCGCCGGGATGGCCGTGGCGATGAAGGACCTTGAGATTCGCGGGGCGGGCAACCTGCTGGGCGGCGAGCAGTCCGGGTACATCGCCGGCGTCGGCTTCGACCTGTACGTGCGCCTCGTCGGTGAGGCGGTGGCGGAGTACCACGGCGACGGCGCGGAAGAGGCCGCCGACGTGAAGGTCGATCTGCCGGTCGACGCCAACCTGCCGGTGGAGTACCTGCCCGGCGAGCGGTTGCGCTTGGAGGCATACCGCTCGCTGGCGAGCGCGACGACGGACGAGGCGGTGGAGGCGGTGCGCGAGGAGCTCGTCGACCGGTTCGGCCCGGTCCCCCCGCCGGTCGAGAATCTGCTTGCTGTGGCGCGGTTCAAGGTGCTGTGCCGACGCTACGGTGTCACCGAGGTGGCGCTGCACGGGGCCTCGGTGCGCTTCTCACCACTCGACCTGCCCGAGTCGGCACAGCTGCGACTGAAGCGTCTCTACGACCGCGCGGTGTACAAGCAGGCTGTAGGAACTGTCTCGGTGCCGCGCCCGAGACAGGGCGGGGCGGGCAGCGAGCCGCTGCGCGACATCGCCCTGCTGCAGTGGTGCGGTCAGGTGCTGGAGCAGATCGCCGGTACTGGGCGGTCGTGATCGATCTCGGCGAGACGTGGCCGATCGACTTCCCGATCAGCCCGATCGTCCCGCCTCATTACCGGCCGGAGTAGGCCGGGTCGAAGTCGTCGGGCGGGTCAGCCAATCCGAAAAAGTGCTCGATCGCCTGGACGGAACGGCGGCCCGCGTGACCATCGCCGTAGGGGTTCACGGCGTTGGCCATCGTCGCGTAATGGTCGGCGTCGTCGAGTAGGGCGGCGACCTCGCGCACGATCGTCGCCTCGTCGGTGCCGACCAGCCGGACGGTGCCCGCCTCTACCGCCTCGGGGCGTTCGGTCGTCTCGCGCATGACGAGCACTGGCTTGCCGAGGCTGGGGCCTTCTTCCTGGACGCCGCCGCTGTCCGTGAGGATCAGATGGCTGTCCTGCATCAGACGGCAGAACTGCCCGTACGGCAAGGGCTCGGTGATCGCGACGTTGGGCAGGCCCGCCAGTGGCGGCAGCAGCACCTCGCGCACGACTGGATTGAGATGCGCCGGCAGCACGAACGTCACGTCAGGGTAGCGGCGGGCCAGGCTCGCGATGGCACGCGCCGATGCGGCCATCGGCGCGCCCCAGGACTCGCGGCGGTGCGCCGTGATCAGCACGCTGCGGCCGTCCAGCCGTTCGAGAGCGAGATCGGAATAGGCCAGGCGGCGCGCCACCACGGAGTGCAGCGCGTCGATGACGGTGTTGCCGGTGACGAAGATCCGCGACGGCTTGACGTTCTCAGCGACGAGATTGGCTCGGGACGTACGCGTCGGCGCCAGGTGCAGGCTGGCCAGCTGCGAGGTCAACCGGCGGTTGATCTCCTCGGGGAACGGGTTGTACGGATCGGAGGTGCGCAGCCCCGCCTCGACGTGCACCACTGGCACCTGCGCGTAAAAGGCCGCCAGCGCCGCCACGAACGAGGTGGTGGTGTCGCCCTGCACGACCACCGCAGCCGGCGCCTCGGCGCGGATCACCTCGCTCAGCCCGGACAGCGCCCGCACCGTCACGTCCGTCAGCGTCTGCCGCGGCGTGATGATGTCCAGGTCGTGCACCGGCTCGACGCCGAACAGCCGGTTGACCTGGTCGAGCATCTCGCGGTGCTGCCCGGTGACGACAGGCAGCGGCCGCAGGTGTTCCGATTCCGCCAGCTGTGCGATCAGCGGGGCGAGCTTGATTGCCTCGGGCCGCGTGCCGTAAATGACCATTACTCGGTCCATGTGGATCCCCCCGGACTCCAGTCGCTCGATACTACGACGAGTCGGTCGTCCGCGCGCGGTGGACGCGGAGCGCTTCCAAGATGTGGCGGGTGTAAGGCTACGATCCAGCGCATGGGGGCCAATGCAGCACAGTCGAGTGACCGATACGAGCAACTTGTCCGGCGCCAACGGGCGGAACTACAGGATGCCTACCTCAAGGGTGTTCGTCGTCTCCGCTGGGACGCCGAGCGTCTCGCCGCCGAGCGGGAACGGCGACTGCGGGAGTTGCTGCGCTGGGCGGCCGACCGTTCGCCGTTCTGGCAGGCTCGACTCGCAGGGCACGACCTGGCGGCGTTCACCGAAGCCGACCTGCCCTCACTACCGATCCTCACACGGGCCGAGATGATGGCCGAGTTCGACGACCTGATCACAGCCCCTGGCTTGACGCTCGCTCGCGTGAAGGAACACGTCGCGCAGCTGGATGGCGACCGGTATCTCGATGATGAGTACCACGCGATCGTGACGACCGGATATACCGGTACAGAAGCGATCCAGGTCTACGGCTGGGACGCCTTCGTGACGTTTGTCATGCAAGGTTCCCGCTGGACGGGACGACGCGGTGAGGATCCTGACGCCGTTCTGGTGCAGGCGTTCGCCTGCAGTGCCAGACACGAGTCCGGCGCATTCCACGCCTTCAGCACGTTCGAGAGCGGAGGGCCTTCCGCGCACTGCTTCGCCGGCACGATGCCACTACCCGAGATGGTCGATGGTCTCAATCAGGCCCGCCCGAAGGTGGAGGCTCTTCAGGGGTGGCCGAACGTCATCCGGCGGCTCGCCTTGGAGGCGCTGGCCGGTCGCCTGACAATCACCCCGACCTGGGTAGCCGTGGCCGGCGAGATGTGCACGCCGGCGGTCCGGGAGGCGGTCCGGGCGGCGTGGGGCATCGAGCCGGCGGAGTTCTGGGGCTGTTCCGAAGGCACGTATGCCTTTCCCTGCGGTGTCGGGGAGGGCAAGCACATCGCCGACGACCTGGTGATCCTGGAATCAGTGGACACCGAAGGCAACGTGGTCCCGTACGGGCAACCCGGAGATCGGCTGTTGCTCACCAGCCTGTACAACCTCGACCAGCCACTGATCCGTTATGACCTCGCCGACGCGGTGACGATCACCGATGAGCCGTGTCCGTGTGGCTGTGCCCACAAGCGCATCACGGATGTTCATGGACGGATCGACGGGCAATTCGGATACGACGGCGGGGTCTCGGTGCCCCGTCGCGCGGTGGAGCGCGCCATCCTCGCTGCTCCCGGCCTGACCGACTTCTTCGTCCACCAGACGCCACAGGGGCTGGACGTATCCGTCGTGACCAACGGTTCGGATGACCTCGAGCGCCTTCGGGCCGACCTGGCGGATGTGCTACGTCGCAGCGGACTCGCATCACCCGAGGTCTCCGTCGCGGAGGTCGACGACCTCGACCGCTTCTGGTCCGGCAAGACGCGGCAGTTCGAGTCGATCGCGGAAGCTTGACACCCCACCGACGTGCGTCCGGACCGTACGTTCGGGCGCTGATGGCATCGCCGCCGCCGGGCCATAGGAGAGCCAGCGCTAACCGCCTGGCACCTGGTGGGAGGACGTAAATGCACGGCCTGCCCGAGGGAACGAACCGGAGCTGAGCCCGCTGCGGCGCGGTGATCGCCGCATGAGAACCTAGCGCGGTGAGACTTCGTCGGATCGGTTTCTGCGCCGCAGCCGTCCTGGCGTGCTGCGGGCTCGCCGCGTGCGAGACCAAGGCAGGCGCGGCTGCGTTCGTCGGCGGGACCCGGATCAGCGACAGCAACGTCAACGGGTACCTGACGGTAGAGTCCACGCCGTATGCGGGCGGCCAGGGCCAGGAGGTGCGGCCGAGGGTCGTCGTCCTCGAAACGCTTGTCCAGCAGCAGTTGCTGGAGCAGGCCCTGGCCGCGGCCGGCGGGCCGGCGAGCCAGGCCGAGCTCGATCAGGTGCACGACAGCATCTTGCAGGGCGCGACCGAGGAGCAGCTGACCGCCCAGATCACGAAGTCGAACTTCACCGCGTCGTTCGAGCCGGTGTACCTGCGGACCCAGGAGCTGTTCGCCGTGTACGGCCAGCGCACCCACGCGACGAGCGCAAACGCTGTCATCGCATCGGTGAACAAGCACAACATCGGGGTGCAGGTCAGCCCCCGCTACGGCGCCTGGGACTCGGCGCAGTTCGCGCTCCAGGGCGACGCCCTCGCCCCCGGGCTGAGCGCAGTGCTGACGACCGGTACGGCGTCGCCTGGCTCATGAGTGAGCCGTTATTGCGCGCGGCGGCCGTCATGGACCGGCTCCGCTCGCCGGGTGGCTGCCCGTGGGACGCGGCGCAGACACACCGTTCGCTCGCGAAGTACCTGCTCGAGGAGACGTACGAGACCCTCGAGGCAATCGAGACCGACGACATGGCGCTGCTGCGCGAAGAGCTTGGCGATCTGCTGCTGCAGGTGCTGTTCCATGCCCGGCTCGCCGAAGAGCTCCCGGAGGGGGAGCGTTTCTCGATCGACGACGTGGCGAGCGATCTCGTCGCCAAACTCGTGCATCGGCATCCGCACGTGTTCAGCGACGTCAAGGTCGACGGTGCCGACGAGGTGAACGAGAACTGGGAACGGCTCAAGGCGGCCGAAAAGGCACGGGCGTCGATCGTCGAGGGCGTGCCGATGGGCCAGCCGGCGCTGGCGCTCGCCGCCAAGCTGGTCTCCCGGGCACAGCGCGCCGGCACCGACGTACCGATCGCCGGCGACGGAATCGGCCCGCGCCTGCTCGCACTCGTCCGCGATGCGGTCGCCGCCGGCGTCGACCCGGAGCTCGCATTGCGCGAGACTTCGCGCGCCTACCGAGACACCCTGCTGGGCCACACGCGATGACCGACGCGCCCGGCTATCGCGTCGGCCCGCCCTACGAGGCCGACGAGAAGACGATGATGCTCGCATACCTCGACTACCACCGGGGCACGCTGAGATGGAAATGCGAGAACCTCAACCCTGAGCAGCTGGCCACCCGCGCCGTGCCCTCGTCCACACTGTCGCTGCTCGGCATCATCCGGCATATTGCCGAGGTCGAGCGGCGCTGGTTCGACCGGGTCGAGGGCGTGGAGCGGCCCTGGATCTACGCGACCGACTCCGAGCCCGACCTCGATTTCGACGGGGCGATCGCCGATGCCGAGGTGGTGCGCGAGGCCTACGCGAACTGGGACGCCGAGGCGGAGCACTCGCGTGAAGTCGCCAGGCGCACACCGCTCGAGGCGACGTTCGCCCATCCGCGGGTCGCCGAGCCGATCTCGCTGCGCTGGCTGCTGCTGCACATGATCGAGGAGTATGCGCGCCACAACGGGCATGCGGACCTCTTGCGTGAGGGGATCGACGGCACGACCGGGGAATGACGCTTGCTGGACAGTGAGTCGCCAATCGGTCACCCTGCATGGACGCGCACGACGAGGAGGTGGCTATGGATATCCGCAGACCGGATATTCGCGAGGTGGATGTTCGCAAAATCGTCGGGGAGGCGGCGGGCACGGCCTGCCTGGTGTTCTTCGGAGTCGGCACCGCGACGCTCTCCTTCGGCTTCGCGACCGCCGGGCAGGTGCCCGCCGCCGGCGTGGTGGTCACGGCGCTGGCGTTCGGGCTGGTACTGCTCGCCCTGGCGTACGCGCTCGGGGCGATCTCCGGCTGCCATGTCAACCCCGCCGTGACACTGGGCTTCCTCATCGCGCGGCGAATCCCGCTCGCCGAGGCGCTCGTGTTCTGGGTCGCCCAGATCGTCGGCGCGATCCTCGGCGCGCTGGTGCTCTGGGGGATGTTCAACGGCGCCCAGGGTTACTCGACGGACAAGCAGGGCCTCGGCGCCAACGGGTTCGGCAACGCGTCGATGGTCCACATCAATGCGGCGGGCGCCTTCCTCGCCGAAGTGGTGCTCACGTTCTTGTTCGTCTTCGTGGTGCTCACCGTCACGCGCAAGGCGGCGTGGCCGCAGCTCGGCGGGGTCGCCATCGGGCTCGCGCTCACGACCGTGCACCTGATCGGCATCCCACTCACCGGAACGTCGGTGAACCCGGCTCGCAGCATCGCCCCGGCGCTGTTCGTCGGCGGCACCGCATTGAGCCAGCTGTGGCTGTTCATCATCGCGCCGCTGGCCGGCGGGCTGATCGCACCGCTGGTGAGCACGTACTTCTATCCCGAGCGCGTTCCCGCACCTGAGGTGAGCGCCGTCGCAGCCTGATCCCCGGCGGGGCGTCGCCGGGCGCCCGGACGCCGCAGTTAGGCTCAGCTGCATGGCGACGATCGAGGCTGTCGGGGCACGCGAGATCCTCGACTCGCGCGGCAATCCCACCATCGAGGTCGAAGTGGCCCTCGACGACGGCACGCTGAGCCGCGCCGCCGTCCCGAGTGGCGCGTCCACGGGCGCATACGAGGCCGTGGAGCTGCGCGACGGGGACGAGCGCTACGGCGGAAAGGGCGTGCGCAAGGCGGTGAGCGCCGTCCTCGAGACGATCGGGCCCGAACTCGTCGGCTTCGAGGCGAGCGAGCAGCGGCTGATCGACGCCGCGCTGATCGATCTCGACGCCACGCCGGACAAGAGCAAGCTCGGCGCGAACGCGATCCTCGGCGTGTCGCTCGCGGTGGCGAAAGCCGCCGCCGACTCCGCCGACTTGCCGCTGTTCCGCTACCTCGGCGGGCCGAACGCCTACCTGCTGCCGGTGCCGATGATGAACATTCTCAACGGCGGGGCCCACGCCGACTCCAACGTCGACGTCCAGGAGTTCATGATCGCGCCCATCGGTGCCGGGACGTTCGCCGACGCGCTGCGGCAGGGCGCCGAGGTGTACCACGCGCTGAAGTCCGTCCTGAAGTCGAAGGGCCTCGCAACGGGCCTGGGCGACGAGGGGGGCTTTGCTCCGAACCTCGACTCGAACCGCGAGGCGCTCGACCTGATCGTCGAGGCGATCGGCGAGACCGGCCTGACGCCCGGCACCGACATCGCGCTTGCCCTCGACGTCGCTGCCACCGAGTTCTACAAGGACGGCAGCTACCAGTTCGAGGGCAAGCCGAAGTCGGGCGACGAGATGATCGCTTACTACGACTCGCTGATCGCCGCCTACCCGATCGTCTCGATCGAGGACCCGCTGGCCGAGGACGACTGGGAGGCATGGAAGTCGTTGACCGACCGGCTCGACGACATCGTGCAGATCGTGGGCGACGACCTGTTCGTCACCAACCCGGACCGACTTGCCCGCGGCATCGAACTCGGGGCAGCCAACGCCCTACTGGTGAAGGTGAACCAGATCGGCTCACTCACAGAGACACTGGACGCTGTCGAGCTCGCGCACCGCCACGGGTACCGGTGCATGCTGTCGCACCGCTCCGGCGAGACAGAGGACACGACGATCGCCGACCTGGTCGTCGCCACCAACTGCGGGCAGATCAAGAGCGGGGCGCCGGCGCGCAGCGAACGGGTGGCCAAGTACAACCAGCTGCTGCGCATCGAGGAGGAACTCGACGACGCGGCACGCTACGCCGGCGCGCGGGCGTTCCCGAGGTTCGAGCCGGCGTGAACCGCTCCACGAAATCGCTCCGCTCGCACTCCGCGATTTCGCGGGCCCCCCGGTGATCGGGCGGCGCCGGGGCATCACCGGCCGGGCGCTCGTGCTCGGCGCGGTGCTCATCCTGCTCGCGGTCGTGCTTGCCCCGCCGCTACACCGCTACCTTGCCGCGAGCGGCGCCTTCCAGCAGGCCGAACGCCAGCGCAGCGAAGACCAACGGCAGCTCGCCGGGCTCCGGCAGCAGCTCGCGCAGTGGAACGATCCCGCCTACATCGAGCAGCAGGCGCGTGACCGTCTCCAGTACGCGATGCCCGGGGACACGATCTACGTCGTGATCCGCCCGGGCGAGAAGACGGGTGTCGGCGGCCAGCAGCAGGGCGCTACCGAAGCGGTCCAGATCCCGGGCGGTACCTGGAACGAGCGACTCTGGGGCAGCGTGCTCACCGCCGACTCAACGCCGTGAGCGCCTGCGCCGTGACGCTGACGGACCGGGACGCGGTCGCTGCCCAGTTGGGTCGGCGGCCCCGCGCGATGCGGGAGGTGGCGCACCGCTGCCCCTGCGGCCGTCCGGACGTGATCGAGACGTCGCCACGCCTAGCTGACGGCACCCCGTTCCCCACGCTGTACTACCTGACCTGCCCGCGCGCGGCGGCGGCGGTGGGACGCCTGGAGGCGTCCGGGCTGATGCGCGAGATGGCGGTGCGCCTCGGTAGGGACCAAGCCCTGGCGGCTGGGTACCGGGCAGCCCACGAGGCCTACCTGCGGCGTCGGGAGCAGATCGCCCACGTGTCCGAGATCGCCGGCATCAGCGCCGGTGGCATGCCGAATCGGGTCAAGTGCCTCCACGCGCTGGTCGCGCATTCGCTGGCCGCTGGTCCGCGGGTGAACCCGCTCGGCGACGAGGCGCTCGCCGTGATGGAGCCATGGTGGACGTCCGGACCATGCGTATGAACAGGGTCGCGGCAATCGACTGCGGCACGAACTCGATCCGGCTACTGATCGCGGAGCCGGCCGGGGACGGCACCTTGGTGGACGTGGCCCGTGAGATGCGTATCGTCCGGCTGGGCCAGGGCGTCGACCGCACCGGACGGCTGGCGCCCGAGGCGATCGCCCGTACCCGCGAAGCGCTGGTCGACTACGCCCAGCTGATCGACGAGCATGGGGCGTCCGCGGTCCGCATGGTCGCCACGAGCGCCACCCGCGACGCGGCCAACCGCGACGAGTTCACCACGATGGTGCACCGTGTGCTGGGCGCCGAACCCGAGGTGATCACCGGCGCCGAGGAGGCCGCGCTGTCCTTCGCAGGGGCGGTTGCGGGGCTGCCGGGCGCAGCCTCGCCGGTCCTCGTCGCCGACATCGGTGGCGGCTCCACCGAACTGGTGCTGGGCAACGGCGAGCTCGCTGCGCACAGCATGGATATCGGCTGCGTCCGCATGACTGAGCGCCACCTGCGCGCCGATCCGCCGAGCAAAGCACAGATCGCGGCCACCGTGGCAGACGTGCGGGCCGCGATCGAGGTGGCGGCGCGCGATGTGCCGATCGCGCAGGCCGCGACATTCGTCGGAGTCGCCGGAACGGTCACGACGCTGGCTGCGATCGTGCACGGCATGCCGAGCTACGACCCGGCGGCGATCCACGGCTCGACGATGACGGCCGCAGAGGTCGCCGACGTCACCGCCCGCGTGCTCGCAATGACGCATGAGCAGCGGGCCGCACTGCCGGTGATGCATCCGGGACGGGTCGACGTGATCGGCGGTGGCGCGCTGATCCTGCGAGAGCTCGTGGCCGCGGCCGGCGTCTCCTCCGTGGTGGCCAGCGAACACGACATCCTGGACGGCATCGCGGCCGGCTTATCCGCCGGATCTGCCTCTCGGGTGCACCGATGAGGGGCGCATCGTCGAGCCAGGCTGCGGCGGTTAACGCTTTGGCTGCGAACCGCAGACACAGGGCCAGGTGGTCTAGACCAATCTCGCCGGGGCGTGTACCTTCCTCGGCATGCTGAGCGCGAGACGTGCAGTGACGGTCTCTTGAACGCGCAGGAGACGGGGCCCTATGCTCTGCGCCTTGGTTTTCGCCAGCGCGTGGGATCGCTCAGTACCGGTCACGTTTCACAGGCATTGAGAGGCGGCAGATGAAGCGACAGATTGCGGCAGGCATAGCCCTGGGGGCCGCCGCCCTGCTGGCGGTCAGCGCGTGTAGCTCGTCGAAGAAGAGCAGCGGCGGAGGTACCACCTCCGGCGGGGGCGGTGGCGGTGCGCCGGTCACGCTGAACTTCGTCGGGGCTGACTACGGGACGGGTCCGGAGAATTCGTCGCAGAAGTACTGGGAAGGCATCGCGGCCGACTTCCACGCCGCCAACCCGAACATCACGGTCAAGGTCCAGACCATCAACTGGAACGACTTCGACAACCGGGTCAAGACGATGGTCCAGAACAAGCAATACCCGGACGTGATGGAGGGCGACTACTTCCCGGACTACGCGCAGTCCGGGCTGCTCTACGCGGCAAAGGACGTGACGTCACCCAGCACATTCAGCAACCTGCTGTCCGTGTTCGCCAAGCTCAACACCTACAACGGCACGCAGTACGGCATGCCGTTCACCACGAGTGCCCGCACCTTGTTCTACAACAAGAAGATCTTCCAGCAGGCTGGCATCACGTCCGCGCCGCAGACATGGGCCGACGTCCAGACTGACGCCGGAAAGATCAAGTCGGCGACTGGCAAGATCGGATTCGGCCTGCCGCTCGGCTCTGAGGAGGCCCAAGCCGAGTCGCTGCTGTGGTTCCTCGGCAACGGCGGCGGCTACCAGGACGAGAGCGGCAACACCTGGACGATCAACAGCCCCCAGAATGTCGAAGCACTGACGTTCATGTCCGGCATGGTCAAGGCCGGCGTCACCCAGCCGAACCCTGGCACGAAGAACCGCACCGACTTGTGGAAGCAATTCGCCCAGGGCCAGATCGGCATGATCAACGGCTCGCCGGCGCTGATCCCGATCATCCAGGGCGGCAAGGTGCTGCAGACCTCCGACTGGACGTCGGTACCGATTGCCGGCAAGTCCGGCCCGCTCGACAAGACGCTCGGCGTGTGCGACAACGTCTCGGTGTTCAAGACCGACCCGAAGAAGCAGGACGCAGTCAAGAAGTTCCTCGACTTCTTCTACCAGGACAAGTACCAGCTCCAGTTCGACAAGGAGTACGACCTGCTGCCGGCCACCAACTCGGCGATCAAGGCCCTGTCCTCCGACCCCACGTTCGGCCCGTTCCTCAAGGCGCTGCCCAACTCGGTGCAGTACCCGAACGCGCCGGTGTGGTCGACGGTCAAGACCCAGATCCAGCAGCAGATCGGCCTGGCGATGACCCAGGATCCGAAGAAGATCCTGGACCAGATCCAGCAAACAGCGGAGAAGGGCAGCTAGCCAGTTAGCGGCCCTGACATGATTGTCCCGGCGCGGGTAACCCCCCTTCGACCCGCGCCGGGACGGTCATGACCAGCGAGGCGACACATGGCTGACACCGTTACCGGGACACCCGGAGCCACCAAGGCCGACCCCACGCCCCGTGCCCGGCGGCAACCCAGAGGGCGACGGGCGCTGCGGCTGATGTCGCCGCTGTTGTGGGTCGGCCCGGCGATCGCGCTGATCGGCGTCGTCGTGCTGTGGCCGGTCTACGTCATGTTCAAGACGGCGTTCCAGCACTTCACGGCGAACGGCTTCTACCTGGGCCCGGCCGGTTGGAAGAACTTCAAGAACCTGTTCAACGAGCCGGACCTCCCCAGCATCCTGACCCGCACGGTGGTCTGGGTGGTCGTGGTCGTCGGGGTCACCATGGTGCTCTCGCTCGCCCTGGCTGAGCTGTTCAACCAGCGGTTCCCTGGCCGGCGGGTGGCGCGGTGGGCACTCATCGCCCCGTGGGCGGCGTCCGTGCTGATGACGGCGTTCATCTTCCGGTGGGCGCTCGATCCGAACTACGGCGTGGTGAACATCTTCCTTCATGACATCGGCGTGCTCGACTCGTACGGCAGCAACCAAGCGGACTGGCTGGGGCGCCCCGACGCGGCCTTCGCCTGGATGATGGTGGTCGCGATCTTCGTGTCGCTGCCGTTCTCGACCTATGCGCTGCTGGCGGGACTCCAGACGATCCCGCACGAGCTGTACGAGGCGGCGAGGGTCGACGGGGCGTCCAAGTGGCGGACGTATCGCTCGATCACGCTGCCCCTGCTGCGCCCCGCGTTCCTGGTCGCGCTGCTGATCAACGTCATCAACGTGTTCAACTCGTTCCCGATCATCTGGGGCATGACCCGGGGCGGCCCGGGCTACGAGACGGCCACCACCACCGTGTTCATGTTCCAGTTGAAGCAGGCATTCATCGGCGAATCGGCTGCAATGTCAGTGATCAACTTTGGCCTGGTGATCGTGGTCGTCCTGGTGTTCCTGAAGGTGACGCGCTGGAGGGACCAGGTGACATGAGCACAGCGGTAGCCACTGCAACCCGCAGCGAGGGCGCCGTCGCCTCGCGTCGCAGGCGGGGTCGCCGGCGGCTTACGCCACGCCTGCTGATCGCGAGCGTGGCTGCGTACCTGATCGCGATCATCTTCTTGCTGCCCTACGTCGAGATGGTGATCACGGCGCTGCGGCCGCCGTCCGAGCTCCAGGCTCGCAACTACGTCCCGGAGCACTGGGACTGGACGAACTTCACGTCCATCTGGAAGACCGGGTTCGGCACGAACCTCCGGGTGAGCCTGCAAATCGCCGGTGGCGCGACACTGCTCGTGTTGATCGTCGCGCTCCCGGCCGCGTACTACACGGCGCGGCGCAAGTTCCGACTCCGCGTGGTGTTCCTGCTGTTGGTGCTCGCGACTCAGATGTTCCAACCGGCCGCGCTGCTGGTCGGCATCCAACGGCAGTTCACGAGCTACGGGCTCAGCCCGGTCAGCTCACTGATCCTCGTCAACGCCGGGTTCAACCTCGCGTTCGCGGTATGGATTCTGAACGCGTACTTCTCGTCGATCCCCGCCGAGCTCGAAGAGGCGGCGATGGTCGACGGGACGAGCCGGCTCGGCGCGCTGGGACGGATCACCCTGCCGCTGGCGCTGCCCGGCGTCGTGACCGCGCTGATCTTCACGTTCATCGCCGCGTGGAACGAGTTCATCGTGGCGCTGACGCTGTCCGGAGACCCCACGAAGGGCCCGTTGACCGTGGCCATCAACAACTACATCGGCCAGTACTCGGTCGACTGGGGGCACCTGTTCGCGGGGTCGGTCATCGCCACCATCCCGGTGATCATCCTGTTCGCGTTGATCGAGGGGAAGGTGGTCGGCGGTCTCACCGCCGGCTCGATCAAGTAACCGGCTGCGCGGCCTCTGCCTCCGCGGCGAGTTCCTTCTCCTTGATGGGCGGTTCGGCACCGACCAGCTTGCGCCACAGCGACGCGGCGCCCTTCGTGGTGATGAGCTCGGCTATCGCGACTCCGATGGCGGAGAGTGCCGCCCAGCCCAGCGCGTCGCCCCACGTCGCGTCGGGATCCTTCGCCGTGGGCGGAGGATTGCCTCGGCGGAGCGCAGTCCACGCCTTCTCGACGCCCTTCTTCGCGGCGATGCCCACGGGGATACCGACCGCGATCGTCGTGATCCTCCAGCCGATCTTGCCCATTACGTTCGCCATAGGACCTACTGTAGGACGCCACGAGCGACGCTTGGGGAGCTCATCGGGGAGGTCCGGAGTTGGTAGCCCGTCCCGGCTCAGGTTGGCCAGGCGATCCTGCCGACGCCTCGACGCCGGTGGCCGACGAACGCGCCGAGGTCGTGCGGCTCGCGACGTCCGCCGCTGATCTGTCCACAGTGGACGCCCGGGTGTCGGTGTGCCGGGCCTGTCCGCGCCTCGTCGAATGGCGCGAGGGGATCGCGACGTCCAAACGGCGTGCGTACGCCGACCAGCCGTACTGGGGCCGCCCGGTGCCAGGGTTCGGGGCAATGCGCCCGCGCATCCTGATCGTCGGGCTGGCGCCCGGGGCCCACGGTGCCAACCGGACGGGCCGCAACTTCACCGGCGACCGTTCCGGCGCATGGCTGTACGCCGCGCTCTATCGCCGCGGACTGGCGAACCAGCCGACGGCGCTCGCCGCCGACGATGGGCTCAAACTGCGCCGCACCCGCGTGGTGGCCACGGTGCGCTGCGCGCCGCCGGACAATAAGCCGCTGCCGGCGGAACGCGACACCTGCCGGCCCTGGCTCTGCCGCGAGCTCGAACTGCTGTGGCCCAGCGTGCGATCCGTCGTGGTGCTCGGCGCGTTCGGGTGGACCGGCTTGTGGCCGGCGCTGCGCGGTATCGGCGTGGACGTGCCGCGACCGGCGCCCACGTTCGCGCACGGCGCCGAGGTAATGCTGCCGGACGGGCGCTGGGTGCTGGGCTGTTATCACGTCAGCCAGCAGAACACGTTCACCGGCAAACTGACCGAGGCGATGCTCGACGCGGTGTTCGCGCGGGCCGCGGAGCTGGCGGGCTAGGCTTTCGCCCCATGACAGAGCGCGACTTCACACCGGACCGAAGCCATATCGACGTCTCGCGCGACCCGACGCCCGGCGTCCCTGATCATCTGCGCCCCGACGAGGAGGAGCCGGGCTTCGACGTCAGCCGCGACCCGACACCGGGCGTGCCGGATCACGCCGCCCCGGACGACGACGCGCCCGAGGACGAGTAGCCCTCCCGGGCGGCCCGCTGAACACGTGATCTTGGGATTCTGGTCGACTAGCAACCACATGTCGAAGATCATGGGTACTCGCCGGGTACGGTCGCACGCATGAGCACGATGGGCAGTCCGGTGCGCATCCTGATCGTCGGCGGCGGCTACGTCGGCATGTACACGGCGCTGCGGCTGCAACGCAAGCTGTCGGCGGCACGGGCCGAGATCACCGTCGTCGACCCGCAGCCCAACATGACCTACCAGCCGTTCCTGCCCGAGGCGGCGGCCGGCTCCGTCGAGCCACGGCACGTGGTCGTGCCGCTGCGTCGGGTGTTGCGCAAGTGCCAGGTCATCACCGGGACGGTCAACCGGGTCGAGCACGCCCGCAAGGTCGCCACCATCACCCCGAACGAAGGGACGCCGTACGAGCTGCGCTACGACCTGCTCGTGCTGTGCCCCGGCGGTGTGTCCCGCCTGCTGCCCATCCCCGGACTCGCCGAGCACGGCATCGGGTTCAAGACGATCGGCGAGGCGATCTTCCTGCGCAATCACGTGCTGTCCCGGCTGGATCTCGCCGTGTCCACGAGCGACAGCCAGCGCCGCCGCAGCGCGCTCACCTTCGTCTTCGTCGGCGGCGGCTACGCCGGCGTGGAGGCGATCGCCGAGCTACAGGACATGGCGCGCTACGCCACGCGCTACTACGAAGGCATCGAGCCGGACGACATGCGCTGGGTGCTCGTAGAGGCAGCGACCCGCATCATGCCCGAGGTGTCGATCGGGCTTGCGCTGTACACCGTCGAGCGGCTCACCGAGCGCAATATCGACGTGCGTCTCGATACCCGGCTGGAGGCGGCAGTGGGTGGGCACGTCAACCTGAGCGACGGCGACGAGTTCGACGCCGAGACGCTCGTCTGGACGGCCGGCGTTCGCGCGCATCCGATGCTTGCCGACACCGACCTGCCGCGCGACGACAAGGGGAGGCTGCCCTGCCACGCGAACCTCACTGTGCGCGGCGTGGACGGGGTGTTCTCAGCCGGCGACTGCGCGGCCGTACCGGACCTGTCGCGCAAGGACGACCCGAACGCGCTCACCGGGCCGAGTGCGCAGCACGCAGTGCGGCAGGCGAAGGTGCTGGCCGACAACATCGTCGCCACCGTCCGGGGCCGCGAGCTGCGCGACTACGTACACCACTACGCCGGCTCGGTCGCCTCGCTCGGCCTTTACCGCGGGGTTGCCGAGATCTACGGGATCAAGCTGCGCGGCATCGTCGCCTGGTTCATGCACCGCACGTACCACGTGTCGCGCATGCCCACGTTGAATCGCAAGATCCGAGTGCTGGCCGACTGGACGACCGCGCTGTTCTTCCGCCGCGACGTGGTGTCGCTCGGCCAGCTGCAGGCTCCACGCACCGAGTTCGAGGTGGCCGCCGGCAAGCGCAGCGCCTGACCTGGGAGCGGCGGTGGCTGCCCGAGGAGACTGACCCACATGCACGATGACCACGTCCTGATCGAGCAGCGGCTGCGCCGGATGCTGGCCCGCATCCACCGCTCGGTGTACTCGCAGCGGGTTCCCCTGGACGTCGCAGCCTGGCCGGTGGCCGGGGAGCCTGTGCCCGTGGCGCAGGCGCTTGCCGCACCGTACGCCCCGGTACGGGTGGGCGACTCGTGGGGCCCGCCGTGGTCGACGACCTGGTTCCGCGTCACCGGCGCGGCACCGGCTGACTGGACAGGGCGCCCGGTGGAGGCGCTCGTCGACATCGGCTTCGACGTCAACCGCACCGGCTTCCATGCCGAGGGGCTCGTTTACGGTGCCGACGGGTCGCCGGTCAAGGGGCTGAACCCGAGCACGCAGTGGGTACGCGTGCCGGACGACCAGCCGGTCGAGCTGTATATCGAGGCGGCCGCGAATCCGCTGATCCTGAGCCCCGACAACCTGTTCTGGCCGACGCTGTTGGGTGATCGCGACACGGCCGGTTCTCAGCCGCTGTATCGCCTGGAGTGCGCGGAGCTGGCGATATTCGAGCCCGAGGTGTGGGAGCTGTTCCACGACCTCGAGGTGCTGGGCGATCTCGAGGCTGAGCTGGACCTGGCCGACCCGCGGCGTTGGCAGCTGCTGCGGGCCATAGACCGGGCGCTGGACCGGCTCGACGCGCAGGCCATCGGGGCGACGGCGACCTCGGCGCGCGAAGAGCTGGGCGACGTGCTGGCGGTGCCCGCCCGGGCGTCCGCCCACCGGATCAGCGCGGTGGGGCATGCGCACATCGACTCGGCCTGGCTGTGGCCGATGCGCGAAACGATTCGCAAGGTGGCACGGACCTGCGCGAACGTCACGGAGCTGATGGAGAGCCATGCAGAGCTTGTCTACGCGATGTCGTCCGCGCAGCAATTGGCCTGGCTCAAGGAACACCGGCCGGAGGTGTTCGCTCGGGTCGCCGATCGGGTCAAGGCCGGCCAGTTCGTGCCGGTGGGCGGTATGTGGGTCGAGTCAGACACGAACATGCCCGGTGGCGAGGCGCTGGCCCGGCAGTTCGCGTACGGCAAGCGGTTCTTCCTGGACGAATTCGGCGTGGAGACCGAAGAGGTGTGGCTGCCCGACTCGTTCGGCTACACCGCGGCGCTGCCGCAGCTGATCGCGCTGAGCGGATCACGGTGGTTCCTGACCCAGAAGATCTCGTGGAACCAGACGAACAAGTTCCCGCACCACACGTTCTGGTGGGAGGGCCTGGACGGGACACGCGTTTTTACGCACTTCCCGCCCGTGGACACGTACAACTCGAAGCTGTCCGGTGCGGAATTGGCGTACGCGGTGCGCAACTTCGCCGACAAGGGCGGTGCGAGCGGATCGCTGGTGCCGTTCGGATATGGCGACGGTGGCGGTGGGCCGACGCGGGAGATGCTGGCGCGGGCGCGGCGGCTTTCCGACCTGGACGGCTCGCCGCGGGTCGTCATCGAACGTCCCGCCGACTTCTTCGCCCGCGCCGAAGCGGAATACCCGGACGCCCCGGTATGGTCCGGCGAGCTGTACCTGGAGTTCCACCGCGGCACGTATACGTCCCAGGCGAAGACCAAGCAGGGCAACCGGCGCTGCGAGCACTTGCTGCGCGAAGCGGAACTGTGGTGCGCCACCGCCGCCGTACGCCTGGGTACGGCGTATCCGTACGAACAGCTGGACCGGATCTGGAAGCTTGTGCTGCTGCAGCAGTTCCACGACATCCTGCCCGGATCGTCCATCCACTGGGTGCATCGAGAGGCGGTTGCGAACTACGCTGCCGCGGCGGCCCAGCTCGAGACACTGATCACATATGCCACCAGCGCGCTGGCCGGCGACGGCACCACCACGCTGGTGTTCAACGCCGCGCCGCACGCCCGCGGCGGCGTGCCCCCGCTCGGCGCCTGGCCGCGCAGCGACCGGCCCCCGTCGACGACGATCACGCCGCAGGACGGCGGCTACGTCCTCGACAACGGAATCGTGCGCGTGACGATCGACCGGCATGGGTTGCTGACGTCCGTCATCGAGGGCGACCGCGAGGTGCTGGCCGGCGTGGGCAACCTGCTGCAGCTGCACCCCGACACCCCGAACGAGTTCGACGCCTGGGATATCGACGCTTTCTACCGCCACGTGGCGATCGACTTGAACGGCAAGGTGACCGCAGCCGACGACGGCGTGCGCGTGACACATCGCCTGGGCGCGTCCACGATCACGCAGCTGATCACTCTCGAGAACGGCGTCGTCGTCTTTGACACCGACATCGACTGGCACGAGCGGGAGAAGCTGCTCAAGGCCGGCTTCGACCTGGACGTCACCGCGGACCGAGCCGCCTTCGAAATTCAGTTCGGGCACGTCTACCGGCCCACCCACGCCAACACCAGCTGGGATGCTGCCAAGTTCGAAACCTGCGCGCACCGCTTCGTCCATATCGGCGAACCCGGCTACGGCGTGGCCGTGGTCAACGACTCCACGTACGGCCACGACGTCACCCGCCGGCCCCGCGCCGGCGGCGGCGTCTCCACCGTCGTGCGCCTCTCCCTCCTGCGCGCCCCGCGCAGCCCCGACCCCGAGACCGACCAGAGCCACCACCACCTGCGCTACGCGCTCGTTCCCGGCGCGGACATCCTCGACGCCGCGCGCGAGGGCTACCGCGCCAACCTGCCCGAACGCGAAGTGTTCGGTGGCGAGCCGGTTGAGCCGCTCGTCCAGGTGGACAACGACGGCGTCATCGTCGAGTCCGTCAAACTGGCCGACGACCGCTCCGGCGACATCGTCGTGCGACTCTTCGAAGCCCTGGGCGCGCACACTACGGCCGCCGTCCGCCTCGGCTTTCCCGCGAGCACCGTGCACACCGTCGACTTGCTCGAACGCCGCGTGGCAGGCGTCGCGGAGACCGGCGGGGTGGTCCGGCTGGAACTGCGGCCGTTCCAGATCGTGACGCTGCGTGCCCTCCGTGCCGGCTGATTCGTGCCGGCCACCTACTCTGGGTATCGCCCCCGTAGCCCAACGGCAGAGGCAGACCCCTTAAAAGGGTCCGAGTGTCGGTTCGAGTCCGACCGGGGGCACCGAAAGCGACCGCGCGTCGAGGATTCGCGTTACGGCGCCTGCGCGTCGCGGTCAAGCGCCTCGTTCAGCGCGAGTGCGGCGTTTATGAGTGACAGATGGGTGAATGCCTGCGGGAAGTTACCCAACTGCTCGCCGGTGAGGCCGATTTCCTCGGCGTAAAGACCGAGATGATTGGCGTAGGTGAGCATCTTCTCGAACGTGATTCGGGCGTCTTCGAGTCGGCCGGCCTTGGCCAAGGCTTCGACGTACCAGAATGTGCACAGTGAGAAGGTGCCCTCGGAACCGCGCAGTCCGTCAGGCGAGGCCTCAGGGTTGTAGCGATAGACCAGGCTGTCCGAGACGAGTTCCTTCTCAATCGCGCTGAGGGTTGAGGTCCACATCGGATCATTCGGCAGGATCAGCCCGACCTGTGCCATACGCAGCACCGACGCGTCGAGGACGTCGGTGGCGTAGTGCTGGACAAAGGCGCCGCGCTTGTCGTTCCAGCCCTTTTCCATGATCTGGCGGTAGATCTGGTCGCGCTCGATAGTCCACTGGGCCAGGTGTGCCGGGAGTCCGCGGGCGGTGGCGAGGCGAATACCGCGGTCGAAGGCCGTCCACGAATTGAGACGGCCGTACACGAGGTCCTGCCGGCCGCCGCGGGTTTCCCATACTCCCTCGTCCGCCTCGTCCCAGTGTTCGGTGAGCCAGTCGAGGACGCGGCCGAGCTCGGTCCAGGTCTGATGGCTGATGCCGACGCCATGGCGGCTCGCAAAATAGACGGAGTCCAGTGCCTCGCCGTAGATGTCGAGTTGTAGCTGGTCGGCAGCGCCGTTACCGATTCGTACGGGACGGGAGTCGAGGTAGCCCTGGAGGTGGTCGAGCACCTGCTCATCGAGATCTGACGACCCGTCGACCCGGTACATGATCTTCCACGGCCCGGAAGCGGAACCGGCCTGCTCGTGGACGCGATCGGAAAGCCATCCGATGAAGGCCCGAGCCTCGTCGACGAAGCCCAGACCCAGTAGCGCGTACACCGAGAAGGAGGCGTCGCGGATCCAGGTGTAACGGTAGTCCCAGTTACGCTCGCCACCGACCTGTTCCGGCAACCCCGCGGTTGGCGCCGCGACGAGGGCACCTGTCGGTGCATAAGTCAACAGCTTCAACGTGATCGCGGAGCGGTGTACCTGCTCGCGCCAACGGCCTCGATAGCTGGACTTCGCGAGCCAGCTCCGCCAGAAGCCCATGGTGTCGGTGAGCAGCTGCAACGCCTGGTCCCGTTCGAATCGGCGCGGTTGTCCCCCCGTGCCGAACTCCAGGAGACCGCCGCCGATGTCGCCGACCTGCAACGTTCCCGTCGCGCGCAGTATCGGCCCGTTCGGACCCGGCCGTTGTTCCACCTTGATCTTGTGGGTCAACAGGCCGGCGAGATGTACCGTCGCCTGCGCATCGCCGGCGCGGAACACGGCCCCCGCATCCGTGAGCTCGACGGTGTGCTGCGCCCGGCCGTAGTCGAAGCCGGGAGCGATCTCCAACGAGAGCGACATCTGGCCGCGCACGACGCGCAGAATGCGAACCAAGCGGTGAAGCTGCGACGATTGGGCGGTGGTCGAGACGGGCATGAAGTCGATGACCTCCGCGACGCCTTCGTCGGTCATGAATCGCGTGACGAGGACAGCGGTGTCCGGCATATACAACTGGCGCGTGGTGTAGTTCTCTGCCGTCGGGCGGATCTGGCAGTATCCGCCTCGCTCCTGATCCACCAGCGACGCAAACACCGAGGGTGAGTCAAATCTGGGAAGGCACAGCCAATCGATGCTTCCGTCGGTGGAGACCAGCGCCGCCGTCTGGAGATCGCCGATCAGTCCGTGATCGGCAATCATGGATACGTCTACCATTTCGCGCTCCATCCTTCAGAACTGGTACGGCCGGCGGCTCGCTCAGGTGCCCGAGCTGTGCGTAGCTCAGCCCTCCATGGAAACAGGGCTGCTCGGACCGCAAGCCGAAACCGACGCAGGCAGGTTGCGGATGCCGGCGCCGAGGCGTCTTCCGACGACGAGGGCAACGGCTCTGGTACGGCCGAATCGGTGGGTGGATACGTGTGTCGTGGCGGCCATCGCGTCAACCGACGGCGTTGTTGTTTCGCACACGAAGACGTTGGATGAACTTGTCTGCCTCGACGACCAGAGGCATGACGAGTGCAAGGCCGAGCACCGCGCCCCATTGGGTGGCGGTAAGGCTCGTCGTCTGCAGCCAGCGCTGCAGGAATTGGAACTGTGTGGAAATGATCACGATCAGGCCACCCGCACCGAGGATTGCCGCGAAGCGGAGCAATGGCTGGGTGAATGCCGGAAGTCGATCGTGGCGCATCGCGAAGCCCGAGATCAGGGTGCTGACCCCGACGACACAGAATGTCATCGTCATCGACACCGATCCGTGGTGAATGCTCGGCTCGTCCGGGCCCCATACGAGCGGCACCGTCGCGATGAGGCCCAGCAGGAGCCCGTAGAGAATCCAACGTGGACCTGTGTGCCGGTTGAAGATGGGTACCTTCGGATCGCGCGGCTTGTCCTGCATGACACTGGGGTCGGCGACGTCGGTCATGATCGCGATGACGGGGAAGATCGAGACGAAGAAATTCAGGAAGATGACCATCATCGGCTGCAACGCAACGCCGGAATTGATGTTGAAGATGGCAGCGATCAAGAATAGGCACACCAAGCCGAACAACTGGCTCATCTGATAGCGGATGTAGGCAGTGATCTTGTGATAGATGTCCCGGCCCAGTCCGACTGCATGCACCAGGGTCGCGAAATTGTCGTCGGTGAGAACCATTTTCGCGGCCTGCTTGGACACCTCGCTGCCGCTTCCCATGGCTACGCCGATGTCTGCCTTCTTCAGTGCCGCCGCGTCATTCACGGCGTCTCCGGTCATGGCAACGATGTAGCCCTGCTCTTGCATGATGGTGGCGAGGCGGAGCTTGTCCTCGGGGGCGACGCGACCGAAGACGTGTAGCTCCGGCAGCTCACGCTTGAGCTCGTCGTCGGGCGTGCGAGCGAAGTCCGGACCCGTGATGACCCCGGGCCCGAGACCGAGCTGTTTGGCTATCGCCTGCGCCGTGGTCGCGTGGTCCCCGGTGATCATCCGCACGTCGATGCCCGCGCCGAGCGCATCGTTGACGGCGGCCTTGGCTTCGGGGCGCAGCGGGTCGATGATGCCGACCATGCCGGCGAAGACCAGATCGCTGACCTGAGTCGGTGGGTCGGCCTCGATCGTGGCCAGGCGGTTGGTGTCGAAACGGCGGAAGGCGAGCCCGAGCACGCGAAGCCCTTGCTCCGACAGCTCGCGGTTGGCGTCGAGCAGGTGCTGACGGGCCTTGGTCATCGCCACGCGTGAGCCGTGCCAGAGCGCTTCTGTGCTCATGTCGATGACGACGTCGGGCGCGCCCTTCACGAGTTCGATGATCTGCTCGCCGGGCTGTTCGCCGATCTGGTGGAACGTCGCCATGTACTTGTACACGGAATCGAAGGGAACCTCGGCGAGCCGCGGCATCGAGCGCCTGGTCAGGTCCGCATCGACGCCGAGTTTGGCAGCCAGCACGACCAGCGCCGCCTCGGTCGGATCGCCGACCACGGCACCGTCGTCGCTGACGGTCGCGTCGCTGGCAAGGACGACCGCCATCGCCATCGGGGTGAAGTCAGGTGCCGCCGTCTCGCCTGCGGCATACGTCACGCTGCCCTGCTTGGCGTACCCGCCGCCGGAGACGTTGAACCACTCGCCGTCGTAGAACATCTTCGTCACGGTCATCTGGTTCAGCGTGAGCGTCGCGGTCTTGTCCGTGTTGATCGCACTCGTGGAGCCGAGGGTCTCCACATCGGTCAAGTTGCGAACGATCGCCTTTGCTTCGGCCAGCTGCCGAGCTCCGTAGGACAGCATGCCCTGAACGAACGTGGGAAGGCCCGTCGGGATCGCTGAGATCGCCATCGCGACGCCGACGAGCAGCAGGTCCTTGAAGGCCAGGCCTCGCGCTAGGCCGGCAATCACCACGATCGCGAGCGCGCCCCACGCGACGATCCCGAGCCACTTCGTAAGGCCGTCGAGTTGCCGCTGCAGCGGGGACTTCGAGCGTGTCACCTTGCTGAGCAAGCCGGCGATCTTACCGACCTCGGTGTCCATTGCGGTCGCTGTGACGATCAAGGTCGCGGTGCCCCGCGTCACCGACGTGTTCTGGAAGAGCATGTCCGTGCGGTCGCCGAGCGCTGCGTCAGCGGGTACCGGGACTGTGGCCTTTGCGATCGGTGCGCTCTCCCCGGTCAGCGCTGCCTCTTGTGTCTCCGGGTTCGCCGACCGCGCGATGCGGCCGTCTGCGACCACGATGTCTCCGGCCTCGACCGCGACGAGGTCGCCGGGAACGACGTCGGTCGCAGCAACGCTGGACTGGGTGCCGTTTCGCACCACGCGCGCCTGCGGGATCTGCATGTCCGCGAGTGCATCGACACTCGCGCGCGCCTTCAATTCCTGACGTGTGCCGAGGACGACGTTCAAAGGCCACCAGTAGCCCGACCACGACCGCTGTGGACCATTCGGCGATCACGAGGCTGACGACCGTCACCACCAGCAGCATGATGTTCATCGGATCGCGCAGCTGCTCGAACGCGACCGCCCAGACCGACGTCTTGGCCTCCCGCTTCAACTCGTTGGGGCCGTACCGAGCCAGCCGCGTGGCGGCCTCTTCCGTTGACAACCCATCGTCGAGGTTCGTGGCGAACGCCGTGGCGACGTCGTCGGCAGTCAGGGCATGCCAAGCCTTGGAATCGCGAGCATGGTCGGCCTGCACGTCCAGAGTGGGGAGGCGCACGCCCGCAGCGTCATGAACCCTCGGGTGAGCGAGCACCACCCACGTGTGGGTGGTGTTCCTTGCAGGCACGTTCCGTTCTCCACGAAACCCGGCGGGCTTCCAAGCCCGTACGCAGCAAGAGACCACCCGAGGGAAGGTGATGTTTCGACCCCACGTGAAGATGCAGTCTGTAGGTGGAATCGCGACCCCTCACACGGAATCTTGAGTCCGTTGACTGACACCCCAGACACGAACCCGATCAATGACATTACGACTGATCTGGTCGGATACGTCATGGTCACTTTGCCGGACGTGGACGCGCTGGCGACACTGACTCCGGCATTGGGTGAGCTCGTGGAGTCCGGCACGCTGCGCATACTCGATCTTGTCGTGGTGGTACGAGGCGACGACGATTCGCCGCGCGTTCTCGAAGTGGGCGCGCTGGACCGGATCGCCGACGTGCGCAGGATCAAGCCTGACATGCCCGGCCTCCTCACGCAGCGGGACATCGCCCTGGCGTCGGTCGCGATTCCCGCGGGTACCGCGGGAGTTGTGCTGGTCGTCGAGGACCGGTGGGCCAGACCGCTTTCGGTCGCTGCCGCGCGGGCAGGTGGCCAGATCGTCGCGGGCGAACGCATTTCAGCCGAGAGGATCAAAGCCGCACTGGCCGAGGAGCCTCCTGAATGAGTCGAAGGGCGGACTGACGATGCAGCATCACCGGTTTGCGCGCGATCGCAGCACTGGCCTGCTCACGCGACCTCCGTCAGGGCCTCGGCTCAGTGAGGCCGATTGGGGCCCATTGATGCTGGATCCGATCGAACAGCTGGCAGAGCTGGCTGACCTGTGCGTCGGCGGCTTTCTTTCGCGCGAGGAGTTCGAATACCAGAAGGCGAAGCTACTGATGCGCTAGGCGCCGCGCACGGCCGCAACTACGTTTCAGATCCACGCGCTTCCCGGCTCGTCATGGTGGCCGTAGCGGTCTCGTTCGCCAGGAGACCGAGCTGCTCCAGCACGGAGAATTCGTCCCAGTACTGCCGGAGCGAACAGATTCGGTCGCCACGGAACTCCGCGACGGTGGCACCGTTCACGATGACACGAAGGCCCGTCGGCTCGACGCGAAGGCCGTTCGCCAGCTGCAGCGGGCCCGAGTGCGTCATGGCCACCGACCATTCCGCGCAGGCGTAGTCGCCACCGACGTCGAGCGGTGCGATATCAAGGTCAATATCGGTGAACGCGTCGTCGTGGCGGTCGAATTCGGTGGCAAGTTCGACTGCTGAGGAGGCCGACAGCCCGGGTGCCCATGCCTTGACGTCGTCGGTATACAGCTGCGCGATCGCATCCCGATCGCCGGCGATGCGAGCTCGCAGCGCACGCATCAGGGACTCCGCCCGCGCCGCGTTCGAGGTCATGGAGCACGCTCGGTGGGGTTGAGCACCCGGGCCTTGGCGGCTGCGAACTCCGAGTCGGTGAGCACGCCGGACGTGTGCAGCTCGGCCAGCTGCCGGAGCCGGTCGGCCGCCGGGTTCGAGGCGGGACGGGGCTCGTACCGCGGCACCTGGCGCGTGGCGCCGAACGCCGCCTGCATGTGCCCGTTGTAGACGTCCTGCTCGCCCAGCGGCCGCCGCACGCGATACGGCATCCACGTCTGCCGGGGTCGATAAAGAAAGAGCATGCGATCCGCCCGGGGTCAGGAGCCGAGGATCTTCGCTTTCTGCGCCGCGAACTCAGCCTCGGTAAGGATGCCTTGATCCTTGAGTTCCGCGAGCTCCTTCAGCTGCGCGATCGGGTCCGGCGCAGGTGGCGGGGGAGGCTCGGCATACTGCGGCTGGGCGGATTGCTGCTGTTGTTGTTGTTCGTTGTACGCCTGCTCGTCCTGCTGCGACCAGCGGTTGGCCTGCCGGCGTGAAACTCTGTTGGACACGGCCGTCGCGGTACCAGCCACCACCGCGGTCCGGGCGACGCCTCGTAGAAGACCTGGCACGACTTGCTCCCTCCTGTGGGTCAGGCGCTCGATGCCTCAAGGGCCTCGAGCGAGGCCGCGAGTGCATCGACCGGAATGTAACCAGCCGCCACCAACTCTCCACTGCTGCGACGCAGTGCCTGGACAAAGTCTGTGGCCCAGCGATTCTCGAAGATCAGGATCCCTGCCGACGAGCCCGGCTGGAGTACCGTGCCGGCATCCCCCAGGTCTTCCTGGTCGAGCAGCCCTGACGAGGCTCCCTCGAATACCGCAAGGTCCATGCTCCCGTCGCGATCAAGATCACGCAATTCGATAGCCCGGACGGAGCCGTCAAGATCCTTCGTGACGAAGACCAGGTCGAGGATCCGTATCAGACCACGATCGACGAGGTCAACAAGGATCGGAAAGCCCTCACCCGTCATCTTGCTGCCGGGAAACTCCACGACGAGGTAACTAACCGGTCCCAGGTCGGCTTGCTCAGTCATGTTCACTCCTCAACCGGTTGATATGGACCGCTCCTACTCCGCCGCATGAGGGCCGCCATGGACCACAAGGGCGTAGACCACGAGGCCGCCGATGCCGACGTAGACGAGTGACCAGACTGGGTAGTAGGGCATCCACCAGACGGCACTGATCGCTCCGATTGAGCCGGCGACGATCCCTATCCAGCGGCCCAGTTGGGAACCGTCGACGACGAGGAACGCAGCGCCGATCAGTGCGGCTGCGACGATGAGGTAGATCCACCCGTAGGCCTTCAGGCTGTGGCCGAAAAGCGCACCCTCAAGGTTCTCCGGAAGAACGCCGTGATACTGGAAGGCCCATATCGCGTCGAATACGCGCATGACGCCCCCGACGCCGAGCACCACCGCCGCAAATATTATCCAGCCACTTACGGGCTCGGCCGCTGCCCTTCCGGTTTCACGCTGCTGTTCGCTGGGAGGCGTGCTCACTGCCATCGCTACCACCTTCTGTTCTGTTGGTTCCTAGGATTTACCTTGGTCATACAGCGCTCGGTTGAGTGCTGGTCTCGGCTTCCAATTCGAGGCGGGCGGCTTCGTCGGCCGCCCGTTCCTTGTCCGTAACCGTCGGCCAGCGCAGGTCAAGTGACGAGATCGTATCGACGACGATGGCTGCGCAGAAGGCCTGCATCACGTGCTTGTGGTCTGCGGGGATCACGTACCACGGCGCCCGGGACGTGGAAGTCGCGGTGATCGCGTCCTCGTATGCCTGCATGTAGTCGTCCCAGCGCGCCCGCTCGGCGACGTCTGCAGCATTGAACTTCCACAGTTTCTCCGGTCGGTCGAGCCGGGCCATGAAGCGGCGCTTCTGCTCTTCCCTGGAAACGTGGAGAAAGAACTTGACGACTTTCGTGCCATTGTGGTCGAGGTGCCGTTCAAAGGCGTTGATGTCGTCGTACCTATCCTCCCAGAAGGCAGGCCCCTGATCGCCAGGAGGCAATTTTTGCGCGTCCAGCCAGCTCGGATGCACTCGTAGCGCGACGACCTCCTCGTAGTGGGAGCGATTGAATATCCCGATCTGCCCCCGCGCCGGGAGTGCCCTGGACGTACGCCACAGATACGTGTGATCGAGTTCCTCGCTCGACGGCTTCTTGAATGACACGACGTGGACGCCCTGTGGGTTGACGCCCGACATCACGTGCTTGATGGTCGAATCCTTGCCGGCGGCATCCATCGCTTGGAAGATGACGAGTAGGGCGTACCGGTCGCTCGCCCAGAGCAGCTCCTGAGTCTCGGACAGCTGCTCGACACCCCGTGCCAGGAGTGCTTTCGCGCTCGCGTCGAGCTTCTTTCGCGAGAGATGTTCGTACTCGGCTCCGCCCGTCCACCGAGTGTCGCGGCCGGATAGATTCGCCCGATCGCCCGGTGTGACCCGGAGTTCGTCAACGACTTCTTCTCGGCGGCTCATCGCGTGCACTCAGTCCCCATCCGAGAGTTCGCGCGCGAAGAACTCGAGGGCGGTTCGCGTCTTGGTCTGCTGGTCCGCGAACAGGTCCACACCGTGGCCGGCCAGGTACGCCTTCGTTTGAGCAGCGATCTGGAATGCCTGGTCGGGCGGGCACTTCGTGGATAACTCGAGAAGTCGGGCGCCATCCGGATAGTTCCACAGCTCGGCTGCGAATCGGCGGTTCGGGAGATCCGCGGGGGTGAATTTCAGCTTGAGGACGTTGATCGGGCCGAGTACCTCGAGGTCCTCGAGGCTGATTCCGTCCGGTGCGTGGGCCGTGAAGAACGCACGCTGCTGTTTGGTGAACAGCTTGCCGAAGCGCCGGTTGGAGATCTCTTCCTTGACGATCGCGTCGGGGATTTCAGCCTTCATCGACCCGGAGCAGACGAAGCCGTTCGGCAAGGCGTCGACCTCGACCCCGAAGTTGGGCGATCGTCGCAACGCCGGGGTGAGCAGCTCCGGGGTTAGTGGACGGAGCTTCACGACCGAGTCGCCGGCCTTGCGCTGTACTCGACGTGCCCGCAGCACGACGCCGGCCCGGTTCAGCGCAAGGTCAGCGGTGTCGAAGAAGGTGACCTGTCGGACTTGAGCGTCGATGGGGTCCATCCGCAGCTTCTCGACGGTGGACCGGCGGTGTGCCTCAGGGACGCTCAGTTTGAGTTCGACGCTGTCGGCGTACTCGAGTAGCGGGAGGAGCTCTGCCAGTTGCTCGGCAGAGTATGCGGGCATCGCCAGGCTAGGCATGGTCAGCGCCGAACGGCAGTGGAGCATCGTGGATGATGCTCCGATCGGGGTCGTACATATGCGCCTCCAACGCACCGGCCCGCCTGGTCAGCCGCACACCGCGGCTCGCGGCCGACGGCACTGACCTCGAGTCGCCGGTATAACGCTCACCCGGGTACAGGTAGGCGGTCATCACCCCACCGGGGGTGGACAGTTCGGCTCGGCGCTTTGCGCTCGATCGTGCATCAGACGGTCATGAACCTCGGCATTTCTGGGTCCCAGCACGTGCGGGAGCCACGCGGAATGGACCGACCGTGCCCCCAGGTGCGCGGGTAGGTCACCACCCACCCGTGGGTGGGCCGACTTGCCCCGTGCCTGGCGACCATGCAACGAAGTCGTGACGCATCGCGAAGGCATGAACCACGGATCAGGTCGGGAGATCGAGGGAGCCGCAACGCTCGGCGAGTACGGATTGACGTGGCGGCCGGGACAACACCTCTCGGATGACGAGCGACGTGGGATCGCGGTCCGCCGACGATACGGCTGCCAGTGGGCGGCTTGGTCTGTTGCTCGCGATGGCGATGTTTGTGCTGGTCGTCGACAGCTCGCTCACGAATGTCTCGATCTCGGCCGTCGTTCAAGATCTGCACACGACGGTGAGCGGGGTTCAGTCGGCTATCGCCCTCGAGGCCCTGGTATCACTGGTATCAGCGGAGTTCATTCTCATCGGTAGCACGTTGGGTGAGGGCTGACCTCGCCGCGCACGGTGAGCGTCGGGTGGGTTCACCCGCCACCGAACGTCTCGATAAGTTGTCGTCGCTCCGCCGGCGTAAGGTTCGACTCCACCAGCTTCCAGTGCATACCGTGGAATCGCTCACCGACCCGATCGAGGTTCCCCTCTTCGGTGAACGCGAGCAGCGCTGACGTGCCCTCGGTCACCTGCGACTGGATCGTCTTCAACTGGTCCTCGTCGATTCCGACGCCCGCGGTCGTATGGTGCAGCAGACCAAGTCCGGCGCCCGCTGCCGCCCCGACGACCGGCACGAGGAACAGTGCGCCGACCATGAAGCCCCAGAACGTTCCCCATCCGGTGTCATGCCACTTGCTGTCCTTGCTCTGCTTCATCTTCGGATGAGCCGCACCAGCGGGCCAGGAGATCACTACGTGGTCCAGAATCTTGATAAGCCCTTCTGACTCGACGTCCTTCAGAATTCTGGCGGCGCTCTCTGCCCCGTCGGGATCGTCGAATTTCCATGCTGTGAAGGTAGCCACTCCGTCCTCCTCGTTTAGCCGAATTCCTGGACCGACCGCCAGTTATCCGAGTGTCGCGACGAGAATCGCCTTGATGGTGTGCAGGCGGTTCTCGGCCTGGTCGAAGACGATGCTTGTTGCTGAGCTGAACACCTCATCGGTGACCTCGAGCCCATCCATCATGCCGGTGTGCTCCATGATCTCCCGGCCGACCGTGGTGTTGAGATCATGGAAGGCAGGCAGGCAATGCATGAATTTCACTCGGGGATTGCCAGTGGCATCGATCAGCGCTCGGTTTACTTGGTAGCGCTCGAGCATCCGCACACGGCTCTCCCAGACATCCTTCGCCTCGCCCATCGACACCCATACGTCGGTGTGCACGAAGTCAACGCCGGTAACAGCTTGCACAGGATCATCCGTAATGGTGACGCGGGCTCCGGTGCGACGCCCGATTTCGTCGGCGAGGTCCACGATGTCCTTGGGCGGCTGTAGTTCGGCGGGGCCGGCCAGCCGCACGTCGCTGCCCATCAGCGCACCCATTACGAGCAGCGATCGGCCCATGTTGAAGCGGCAGTCACCCACGAATGCATACGCGATGTCCTCGTACGCTTTGTAGCTTGCCTCGTGCATGGTGAGGAAGTCCGCGAGCATCTGGGTCGGATGCCATTCGTTGGTGAGCCCGTTGTACACCGGGACGCCTGCGTGCTCGGCAAGCGCTTCGACGTCGGCCTGCTTGTTGCCGCGGTATTCGATGGCGTCATACATCCGGCCCAGCACGCGCGCGGTATCGGCGATCGATTCCTTGTGACCCATCTGGGAACCGGTCGGATCCAGGTACGTCACGTGCGCGCCCTGGTCGAATGCGGCTACCTCGAATGCCGAGCGGGTGCGGGTAGACGTCTTCTCGAAGATCAAGGCGATCTCTTTGCCGTCGAGGCGCTTTGACTCCGATCCGGTGTATTTTTCCTGCTTCAGGGCTTGAGAGAGCCGTAGCAGGAAGCGCAGCTCGCCGGGCTCGAAGTCGATCTCTTTGACGAAGCTGCGGTTCTTCAGATTCAGCGCCATAGCTTGCTCCTAGCGGCTCAGAAGGCGGCTTCGCGTTCGAGCGGGCACGTCATGCAGTGCGACCCGCCGCGGCCGCGGCCCAACTCGAAACCCTCGATCGTGATGACCTCGATGCCAGCTTTGCGGAGAGCTGTGTTTGTCCCGACGTTGCGCTCGTAAGCGATTACGACGCCGGGTTCGAGTGCTACCACGTTGTTCCCGTCGTCCCACTGTTCTCGTTCCGCCTCGAACTGGTCGCCACCAGTTTCGACGATGCGCATCTTCGGCACGCCGAGCGCCTTGGCCATGTGCATCGGCAGCGACCCGATCCGTTCCTCGACCACGAGGTCGTCTGGGGAATCGCCCGGTCGAATCGCCCAGGTCCGTGCCCCACTTATGACCTGCGGGAACAACGTGACCAGGTCGCGATCGCACATGGTGATCACCGTGTCGAGGTGCATGTAGCTACGCGACTTCGGCAGGTGGACTGCGAGCACCTGCGTCGCCGAGGCGGCGCGGAACAGGGACCGGGCGATCCATAGCACCGCCTGCGGCGTTGTACGCTCGCCCATGCCGATCATCACGGTGCCGTTGCCGATCGGCTGGACGTCGCCGCCTTCAACGTGCATGCGTCCCCAGTCCTCGTCCGTACCGCCCAGCCAGATCGGGAATCTCTCGGCGGCGAACATCGGATGGAAGCGGTATATAGCCTCGACGATCATCGTCTCTGGTTTGCGAGCCGGCTTGGTCATCGGGTTCAAGGTGACGCCGCCGAAGATCCAGCAGGACGGGTCGCGCTGGAAGAGGAAGTTCGGAAGCGGCGGCAGCAGCATGCTGGTGGGATCAGCCGACTCCCAGACGAGGCCTATATTCTGCGTGACGTCAGCTTTGGTGATGCCACCGATCAGGAACTCCGCGACCTGCACCGGGTCGGCGGTCTCAACCCACTCACGGCCGCGCTGCGCTGCGGTAACTCCGACCTGACGCTCGTTGAGGACGTGGTCGGACACCCAGTCCTTGACGCCCGGCTTCACCAACGCCTCGCTGAGTAGCTGCTCGGCCAGGAATACCTCGATACCGTGCTCGCGCATCACCTCGCAGAACATGTCGTGCTCCGCTTTTGCCCGCTGGACCCACAGGACGTCGTCGAAGAGCAACTCTTCGGCGTTCGACGGGGTAAGGCGGGCGTGTTCGAGTCCCGGGCGGTGAACCATCACCTTGCGCAGCGTCCCCACCTCGGAATGCACGCCGAACGGCATCGTGATCTCCTCCTCAGAGCCCGGATGGGGTGACGTCGACGCCGTCGACGTCGGTCGAGATGCGCGTGCCGGCCGTACCGCCAAGCATTGCGCCGATGTCGTTCAGCGCCCCGATCACTGCTGGCTTGCGGGACGCTTTCGTGAACGTGCAGGCGGCCTCGATCTTCGGCAGCATCGATCCCGCCGCGAACTCTGCGCGGTACTGCTCCATGAGCACATCGGGGTCTGCCTGCCGGATAGCCTGCTGATCTGGTTTCCCGAAGTGCACATACGCGGCCGGTGCATCGGTGGCCATGATCAGCATGTCGGCGTCGATGTCGTGCGCCAGCAACGCGCTGGCGTGGTCCTTGTCGATCACCGCCTCGACGCCGGTCAACTCTCGTCCCGGCCGGTACGCGGTCGGGATCCCGCCACCGCCGGCGCAGATCACCACACAGCCGCGCTCCAGCAGCCACTGGATCGGGCGGCGTTCGAAGATCCGCTTGGGGGCCGGAGAGGGGACGACCCGCCGCATGCTTGCGCCGTCCGCCTTGAACGTCCAGCCCCTGTCGGCGGCCAGCTTGCGCGCTTCACTGTCCGCGTAGATGGGCCCGATGGGCTTGGTCGGGTCGCCGAATGCCGCATCGTCCGGATCGACCTCGATCATCGTCAACACGGTGGCGAGCGGTTTCTCGAAGGGGAGCCGATTACCCAACTCCTGCTCGACGAGGTACCCGATCATGCCCTGGGTCTCTGCGCCGAGCACGTCCAGCGGGGCATCGGCCACCTCTTCGTACGCTGCTTCCTCGAGCGCCAGCAACCCGATCTGCGGACCGTTTCCGTGCGAGATAACCAACTCATGCTGCTCTGCTATCGGGGCCAGCCGATCGCAGGCAGTGCGTATGTTCGCCCGCTGATTTTCGACGGTCATCGGCTGGCCTCTGCGCAGGAGCGCGTTCCCACCGAGCGCGACGACGAGCCTCATGCCCAAGTCTCCTGATCCAAACCGATGCACGCGGCCAGGACGCTGTCGCGCAGTCGCCGCGTCGGTGCCTATCTACGCGGGCGTCAGGGTGGGCGGGCATCACCCGGTGCTGGGTGGATCGCGAACCCGGGGCGGCAATGTCGGGTAAGCCGCCGTGCGGTTGCCGCAGTAGAGGTCAAACCGACAACGTCGCTGCGGCCACCGATTCGGATGTGTCGTTTCCACGCCGGCGCGGCACTCGGCAAGTCCACCCACGCCGGGGTGGGCTGGGCCACCCTCGCACCACAGACACTGATCAATACGGTCCGCGAAGTGCTGGGCGGCCGCATACACATGCGCGGAGGTGCTAGGCAATGCTCGAAGCGAGTCAGTTCGGCACCGGTCAGGTATTCCTGTCCATGCTGTGGTTCTTTCTGTTCTTCATCTGGATCTGGCTCCTGATCGTCGTCTTCGGCGATATCTTCCGCAGCGACGACCTGGGCGGCTGGGCCAAGGCGGGATGGACAATCCTCGTGATCGTGTTGCCGTACCTCGGCGTCTTCATATACCTGATCGCGCGCGGTAAGAAGATGGGCGAGCACGCAGCGGAAGCCGCGGCTCAGCAGGACGCCGCGAGTCGCGAGTACATCCGCAACGCCGTCCAATCCAACGGCTCAGGCGCAGCCGACGAACTTACCCGCCTCGCCGATCTTCGCGAGCGTGGAGTGATCACTGATGCGGAGTTCCAGCAGGCAAAGGCCAAGGCCCTCGGCTGAGGGAGCCGCGCCACGCGCCGCCAGGCGACGTAACCGCAAGTCCGCGCCCCGATCGCTGCCGCGGGTCCTGCCGTGTTGATCCGCCGGACGTGCTCGACGAGGCCGCCGATCCGGGGCTTTCGCACGCCGGCTTGGAACTTGTGGAAGAGAGCGGTGGATCCGCTGGTGTCAATTCACCGTTAGCGGATGATCCGAGTGTGGCCGCTGGCTGCCATCGTCACGGTATAGCTCTCCTATGGAGGAGGGGCCGTGAGCAGCAACTACTACGAGGTCAGGGTTCTCGGCTCCCTCGGTCCTGCCGGCCGTGAAGCGTTCGCGGATCTGGTGGTCGACGTCGAACCGACGTCCACCGTCTTGGCGGGGGACCTCGAGCAGGCCGAGCTACACGCTCTGCTCGATCGGGTACGTGCGCTGGGCTTGGAGCTTGTCGAGGTCAAGCAGACCCCCCATCTCGGGCCCCGCCCACGACCGACCTAGGGGTGGCCTCGCCGACCACGAGGCGCAAACGCGCAGTGCGGTCCAGTTCCCGGTTTGGGGGGTTTCGCGTGGTCGCGGAACGCGGCGCTCCGCGCGATTCCTTGCCTTGGCAGTGGCCGCCGGGAAGCCTCGCCTAGATCAGTGCGAGCCGCCGGTTCACCCGCGTGATGTGAGGCCGGTGGGAGTCCAAGCTCCTAGTTTTGCAGCCGAAGGCTCGATGGGGGCCGTGTCGAGAGGATTGACGTGATGAGTGCCGCGTTGCCGCTAGCCGCATCGCAGAATTATCCGCTGTTGGATGCGTTCCTCACCATGTTGTGGTTCTTCCTGTGGATCCTGTGGATTTTCCTGCTGATCAGGATCTTCATCGACATCTTCCGCAGCGAGGACATGGGCGGCTGGGCCAAGGCCGGATGGTCGATCTTCGTGATCATCCTGCCGTTCATAGGGGTGCTGGTCTATCTGATCGCCCGCGGGTCCGGCATGGCCCACCGGGATCAGCAGCAGGCCATCGCCGCCGATCAGGCCGCGCGCAGCTACATCCAGTCCGCGGCCGGCACCTCGACCAGTGTCGCCGAGGAGGTCACCAAGCTGGCCGCGCTGCGTGATCAGGGGGCGTTGACCGAGCAGGAATTCGAGACGCAGAAGGCGAAGGTGCTCAGCTAGGCCGGGCACCGACGGCCGCGCGTGTTCCGCCGCGACGGGGGGCGTGGCGGCACACGGACGGGCACGCTCAATGGGAGACGAGGACTTTGAGTAGCACGATCACCAGCCCCACGGCGAGGTTGATTGCGACGCTCGCGACGGTAGCCAGCAAGCTCAGGCGCTCGAGCCGCGCATAGCTCAGCCCCTCCAGGGCGAGCGTGCCGATGCCGATCCCAAGCGCAATCCATACCGCGGTGCCTCCGTCGATCACCCCCAACGCGCCCAGCGCGACGGCGGCCATCGGCAACACCGCGGCGAGCGGGATTGCCGATTCGTGGCTGGCCACCCGTCCGAGCTCCGCCGCGGTGAGCCGCCGCCCGACACGCAGGCTCTCGCCGAGCGCGTCCGAGTACACGTGCGCCAGCCACAACACGAGCACGGTCGCGGCCACGATCACTTCCAGCCGCCACAGGTCGCGCAGGTACAGCCTGCCGGCGGCGGTCACCGAGGCGAGCACGACGATGGTGCCGTAGACGGTTCCGGTGATCGTCTCCCGCGTCCCGACCAGCAGCCTCTTCAGCTGGCTCATCCGCTGTCTGCCTCGTTGCGGCGGCGGACTCGACGCTGGGCGGCCCGCTCGCGGCCGATGTTGGCGACCAGCACCGCGACGATGGTGACCAGATAAAGCTGACCGAGCAGGGCCTCGAGAACGGCCAGCATCCGTCCCAGGTCGTTGCCGGCCGTCAGGTCGCCGTATCCCACCGTGGTCAACGTCAGGAAGCTGAAGTACAGGTAGGACACCGCATCGACCGGACCGTGTTGGGCGAAGAACCCCGCGGACCGGGCGGTGCCGATCAACACGTAGACGAACGAGAAGAGCAGCCCTAGCAGCAGATATACCGTCAAGGCACCGGCTACGGTGCGCCCGGTGACCAGGCGGTGCGAGGCCAGCCGAATCCCCACCACGACAATCGCCCCCGCGCACAGCAGCGCACCAACCGCCGCGTAGATCAACCGCGGCGTTCTGCCACCGATCAACTGACCCCCGGCCGAGGCCACCAAGCACAACGCCGCCAACGCCGTCAGCGGGGCCACCACAGGCCGGGGCGCCCCCGCCGTCCACAACGAAAACACGATGGTCAACGCCAGCAGCCCACTAATGACCGGACGGATAACGCTCGATTCGAATGGCGCCAATGTCAGCACGGCCAGGATCAGCACCAGCACAGCGCCGAACTGATCATCGCCCCGCATGCTTATGGACATGGCAGGCCAGCGCCGGCGACGATCAGATCCCGACTGAGCCGTATCCGGTTGTCGGGGCATGGAACTGCCGGGCGCGGCCCCGGGCGGAGGTTCCGCGCGCGAGCGGGCAGTGGCTGGTTGACGCGGTCCTGCATGGTGCCTCTAGGGTTTCGTCGCCCCCGGCCATGGCGCCTCACCCTGCGGTGGTGATCGGTCCTGTCCGGCCGCCCGCGGATTTCATACCCGGTGGGTGAGTCGCCGGCAGCTGCCCGGACACACCCTCGGTTGTGGCGACTCGACGCGGTGCCGCGCGGCCGGGCGCTCAGCCCGAGCGGGAGGACGTGACTGGGCTGCCTGAGGGTGGTCGGTTGACGCGGCTGCGCACGCGCGCGGACCGTGCCGCCGATCAGTACCAGCAGCTCGCTCAGCGGCGGCCGTTGCTCGGACTGCCGCTGGTGTTCATCGCCCGGTACACGGCTCGGCAGGGCTTGCTGCTGGCCAGCGCCTGCGCCTTCCGGATGTTTCTCTGGCTGATGCCGCTAGCCCTGCTGCTCGCGGGCCTGCTCGCAGGTGTCGCCGGCAGCGCCTCGAGCATCGAATCAGCGAGCAAGGCCGCGGGGGTCACCGGTACGGCAAGCCATCAGATCGCCATGGCGCTCCACGCCGGACACAAGTCCTGGTGGGTGGCGGTGGTCGTCGGGGCCGCCTTGTTCCTGTGGACGACACGCACGCTGTTGCGCAGCCTCGCCCTCGTGAACGCGCATGTGTGGGAGGCGCCGCCGCCAAAGCTGCAGCAAAAGGACGTGCTGCTCACCACGCTCGTATTCGCCGGCGGATGGCTGCTGATCATCATCGCTGCGGTCCTGACGGTCCGTCTGGATCGCCTCATACCTGCGGGCCTGCTGCTCACAGTTGTCGTCCAGACGGCCGCGGTCGCCGCGGTCTGGATGGTGATCTGCCTTCGCCTACCGGATCGGCGCACCAGCTGGGTCGACCTGCTACCCGGCTGCGTGCTATTCGGGTTCGGACTAGCAGTCCTGCACGCCGTCAGCCGCATCTACATACCGCGCAGAGTGCAGCACTCCTCAGAACTCTATGGGAACCTCGGCGTAGCGGCCGTCATCCTTACCTGGCTCCTGCTCTTCGGCCAACTCGTCGTCGCCGCCGCCCTCTCCAACGCCGTCTGGAGCGAATATCGCACCGGGGGCCGCCGTACGGCGGCGGCAACCTCGGCGCAAGGCTAAACCGACGCCGCGATGTGTAGAAGGCAGGTCACGCGAGACGTGACGCACGGCGGGCCACCTCGGCAGCCTCTGCTCGGGAGTTGACACCGAGCTTGCGGTAAATCACTTTCAAGTGGAATTTCAGTGTGTTCACCGAGACGAATAGTTCATCGGCAATTTCACGGATGGTAAGCCTGCTGGGCAGGAAGCGCAGGACATCGCGCTCGCGTTCAGTGAGCGGATCGATCAGGGACGGTGGGCGAACCTGTGGGTTTGCGGACCCCACTGCTCGCCGCAGGCGCTCTAACCATTGGCTCGGCACCCGCAGCGCGGCCCGTTCCAGCAGCTCGAGTATGTCCGCGCCTTCGGATGCCACGGTCTGCAGGATTCCGGCCTCGACCGCTTGCTCGACGGCGCGCGTGACGAACTTGAGGGATTCGTCGTGGCCTTCGGTGTTGCGGGCCTTCAGCAGTCCGACGACGACCTCATGCCGCACACACCGGGGCACCGCCGAGTTGAGCACGGCGGCAGCTTTCGCTCGCTCGTCCGTCGCGAGATCAACCCGAGCCGCAGCCACAGCTGCCCAGAACGGATCCACTTCGGAGTCCGCGAAACGCTGGAGGTCGCCGAACGCGTTGGTGGCAAGTGCAAGGCGGACCCCGGCGCGGGTGAGCCAGCTGCGCCCGTCGGGGCCGAATGACTCGGCGTCGACGAGGGTTTCGACTCTGGCGAATGCCTCCCGAGCATTGTCGAGGTCCCCACGGTCGATATAGGCGTGAACGAGTTCGCAGCTCGCCAGGACTGTCACGTAGAGCGTGGTCTCGCCGCCCGCTTGTGCGAGCACCTCCAGTTCCGTAACGGCCCGCGCGCGGTCCCCGAGCTCGCGGTGCGAGATGGCCTCGGCGAGAGCCACCTCACCGCGAAGAATCGTCATGTTGGCGACGCTCACGGCACGCCTTACCGCGGCGGCGATCCCCAAGGCGTCGACAGGCCGACCGGCCAGCGAATGTCCCAGCGCTCGCGTTCCCTCGAACGCAACCCGCCGTTGAGGATCGCGGCCCAACGCAAGGCGCGCATCGCAGATCTCGTCAGAGGCGTCGTCCCAGCGTTCGGACAAGGCAACGTCGCGGGCAACCACGTTCCAACCGAAGCGAGCCAGTGGATCGCGCCAGGCGTCTTCGCCAAGCTCGTCTACTGCCCGCTGGGCTAGTTTGCCGCTCGCGACCCATCCACCGGACACCGCCGCAGCGATCGACTCCAGAAGCATCACCCGAGCTCGGGTCGTATCGTCCGCCGTGGAGCGGCTTGTCCACCAGGACAGCAGCGTCACGAGTTCCACGAAGCGGCTACGGTTTACCAACAAATGGCACCAGGCGTACTCGATCATTGCCTCAAGATCGGCGGTCACGACCTTCGACGCCAAGCCCGCCATCGTGCGCTCGATCGTCGCCTGACGGCCGCTGTCGTACAACTCGGCAGCCGCGGCGGCAAGCAGGTGAAGTGCATCGCGAGGCCGATCGGCTTGCTGCCAATGTTCTAGGGCCAGTGGCACCTCTCCCGCATCCTCGAACCACTTGGCAGCTCGGGCGTGGTTCTCGGCCAACCGGCGGGGTGACTCGCTGGCCAGCTCGGCTCGGAGCGCACTCCGAGCGAGCGCGTGCATTTCGAACCAGCCCTCGGTGCCGACGCGCGTTACGAACAGGCCACGGGATTCGGCCCGAAGGAGCAGGGCACCCGCGTCCGACCGCTGGGTCAGCGCTTGAGCGAGACTCGTATTGACCCGGTCGACGACGGCGATATCGAGCATCGCATCGACCAGTTCGGGTGCCTCGCCGCCGAGAGCTTCGCGCCACACGTAGTCGTGGACGAGCACGTCCTCGCCACGAATGATGTTGTCGAGGCTCTGCTGGGCCCCGGATGAGCGTGCGGCGAGCGCAGTCAGTTGCAGGCCGGCCGCCCATCCCGCAGCGCTCGCCACGGCGGCGTCAACCGTCTCGGCAGGCAGGGACGGCGCAAGTCGCGACAGGAGACGCCTAGCCTCGTCAGTCGAGAAGCGCAGCTCGGCGAAGTGCACCTCGCCGAGCTGCCCGCGGGCTCGCATCCGGTCTTGCGCCAGATTCAGATCCCGCCTGGAGAGCAGCACGACGTGCAACCAGCGGGGCAGATGTTCCAGGAACCGCGCGAGCGAGGTTGCGACATCGTCCTCATCGTCCACAATCTGCACATCGTCGACGACTAGGAAACTGCGCTCACGATCCTCGGCATCGAGGTCGTCCAGCAGGTCGTCGACCACCTCTCGCACGGGCCGGCGGCGCTTCCCGGATACCGCGCCGGATCCGCCGCATCCCGGTACGAATGCCTGAAGGGCAGCGACGATCGCGGTCCAGAACTGGCCGGCATCGCGGTCCGTCTCATCGACCGCCACCCAGGCGGTCGGCGACGAGCATTCTGCGACCCAGCTCGCAACCAACGTGGTCTTGCCGGCCCCGGCCGGTGCGTTGATCAGGGTGACGGGAGCGGTCGTAGTCGCGTCGAGCAGCCGAAGCAGGCGAGCCCGGCGAATGTGTTGATCCGGTACCGTTGCGGCGCGCAATTTGGCGCCCAGGAGCGGCGAGCCTCGGCTCGGTACGACACTTGCGCCATCGGCCCGCACGGGCCCCCCAAAAAGTGGATCACGCTAGGGCATCAGGCTAGGCCAAATTGCATCCACGGTGAAGGACCGAACGCCCTTAGCCATGCCCACTCGGGGGTCACAACTACCCGACAGAGGGTGGCGCGCGAAGCCCAGCGCGCTGCTCTCCTGACGGCATGTCGAACGCGACGCTTGCGAGCGCCGACGCCGGCGATGTGCCAGTTCGCGGCGCCCGACAGACCATACGGGCCTCACATCACTTATGCCCGAAACATGTCATGGGACACTCCAACGCGGAGCGTATCGCCGCATGGGGCGCGACGAAGAAGGGCGAGCCGCCATGGAGTGGTTCTGGCATGTGCTGCTGATCTGCTTGGTGGTGATCCCGGCAGCCATCATGTGGCTCGCCGTCATCTTTGAACTGTTCAGGCGAGGGGATCTGAAGTGGTGGCAGCGCCTCGCCTGGTTTCTCCTCGTGATCGCGTTTCCACTCATCGGATCGATAATTTTCCTCGGTTACACATGGGTGACTGCTGGTCGGCGCGCGCCAGAGGTGGCCAGCGGATTGCCACGCTTCGACCCTCAGTCCTCGAGTGCCCCTGACGTCGAAGCTGATCTCTCGAGTCTCGAGCGCCTGCGGCAAAGCGGTGTCATCACGGGAGCTGAATTCGAGGCGGGAAAGCGCCAGGTGCTGGAAGGAATCCGGGCCGGCGGAGTGCCGACCTCGACGCAGACCGGCGACGAGACGCAGCAGGCACCGGCTACCGAACGCGAGCCAAAGCATGGAGCGCCGTAATGGACTGGTTCTGGCATGCCATCTGGATATGCTTCATCGTCATCCCGATCGCGATTCTGTGGATCGTCACCGTCATTGACGTCGTCTTCCGCAGACACGATATGAAGGGCTGGGCACGCGTCGCGACCTTGATCATGGTCCTGGTGCTTCCGGCAATCGGGGCGCTGATCTACACCGGCACGATGAGAAGGCCCCATGGGCCGGACGACGACTACACGGGCCGAGGCGACCAGCTGACTCGCGAGCCTGTCCAGTACCAGACATTCAAGGCGGTCTGATTCGGGTGGCCGCGACTGGCGAATCGGGCGTCACTTCGCACCCACAGGGCTGACGGGGCGGGTTGGCGTGACGCAGCACGGTGCGACAAGCACCCAGCTACCCGTGTCGCGGCGGGTTCTGCTCCCCTTGGCTCTGGCGCAGTTCATCTGCAGCTTCGCCGGCTCGAACATGAACGTGATGATCAACGATATGAGCGAGGACCTGAATACGACCGTGCAAGGGATACAGGTCGCGATCACGCTCTTCTTGCTGGTGATGGCAGCACTGATGATCCCGGGCGGGAAGTTGACCGACAAGTACGGCCGGAAGCGGTGCTTTCTGGTTGGGCTTGCCATATACGCCGTGGGCGCGGTTCTGAGCGCTGTCGCGCCGGGATTGGGTGTGCTCATCCTCGGCAATTCGATCTTGGAGGGCATCGGCACCGCGCTGCTGATCCCGCCGGTCTACATCCTGACGACGCTCTTGTTCACCAATTTGACGTCTCGAGCACGCGCATTCGGTGTGATCAGCGCAATGGGCGGGGTCGGCGCCGCGGCCGGTCCGTTGATCGGCGGGCTGATCACGTGGGCGCTGAGCTGGCGCGCCGCTTTCGTCTTTCAGGCCCTCGTTGTGGCGCTGATCGCCTGGCTCGGCCGCCGGGTTCCGGACCCGCTGCCGCCGGACCCGAAGCGCCCGTTCGACGTCGGCGGAGCGATCCTCTCGTCCGCCGGCCTGGTGCTCGTCGTGATGGGCGTCTTGGCTGCGGACAACAACGGCTGGTTGACGCTGGCCCTGGTGGCCTCGGGCGTCTTGGTTCTCGTGTGGTTCTTCGCCTCCATCCGCGCGAAGGAACGCGCCGGACGGGAAGCGTTGTTGTCGACCAGCTTGTTCCGCAGCCGCGTGTCCAATCTTGGCCTGGTGACACAGAACCTGCAGTGGCTGTTGCTGATGGGTACGTCGTTCGTCGTTGCGACATACCTACAGGTGGTGCGGCACTACAACGCGATCCAGACCGGCGTGATCTTCACCGGCGCGACGGTCGGCGTCCTCATCTCGTCACTGCTCGCGGAGCGGCTGGCAAAGCGGCGCGCCCAGCGCACCCTGATCATGGCTGGCTTCGCAATCGCGGTCGTCGGCGTCGCTGTGCTGCTGCCGTTGGTACACGGCCATCCGAGTGCCTGGGCGTTCGCGCCGGGGCTGTTCCTGATCGGGTTCGGGCTCGGCGCGATGCTCACGCCGTCGGTGAACATCGTCCAGTCGAGTTTCCCGGAGCGTCAGCAAGGTGAGATCTCCGGCCTGTCCCGTAGCGTGTCCAACCTCGGCTCATCCCTCGGCACCGCGATCGCCGGCACCATCCTGGTCGCCGGGATCACGTCGACACCTGGGCGGTCGTACGCGCTCGCGATGGTTGTGCTAGCCGTGATCAGCGTCCTCGGATTTGTGATCGCAGCATTCCTCCCCAAGACGCCCAGCCCGGCGATGGCGGGGACCCCATCGGCGCCCCACCCGTCCGGGGGTGGGTAGGGCGACGCCGGGGACCCTGTAGGGCCGGATGCGCCAGGTGGGCCGCCTCAGCACGCAACGAAGGCCGATGTGGCTCATGCCGGTATCGATCATGTCCGGACCGCGGGCCGCAGGCCGGTAGCGCACGCAGTAGCTGTCAGTGCAGAGCAAGGATCCGCCCTTGATCACCTTGCGGGGGACCGGAAACTCCGCTGACCGTTCGGTGATATCAACCGCGGCACGCGAGTGGCGTCACACCACGAGGGTGAGCCACCGTGACGCCCGGCTCGACACGACGGCGGTGTGTCCTGCACCGCGCAGCGGGGAGTCATCGAATGAGCAGCGATCGTCGCGGCGTCCGCGGCGGGCGAACGGGCTACGACGGTCGCCCTGTCGGGCGTGGATCCCGCGGACTGCGTGGCGCCTGCCGCACTTCGACGAGCTCCAGGCCCAGCGCGCGTACCTGATCGAGCAGAGCGTGCAGGTCGCTCTGCTCCAGATCCCCGGACAGCACCGTGGACGTCGGCTCGACATCGACGGCCAGGTCGGCGAACGCCTCCCGAGCGGCGGGTCCGAGAGAGCCGACAACTCTGACCTCGTATGACACCCTGGGCACCGCCCCTCCTTCCAAGCAGGGACGGGGTCACTATGGCAGGCGTCGTCCCCCGTCAGATCACTCGGCGATGGTGAAGCCGCCGTTTCGCGCCGACCTACCGGCCGGGTTTGCGTGGCGGCCGGCGGACCCGCCGCACTTCGACGAGCTCCAGGCCGAGCGCGCGGACGCGTTCGAGCACGCCGTGCAGCGCGGCCTGGTCGAAGTCCCCCGTGATGGTGGCCAAGCCCCCTTCGGAAGACATTTCCCAGCCGGCGAACAGGTCGGTCGCGGCCTCGTCAAGCTCGCCCGCGACCAGGATCTCGTAGCGCGTTGCCACACCGGTTCCCTCGACGGCGCCTTCATCCGTCTGCGAGGTTGCCGGTCCTTGCGGCCATATTGCTCATGCGCAGCGAATGAGCTGCCTCAGAGCAGTTCGAACTCCCGCGCCCGCAGCACGGCTTCCCGGCGGCGGCGAGCCGCCAGCTTGCGGTAGATCGCGGCCAGGTGTGTCTTGATCGTGTTCACCGACACGCACAGCTCGTCGGCGATCTCCGCCGTCGACATGCTCGTCGCGAGGAATCGAAGGACTGCCAGCTCGCGATCGGTGAGCGGTTCGGGGAACGGAGTCGGGGCGAATCTCCTGACTCCCGCCACCGCCGCCGCCGGCTCCCCCGCCGCGGCCGCGACCGGCCAGCGGGCAGCCACCGTGGGATGCCGTCGAATCAACGGTGCGAACACGTCGGTCGTGCGCACGAACGGCAGGATGATCTCGCCGTCGGCGATCTCGACGGCGCGCACGAGCATTTCAAGCGCGCGCGAGGTGTTATCTCGCATCTGGGCGATCTCCGCGTCGCAGAGGATCGCCTCGATCAGCAGGTACCGTCCGAGCTGCACCGTCTCCCCGGTGATCGCGCGACGTACGCAGTTCTCCGCATTGCGCAGGTCGCCGAGTGCCAGATATGCGCGCGCGCACGGGACGGCGACGGGAGCACCGAACTGTGTGCTCCGGTGCCGGCGCAGCAGCCGGAGCGCGCCGTGTGGCCGGCCCAGCCCGGTCTCGATGGCCGCCAGGATCATGTCGCGCTGGACGGCAAGCAGTGCGGGCTCACCGCGGTCGAACTTCGGCATGCCGGAAAGCGCAATCCACGCCTCACTGTATTGCCCGCACCCGAGCAACATCTGAGCCTCGGTAAGCGTGAGCAGCATGGCGAGGGCCGAGTCCCACTCGAGCACGTTACTGCTCCGTGCGCGTTGGACCGCACGGGCCGCGGCCGAAAAGTCGCCCGCGACGAAGGCACGGAGGGCAACCGCAAGTTCGAGTGTCAACGGCGCGCTCAAATCGGTGTCGAGCCGCAGCAATTCACCGGCTTGCCCCATCGCGTCGTCTGCCCGCCCGGTCCGCGAGCGGTAAGCATTGATCAACGCGGTCGTGCCGAGTACCTCGAGTTCGACGGCGCGACCGTGCTCCGTATCCGCAGCGTGCCGCGCGTCCTGCAGCAGTGTGTCGACCTTCTCGTATCGGCCGTCCCAGTACTGCGCGCGGGCGCGTGCGAGCAGGATGCAGGTGCGAAGCCCCGGAACGAGGCCGACCCGTGAGCTTGCCTCGACGTCCAGGAGCCGGGCCGCCGTCGCCTCGGCGAGTGGGGCGTCTCCTGCCTTCTCGGCGAGTATCAGCTCGGCCAGGCTCGCCGTCACGAGCAGCTCGGGATCGTCGATTGCCGGTGGCGCGCTACCCAGGTCGCCGAGCCGCCGGGCGGCCGTTTCGGTGTCCGCGTTCATCGCCGCGAGTGCCAGCCGGGCTGTCCGCACCTCCGCCGCACGCGCCTCGTCGCCGTCGATCGGAACCTGCTCCACGAGGTCGAGGACCGCCGCCGAATCGGAGATGTCGTGCCGCTGTACGTAGCCACGGGCCAGTCCGCCCCTGGCCAGCAACGACGCGATCCCCGAACCGTCGCCGGCATGCGCCGCCCATTTCACCGCGTTGCGGACGTCGCCCTGCGCCTCGTACCACCCGGCCGCCCGCCGATAGAGCGTGGGCACGAGACGGGGCGCCTGCTGCCGCATCAGGTGCTGGAGGATCTCGGCGAACAACTGGTGGTAGCGGAACCGGGTCTGCGCCGGGTCCAGCGAGCTGACGAACGAGTTCGCACGTGCCAGGTCTGCGAGAACTGTGGCAGATCCATTTGATCCCGTGATCGCATCGGCGAGCGGGCCGGTCACCTCGTCCAGGAATCCGGTCTGTATGAGCAGCCGGCGCACTCGTCGCGGCTGACGCAGGAGCACCTCGTTCATGAGGTATTCGCCGATGCTGCCCTGGTCAACGGCGAACTCGGCGACGAAGTCGGCCGGTCGGGCGGTGTCGGACATCCGCATGGCGGACAGGCGTATGCCGGCGGCCCACCCGCCGGTGCGCGTTTCGAGCACGTCGAACGCGCTGTCCGGCAGCGTGACGCCGTGTGCCGCAAGCAGGGCGCGCGCCTCGGACGGCGTCATCGCGAGATCGCTCGCGCGCAGCTCGCGCATCCGCCCTTCCAGCCGATAGCGGTACAGCGGCAGGAGCGGGTCGTTGCGTGCAGAGAGCACGAGCCGCAGTCGCGGGTGCCACGATCGCACCAGGTCGTCCAGGCCCGCGAGCAGGCTCGGGTGCGACAGCAGGTGCGCGTCGTCGATGACCAGTGGGAGCGGCACTTGGGGCGGCGGGCGGCGCGAGAACAGCGACTCGAACAGCACCGTGGCGTCGCCGCCCGGGACGGAACGCGGCAGGTCGTCCCAGGCGCTGGCGGCGCGGACCGCGGATAGGAACAGTCGCCAGAATCGGCGTGGCTCGTTTTCGGCGGGCGTCACCGTGATCCACGCGACGGGGTAGTCCTGGTGGTGAGCCCACTCGCTCAGCAGCACGGTTTTTCCCGCGCCCGGCCCAGCGGCCACCAGCGTCAGCGGGGAATCGCGCGCGTCGTCCAGCGCCGTGATCAACCGGAGCCGTGGCACGTGCAGGGGCGGCAGTCCGGGCACGACTAGTCGAGGGTCGATCAGCCTGCTTGTCATCGGCTGCCTCCCCCGGGCGAACGAGGACTCGCAGGACATTTCGACGCTCAGTAATCGCGCCTTACCTTAGCGTCAGTATGACCACGATCTCTAGAGTGACATCTGCACGCGAGTGGGGCTCCGGAGACCTATCGGAAACAATTGCGGGCGGATCCGTGCGCCGGCAGCCGCGTTCGGCGAGCTCATCCGCCGAAGGTGAGCGGGACAAGGCAGTGCTCGCGAAAGAATCGGAGCGTGCTGGCCCGGCTCGCTCTCCGACTCATCGTGCTCGCGGTCATCATCGGAGTCGTCGCCGCGATCGTGCCGGGTATCCACGTCCACGGTGGGTTCGTCTGGCTGGTGTGGATCGCGATGATCTTTTCATTGGTCAACCTGATCCTCGGACCGATCCTGCACCTGCTCAGCCTGCCGCTGATCATCCTCACGTTCGGCCTGATCCTGCTTGTCATCAACGCAGCCCTGCTGGCGATCACGGCGGGGCTGACCGAGCACCTTGATGTCGACAACTTCGGCTCCGCGGTGTTGGGCGGATTCCTGATCGGCTTCTTCAGTTGGCTGACCGAATTGCTCCTGCCCATCAGCGGGAACAGGAAGCAGCGCACTTAGCGGTCAGCCGGCCAGCCCACCGATCCCTTTGCCGATCACCACGCGACGAGCATCGCGCCGTCCTGTGCGCAGCCGGTCACCCCACACGAACGGTCGGCGAGAAGCCCGATCTACCTCACCCGAAACCGGTGATGCGGCAACAGCGGCGGCTTCCTACCGTCGGGACCACGCTGGCAAAAAGCCGGCCCGGCGGCGAGAAGGCGGGTAGATGTCCGAGTCAGCAGAGCCGCCCGACGCCGAGGCGCTGCAGCGCGAAGTGACCGAGTTGCGCGGGCGGAACGCCGAGTTGGAGGCGATTCAGAAGGCGTCGCCGGCACAACGCGCCGGTCGCATCGCCCGGTCGAGTGCCGCGGTGATCCTGATCGTGGTCGGCGTACTGTGCCTCGTGCTCGCGCCCCTCGCGATCTGGGGCCGCAACCTGGTGCTCAACACCGACCGCTACGTCGCGACGCTCAAGCCGGTCGCAAGCGATCCCGGCGTCCAAGACGTGATCGTCAACGCCATCGACAAGCAGGTCACCACTCATATCGACGTCAAGTCATACATCAGCGACGTACTGCCGCCGCGAGCGGCGCAGGCGCTCGCCGGCCCGCTGCAAAGCGCAGTCGCAGGCCTCGTCAACACGGTCGCCACAAGGTTCGTGCAGAGCGATGCGTTCCAGACACTCTGGGTCGAGGTCAACCGCGCCGCACATCAACAGATCCGGTATGTGCTGACCGGCTCGCGCCCCACCAACGCCGCGGTGAGCACCAAAGGGGACAAGATCTACCTTGATCTGTCGGTGGTCGTCGACAGGGTCAAGGCTCAGCTGGTCGCCGCCGGCTTGACGGTCGCCAGCAAGGTGCCGGCGGTCGGCGCCACAATCGAGATCGCCGAACTCAAGGGCGTCGACCAGGCGCGCAAGGCCACCCGGGCGCTGAACACGATTGCGGACTGGCTGCCCTGGATCGGCCTCGGGTTGGTTGCGGGAGGCATCGCGACCGCACGCAAGCGGCGACGCGCGTTGATGAGTGCTGCGCTCGGCGTTGGCGTCGGGATGATCGTGATCGGGATCGGACTGCTGATCGGGCGACATATCTACCTCGACGCGGTTCCTACCGATCAGCTGCCCCGCAGCACGGCGCAGTTCCTATTCGACGCGATCGTGCGATTCCTGCGTCTGGGCATACGGCTGGTGCTGCTGGTGGCGCTGCTCGTCGCAATCGGAGCGTGGGTCTCCGGCCCGTCGCGCCCCGCCGTGGCGACCCGGCGCGCCGTGAGCTCGATACCGCCTGCGTTGGGTCGCAGGCTGCGCACCGGGCCGGTCGGCCCGTTCGTCGCGCGCTATGCGATGGCCTTGCGGATCGGTGTGATCGCGCTCGGGTTCATCATCCTGGTCCTGCTCGACAACGTGTCCGTGGCGACGATCGTCACGCTCGCCGTGATCGTTCTTGTGCTGCTTCTCTTGATCGAACTGCTCCGTGCCTCGGCGCGCCACGCCACGGCGTGAAACTGCAGTTGTGGCCCAGGGCCCAGAATCACCCGCCACGCATGAGATCGGCTGGGCCGGACGTCTGCATCCTGAGATGCTATGGAGCCCTCGCCGCGCTCCGATGTCGAAGCGCCTGCGGTAGACGCGATCCTCGGGGTCGTGGCCTACGCCTTGTACGGCGCAGGCGCGGTGCTCTACGTGGCACGTCCGGTCGCAGCGCTGATGCTCCGGCCCCCGCTCGTGCCGGCTGCGCTCCAGCCACAGACCTGGCTGCTCGCGCTCGCGCGGCAGGGTCGGGCGTTGCGGGTGCGTGTGACGCCGCAGGTGGAGGCTCTCGTGTCACAGGTGATCGAGGGGGTCATCGCACGGATTGACTTCAACGCTGCCCTCGACCGCGTGGACGTCGCAGCGATTGCCCGGCAGGTCGTCGCCGACATCGACCTGCCGGACCTTATTCGCGACTCCAGCGGCGCGCTGGCATCCGAGACCGTGCGCGGCCTGCGGATGCAGAGCATCGGGGCGGACGAGCGGGTGAGCAGGATCGTCGACAAGGCCCTGCTGCGGCGCGACGGGCGCAAGACGCAGGTACAGCCGCGTGCCGATGACCCCGTACCGTGACCCCGCGCCGAATCCGTCGGCGGTTCCGCCCGCGGCCCGCGCGTATCAAGGCCGGCGAGCGGGTATCGTCTCACGCTTGATCGCCAACGTGGTCGACCTACTGGTGACGATCGGGATTCTTGCCGCGATCTACGGGATCACGGTCGGCATCGCCTTCTTGGTACATCCGAGATCCTTCCACTTGCCGGCCGGGCTCGGCTGGAGCATTCCGGTGATCGGATTCGTCATCGCCGTGCCCTATCTGACGCTCACCTGGCACGCCACGGGCCGTTCCTACGGGGATGCGCTGCTCGGCCTGCGTGTGGTCAGCCGCAACGGTGGTCGGATGCGCTTCGCCGTGGCGTTGCTGCGCGCGGTGTCCTGCGTGCTGTTTCCGATCGGCTTCTTCTGGGTGGCCGTCAGCCGTGCCAATCGCTCAGTGCAGGACATCGTGCTGCGAACCTCGGTCGTCTACGACTGGAAGCTCACCGCCGATCCGGCACTGGAGTGAATCTGATCTGGAGGAGTTTCGATTGACCGCAGACCGAACGCCGGCCCAACTGGAACTGGATGTCCGCCGGTTGTGGGCCGGCGGCATCGCCACCGCTGTCGTCGCCGCGCTGATCGCGATCGTCGGCATCGTCATCGCCCGCGGCATCTTCCATATCGCCGTCCTGGCGCCGAAGGGATCAGGCACCTGGGGAAACGCGAACACTGTGACGTATGCCGCTGCCGCTTTCGGTGTGGGCCTGCTCGCCACCGCCCTAATCCACCTCTTACTGCTGTCGACGCCGGCGCCGTTCACGTTCTTCGGCTGGATCATGGGCCTGTGCACACTCGTCGCCACCGTGGCGCCGTTCGCCACCGACGCCCACACTGCGTCAAAAGTCAGCACGGCCATCATCAATGCGGCAATCGGCATCGCCATCTGGAACCTGACGGCCAGCAATGCTCACCGATCGCTGAGCGTGCGTCCGTGACTATCGAGTAGCGCGCTCAATCATTCCGGTCTCGGCCGGCCCGACTGTGTGTCGCGGTCGTGATCAACAGGCGTCCTGCCGTCGCGATGAACACCAGGTCGAGCAGCATCTGCACGGTCGTGACCGATCGGGCCAGGTTGCTTCGCGGCACGATGTCGCCGAATCCGACGGTGGCGACGACCGTGACGGTGAAGTACAGCGCGTCGAGCTTGCTGAGCGCGCTGTTGAAAGACGACGACTGGCCGTGGGAAATGCTGAGATATGTGGTCGCAAAGGCGACTACGAAAATCCCGATACTGACGACGATGCCGCGCACCGCTCGCAGAATCGGGCGGGTCGATTTGCTTATCGATCGAACCTGCCACGCGAGAACGCCACCGGTGAGCAGTAGTCCGCCCACGAGCCGCACCACCCAGCTCGCGTTGACCCGATCCTGAATGGGCAGCAGCCAGTAGACCAGGCCGATCACAGCCGTTACGAGCAGCGTCTCGGCCAGCGTTTGCAGTATCGGGCGGAGGCCGTCCGGCCCCCGCCGTTGCGTCGGCGTGCTAACCGGACTGCCCTGCGAGTCTCTTGAGCAGGGACACAACGATCACCATTTCCGCAAGCCAGCCGCGTTCTCGGTCACACCGATGGTCGTGCACGCCTACCGGTGGCGACTCACCCGCGGGGAGTGATGCCCCGCCCGGGGCCGGACTACTCGCGTATGACGCAGCGAAAGCCCAGGTGGCTGGTGCTGCTGCGCACCTGCTGCCCCTGCCGGGCGGGCGGCCGATAGCGCAGGCAATACGACGGGGCGCACAGGTGCGAACCCCCTTTCATGACACGGCGATCCGCCTCGTGCAACGGTCGGTCCGCCGTGACGTCCGGGGCGCAGCACGCATGATCGACATGCGAGTTTGCAGGCTGGTCGTGGTCGTGGGTCCACGGTGAGCAGGTCCACTCCCAGACGTTGCCGATCATGTCGACCAGCCCCCATCCGTTCGAGGCGTAGCGCCCCACCGGGCTGGTGCGCTCGACACCGTGGGGGTCGGAGTTCTCCCACGGAAATCTCCCGTGCCAGGTGTTGGCCATGACCTTGCCCTTGGGCATGAACTGTTCGCCCCACGCGTACGCGGTTGGGGGCCGGCCAGCTCGTGCCGCGTATTCCCACTCGGCCTCGCCGGCAAGTTGCTTACCGGACCACTCCGCGTAGGCCAGCGCATCCTCGTACGACACGTGGACCACAGGGTGCCGATCCAGCCCGTGGAGAGTGCTGCCCGGTCCAGCCGGCGTCCGCCAGCTCGCGCCGGGAGTCCAGTGCCACCAGCGGCGCCAGTCGTCGAGCGGTACCGGACCCGACGTGGAACGGAAGACCAGTGATCCCGGCATGAGGTCGGCAGGCTCGGCGTCGGGGAAGTCGGCCGGATCGGGTCGCTGCTCAGCGATCGTCTGGTAACCGGTGTCCTTCACGAACCGGCGGAACTCCGCGTTGGTGACGGGGTGCTCGTCCATGAGGAAACCGCCTACGGTCACCTCACGCGCCGGACGTTCTTCCGCATAGAAATCGTCGCTGCCCATGACGAACATCCCGCGGGGAATCCGCACCATGTTCTTCGGCGCGGCCGCAAGCCTGACGGCGGGTCCGGTCGGCAACGCACCACCCCCTGGATCAGCTCCTTCATGGTCGGCACGTGAGCGAACCGCAGGATCATCCGGCCCGGGTGACCGGGTGAGGCGCCGCATCTCGCCCCGGACGACCCTGCGACGGCGACCCTGTCGGAAGAACTCGACGCGGAGGGCTGATGTCCTGTCAGCGCGCCCGCGAAGCGTTTGACAGTCGGCGCAGCTTGTCCAGTGGCCGGGACAGCGAGCGCGCGTGCCGGCCCAGGTCCGCCCACGGGTCGCCGTGATCCGCTACCCGCTTGGCGACGTCCCGGATGGTGAACAGGTCCGCGCGCATCGACGCGCCGTCCAACTCCGACCACTCGATCGGAGTGGCCACCGGCGCGCCGGGCCGAGCACGCACCGCGTACGGCGCAACCGCCGTCTGCGCATAGGCGTTGCGCATCACGTCGAAGTACACCCGGTCACCGCGTCGATCCTTGCGCGCCTCCAGGGTGCGCTGCCCGGGATCGTCGGCAATCACGACGTCGGCCACATCGCGGGCAAATTGCCGCGCAGTGTCGAAGTCGGCGTCCGCGTCGAGCGGCACCACGACGTGCACGCCACGCGAGCCGGTGACCTGCACGTACGCCACCAGGCCGAGGCCGTCCAGCACATCGGCGAGCGTGTAGGCGCTCGCGCGGACCGCGGTGAAGTCCGCGCCGCCGGACGGGTCGAGATCGAAGATCATCCGGTCGGGATCGTTGAGCCTGCCCCGCTGCGAGAGCCACGCGTGCGGCGTGATGCAGTCCTGGTTCGCGAGCCACTCGAGCGCCTCGGAGCGGTCGGCCACCGCGTGCACCACCGTCCCGTTCTGCTTCTCGACCTCGATCCAGCTCATCCAGTTCGGCAGAGCGTCCTCGAAGTCCTTCTGCACGAAGCCCTGCTCGTCGATGCCGCGTGGGAAGCGTTGCACCATCAGCGGCCGGCCTTTCAGGTGCGGCAGCATGGTGGACGCGATCTCCGTGTAGTAGCCGACGAGATCGCCCTTGGTGATGCCGTCGTCGGGGAACAGCACCCGGTCCGGGTGGGTGGTCTCGACCTCGATGCGCGGCATCACGCCTCCCTCACCACGTCGTCGACATCCCGCCGCAGTGGTACCCGATCACCGGTCGCCCCAAACGTCGCGTGCCGACCGAGGCTGCACCCTTCATACGACGCACACCGCCTGGAACGCGCTTTAGCGGCGCACGCGCGTGGGTAGATACTTTGGCGATGAGGTTCGCGGTCAGCCTGTTCGTGATCGCCGTGGGCGCGATCCTGACGTTCGGCGTCAGCAGCAGCCCGAGCGGCGTTAACATCCATGTCATCGGGATCGTGCTGTTGCTCGTCGGCCTCGCGGGCCTGGCGATCGGTTACCAGCTCTACACCACGCGGCGCCGCACCGACATCATCTATCGCGAGGACGGGGAGACGCTGATCGAGCCGAACTCGCCGCCCCCGGAGGACCCGTTCGACCCCATGACGTGACCGCGACGAGTTGTAGCGGCCGGCGCCTCCTCATACAGACCACACCGACCCCGACACGCGTCTCCCGCGCTACTGCGGTGTAGCGCGGGAGACGACTCGAGGCGTTCGCTCGTCAGTAGTAGTGGCGCCGGGGCCCAATTGCGCGGCCCACACCGCCGGCGATGGCCAGAATCACGCCGATGATGATAGCGATGATTCCCAGCGTCCAAAGAATGGCCACGTGGAAAAGCAGGCCGATGATCAGGAGAACGATGCCGAGGATAATCACTGTGCGTATTCCTCCCTAGTAAGGCAGTTGTAGATCGTGACCTTCGGTGTTGATGGTCCGTTCCGCCGACGAGGTTCATGATCATTGGTCGTTTGCGCGGCGTCGGTAGTGGCAGGCGCGGGCTGTGGCTTGGTGTCGTCGTCGCCAGGCCGACC
>DASXSF010000044.1:0-27878 GCA_036506155.1 Jatrophihabitantaceae bacterium
GACCGGCGACCCAAACTAATCGCCCGATGCGCCGGGGCCGCCGACGTGGCCGCGGCGGTGCGCTTCGCGCGCGACCGTGACCTCCAGATCGCGGTACGGGGCGGGGGTCACAACGTGGCCGGCACCGCCGTGTGCGACGACGGGATCGTCATCGACCTGTCCGCGATGCGCGCTGTCTCGGTCGACCCAGCCGAACGCACGGCCCAGGTCCAGGGTGGCGCCCTGTGGGGTGACGTCGACCACGAGACCCAGGCCCACGGCCTGGCCACCACCGGGGGCATCGTGAGCCACACCGGCGTCGGCGGCCTCAGCCTCGGCGGCGGCATCGGCTGGCTCATGCGCAAGCACGGGCTCGCCGTCGACAACCTCGTGGCGGCCGCGCTGGTCACCGCTGGGGGCGACATCGTCCGAGCATCCGCCCACGATCACCCGGACCTGTTCTGGGCGCTGCGAGGCGGTGGCGGGAACTTCGGCGTGGTCACCTCATTCCGGTTCGCGTTGAACCCGGTCGGTCCCACCGTCATCGCCGGTCCGGTGTTCTGGGCGGCCGAGGACACCAGCGATGTCATGCACTTCTACAGAGAGTTCGTCGCCGAGGCGCCCGACGAGCTCGGGACCGTCATCCGGCTGGGAACGATCCCGCCGCTGCCGGTCATCAGCCACGAGTTGCACTTCCGACCGGCGATCGCGGTCGCCTGCTGCTACGCCGGACCCCTCCAGGACGGTGAACGCATCGTTCGTCCGCTCCGCCAGTTCGGCACCCCGCTCGTGGTCCATGTCCGACCCACGCTCTACGTCGACCATCAGAGCGGCATCGATGACACCGTCCGCCACGGATGGCACTACTACTGGAAAGGCACGAACCTCACCGGTCTGTCCGACGAGGTCATCGACGTCGTCGCCGAGCACACCTATCGCGCCAGGTCGCCGAGGTCGTGCGCGGCGATATTCCACATGGGTGGAGCGGTCGCCCGGGTTCCCCGCGATGCCACGGCGTATCACGGCCGCGACGTCGCCCACAACATGAGCATCGACGCCGTATGGCTCGCGGACCGGGACGACGCGGCCGGCCCATCCGAGATCGCGTGGGCCAGGGGATTCCTCCAAGCTCTCCAACCCCACCGCGCCGGCGTCTACGTCAACTTCCTCGACTCCGACGACGACGCCAGCCGAGTACGCGAGGCCTACGGCGACGACACCTACGCGCGGCTCGCCGTGATCAAGGCTAAGTACGACCCCGAGAACGTGTTCCACAACAACAAGAACATCGAGCCCGGCCAACCCGCGACCTGACGGCACATCGGCCAAGATCTTGCCGCGCCGAGTTCACGAAAGCCACGGTGCGGCGACGTCTGTGTTATGGGCGGGCGGAGTGACGTCTCCGGTGCTATCCGACGAAGACCCACTTTCCGTCCTCGCACTTGAACGTGAACGACGAGTCGCTGTCGGGCCAGCTGTACTGGATGTAGTTGCCGTCGCGAACGTCGTCACAGTCCGCGCCGAGTGCCTGGGCGGATCCAGTCGGGATGGCGAACATGGCGGCGGCCGCGCCCAGCACGGCAGCCGAGCCAAGGATCCTGCGTTTCATCTGCTTTCCTTTCTGACGTCGGCTCGCAGCAACCGCGTGAGCCTGCTGCGGCCGGGCGGATCGGTATGCGGGTCACATCAGCTATTCGGCCCGATCACCGCCACGGATGGGTCGGGAGCATTCCCCAACAAGATCAAATGGCGAACCGGAGCCGCGCCGGAGCCGTCGCGTCCATGATCGAACTCTTAGCGTGGCCGACGGGGGCCAGGCCGTGATGAGGCCTGGCTACTGCAGCGCGGGAGCCGCTGCCTCCTGGGACATGGTCGCCGATGCCAGCCGTGCCTCGGTGATCATCTCGAGCCCGGCCCGCAGCTGGTCGAGCGGCTCGTAGCCGAAGCCGAGGCGGAATACGCGGGAATCGTCGCCGAACCAGTCGCCGGGTGCGACGACCGTGCGACGCACGGACAGCTCCGCATAGAAGCGCTGGACGCGGGCCGGCGGGAAGGCATCGGGGTCGAGTTGCACGCAGCAGAGCGCACCCGCATCGGGCCGGACCCAATGCAGTTCGCCGTGTTGCGTGGCGAGCCAGTCCTCGACAACGGCGATCGCGTCTGCGAGGAACGCGCGCCGGGGCCCGAGGATCGCGTCAGCCCGCTGCAGCACTCGCGCAGCGAGCACCTCGTCGAGCGTGCCGCACGAGACTGCGGAGTTGAATCGCGCCAGCCGAAGCTGCTCGTACAACTCGGGGTCACGAATGGTCAGCCAGCCGATGCGGAGGCCCGGGGCTCCGTGCGCCTTCGACAGCGAGCTGCAGGTGATCACCTTGGGCGACAGGGCGGCCACCGACGGCGGGACGGGCGCCGGTCCATAGGTGGCATCGCGGTAGATCTCGTCGACGAGCAGGAAGGCATCAGGACAGACCTGCTGCATGGCCGCCAGCGTGCGCTCGATGTCCTCGCGGCTCACCGCTACGCCGGACGGATTGTGCGGCGAGGCGAGCATGACCAGACGAGTGTCGGCGGACAGGGCGTCGCGCAGCACCGTCGGGTCGAGACGGTAACCGTCTGCGAAGCGAAGCTGCACCGTCGCCACGTGCGCTCTGATGCCGCGCAGTGCGTCCAGCGTGGGCGGGAAGGACGGCCGGACCACAACGATCTCGCCGTCGGCGTCGCCGAACAGCAGCCCGAGCAGGAAGAGAGACGACGCCGCCCCGGTCGTGAGCAGAACCTCGTCGGGGCCGACGCCGGATCGATCTGCGACCAGCTGCCGTAGCTCGGGCGCGCCGGCGGAGGTGCCGTAGCCGAGTGGAATCTGCGACAGACCGGCAAGCTCATCCGCGCTCAGGAGGTCGCCCAGCGTGAGCTCGCGACAGAAGCTCTCGCCCAGGGCGTATTGCGGCGTCTCGTCGACCAGTGCGGTGATCGGGCTTGCGGGAAATCGTCGCATGGATCAATTCTTTCCGGCGATGTGGGGCGACGCCAGCGAATTGGTGCTGCTTTGCGTCTCGGCGCCGGGACTCATTCCACTCGCAGGCTGGCCAACTTTACTGGAGCGCCGGGAATCGCGGTCGCGTGCAGCTTTACCGGGAACGACGCACCGCGCACGGCCGACGTTGTTCGGGCCGGACTGTGGGGACAACGGGGCGGTCTCCCGCCGCGGGGTGATCAGCTGCCCGATACGCGAATGACATCCCGTGAGAGTGCTGAGTGTTTACCGTGTCGACGCTGTGACTTTGCTTGGTGGCTACGGCTGCGCGCGGTCCGGGTTTGACGATGCGCCGGTCCGTGTCACCTCTACGAAGGGTCACCCATGCACACAGCCCATCGACGTCGCATCGTCTGGACGGCGCTCGTGGCCGGGGCAGCCTGCGCCGCGGTGCTGTCCGCCCAGTCGGCGGCGTACTCCGACCGCATCGCGTTCACCGCCGTGCCGTCGGCCAACCCGAAAGCCCCGGGCGTCGTCGTGCCCGACCAACTCTCGCCGGAACTGCGCGAGGTCGCCGTCGCCCAGGGCGCCCATCGGCTGGAGAACGGCACCGCCGCCGTTCCGTACTACGGCTACGACGGCGACAACCCGAACCTGGTGCCGCTCCCGAGCGATCCGACCCACGAAGCCCACAAGACCGAGCCGGACAAGAACACCTACCTGGTAGTGGACGACGGCCTGCCGGGAGCCGATCCTGGATACGACTACGGCACCCACTTCCTGTTCCAAGGCCACGAGTCGGGCACGCCCGGGTACCTGACCCGGATCAACCTGGATGCCGACGCGGCGCACCGCATGACGCTTCTGGCCACCCAGGACACCGACGGGCACGACCTGCCGGACATCGACGGGTCTACATGGGACCCCTTCGCTCACCGGCTGCTGTTCACATCCGAGGGCAGCCTCGGCGGCGGCGTGTGGCAGGCCGACCTCGGCGTGCCGGCCACGGTGCAGCGCCTGACCGGCATCATCGGCCAGGGCGGCTACGAGGGAATCCAGAACGACGACAACGGCAACGTCTACATCGTCGAGGACTCCGGTGGGGTCGTCGGCGCGCTCTCGCCACACGCCAAGCAGCCGAACTCGTTTGTCTACCGGTTGGTGCCGACCGAACGGCGTGACCTCACGAAGGGCGGCGTCCTGCAGGCGCTACAGGTGATCAACGGCGACCACCCGGTCACGTTCCACGCCGGGCAGGCCGATGCCGACATCCTCGGGCCGGACACCCTCGCGCTGCGCACCTACGGCAGCTCCTTCGCCACCCACTGGGTGACGGTGCACGACACGGCGGTCGACGGCACCGCGCCGTTCAACGCCAACGCCGCTGCGAAGGCCGGCGGCGCAACGCCGTTCAAGCGCCCCGAGAACGGGCAGTTCCGCCCGGACGGCCAGTTCGGCACGTTCTACTTCGACGAGACGGGCGACACCGACGCGCGCTCCGAAGCCGGCTCGGCGGCCGGTGGGTTCGGCTCGGTTTTCAAGCTCGAGATCGGCGACAAGTCGGGTGCCGGCTCGCTGTCGCTGCTCTACCGCGGCGACGTCGCGCACACCGGATTCGACAATGTGACCTTCCTCAGCCGCAACATCGTGGCGTTCGTCGAGGACGCCGGCGACACGCTGCACACCCAGCGCAACGCTCTGGACTCGGGCTGGCTGCTCGACGTGACGGCTGACTACTCTCACGGCAGGCAGCCAGTGCGCTTCCTGGCGCAGGGCCGCGATACCTCGGCGACGATCGACTCGTCATCCTCGGCGCTCGGCAACGAGGGCGACAATGAGATCACCGGCATCCACGCCTCCGACGGGGATCCCACCGCACGCGGCCTGCTCGGCGCGCGGCCACCGAGCCTGTTCCACGATGGGTGGCGGCTGTTCTACACCCGCCAGCACGGCGACAACATCACCTTCGAGATCATTCCCGCGTAGTGCGCTGGCTGGACGGGGGCGGCGCCGATCGGCCCGCCCCCGTTCCAGCACAGCCGAGCTGCTCAACCTTCCGGCATTCGGGTCCAGCTGAACGGGCCGAACGAGGTCGCGGTCGTGGGATTGTGGGCTCCCGGCGCAGCCGTGAGCTTGAGCCACTCGAGTGGGAACGTGCTGCCGTGGACGACGATGCGGTGGAAGTTGGACACGTCGAAGTACGGGTGGCTCGTCCAGGCGTCGTAACTGCACACGTCTGCGTCGCCGGTGCACGGTGCGCCCTGAACGAGCGGGTTGTCGGAGCGGTACGTGTGCGAGTCGCCGGTGAACAGGAGGACCGGCTTGCCGAAGGCGCTGGTGTGCGTGGCCAGGGTGGAAACGATCGGCTCGTAGTTGGCGAGGTGGGCCGCCGTCTTGCCGTCGAGGTCCCACATATCGGCCTGCGTGATGACAACGACCCCGGCCGCGTCGTCCTCGGCGGCGAGCCCGAACGCGGTGTTGATCCAGCGCACGTCGGCGCCGGTGCGCTGGGTCGCCTCGTCGTGCTGCGCCGCGCTGATCGGCGCTCCGTACCAGGCGTCAGTGTCATTGTTCGATCCGCCGGGCACGTTGATCGAAACGAACACGATGCCGCGCTGCTCCCAGAGCACGTTCTCCACGAACTGGGCATCGCTGGGGTGTGCACGGTCGCGCACCTGGGCCTGCGAACGCACCTTCAGCGTTCCGCTGCCGAGCGTGTGCCCGGGGCTGCTGAAGAAGATCGACCGGATGAGGGTGAGATTGGCGAGCGGGTTGCCGGCGGCGTAGTCGGCTGGCTGGCCTGTGGCCGGGTCGAGCACGTAGTTGATCTGCCCGGTGCTCGGGTCGTACGTGCCGCCACCCTCGCCGGCCTTGTGGCAGTCGCTCCATTCGTTGTCGCCGGGCGTATACACGAGCGGGTCGGCGTAATGCGCCCACAGTGCGGCGATCGACCGGTCGTAGGCCTCGGTGCAGTACTGCTTGCCGGAGTGGATGTCGCCGACGTGGACAACCGTGCTTACGTCCGGGTCCGCGTTGACCGAATCGATGAACGCCGGTGTCGCATCGAACTCGGCAGTGTCGCCCTGGAACGTGCCGTAGGGCGCATCGCCGTACACGGCGAGGGTGAACGCGCCGCGCGTGCCGTGATTGTCGGCAACTGCCGTCGCCGGCAGTGCGCACAAGGCCAGCGCGGCGGCCGCCGCGATCCAAGACCGCTTCATCGCATCGTCTCCTCACGTCCCGACTAAGCCCTCGCACAGCCTCGCGGCAGCGCCTCGTTATCAGGCAACGCAACGGTTAACAGGAGGCGAACAAGTCCTGTCGTACGGTTCGCGGCTGTCGACCGTGCTGACGTCGCGCAGGCCAAGTGGTTTAGACCAATTGCGACAAGCGGGCCTCACCGGACCGAGTTCAGAGCCGCCTCCAGGGTGGCGTATGCGGCGGCTCGCTCGGCCGCCTCCACCGGCGGCAACCCGCCCACGAGATGCAGGATCGCCGCCCGGGTGTTGCCGTCGCACGCGGTCAGTGCCGCGCGCGCGTCGTCCAGCGACGTGGAGGCGATCTCCGCGACGATGCCCGCGGCGCGTTCCCGCAGCTTGGCGTTGGCCGGGACGACGTCGACCATCACATCGCCGTGGACCCGCCCGAGCAGTGTCATAGCCGCGGTGGTCAGCGCATTGAGGGCGACCTTCTGTGCCGATCCGGCGGACAGCCGCGTCGAGCCGCGCAGCACCTCCGGCCCTATCGGGACCTCGATCGCGAAGTGGGCGAGCTGCGCCAGGGGCGAACCAGGCGTATTGACTACGGCGACCACGTCGGCACCAGCCCGAACCGTGCCCCGTGCGAGCTCGACCGTGTACGGCGTGGTTCCGCTTGCCGCCACCGCCACGAGCACATCGCCGGGCGACGGCGCGAGCCGGGACAGGTCGCGCTGCGCCATGCCGGTGTCGTCCTCGTGCGAGTCGGCGCCGTCGACGCCGCCCGCCATGATCGCGACGATGCGGTCGTCGGCCAGTCCGAACGTTCCGGGCAGTTCGGCCGCCTCGGTGAAAGCAACCCGTCCGGACGTTCCCGCGCCGGCGAACGCCAGCCGGCCGCCGTCGCGCAGCCTGTCGGCGATCAGCCGCGCTGCCGCGACGATCTGCTCGGTGGCCGCACGCACGGCGGGGACGACGCGCTGCTCGCCGTCCAGCAGCCGGGCGACGATCTGCTCGGGTGGCAGCAGGTGCAGCTCGGGACGCTCGGTCACGCCCGCGTCCCGGCAGTCCGTGCGACGCCACTCATCCGGGGCCCGCCTCCGTCTTCTAAAGTGGACTAGACGAATCGAATGGTCGAGGCTTGGGCGCGGCGCTGTCAATGGTGTAGACATTTTCTGCATGACGGGCTCACGAAGGGATAACCGTGACTGCAGCGGATGTGATCGAGCCGCGTGAGCCGAAGTACTACCTGGTCAAGCGGCACCTGCTCGAACTGATCGAATCGCTCGAGCCCGGCGCATTGGTGCCCACCGAGCGTGAGCTCACCGCCACGCTCGCCACCTCGCGCACCACGGTGCGGCAGGCGCTCGGGGAGCTCGTCGGCGAGGGCCGCTTGGTCCGACGGCAGGGTTCGGGCACGTACGTCGCCGAGCCCAAGATGACGTGGCCGCTGCAGATGACGAGCTTCACGGAGCAGGCCGCCGCGAACGGATTCGTTGCCGGTGCCCGCCTGCTCTCCGCCGAAAGGATGCGGGGCACGGGTGAGGCAGCCACTCGGCTGCGGTTGCTGCCGGGGGCATATATGTACCGCATCGAGCGGCTGCGGCTGGCCGACGACACCCCGATGGCCGTGGAGACCTCGCACTTGTCGGTGGCACGGTTTCCCGGGCTGATCAAAGCACTGCGCAAGTCGTCGTCGCTCTACCGCGTGCTGGAGGCGTCCTACGGCGTCATACCGCTGACGGCCGAAGAGACGATCGAGACGCGTGCGGCGCCACCCCGGGAGGCGGCGCTGCTCGGCACCGACACGGGCGCACCGATGCTCGTCCTCGGCCGGCACAGTTTCGAGGCGGACGGGACACCGGTCGAGTGGGTTCGCAGCTGGTACCGCGGCGACCGCTACACCTTCGTCGCCCGGCTGACCACCAGGGGCTGAGCTACAGCAGCGCTGCGGGGTCGCAGCCCGTCCCAGGTCAGCACCATCAGTGCGACCCAGACCAGGCTGAAGCCGGCCCACCGCGCGGGTGACATGCTCTCGTGGTCGATTCCGACACCCACCGCGAACTGAAGCACCGGTGCCAGGTACTGCAGCAGCCCGATCACTGACAGCGGCAACCGCCGGGTAGCTGCCCCGAAGAACAGCAGCGGGATGGCCGTGATCGCGCCGGTCAGAAGCAGCAACACGGTGTTGCCGGCACCGTGGTGCCCGAACGCCAGGTCCCCGCGTGCCTCGATGACGACCAGCGTGACCAGTGCCAGCACAGCCAGATAGCCGGTCTCGATGGCCAGTGACTCGACTGCGCCGACCGCCGCGCGCTTCTTGAAGTATCCGTACAGCCCGAACGACGTGGCCAGTACCAGGGCGATCCACGGCAGCCGGCCGTAGTCGACGGTCAGCACGACGATCGCGGCCGAGCCGATGCCGACCGCGACCCACTGCATCCGGCGCAACCGCTCGGAAAGCAGCACCACGCCCAGCAGGATCGTGAACAGCGGGTTGATGAAATACCCGAGACTCGTCTCGACGACATGCTTGCTGTTGACGCCCCAGATATAGGTGCCCCAGTTGAAGGTGATCACCACCGCGCCGCACCCGAGCAGGGTGCGCTTCTCGCGGCCGGCCAGAACGGCACGTAGGGCCGGAAAGCCGCGGCCCCACCACAACAGGACCGCGACGAAGGCGAGCGACCACAGCATCCGGTGCGCGAGGATTTCGATCGCACCAGCCGGCTTCAGCAGCGGCCAGTACAGCGGGAACAGGCCCCACAGCAGGTATGCCGTTGTGCCATAGGCGAGGCCCCGGCGCTCGTCGACGTCGGACCCCACCGGGCCATCATGCCGACCGCGCGCCCGGCTGGGCGCGGGCCACTTCTCGCATGGTGGCCCGCGTCACCTGCTGAATAGCTTGAGCAGTACCAGCAGGTCGTTGTCCTGCAGTGGTTCGAGCAGCGCATTGCTCAGATCCAGGTACGAGCGGGCGGGGTTCAGATACCACTGCCCGCCGGTCGACGTCACGTCGACACCGATCCGCGGAATGCCGCTCGCGAACCGCGAGAGCGCCGCCGATTGCCCGGCGGTGAGCGGCCTGCCGCGCAGCGGTCCGGTATTCAGCCCGTTGATGATGTCGGTCGCGCAGAGTTTGCGGTAATCGCCATCCGCCGTGATCTCCAGGCAGTTGCCGGCGACCGCCACCGTGGTCTCATGCCCGGGCACGTCGAACGTGAGGCTCCTGAGTGTCACCCGGGTCGCGCCGCTGACCTGACGAGTGTTCAGCTGCAGGTCCTTGAGCGTGAACTGGCTGCTCGCAGAGGTCGGCGGGGCATTACGCAAGATCACCCCGCCGTAGTCGTGGAGCACGCGAAACTCGTCGGGTGACGTCAGCTCGATAAGCCGCTGGTAGTCGCTGTGCTGAAGGGCGACGACCGCCTGCTTCACCGCTTCCACCGCGCTCGGCGCGCCCTTCGCCGCGATGTAGTCGGATGGTCCGGGGTTCGAGCCACCGTTCTGGTGCACCTGCGAGTCAGCGATCGTGTAGAAGAGGCTCGGGTACCACTTGCCGCCGACCTGTTCGGCGGCGATGCGTACCGGTCCGTTGTCCCGGTTCACCTGCGCGAGGTTGATCGTCTCGTGCGATGTGGCGCTGGCCGGGATGCCCTGGGGAAAGGCGGCGCGAAGAAACTGCTCGGTGAACGGCACCCGGTTCAGGTCGGCGTTGATGGCGACCCTCCCGTTGACGATCTTGACGACCTTGACGTGGTCATTGATCGTTTCGTCGCCACTTGCGGCGAACGTGATGCCGGTGGCGGTGACGTCGACGCCGGTGACCCGCGACGGGTCGGCTGTATCCCTCAGCACGTGCAACCGCTTTGCCTGGCTGATCAACTCGCTTAGCGGCTCTCGCAGCGCTGACCGCTCGCCGGACGGCAGATGATCGAGGATGCCGAGCAGGTCGGACTTGTTGAGATCGTTGACAAGCGAGGTCACGGCTTCCCGCGGGGACGCTGCGCCCCCATAGCCCGAGTGCGAGTCGGACACCGCGAGGTACGTGACAGTGCCGCCTGCGATGAGTGCCGCCGTGGCTATTGCGGCGACGACCGGTGCACGGTGGCTGCGCCGAGGCTGGGGGAGTGGCGGCCCGAGCTGCTCCCACCCACCGGGTGGTGGTGGCTGCCAGCCGGCGGACGGCTGCGGCTGCCACGCGGGCGGCGGCGGCCCCTGATATGGCGGCGGTGACTCATATGGCGGCGGCGGTCCCTGATATGGCGGCGGTCCCTGGTACGGCGCGGGGTCTGGCTGGCTGTACGACTGCGGGAGCGTGACCCACCCACCGGGCGGCATCGGCGGTTCGTTGACGCGCCCGTGCGAACCCGGTTCCGCGTTCGGGTCATACGGTGCGTCCGGTGGTTGGGTCACGTGCCGCCCTCCGTGTCCACAGCCGTGAGATGAGGATGAGAATAGCGGCCGTAGCCGTGGCCACCGCTCCGGCAATCGTCACGATTGGGCCGAGCCTCTCCACTCGGACGCCGGCGACTGGCTCGCGGCCGACCGCTTCGCCGCCCACCGCGGCCGCCCAGGCGGCAACGAGCAGCGCCAGCACCGCGGCGGCGCGCAGTAGCCCGACAGCGGCCAGCACGACGACCACCGCGCAGACCGCGCCGAACAGCGGCCAGCCACGCAGGAGCAACTCGGCCGCGCCGTGGAAACCGATCAGTCGCCGCACCACACCGAACGACGCGTAGCTGTTCCGCTGCACCTCGCCGGATCGCAGCCAGGGCAGGAACGTGCCGATCACCATGCTCAGCAATCCGGCGGCACCCAGCACCAGCACAGCCCGCACGCCGGGCATCCTGCCGCACCGCACTAACGGCTGTCGCGCTCCATCCACCGCTCGGGCCGGCGCAGCGCGGTGAAGCCGACGCGCTGGTACACCTCGTGCGCGTCGTTGGTCGCCAGCATGATCCGTGGGACGCCGCGCGCGAGAAGGTCGTCGACGACACCGCGAATCATCCAGGTGCCGATGCCCTTGCCGCGCCAGGCTGGGTCCACGATCACGTCACCGATCCACGCGATGACGGCGAGATCGGTGACCGCCCGGGCAAGCGCCACCTGCGCGCCGTCCGATGCGTACACCCCGTACGGGCGAGATGTCGCGAGCGATCGCGCAATCGTCGCGCGGTCGCGGGTGTTCGCCCAGTACGCGGTAGCGAGCCACGTGCAGATCCGGTCGAGATCCAGCCGGGACGTGTCGTCGGTGAGGATCATGCCGTCGTCGCGCTCGAGGGTGAATGGCACACCGCGATCCTGCCCGGCGGCTCACGCTGGAGCGCGGGCCACTTCCGCCTCGGTGGTCGTGCCGGCGCGGAGCAGCGCACCCAGGCCGAGCGCATCCGCCCAGTCCGTGACCAGGCCCGCCGGCGTCGTGTCGCCGGGGTAGAGCTGCACCTGTGCGAGGACGCCCGGGACGAATCCGGCCCGCTGGCGCAAGCGCGTCGACTCCCGCCACAGTTCGAGCGCCTCGTCGTGCCGGCCGGCATCGTCGGCCAGGCCGCCCAGGTGGCGCAGCGCATACGAGCGCACGTACTCGTCGTCGGTGTCCACGGCGGCCCGCCAGTACCGCTCGGCCGCCGCCGCATCGTCGTGCAAGACGGCGGCAATCAGCCCGCAATAGAACGTCGCGTACGCGCGGGCAGCGGCATCCGGGGCCTGCTCGGCCAGCCGGTCAGCCTCTGCGGCGAACCCGTCCGCGACCGGTGATCCGCCTGCGAGCTTGAGGTGCAGCTGCCGCGCGTAGGACGAGCGCAGCCGGGCGAAGTCGACGATCCATGCCTGCGCATCGTCGTCGGCCAGCATGCGGGCGCCGTCCAGCCAGGCCGCGTCCGCGTCACCCCCCGTCCACCACGCGTGGTCGACCTGAGCGTCGGCCCGGGCGGCGGCGAGCGCGCCGGCATCGTGCCGGTCAGACGACTCGGTTGCGTCGAGCAGGCGCACCGCCTGCTCCCATCGTCCTGCGCGGACCAGCTCGCGAGCGGAAGTGATCAGGGTGTCGACGTCCACGATTGCCATGCTTGCAACGGTACTTAGACGCCGAACTATTAGACAATGATGTTTTGGAGGGTTGATACTTCGATCCATGAAGGACAGCGTCGACGCCCTCATCGAGCAGTGGACTGCCGCCCTCGGCGACATCGATCCACACGCCGAGGGCATCCTGACGCGGATGCAGCTGATCGTCAGGCACCTCTCGTCCCGCAAGGCGGAGTCCGTCGAAGCGCTCGGCATGCAGATGTGGGAGTGCGCGACGCTGTACGCGCTGCGGCGGCGCGGCAAGCCGTATGCCGCTGGGCCCACCGAGTTGGCCGCCGAGCTCGGCGTCAGCGGCGCCGCGATGACCAACCGCGTCGACGTCATGGTGCGGCGCGGCTACGTCGTGCGGCGCTACGATCGCGACGACCGGCGGCGCAATGTCGTCGCACTGACCCGTAAGGGCGTCGCCACTGCCGAGCGCATCGTCGCGGGCCAGCAACAGGTCGAGGCCGAACTGATCGGCGCGCTGACCGAGGCCCAGCAGGAGCAACTGATCACGCTACTGCGGCGCCTGATGCAGGCCGTCGATATGGCAACGACACGATGAGCGCTCGCGCGAATAGCCCCGCCCAAAAGGGTTAAGCAACGCGCCAGGTGTCCGCGCCCGCCAGCAGCGACTGCAGCGCCACGTCGTCGCCGGGAGTCTGCTCGGCAGCGCGCTCGAGTTGCTCGGCCATCATCGCGTCGTAGGCCGGCCGCTCGACCGACCGGAAGACGCCCATCGGCGTGTAGCGCGAGTCGATCGAAGACAGCCGGGACAGCGCGAATGCGTACGCCGGGTCGGCAGCGTGCGCGTCGTGCACGACCACCCGCGGGTCGTCGGGAGCGAGGCCGTCCTCGATAGTCAGGGCGCCCGACGGGGAGCGCACCACTGCCTTCGAGCCGTCTGCGCCGAAGCGCACTGCCTCGTCGTGCTGGAGCCGGATCGTCCAGTCGTCGCGTGTCGCTGCGTCTTTGAGCACCTCGAACGCGCCGTCGTTGAAGATGTTGCAGTTCTGGTAAATCTCGACGAGCGCTGTGCCCTGGTGATCGGCGGCGGCTCGCAGCACGGAGGTCAGGTGCTTGCGGTCGGAGTCCAACGTGCGGGCCACAAATGTCGCCTCAGCGCCGAGGGCGAGCGACACCGGGTTGAACGGTGTGTCCAGCGACCCGAACGGCGTCGACTTTGTGATCTTGCCCAACTCGGACGTAGGCGAGTACTGCCCCTTGGTCAGCCCGTAGATCCGGTTGTTGAAGAGCAGGATCTTGAGGTTGACATTGCGTCGCAGCGCGTGGATCAGGTGGTTGCCACCGATGGACAGTGCGTCTCCGTCACCTGTGACCACCCACACTGCAAGGTCCTGCCGCGACGAGGCGAGCCCGGTCGCGATCGCCGGCGCTCGCCCGTGGATGGAGTGCATGCCGTAGGTGTTCATGTAGTACGGGAAGCGCGACGAGCATCCGATGCCCGACACGAACACGATCTTCTCCCGCGGAATGCCGAGCTCGGGCATGAAGCCCTGCACTGCAGCCAGGATCGCGTAGTCGCCGCAGCCGGGGCACCAGCGGACCTCCTGGTCGGTCTTGAAGTCCTTCGGCTTCAAGACGGCGGCAGACCCGCTTGCGCTCGGCCCTTGGCCGGAGTCAGTCATGACTGATCACTCCCTGAAGCATGTCGGCCAGCTCGGCCGCGCGGAACGGCAGCCCGCGCACCTGGGTGTAGCTGATGGCGTCGACGAGGAACCGCGCACGGATGAGAGATGCCAGCTGACCAAGGTTCATTTCGGGAATCACCACGCGCTCGTATCCCGACAGCACCGCGCCCAGATTCGCGGGGAAGGGGTTCAGGTGCCGCAGGTGCGCCTGCGCCACCGGATAGCCGGCGCGGCGCACCCGCCGCACGGCTGCGCCGATCGGGCCGTATGTCGAGCCCCAGCCCAGCGCCAGCACACGCGCGTCGCCGTCCGGGTCGTCGACCTCTACGGGTGAGATGGAGCGCGCGATGCCGTCGACCTTGGCCTGCCGCGTGCGCACCATGAAGTCGTGGTTATCGGGGTCGTACGAGATGTTGCCGGTCTTGTCGGCCTTTTCGATGCCGCCCAGCCGGTGTTCGAGGCCAGGGGTTCCCGGGATGGCCCACGGCCTCGCCAGCGTATCCGGATCACGCAAATATGGAAGAAACTCGCCGGCTGACTCCCCAGTACCGTTGGGCTCGGTCGCGAACGGAACACGTAGGTCCGGCAACTCGTCGAGATCGGGGATCTTCCACGGCTCCGAGCCGTTGGCCAGGTAGCCGTCGGACAGGAAGAACACCGGGGTGCGGTAGGTCAGCGCGATGCGCACCGCCTCGAGGATCGCGTCGAAGCAGTCGCCCGGGGAACGCGGCGCTACGACCGGCACCGGTGCCTCGCCGTTGCGCCCGTACATGGCCTGGAGCAGGTCGGACTGCTCGGTCTTGGTGGGCAGGCCCGTCGACGGGCCGCCTCGCTGGATGTCGCAGATGACCAGCGGGATCTCCAGCGACACGGCCAGCCCGATGGCCTCGCCCTTCAAGGCGATGCCCGGCCCCGACGACGTCGTGACGGCAAGCGAGCCGCCGAACGAGGCGCCGATCGCCGCGCCGACCCCGGCGATCTCGTCCTCGGCCTGGAATGTCCGCACGCCGAACCGCTTGTGCTTGGAGAGCTCGTGCAGGATGTCCGAGGCCGGCGTGATCGGGTAGGCGCCGAGGAACAGCGGCAGGCCGGATCGGTTCGAGGCGGTGAGCAGGCCGTAGGCGAGCGCCGTGTTGCCGGTGATGTTGCGGTACGTGCCGGGCGGCAGGGCTGCCGGCTTGACCTCGTAGTGGACGCCGAACGCTTCGGTGGTCTCGCCGTAGTTCCATCCCGCCTTGAACGCGGTGACGTTCGCCTCCGCGATCGTCGGCTTGTTCGCGAATTTCTGCCGCAGGAACCGCAGCGTGCCTTCGACCGGGCGCGAGTACATCCACGACAGCAGGCCCAGGGCGAACATGTTCTTGGACCGGCCGGCGTCTTTACGCGAAAGCTCGGTGCCCGCCAGCGCGTCGAGCGTCAGCTGCGTCAGGTCGACGGCGTGGACGGCGAACCCGTCGAGGGTGTCGTCGTCGAGTGGATTGCTCTTCCACCCGACCCGGGCAAGCGCCCGTTCGGTGAAGTCATGAGTGTCGACGATGATCGTCCCGCCGCGAGGGAGGTCGCCGAGGTTGGCCTTCAGGGCAGCGGGGTTCATCGCCACGAGGACATCCGGGCGGTCGCCCGGGGTGAGGATGTCGTGGTCGGCGAAGTGGAGTTGGAAGGACGAGACACCGGGCAACGTGCCGGCCGGGGCGCGAATCTCGGCCGGAAAGTTGGGCAGTGTCGAGAGGTCGTTACCGAAGGCAGCCGTTTCCTGGGTGAAGCGATCGCCGGTCAGCTGCATGCCGTCGCCGGAATCCCCCGCGATACGAATGACGACGTGATCTAGCTGCTTGACGTCCTTGGACATCTGGATGTGCGCCTCCATGGCGTTCTCGAGCTCCGAGGAGCTCAACTACCGGCGCCAGCGTCACTATCAGCGTGCGGCGCAGGCGTCGCGGCAACGGACGCCGTACCCCCCAGCGCACCGCCGGCCGCATGCTCCTATCGTACGGATCGCCGCCTCCGGTGCGCGGGTGGCATGCCTCACGACGTGTCGACGCCGGACTTGTGGATAACTTCCAACGCGAGGCGCCCGAATTGCCTAGCGTCTCCGGTATGACGGCAACGATCACCGTTGACATCGTCGCGCTGCGCGCGCTGGCGGCACAGCTTGTCGGCCTGGCACACCTGCTCAAAGCCGACAACGATGAGCGCACGTGTATCGGAAGTTGGGTCGGCGATCCGAAGATTCGTACCGCCCTCAAGAACATCCAGCACGACTGGTCCCACAAGCGCACGGAGTTCATCGGCTACCTGGAAAGCGTCAGCCAAGGGGCGCGGGCTGCCGCCGACGCCTACGCGACCACGGAGCTGAACATCCGTAACGCGGCCCGGTGCTGATGGGCCACGGCAACGGCATCAAGTGGTACCGGCATCTCGTACTACCGGGCGACGGCGCCGCCGCGGCCGAGGCCTGCGTGCACGCCGACCCGCCGCGCCCGCCCGGCCGTTCGGCCGAGTTCTACAGCGCTGCCGCCCTGCTCGGCCGGCGGGCGCAGGCGCTGCGCGAGGCACTGGCCAAGCTCAGCGCACTCGCCTGCACCGCCGGCGTGTGGACCGGAGACGCGGCCGAGGATTTCCGGCGGCTGCTCCAGGACGCGCACCGCGGGCACTACGACCAGGTGCCCGAACGCTATGACGGCTACGCGCGGGCGCTGCGCGAATACGCTGCCGCGCTCGACGGCCACCAGGCGATCATCGACAGCGCGCGGGCCCAGGTGCAGGCCGCCGTGGATGCACACCGCCGGGCGACGGCGGCGGGTGCGAAAGCACTCACGACGTCATGCATCGCCGACTGCCAAACGGCGGCCAGCCGCTTCCGAGGTGCGTATAACGACTGGGTCGACTCGGTAGCGCGCTGCGAGCGCGCCATCGAGCGTGTCGACGACGACAGGCTGCACAACGCACACGGCATGCATGTCGGGCTGGACGTGGTAGCGCGGTACGCCGACATCATGTCGAGCCTCACCGGCGCGCTCGCGCTCATCGCGATCGCCTGGCCACCTGCCGCGATGCTCTTGCTCGAGGTGTCAAGCGTCTGCTCGCTCGCCCAGCTCGGCAGCGACGTCGCGCGCGCGGCCGTCTACCGCGAGAAGATCACCCCTGGCGACCTCGTATTCGACGCGCTCGGCTCGGTGCCGATCGTGAGACCAGGCAGCCAGGCTGTAAAGGCCGCCCGCGAGCTGAAGGACGCAGGCGTCGTCGCTGCGGCACGAAGTGGTGCCAGGGCGTTCGGGACGTCGTTCGTCAGCGAGGCGAAGCCGGGCCTTGTTGATGCCGCGTACAACCTCAAGAACACGAGGCTCCGGCCGGACCCGAAGGCGATCTGGCCGACGCTCGAGGAGAACTGGCGGCTGCAGGACGTCGTCGTCAGCGCGAGCTCCGTCGGTCGCGAGGCGTACGACAATCGGCACGGCGACTGGCCGCCGGCCGCCGAACGGACTGCATTCAGCGTGGTGCTCGGACCGCTCGGCCCTGCGGCAGCGGCGCCGTGACGCTGGGGTGCCGTATCGAGGCCGAACTACCGCAAGACTGGCGCTGTTTCGAGCTGACCGATCCGTCGGATCCGCTCTCAACGTGGCTGGTTTCCCGCGGGGCCAGGTTCGCGTTGCTGCGGCCGGGTGACGACGTGCTGCCGATGGCGATCTTCGGTGGCGTATTCCTGTTCGACCTGGGCGTCGCCGGCGACGTCTTGTACTCCGCGCTCGACGCTGATGGCCACGCGGTCGCGCTCGGCGAGGCCGCCGGCGTCCCGATCGTTGCGCACCTGCGCCGCGAGCCGCCCGGCGGCGCGCGGCAAGTGCCGACGATGCTCGTCACATATTTCGTCTGCGCACCTGGTGGATGTGCGGTGATCGCGTTCGTGGCACCGGAATTCGGCGACGTAAGACGCGTTGTCGGCGAAGTCGCCAGGGTGATATCCGGCGTACGAGTTGTCCACTCCGCTGCCGGATGCCCGGTATAACCGTGGACACCTGAGGTCAGTCCGGTTGTTGCCGTCCGGTAGCGGTTCCGGCTGTCGGCCATCCTCGATAGCCTGGGCAAGCCACGGCATGACAACGTGGGTCATCGTATGTGGCATTGGGCCGCAGAATCGGGATCATCTGGAAGGTTCCAAAGGATCGTTCGGAATTGGTCCGCGCATTTCGGCGAAGGGCAGTGATGAGTACGCGATGAATGAGAGAACGCGCGGCGACGGGGGCCGGCATCCGCATCGCGACGTGTCACGTGGAGGGGCAGAGCAGAGGAGCTGAATGATGCAGGGCGATCTTGTCTTGCCCGCATTCCAAATGGATTGCCGTGACTGGCTCGTCGTCACCCCCGGTGAGGCCGGCATCCCCGAGGAGATCGCCGGCGCTCCCTTACTGGCGCTGCTGAGCACGGCGGTGATCGGACCGGACGAATTGTCCTCGGGTAGCGCTGTGCTCACCGTCGGGTTGCTCGACGACGACGCGCCACCCGCGGTGCCGCCCGCACATGGCTGTGTCGCTGCCGAGGTGATCGACGCCGACGGCGACGACCGGTCGGTGCGCTACCTCGTCCCATCGCCAGACGGCCGGCTTGCGCTGCTGGCCGAGTTCAGCATGGACGGTGACACCGTTGAGGTGCGGCAGCGGATCGAGGCGCTGATGGCGTCGTTCCGCTGGACGTCGTGACCGCTCTGCAGGTAGATCGTCCCGACTGATACCCCCGGGAACGCGGGGGGCAGAGTCGTTCGTTACCTGGGCATGCACAGCGTAACCAACGGCCTCAAGACTGCGGTCCTGCTCGGCGCCCTGTCCGCCCTGCTCGTCGTGCTCGGTGGGGCGCTCGGTGGCAGCCGCGGGCTGGTGATCGGAGTCATCCTCGCGATCGCGATGAACGGGTTCAGCTACTTCTACTCTGATCGAATTGCGCTGCGCTCGATGCGCGCCCGCCCCGTCAGCGAGGCCGAGCAGCCGGTGATGTACTCGATCGTGCGCGAGCTCGCCAGCTCGGCGCATCAACCGATGCCACGGCTCTACATCTCGCCGACCGATCAGCCGAACGCGTTCGCCACCGGCCGTAACCCCCGTCACGCGGCGGTGTGCTGCACCGAGGGCATCCTGAAAATCCTCGACCGCCGCGAATTGCGTGCCGTCCTCGGTCACGAGCTTAGCCATGTGTACAACCGCGACATCCTGATCTCGTCTGTCGCGGGCACGATCGCCGCGGCGATCACGTACGTCGCCAACCTGGCGTTCTTCTTCGGCGGTGGCGGTCGCGACCGCAACCCGTTCGTCGACCTGCTCATGCTGTTGGTCGGCCCGCTTGCCGCGGGACTCATTCAGCTGGCGATCAGCCGTTCGCGCGAGTACCAGGCCGACGCGTCGGGCGCCGAGCTGTCAAACGACCCGCTCGCGTTGGCGAGCGCGCTGCGCAAGCTGCAGCGGGGCACGCAGGCGCTGCCGTTGCCGCAGGAGCCGTCGCTCGTGACGACCAGCCACTTGATGATCGCCAACCCGTTCCGCGGGCAGGGCATGGCCAACCTGTTCTCGACGCACCCTCCGATGGAGAAGCGCATCGCCCGACTCGAGGGAATGGCACAGGAGGACCCGCGCTTCTGGCGCTGAGGACGCGATGAACGCAAGCGCTGCGAGCGACAGGCCGACGGAAAGTCAGGCGCCGTCGCCGACGCTGCGAGCGACGTCCATGATGTACTGGCCGTAGCCCGACTTCGCCAGCGCCTCGCCGAGCCGGTACGCCTGGGCCGCGTCGATGAACCCTTGGCGCAACGCGACCTCCTCCACGCAAGCGATGCGCACCCCTTGCCGATGCTCGAGTACTTGGACGAATTGGCCGGCCTCGAGCATCGAGTCATGGGTGCCCGTGTCCAGCCAGGCCGTCCCCCGGCCAAGGTCGACCAGCCGCGCCGTGCCGTTCTTGACGTAGACGTTGTTCAGGTCCGTGATCTCAAGCTCGCCGCGTGCCGAGGGCTGCAGCGTCCTGGCGATGTCCACAACCTCGTTGTCGTAGAAGTACAGGCCGGTGACGGCGAGATTCGACTTGGGATCGGCCGGCTTCTCCTCGATCGACAACAGCGTGCCGTCCGAGGACGCCTCGGCGACGCCGTAGCGGTGCGGATCGCGCACCCGGTACCCGAAGAGTACACAGCCGTCCTGTAGGCCGGCTGCATCGGTGAGCTGCCTGCCCAGCCCATGACCGTAGAAGATGTTGTCGCCGAGGACGAGCGCCGCCGTATCAGCGCCGATGTGGTTGCGTCCGATGATGAACGCCTCGGCCAGGCCGTTCGGTTCGGGCTGCACCGCATAGCTGATGGATATGCCCAGCGCACCGCCGTCTCCGAGGAGCCGGGTGAACTGGTCCTGGTCGTGCGGAGTCGTGATCACCAAGACGTCGCTGATGCCGGCCAGCATCAGCGTGGACAGCGGGTAGTAGATCATCGGCTTGTCGTAGACGGGCAGCAGCTGCTTGCTGACCGCGCGTGTGATCGGGTGCAGCCGGGTACCCGCTCCGCCGGCGAGGATGATGCCCTTCATCGGTAGTTCACGAACTGGAGCGCGACGTCAAGATCGGCGCCTTTGAGCAGCGCGATTACCGCCTGCAGGTCGTCCTTCTTCTTGCTGGCCACACGCAACTGGTCGCCTTGGATCTGCGCCTGCACCCCTCTCGGCGCCTCGTCCCGGATCAGCTTCGCGATCTTCTTCGCATGATCCTGGTCGATGCCGTGCTTCAGGGTCGCGGCGATCACGTGCTGCTTGCCGGACGGCCGGGGGTCGCCCGCGTCGAGTGCCTTCAGGGAGATGGACCGCTTGACGAGCTTGTCCTTGAAGACGTCCAACGCTGCCTTGGCGCGCTCTTCGGTGTCCGCCCTGATCGTTACGCCGAACTCGCCGGACCACGCGATCGACGCGTTCGTCCCGCGGAAGTCGAAGCGTTGTGCAAGCTCCTTCGCCGCCTGATTGAGCGCGTTGTCGGCCTCCTGGCGGTCGATCTTGCTCACCACGTCGAACGATGAATCGGCCACGATGTCGATCCTCCTGGCTGGTGTGTCGCATCGACCGTAGCGGAGCCCCGACACCGTGACCGACGCGGCGCCCGCGTCCGGTAGTGTGACGTGCCGTCGCCGGGGTCCGGTGACACACTGACTGATAGCCCACGGCGGGTTGCCCGAGTGGTCAAAGGGAGCGGTCTGTAAAACCGTCGGCTCAGCCTACGTTGGTTCGAACCCAACACCCGCCACCCCCTTACAGCCCCCGAATTCCGGGGGCTGTAGTCGTTTTCGATGATCTTGGACGCTGGTGTAAGGGAATGGTTCGAAGAACCGGCGGTTTGGCATCCCTGGGTGAGCGCAGCCCAGCAATCATGGGAGTCCGGGAGTGGCCCTATGTCCAGATGACCGGCGCGCGGGACAGAACGCGGGACATATGCGGGACCAGAATTGCGCGGGCGGCTACAAGCAGGGCTTCCACGCAGACCCCGGACGGTTGCCGACTACTTCGCGTTAGCAGCGCGGCGCAGCGGTGACAGTCTCGTGCTTCGCTCCGACCGTGATCACGCCGCGTGCGGGGTGAGGGTGACGATGAGGTCGGCGTTGAGGGCGGCGGCGAGGCGTTCGAGGACGGGAATGGTGGGCACGGCGCCGCCGGCCTCGAGCCGGGACAGCGCCGGCTGGGTCATGTCGGCGCGGGTTGCGACCTCGGTCTGCGAGAGCCCGAGTTCGAGCCGGCGCGTCCGTACGGCCTGCCCGATCAGGAAGGCACGGCGCGCCTCTTCGTAGCCCTCCCGGTAGCCGGGGCGACCGCGGCGACGGCGCGCGATCGTCTGGTAGGAGTCGTGTCCGCTGTTCATCTCAGCTCTCCTCGTGTTCGCCGCGCTCAAAGGTTTCGTGTGTGCGGCCGTGTTCGGCCTCGCAGGTCTTCTGTGCCTGTACGGCGCGCTCGACCTCGGCCGACTCCGCGCGGCGGGTCTTGCGGAAGATCGTCAGCAGCACCACCCGCCGTCCGGGAGCGAGCCAGTAGGTCACCCGGGTCTGTTGCTGCAGCAGCCGAAACCGCAGCTCGCGTACCTTGCCCGCCAGGTGCCGGGTGTACGGCTCGGACAGTGTCTCGGCCTGTTCGGCGAGGAGCCCGACCAGGAAGTCGACCCGGCCGAAGTCGCGATCGGACAGGCCCTCCAGCCACGCTCGCACCTCCGGCTCGATCTCGACCTCATACAGGTCGGTCATGCATCCGACGATATATGTATTTCATGCTATGAACAAGCCGGAGATGGAGAGGCGCGCGACTCCTACGACGGATTGTCCGGCGCGCAGCGAGCGGTGTCACTCCGGTTGGCTCGGACTCAAATCCGTTGCTCCGTCAGCCGCTCCTCGTCCGCCGGGCGCCCCTTCTGTTAGGCCGCCACCATGACGCTCCACGGCCGCGTTATGTGTCGGGTCCAGCAGGCTGACGTCGCCGGGTGGAGGGTTCGGCCAGAGCTACACCGAGTGGCGTTTCGCGTGCATACCGAGCCGGCTCGCGTGCACACCGGAGCGGTGAGGGTCGAGGTGCGTTGGGGCGAAGAGGTCTCGTGTTGCGTAGGTCCCGGGTTCGATTCCCCGAGGTGCTTAGACGCCCGCGACGGCTTGTGCCAGGAGGTCAGCAACCCGGCGACTGTCCACTGTGGACGCCGTGTCATCGGCCGTGTCATCAAACGCCTGTCGTCCATGGCCGCTGATGACAAAGACGACTGCCACCGAGTCAGTCTTTCCGGGATGAGGCTGCCCCGGCAGACGAAGCACGGCTCTTGTAAAGCGGTGGTTAGGGGTTCGAGTCCCCTCGCCGGCTCAGACACCCTCGCCGGCTCGGCTTCACCGGCTCGGCTTCTAACCCAGCAATTCCGGGCGCCATGGCGCGTGGCGTGATCACTTAGTCGATCAATGTCATCGGATCTATCCTCGGGCGCTGCCCTTGGACAATCCGCGTTGGGACCAACTCAGCACCCGGATGGGGCGCGAGGGCGAGCACGTGAGAAACGCTTTCCGGGTGCTGACGGCGAACCCCTCGGAGACGTCCGTCTTCAGGGAGATGTGGCCGACGATCTGCTCGGAAGGAACCACCTAGGACGCGGCCTTCGCCGCAGCGCCCTACGTGGTGGCGTTCGCGGAGCAAGTTCCGAGCGATGAGGCCAGCAAGTACCTCATCGTCCTCGGACTGATCGTCACGTATGCAGGCGGGATTCCCAGCGACTTGGAGCCCGCATACATGCAGGCAACCGCCGATGCCCTCGGTGTCCCCCTCCGGCGACTCGCGGGCTGTCCCATCGACCACACCATGCGCTATCTACTGGCCGCCGTGGCCGCGTTCTGCGGCCGTACCCCTCGCGAGGTCAAGGTTCCGATGCGTGGCCCCGGCCTGCCGCGGTACATCGAAGGTCAGCTGGTTGCCTTGACTGCGCGCAGGGTCACGTCGGCGACGGCGACCGGTTGTGATACCGCGACCGCGTGCGAGGCGTCGATCTCTACGATCTGGCTGCTCGCGCGCCTTGCCATCTCGCGCTCCGCGTCGGGATGGATCGCCTGGTCGGCGGTCGCGACGATGGCCCACGACGGGAGGGTCGTCCAGGCCGCAGCGCCGGTGACGACCGATGTGAACGCGTCGAGTGATACCGGTCGCTGGGTGACCGCCATGACGCGCGCCTGCTCAGCGGGCAGGTCTGCGCAGAACACACGGTGGAAGGCCTCGTGGTCGATGAACGCCTCGGTGCCGGGCTCGGCACGGCCAGATGGGTAAGTGAGGGTGCGGGTGGCGCTCGCGAGCGCCACCTCCGGGAAGCGGGCGTTGATGTCGACGAGCTTCTCGTCGACCGCGGGCGCGAACGCCGCGACGAAGACCAGGCCTACGGCATCACGAGTTGGCCGCGTTCGAGCCGGTGGCGCTGCGCGAGCAGGTGCGCTCGTCGTGGGCGCGCGAGGCCGAGGTGCAGACCGAGGACGAGGCGGCAGCGCTGCTGGTCGACCAGATGCCGTTTCACTTCCGCGAGCCGCGGGGCGCGGCGCTGGCGGACTACCTGCACCGCACCGACGGGCTCGGCCGGTACGCGCCCGACGTGACTCGGCACTTCGCCGTGCAGCACTACGGCGGGATTGAGGTCGAGGACCGGCTCGGCGAGGTGAGCCATCCGGTGCTGGTGGTGGCCGGGCGGCACGATCGGACCTGCGCGGTCGGCGCGTCCGAGGACATGGCGTTGCGCCTGCCGGATGCGCAGCTGGTCGTGTTCGAGAACTCGGCGCACATGATGTTCGTCGAAGAGCAGGACGCCTACATTGCGACCGTGCGCGAGTTCCTAGATCGCGTCACTCGCTGAGCTCGCTTGATGGGGCGGCTTCCTGCAGCATGCGCGAGCTTGCGCATCTTGGCACCCGCGGCACGTATGTCCGTCCGTAACGAATCGCGCGATGGTCTGATGTCGCGCTGGCCCATTAGTGCGATTTGGGGCTTGGCGGGGCCCATTCTGAACAGTTGACCGAAGCTCAGCGGCGCCGGGACCTGCTCAGCACCCCCTCCGGACTGATGCGCTGGACGCTCAGGCGAACCTGCGGTTGCCGCCGTCGCGGTGCCCGCGAGTGGCTTCTGGTGTTGGCCGGCGAGCCAGGTTGAACAGTGCTAAAGGCGGCAGGCGAAGTTGTTGGTACAAGATGGGGTGCAGAGATTGAGGAAGGCACCGCGTGATACGTGGCCGTCGTTGGAGGTCAAGGTTGAACTGATGCCCTGGGCCTGGCGCTTGGCCTATTACCGCGACGACATCGAGCCGTATTACGTCTGGCTGAATGTCGGCCCGATCGAGATTGCCTTTGGCGCGAATAGGCCGATGTTCTTTGAGAAGCGCAGCGATTGGTTCGACGGCTTGACGTTCGAGCCCGAGGACGTCGGCGCATGAGCGACATCTTCTGCGAGTCATGCAGGGTGCCTGTAGATCATCCGTGCCACGTCTTCGCACAGCGCGATCGCCGACGCTTCAGCCGCGCCAGGTCGAAGGCTTGATCGTTACCGATTGGACGGCTGCTGACCGTATACGCGTCCGCTGCCGCGCTGCGACTACGTCGTGATCTACCTACGCGACGCGTACCTAATGATCGACCCGTGCTCCCGGCTGCAGCCAAGGCTCAGACCGCGTCATGCGAGAACAGTTGGACCACGACATCGCGGTGCGGCAAGAATCTGGCGCGGTGTTCGTCATCTCCAGCCCGTTACTGCGCAGCAGCAGCTTCGACGAGCCTTATGCGGACTTTCGCGCGGAGTTGGCCAGTGGGCTGCCGCTGATGCCAGTGGCGCTCGCCGTTTCCGGTGACGACGTTCGGGGGGTTTCATCCCGGGTGAGCCATGAGATCACGACGGCTAGGCAGGGCCAGCGCTCAACGGATTGGACCGACGTGTCTCCCGGCAGCTCGCGACAGTTCTTCGTGACGATCGAGCACGAGTAAAGGCGCAACGATCGGAGCGCTTGGGTACGACGCGATGCAGGTGAGGAGGCCGATTGGGAGACCTGGACTAGCCGAAGGTAAAGACGTATGCCTCCACGCCGGAAGCACGGAAGTCGATCTCGAGCGTGCGATCGGGGATCCGATCCCACTGGCGGACGAGCTGATACAGCCGCGGTTCGATCACGGTTCCGTGGCCCTGCTGGTCGACATCGAGCCCGTGCGCATCCGCGGGTGGCTCTCCGTCGACGAGCACGCGGAACGGGACGTGCGCGCCGGGCTCGCGCCCCCGCAGGACGAGGTGGGCGTCGCGAGCGTGAAAGCGGAACGCGATCCTGCCCTCGGTTCCGTTCAGCACGCTCGCCCCGCCCTGGATTGTCCAGTCGCCGGCGAGCGCCCACTGGTTCAGCCCGAGCGAATCCGGGGCGGAATAGCTGTGCGGCTCGTCGAGCGCGGCCCCGCCCGGCGACGCGAGATTTCGGCCTTGCTCGTAGCCGAGGTACGTCTCGGGCGAGCCTAGATTCGTCCAGTCGGCCTGCGCCTCGAAACCTTCGGGATCGACCGAGACGAGATCGTCGGTGATGCCCTCGACGCCCGCCTCGCGCAGCAGCATCTGAATCGCCCACTCGCACTCGTCGTAGGCGCCCTCGCCGAAGTGGTGCTGCCGGATCCGTCCTTCCGCATCGGCGATGTAGATCGCGGGCCAGTACCGGTTGCCGAACGCCCGCCACACGGCGTAGTCGCTGTCGAGCGCGATGGGGTACTCGACCCGCATGGCGCTCGCGGCCGCGCGGACGTTGTCGATCTCGCGCTCGAACGGGAACTCGGGCGTGTGGACGCCGACGACGACCAATCCCCGGTCGCCGTACTTCTCGGCCCACGCGCGGACGTAGGCGAGCGTTCGGAGCCAGTTGATGCAGGTGTAGGTCCAGAAGTCGACGAGCACGACCTTGCCGCCCAGGTCCTGCGTGGTGAGCGGCGGCGAGTTGAGCCACCCGGTCGCGCCGTCGAAACCGGGCAGGCGGCCCTCGGAGGGTAACGGAGTTGCCCCGGGATGACGCCGGACGCCGAACCAGCTCATGTTGCACCCACGATGACGCGCCCGATCACCGCAGCGCCCTGAGCGCGACCCGCACCTCGGCCGTGAACAGGTCCAGCTCTTGCCAGGCGGCGAATTCGCTGCCCCTTCCCACCTCTTTGAAATAGGTGGGGTTCGGGCACGCCCGCTCCGCCCAGCTGCGCGGCGCCGGATAGATCTTTCTCGGGAAGACGCTTAAGGCCGCCGGAACGGTGACGCCCTTCACGTCGACGAAGCCTAGTTCGGTCTCCCAGTACACACGAGCCCAAAAGACGCCGATGTTCGTCAGCCACGCGAGCGTGATGTGTCCAACGCCTCGTCTCGTGCGCGGCCATCGACCGGCCTCCGTCGACGAACGCCGGTGCGATCTCGTCGTAGCCGCTCGCATCGTGGCCGAACATCCAGGCTGCCACGTCGCGACAGGGTAGTTCGGAGAGGTCGAGCGGGCCAGGTACGCCTAGGGCTTCGCATCTTGCCGGCTCAGATCGGCACACGCCTACCGCCGGCGTTGATGAACGCAGCCGCGGTCTGCTTCTCGGGTACGGCCCCAGTGAGAAACTGGGCCAGATGTACGGCGCGCTGGCGCTGTGCTGGGAGGCCCTGACGACAGAGTCCTTAAGTTCGGGTCTAGCCGTGTCAGGTCGACGGCCGAGCGCTCGGCCAGCGCGCATGGACTGGTTCGTGGACTGAGCTCCAGGCGACCAGAGTTCCTGGGGTGCCTAGTGCGCTCGCACGCGTGCACAGATGCCGCGTCTGAGCACCTGGGAGCCGATGTCCCACGCACTCGTAATGCGTAGGTCGTGCCTTCGGATCCCATCCGGCTGCGTGCACGAGTTCAGCAACCCGGCGACTGTCCACTGTGGACGCCGTGTCGTCGGGCCGTGTCATCAAACGCCTGTCGTCGAGGGCCACTGATGACAATGACGACAGCCACAAGGTCAGTCTTTCTGGGCTGAGGGCTGCCCAGGCAGGCGCACCACGGCTCTTGTCGTCAACAGTCTTGGAGTTGCGCTAGAGCGTTGGGGCAACGTCGAGCCGTTGGTCGCTGATCCCTCTCGACTTGGGTGCGGTGGCTAAGCCGGGATCGGTTGCACGCCCACGGCAAGACCGACACGGCGGGCTCGAGCCGCTCGTCCAGGCCGAGCATCCCCGAATACGGCAGCACCGACCGGGACATCCGCAGCACATCGACCTAGCCCGGGCGCCTCAGCTCCGCTGACCAACGGACCCCGTCGCCGCTGGCCCGGCCCCAGCGATCTAATTGTCGAATCGACGGGTAGAGGAGGCAGCGATGAGCAGCGTCGCACGGGTCACCGAGATCAGTGCCGAATCCGAAACCAGCTTCGAGGACGCGATCCGGGTCGGCATCGAGCGAGCCGCCCAGACCCTGCGCGGCATCAAATCAGCATGGATCAAGGAACAGAGCGTCCAAGTGGCTGACGGCGGAATC
>DASXSF010000045.1:0-43006 GCA_036506155.1 Jatrophihabitantaceae bacterium
GGAGTGGACGGGCGACATTCCGGCAGGCGTGCCTGAGGCCGGTGACCCCCTCGAGGTGCTGGGCAGCGCCTGGCGGACGTTGCGCGGGCCGCGCCTGCCCGGGCTGCCGCCGCTGACCGGGGGATTCGTCGGCTATCTGTCCTATGACGTCGTGCGCCGGTTGGAGCGCCTGCCGGAGAAGGCCGTCGACGACCTCGGCTTTCCCGAACTGAGCATGCTGCTCGTCACCGACCTCGCCGCGGTGGACCACCATGAGTGCACGGTGGTGCTCATCGCCAACGCCATCGCGTGCCCGGGCATGAGCGAGGCGGCGCTCGACGCCGCCTACGACGACGCGATAGCGCGGCTGGACGCGATGGAACGGGCGCTGGCCACCCCCGCGCCGTCCACGGTGGCAAACCTCGATGTGGTGCCCCCGCGGCAGGCCGAGTCGCGCACGGCTCCGGGTGAGTTCCAGCACGCCGTCGAACTCGGCATCGAGGCCATTCGCGCGGGTGAGGTGTTCCAGGTCGTGCTGGGGCAGCGTTTCGAGGTGCAGACCCCCGCCGACCCGTTCGACGTGTACCGCGTGCTGCGCACGCTCAACCCGTCGCCGTACATGTACATGGTCCGCATGGACGGATTCGACATCGTGGGCTCAAGCCCCGAGGCGCTGGTGACCGTTCACAGTGGACAGGCGACGATCCACCCGATCGCGGGCACCCGGAAGCGTGGTGCTACTCCCGAGCGCGATGCCGAGTTGGTCGCCGAACTCGTCAACGACCCGAAGGAACGCGCGGAGCACGTCATGCTCGTCGACCTGGCTCGCAACGACCTCGGCCGGGTGTGCAAGCCGGGCACCGTGAAGGTCGTCGACTTCGGCATTGTCGAGCGGTACAGCCACCTGTGGCACATCGTGTCGACGGTGACGGGCGATGTCGCCGACGGCTACGACGCCCTGGACGTGTTTGCAGCGGCGTTCCCGCACGGAACGGTGACCGGTGCCCCGAAGGTGCGGGCGATGGAGCTGATCGAGGAGTTCGAGCCCGTACGCCGCGGTATCTACGCCGGGGCGCTCGGCTACCTCGATCCCGCCGGCGACCTGGACATGGCGATCGCGTTCCGCACCGCGATCATGCGTGACGGTGTGGCGTACGTGCAGGCGGGGGCCGGCATCGTCGCCGACAGCGTGCCGGCGCTCGAGGACAAGGAGACGGGCAACAAGGCGCGCGCCGTGCTGCAGGCGATCGCCACTGCCGAGACGCTACGACCGGTGGACAGCCGACGATGAGCGCTTGCGCGAAGAGTCCCGCCGCCGCAACGCGGCCCGCGCCGGAGGCGCGGAGCGGAGACTCGGGTCCACCCGAGCGGAGCGAGCGGTGGGGACGAGGATCCGCCCACGGCGGGGTAAGTACATGAGCGCTCGCGCCCGGCTTGCCGGCGCACTGGGGCTGGTGCTGCTCGGCGGGGCAGGCGCCCTGCTCGTCTCGGGACGCGCCTGGCAGACCGTCACGGTGTCTCGCGCGCGGCCCTTCACCGACGAGGTCGTGGACGTCAGCGGCCGGACGCTCGAGCCGGCCGTGGCCGCGCTTGGTGTCGTGGCGCTGGCCGGTGTGGTCGCGGTGCTGGCCACCCGCGGTGTCGCGCGCCGCCTTGTTGGAGTGGCGTTGGCCGGCGCCGGGCTCGCGATGGCCTGGCCCGCTGTGGCGGGGCTGCGCACGGTATCGGCGCAGCGCGCCCGGTCGCTGGTCAGCGATGCGCGCACCGCGGCGGGCCTCGACCCGGCATATCCGCCCCAGGTCGCGGCGCACCTGGTGTGGCCGGTGCTCACGTTGCTCTGCGCGCTGGCGGTCCTCGCCGGTGGCATCGCGGTGGCGTTGTGGGGCGATCGGTGGCTGGTGATGTCCGCGCGGTACGAGGCGCCGGCCCCGCAGCGCACGCACGCGACCCTGTGGAGCGATCTTGACCGGGGCCACGATCCGACGAGCGAATCCGGCTGACCTGGACCCGATCGTCGACGCGTTGACCGGGCTCGTTAGCATCGCGGACGTGGCATTCGGCTCAGACGTCCTCGACGAGATCATCGTCGGAGTGCGCGAAGACGTCGCGGCCCGGCAGGCCATCGTGTCCCTCGACGAGATCAAGGCTCGCTGCGCCGCGGCCGCCCCGCCGAAGGATGCGCTTGCGGTACTACTTGCCCCCGAGGTCGGTGTCATCGCCGAGGTGAAGCGGCGCAGCCCGTCCGCCGGAGCCCTTGCCGACATCGGTAATCCAGCGGTGCTGGCCGGCGAATACCAGGCCGGTGGGGCAAGCGTCATCTCGGTCCTCACCGAGGAGCGGCACTTCAGCGGCTCGCTCGACGACCTCGACTCAGTGCGCGCGGCGGTGTCCGTTCCGGTGCTGCGCAAGGACTTCGTCGTCGGCTCGTATCAGGTGCACGAGGCGCGCGCACACGGTGCCGACATGGTGCTGCTGATCGTCGCCGCGCTCGACCAGAACACCCTGACCGGACTGCGCGAGCGCATCGAATCCCTTGGCATGACCGCGTTGGTCGAAGTGCACACCGAGGACGAGGCAACCCGCGCACTCGACGCAGGTGCCAGGGTGATCGGCATCAACGCCCGAAACCTGCGCACTCTCGACGTCGATCGTTCGACGTTCGAACGCATTGCGCCCGGGCTGCCCAGCGACGTGGTCAAGATCGCCGAGTCGGGAGTGCGGGGCCCGCTGGACCTGATCGAGTACGCGGCGGCCGGCGCAGACGCCGTGCTCGTCGGTGAGGGCCTGGTGACCACGGTTGACCCCAGGACCGCCGTCGCCGAGCTGGTGACCGCCGGCGCGCACCCCGCCACGCCGCGGGCATCGCGGTAGCGGCTTAATCCCGTCCGGCTATCGGGTCGGCAGCGATCGCGGCAGTCCGAACCATGGGAGCACGCTGTTGTCGAAGCGGGTCATCGCGCAGATCCGGTCGCCGCTGAGGGTGAGGACGAACAGGCCCGTGCCGTGGCGGACGCCTGTCTTGGTGCGTAGGTAAGCGCCGAACGCCGGCTGGCCGTTGGCTCGGGTCGGGACCAGGTCGAACCTGCGGCCCGCGCCGAAGATGCTGGCACAGAAGCGGCCCACGAGGTCTCGGCCCTCGTATTCGAACGGCATCGGCGGCATCGAGATGAACACGTCGTCGGTCAGCAGGGCCACCAGTGCGTCGAGATCGGCGGACTCCCAGGCGCGGACGAACTCCGCGACGATCGCATCCTCGACGGGTGACGCAGACACGGGCGGCGGCTCGCGGTCGACGGTGGCGGGCCGCCGGTGCACGGTGGCGCGCGCCCGTTTGAGGGCACTGTTGACCGACTCGACCGTCGAGTCGAGCATGTCGGCCACCTCGCCGGCGTGAAACCCGAGGACATCACGCAGGATCAGGACGGCGAGCTGGCGAGGCGGCAACACTTGCAGGGCGGTCACGAACGCCAACGAGATGGATTCGGTCTGCTCGTAGCGTGCCTCGGGACCGATCGGCACGTCGATCGCGCCGTCGAGCAGGGCGTCGGGGTAGGGTTCGAGCCATACGACTTCGCCGAGACGGGTCGGCTCGGGCGGTTGAACATCGGGCACGGTCCACTCCTTGGCTGTTCGTCGGCTGGTGGAGCGACGCGCGTTGAGGCATTGATTGGTGGCGATCCGGTAGAGCCAGGTGCGGAGCGAAGCGCGTCCCTCGAACCCTGCGAAGCCTCGCCAGGCGGCCAGCAGTGTCTCCTGGAGGGCGTCCTCGGCGTCCTGGAACGAGCCGAGCATGCGGTAACAGTGCACCTGCAACTCGCGGCGGTACGGCTCGGTCAGCTCTCGGAACGCGTCGCCGTCCCCGGCGCGGGCCCGCGAGATCAAGTCGTCGGTTACCACTCTTGCCTCACCTTCTTCGCGCAGCTCCTCGCGTACTCGCCTTATGTGGACACCGACCGAGGGCCGAAGTGGGCGGTCACTCGGCGCCCAATTTCCGATTGTCGCGACGTCTACATCGGTGCTCTGACATCACAAACGGAGGAGAACCGAAATGGGAAGGATTGTCATCAGCGAAAACGTCTCGCTCGACGGAGTCGTCCAGGACCCGTCCGGCGACGAAGGCTTCCGGGTCGGCGGCTGGCTGGGCCACATCGCGGACTACAACGAGCTCGCCAAGGCCGTGCTCGACGAGGCGTTGGGCGCTGAGGCCTGGCTGCTGGGCCGGCGCAGCTACGAGTTCTTCGCCACGCGCTGGCAACCCCGCACCGGCGCGCTGGCGGACCGGCTGAACAGCCTGCCCAAGTACGTGGTGTCGTCGACCCTGCGTGATCCCGGCTGGAACAACACTTCGGTCCTCACCGGCGACGTGGTCAGCGAAGCTTCGAAGCTCAGGGAACACGTGGCCGGGGACATCGTCGTCCCTGCCAGCTTCCAGCTGTTGCGGACGCTCATAGAGCACGACCTCGTGGACGAGATCCGGCTGATGGTCTTCCCGGTGGTGCTCGGTGACGGGGCTCGGTTGTTCGGCGAAACCAGCGACATGAAGCCGCTGCGCCTCGTCGCCAGCCGGACCATCGACGACCAGATCGCATCCCTGACCTACCAGCCGGCCCGGGTTGCCTAGCGAGGGCACGATCACCGAAGGGACGATGAAATGACCACGATTGTGCAACGACCGCGGTCGGCTTCGAGCCAAGGGACAACCGTCCTGCTCACTGCGGTGGCCTACTTCATGGTGGCGCTGGACGCGCTGGTCGTCGTGACCGCCCTGCCGTCGATCCACCGCAGCCTGGGCGGCGGGATCAGCACGCTCCAGTGGACGATCAGCGCCTACACGATCGCGTTCGGCGCTGGGATCCTGACGGCTTCGGCGATCGGCGACCGGCTCGGCCGGCGCAGGGTCTACGTCGCCGGCTTGGCGCTGTTCACCGCGGCGTCGGCCGCGTGCGCCCTGGCGCCCACAACCCCAGTGCTGGTCGCCTTCCGTGCCGTGCAGGGCGTCGGCGCGGCCATCGTCATGCCCTTGGGTCTCACGATCCTTACCGCAGCGTTCCCCCAAGAGAAGCGGGGCGCCGTCGTGGGGATCTGGGGCGGCGTCGCCGGGCTGGGCGTCGCCGCCGGCCCGCTGATCGGCGGCGCCATCACGCAGGGGCTGAGCTGGCACTGGATTTTCTGGGTCAACGTCCCGATCGGCCTCGCGGCGACCGTCGGTGCGGCGACACGGCTGGCCGAGAGCCACGGCCCGCGCGGCCGCCTCGACGTGCCTGCGCTCGTTTTCGTGTCGGCTGGTGTCGGAGCCCTGATCTGGGGCGTGGTGCAGGGTGGCCAGGACGGGTGGGGCAGCGTGCAGAACTTGACCGGGCTGGTCGCGGGTGCGCTATTGGTCGGCGCTTTCGTCTGGCGGGAAGCGCGAACGCAGGAACCGATGATCCCGCTGCACCTGTTCACGCGGGCCTCCTTCACCTCCGCGGTGAGCACGCAGTTCTTCATGTCCGCGTCGACCTTCTCGGCGGCGTTCCTGACGAGCCAGTTCTTCCAGTTCGCGCTCGGCGACTCACCGCTCGTCACCGGGTTGCGTTTCCTGCCGTGGACCGCGACCCCGCTCGTCGTCGCGCCGATCGCGGGAGCGTTGTCGGACCGGGTGGGGCCGCGGAGCCTCATCGTTCCGGGACTGCTCATGCAGGCCGGCGGCTTCGCGTGGATGGTGACCCTCGCCGCGACCTCAGCCGACTACACCAGCTTCGTGGCCCCGTTCATCGTCGCCGGAGTAGGCATTTCCATGGCGCTGCCCTGCGTCACGGCCGGCGGGCTGAACGCGGTGCCACCCGCGCTGTTGGGGAAGGCCGCGGGCACGCTCAACACCATGCAGCAGTTCGGCGCGGTGTTCGGCGTAGCGGTTGTCACTGCGGTCTTCAACGCGCACGGCAGCCTGGCTGACCCCCCCGCGGTGACGAGCGGATACCGCCCCGCGCTAGCGGTCGCGGCCGGTGCGTCGCTGATCGGTGCACTCGTAGCCACCGGCATCGGCCGGGCCACCACCCGCGCCCAGCAGCCCGTTCCTGCCGCGATGCGCCCGGACGAGCGGGTCCTGGCGCGAGAGGGAAGCTGAGCTTCTGTCCTCGCCGTTGCCTTTGCTCTGCTTACCTGGACGCATCAGGTTCTGATCTGGTCCTAACCCGCACTAGACGGCCGTTGCGTATCGGTAAGCAGAGCAAAGGAAGTCGACAAGGTGCCTGCCGGGCTGACCCGACGGCCACGGCGCTTATCCACAGCTGCGATCGGTCATCCACAGGTTCGCGTGAACGGTGGAATTGGGCGGTCGTCGCGACGAACCTGGGGATGTGAGTGCGCCGTACGACGACGAGGGGCGCGACCTGACGTCGCTACCCGGCGACGGCGACGGCGACGGCGACGGTCAGGCGCGATGGCGCGACGTTCTGGCCGGATCACTCACACCGGTGCTGCCCGGGATGGTTCGACGCGTCCGCCGGATGGCAGATCTGAGCCAGCGCGAGCTCGCCCGACGCATCGGCGTCAGCGCGGCCACTGTCGGACGTATAGAGGCCGGGACGCTTATGCCGAGCGTGACGACCATCGAGCGGATCCTGCGGGCTGCCGGCCTTCAACTCGTGGTCGTCGATCAAAACGGCCGCGTGGTCACCCCGATGGAGATGTGGCATGACGTCGCCGACGGCGCTGCCCGGCTTTACCCAGCACACCTGGATACCATCCTCGATCCGTACTCCGGGGAGTGGTGGGCCGACCGGTACGGTCTGGCTCGCCCACCCGAGACGTTCCGGCGTAATCGCGCGATTCGTGACATGGAACGGCGCCGTAGCCAATGGGAAGTCCGGGTCGCGAAGTACCGGAACGTGCCCCCGCCACCCCATCCACCGCGCGAGTTCGGCTGAACGCGCCACACGGTAGAGTCCTGGCCATGGGTCTCACACCCGGCGGGCGATGGCGTCGCTGGCGCATGCGCCACGGCTGAGCCGGCCCGTCGAATCCGGTCCGGCGGCTGCGGTCGCGAACGACCATCCAGCCACCCCACCGCCGCTCGGAGATCTACATGACTACTGTACTTCCTGACCGCACCGGCCACTTCGGCCGATACGGCGGCCGCTTCGTGCCGGAGGCACTTGTCGCCGCCCTCGACGAGCTCACCGCCGCATTCGAGGCGGCACAGGCCGACCCGGCGTTCCGCGCCGAGCTCACCGTGCTGCTGCGCGACTACACGGGCCGGCCCTCACCACTGACCGAGGCGCCGCGCTTCGCCGAGCACGCCGGCGGCGCGCGCATCCTGCTCAAGCGTGAAGACCTCAACCACACCGGGTCGCACAAGATCAACAACGTGCTCGGCCAGGCGCTTCTGAGCAAGCGGATCGGCAAGCCTCGGGTGATCGCCGAGACCGGGGCCGGCCAGCACGGTGTCGCTACCGCGACGGCCGCCGCACTGATGGGCCTCGACTGCACGGTCTACATGGGTGAGGAGGACACCCGGCGCCAGGCACTGAACGTCGCGCGGATGCGCCTGCTCGGCGCAGAGGTCATCCCAGTCACCACCGGCTCGCGCACCCTCAAGGATGCGATCAACGAGGCGATGCGTGACTGGGTCACCAATGTCGCCACCACGAATTACGTGTTCGGCACGGTGGCCGGGCCGCATCCGTTCCCCGCGATGGTGCGCGAACTGCAGCGAGTGATCGGCGACGAGGCACGCGCCCAGACGCTCGATCGCGTGGGCCGACTGCCTGACGCCGTGGCCGCCTGTGTGGGCGGCGGATCGAACGCGATCGGCATCTTCACCGCGTTTCTGAGCGATCCGGGCGTACGCCTGATCGGCTACGAGGCCGGAGGCGACGGCGTGGAGACCGGCCGGCACGCCGCGACGATCACCGGGGGAGCTCCGGGCGTGCTGCATGGCGCGCGCTCGTATCTGCTCCAGGACGCCAACGGTCAGACCATCGAGTCGCATTCGATCTCGGCCGGGCTGGACTATCCGGGAGTCGGCCCCGAGCACGCGTACCTGCATGACATCGGCCGGGCCGAGTACTACCCGATCACCGATGTCGAGGCGATGGATGCTTTCGCGTTGCTGTGCCGCACCGAGGGCATCATCCCGGCGATCGAGTCGGCGCACGCGCTGGCCGGGGTGCGCACGCTCGGCCGGGAGCTGGGGCCGGACGCCGTCATCCTGGTGAACCTCTCGGGGCGCGGCGACAAGGATGTCGAGACGGCGTCGCAGTACTTCAAGCTGGCGGCGTCGTGACAACGCTGAGCGACAAGCTGGCCAAGTCGCGCGCCGACGGCCGAGCAGCGCTGATCGGCTACCTCCCGGTCGGCTTCCCTGACGTCGACGCCTCGATCAAGGCGATGCGTGCGCTCGTGGACGGCGGCGCCGACGTCATAGAGGTAGGCGTGCCGTATAGCGACCCGGTGATGGACGGTCCGGTCATCCAGAAGGCGGCTGACGTTGCCGTACGCCTGGGTACGGGCCTGGACGATGCGCTGCGGGCGGTGGCGGCTGTTGCCGAAGCCGGCGCGGCGGCAGTGGTCATGTCCTACTGGAATCCGATCGAGCACTATGGCGTCGAGCGGTTCGCCGCAGCCCTCGCAGCGGCTGGGGGATCGGGCGCGATCACGCCGGACCTGGTTCCCGACGAGGCGGCGTCCTGGCTCGCGGCCACCGATCAGCATGCGCTTGATCGCGTCTTCCTCGTGGCGCCGTCCTCGACCGACGCCCGGATCGCGTCGACGGTTGCCGCGTGCCGTGGCTTCGTATATGCCGCGTCGACCATGGGCGTGACCGGCACTCGCGACCAGGTCGGCGAGGCCGCCCAGCTGCTGGTCGCCCGGGTCCGCGCCGCGGCGCCGGACTTCCCGGTCTGCGTCGGGCTGGGCGTGTCCAACGGTGAGCAGGCGGCGCAGGTGGCGAGATTCGCCGATGGGGTGATCGTCGGCTCGGCGTTTGTGCGACGGCTAGTGGATCAGCCCGACGCCGCCGGGGTGAGCGCCGTGCGCGAGCTCGCAACCGAACTCGCGGACGGCGTGCGGCGCCGGTGACGGCGCCTCGGGGAACGCGTGTGTCTGTGCCACGCGTCCGCCGCTGGTGCCAACCGTCTACGGTTGCTGCGTGCACACGTTGGCTGCGATCCCCAGCCCGACCCGCGCGGTCTGGCACCTCGGACCGATCCCGATCCGGGCCTACGCGCTGTGCATCGTCGCGGGCATCTTTGTCGCGCTCGCCATCACGTCGCGCCGGTGGCGGGCCCGCGGTGGCGATCGGGACGACATCTGGGACGTGGCGTTCTGGGCCATCGTCCTGGGCATCATCGGGGGGCGTCTCTACCACGTCGCCACCGACTACGAGAAGTACTTCGGCAAGGGCAAGCATCCGCTGGACGCGTTCAAGATCTGGGACGGTGGCCTCGGCATCTGGGGTGCGATCGCGCTAGGCCTACTTGGGGCGTGGATCGGCTGTCACCGCAAGGGCATTCGGCTCACCGCCTTCGCCGACGCCGCGGCGCCGGGCATCGCCGCCGCGCAGGCGATCGGGCGGTGGGGCAACTGGTTCAACAACGAGCTCTACGGCCGGCCGACCGATTTGCCGTGGCGGTTGGCGATCCATGACATCGACGTGACGACCGGGCGGGCCCAGCCTTGCGGGTTCGGCAACGTCGGTCAGATGATCTGCGGCTACTACCACCCGACATTCCTGTACGAGTCGTTGTGGGATCTGGGGCTGGCGTTCTTCCTGGTTTGGGCCGCGCGCAGGTGGCGGCTCGGCCGGGGCAACACGTTCGCGTTGTACGCCATGGGCTACACGGTGGGGCGGTCGTGGATCGAGGCGATGCGCAGCGACTTTGCCCATCACTTCCTGGGGCTACGCCTCAACGACTGGACCTCGATCATCGTCTTCGTCGGCGCGCTGATTTGGTTCCTGCGGCACCGCAACGTGTTCGACGAGTCGCCCTACACGACGGCGCGCGAGGCGGAGCCCGCCGAGGATGCGGACGCGGTCAAGACGCCGGAGGCCAGTGACTAACGAGAGGCAGGTCGAGGTCCACCACCAGCATCGGGATGTCACTGGTGGATGGTTGCGGCCGACCGTGTTCGGGATGATGGACGGTCTCGTCTCGAACTTCGCGTTGATCGCCGGTGTCGCCGGTGCCAGCTCGAGTGGGAGCCGGCACGCGGTCACGCTGGCCGGATTGGCCGGCCTGGTAGGCGGCGCGTTTTCGATGGCCACCGGCGAATACGTGTCCGTCCAGAGCCAGAACGAGTCGGCACGCGCCGAGATCGAGGTCGAGCGGAGGGAGCTGCGGCGCAACTCGGCAGCCGAGCAGGCCGAGCTCGCGCAGATGTACGTCCAGCGAGGCGTCGACTCCGACCTCGCCGAACGGGTGGCGGCGCAGCTGTCCCGTGATCCCGACCAGGCCCTCGACATCCACGTGCGCGAGGAGCTGGGCGTGAGCCCGCACGCCTTGCCGAGCCCATGGATCGCCGCGGGTTCGTCGCTGATGTCGTTCTCGGTCGGCGCGCTGATCCCGTTACTGCCGTACGCGTTCGGTGCGACCGTGCTGTGGGTGTCGGCGATCGTGTCCATCGTCGCCCTGTTCGTGGCCGGTGCGGTCACCGCCCAGTTCACGTCGCGCAGCTGGCTGTTCTCCGCGACCCGGCAGGTGGTGCTCGGCGGGCTCGCGGCTGCGGTGACCTACGGCGTCGGCCAGGCGTTCGGCGCCGTCACCGGCTAGCGAGCGGGCTCCGCCAGCCGCTTGTCAGACCGACCGGTCGGTCTTAGAGTCTGGGTCCGTACCCCAGCCCGCCGCGATGCGCGGGAGTCAGGAGGCACGCGCCCCGATGGACTTCTCGCAGAGCGACAGGTCGGGAAACCTCCAGGCCTCCGTGCAGCGGTTCATGGACGAGCATGTCTACCCGGCCGAGCCGGTCTTCGAGGCTCAGGCGGCGGAGCTGCGGGTCGCCGGCACACCGTTTCGCACGCCGGATGTGATCGTCACGTTGCGCGGCGAAGCCCGGGCCCGCGGACTGTGGAACCTGTTCCTGCCAGACGGGCGCTTCGGCGCCGGACTGTCGGTGCTGGACTATGCGCCTATCGCCGAGCTCTCGGGACGCTCGCCGGGGATCGCGCCGGAAGCGATGAACTGCTCGGCGCCGGATACCGGAAACATGGAGTTGCTCGCCATGTTCGGCACCGATGAACAGCACGAGCAGTGGCTGCGTCCCCTGCTCGACGCCCGCATCCGATCCTGCTTTTCCATGTCCGAGCCGGATGTCGCTTCGTCTGACGCCACCAATATCGCGACGCGCATTGAACGCGACGGCACTGACTACGTGATCACCGGGCGCAAATGGTGGTCGACCGGGGCGCTGCGGCCCGAGTGCGAGGTCGCGATCGTCATGGCGGTGATACATCCCGACGCACCGCGGCACGAGCGGCACTCGATGGTGTTGGTGCCGCTGCGCAGCCGTGGGGTCACGGTGCGCCGCTCGACGTCCGTCTTCGGCTACGACGACGGCCCGCACGGCGGGCACGGTGAGATCGACTTCGACCACGTGCGTGTACCGGTAACCAACCTGCTCGGGCCGCCGGGTGGCGGCTTCATGATGGCCCAGGCGCGTCTCGGGCCCGGACGCATCCACCACTGCATGCGCAGCCTCGGCATGGCGGAGCGGGCGCTGTCGTTGATGGTCGCGCGGGCGATGTCGCGGAGCACGTTCGGCATGCCGCTGGCCCGGCAGGGCGTGATCCGCGAATGGATCGCCGAGTCACGGCTGGCCATCGACCAGGCGCGGCTGCTCGTGCTCAAGACCGCCTGGCTGATCGACACGGTTGGGGTCGAGGGGGCGCGCACCGAGATCGCGGCGATCAAGGTGGTCGCGCCGCGGGCGGCGTCCTACGTTCTCGACCGGGCGATCCAGACATTCGGCGCCGCCGGGGTGTCGGGTGACACGCCACTCGCAGCCGCGTGGGCCCAGTTGCGCGCCCTGCACCTGGCCGACGGTCCGGACGAGGTGCACCTGCGCTCTATCGCCCGCCAAGAGATCAAGGCGGCGCTGCGGTGACCGCGGCCGACACCGCGGTGCGGCGCCGCATTCTGGCCGCAGCCGTCGACTTGTTCGCCGAACACGGCTATGACGCGACCAGCGTGTCGCAGGTCATCAACCGCGCTGGGGTTGCCAAGGGCGGCTTCTACCACCACTTCGCGAGCAAGGACGACCTGCTGTACGCCGTGTACGGGGATCTGATCGACCGCCAGCTCGAGGGCATGGAGCGCATCCTGGCGCAGCGCATGCCGCCCGCGCAGACACTGCGTGCGCTGATCATGGACCTTGTCGACACGACGGCGGGAAGCGCCCGCGAGGCGCTGGTGTTCTCGCGCGAGCTGTCCCAGCTCGGGAACCGGCGGATCGTGCAGATGCGCAGCAAGCGGCGCCGCTACCAGAACGCGGTGATCAAGCTGGTGGACGATGCGCAGGGGCGCGGGCAGTTCAGCTCGGTGGCCTCACCGGAGACGGTCGCGTTCACGATCTTCGGCGTGGTCAACGAGATGCCGCGGTGGTATCGACCGGCCGGACGGGTGCGGCCCGAGCAGATCGGCACCGAGATCGCCGACCTGGTGCTGGCCGGGCTGTCCACCGGCCAGGCCGGCGACTGACGCGGTCAGCGGCTGGTCGGTCGGCGGCATCGGTCTGGGTAGTGTTCCCGCATGCCAGGTGTTCAGGACCGGGTCGCGCTGGTGACGGGCGGCGCGCAGGGAATCGGCGCCGAGGTGGCCCGGCGGTTCGCGGCCGGTGGTGCGCGGGTGGCCGTCCTTGATCTTGACGACGCGGGTGCCCGTACGGTCGCGGAGGAGTTCGGCGGGCTCGGGGTCGGTGCGGATGTGTCGCAGCGCGATCAGGTGCAGGCGGCCGTCGACCGAGTCGTGGCCGAGTTCGGAGGGCTGCACATCCTGGTGAACAACGCCGGCGTCATCCGGGACAATCTGCTGTTCAAGATGACCGACGACGACTGGACGACAGTCATGGGCGTGCACCTTCGGGGTGCGTTCATCGCCAGCCAGATCGCGCAGCGGCACATGGTGCAGGCGCGGTACGGGCGGATCATCTCGATGTCGTCGACCTCAGCGCTGGGCAATCGCGGGCAGGCGAATTACTCGACGGCGAAAGCTGGGCTGCAAGGATTCACCAAGACGCTGGCCATAGAGCTGGGTCCGTTCGGCGTCACCGCGAACGCGGTAGCCCCGGGCTTCGTCGAGACCGCGATGACGGTGGCCACCGCCGAGCGGATGGGCACCACGATCGAGGCCATGCGCAATGCGGCCGCGCAGGCGGCACCGGTGCGTCGTGGCGGCGTGCCGGCCGACATCGCCAACGCCGTGGCGTTCTTCGCGGCCGAGGAGTCCGGCTACGTCACCGGGCAGGTGCTCTACGTCGACGGCGGCCGCGGCCTGCACTGAGCGCTCGCTGGCGGACGCCCTGTGCCTGCTCGCGCGGCACGAGTGAGCTCTCGGCACGTACTCTGGGCGCCGTGTTCGACACGCTCTCCGACCGCCTGTCCCAGGTCTTCACCGCCCTGCGCGGCAAGGGCCGGCTCTCCGACGCCGACATCGACGCCACAGCGCGCGAGATCCGTATCGCGCTGCTCGAGGCGGACGTGGCGCTGCCGGTGGTGCGCCAGTTCGTCGCGGCGCTGAAAGAGCGCGCCCGCGGCGAGGAGGTCTCCAAGGCACTCAATCCGGCCCAGCAGGTCATCAAGATCGTGAACGAGGAGCTGATCGCGATCCTCGGCGGTGAGACGCGCCGGCTACGGTTCGCGAAGACGCCGCCGACGGTGATCATGCTGGCCGGACTGCAGGGTTCCGGCAAGACGACGCTTGCCGGCAAGCTTGCCCGCTGGCTGCGCGAGCAGGGTCACACACCGGTGCTGGTAGCTGCCGATCTTCAGCGCCCCAACGCAGTCACCCAGTTGCAGGTGGTCGGCGAGCGGGCCGGCGTCGAGGTGTATGCGCCACAGCCCGGCAATGGTTTGGGGGATCCAGTGGCGGTGGCGCGCGACTCGATCGAGTTCGCGCGGCGCGCCCAGCACGACATGGTGATCGTCGACACCGCCGGCCGGCTGGGCATCGACACCGAGATGATGCAGCAGGCCGCGGACATCCGCGATGCCATCGAGCCGGACGAGGTGCTGTTCGTCGTCGACGCCATGGTCGGCCAGGACGCGGTGAACACCGCCGAGGCGTTCCGCGACGGCGTGGGCTTCAGCGGCGTGGTGCTCACCAAGCTCGACGGTGACGCCCGCGGCGGCGCGGCGCTTTCGGTGCGGTACGTGACCGGGCAGCCGATCATGTTCGCGTCCAACGGTGAGAAGCTCGAGGACTTCGACGTCTTCCACCCCGACCGGATGGCCTCGCGCATCCTCGGCATGGGCGACGTGTTGACCCTGATCGAACAGGCACAGAAGCACTTCGACGACGCCGAGGCCGAGAAGATGGCGAGCAAGCTCGCCAGCGGCAACCAGTTCACGCTCGAGGACTTCCTCGATCAGCTCTCGGCCGTTCGCCGTATGGGCTCGCTCTCGAGCTTGCTCGGCATGATGCCGGGCATGGGGCAGCTCAAGGACGCAGTGAACCAGGTCGACGACCGCGACCTCGACCGCACGGCGGCGATCATCCGCGGCATGACCCCGGCCGAGCGGGAGAATCCCAAGATCATCAACGGGTCACGGCGGCTGCGGATCGCCAACGGGTCAGGCGTCTCGGTCACCGAGGTGAACCAACTCGTCGACCGGTTCTTCGAAGCGCGCAAGATGATGCAGCAGATGGGCGGCGCGATGGGCCTGCCCGCTGCGCGCCGCAAACCGACCAAGGCGAAGGGCAAGAAGGGCAAGAAGGGTCAGGGCCGTCGCCAATCCGGACGCGGCCCGACGCAGCCGCGGATGCCGGCCGGCTTCCCGGGCGGCTTCGGTAACCTACCCGCGCAGCTACCGCCGGGCACCGAGCTGCCGGACCTCTCCAAGCTGAACCTGCCGGACAACTGAGCTGCGGCCCGGCAATCGCACCAGTCGCCGTCCCCCGGAGACGATCGCCCGCCTCCGTGCGGCCGTTCCCGGCGTCGTCGAGCCTCCGACCGAAGGGACCGCTCATGACCCGTCGTAGCCAACCCCCGTTCCGGGCCGATCACGTCGGCAGCCTGCTGCGCCCGCCCCCGCTCGTGCGGGCTCGCGCCGACCACGCCGCCGGCCGGATCAGCGCCGACCAGCTGCGTGCCGTAGAGGACGACGCCATCCGCGCCGCAGTGCGTATGCAGGAAGACATCGGCCTGCAAAGCGCCACCGACGGTGAGTTTCGCCGCACGTCATGGCACATGGACTTCATCTACCAGCTGCAGGGCGTACACCGCACCGACGAACAGATTCTGGTGCATTTCCGAAATGCCTACGGGAACCTGGACTTCACCTCGGCGGCGCTGCGCATCGACGGCAAGATCGGCCTGGACGAGCCGATCTTCGGGCCGGCGTTCTCGTTCCTGCGCGACACGGTCACGACTGCCGTGCCGAAGCTGACCATCCCGTCGCCGAGCATGGTCCACTACCGCGGCGGCCCGGCGGCGATCGACCGGTCCGTGTACCCGGACGACGAGCAGTTCTGGGCCGATCTGTCAGCGGCGTACGCCAAGCAGGTGGCCGGGATCGCTGCGCTCGGCTGTACTTACCTGCAGCTGGACGACACGAGCCTGGCCTATCTGAACGACCCCGCGCAGCGGGCCGAGCTCGCTGCCAAGGGTGGCGACCCCGAGCACCAACACGAGCGCTACATCCGCCAGATCAACGCCGCCCTGGCCGACCGACCCGCCGGGCTACACGTCACCACGCACCTGTGCCGCGGCAACTACCGGTCGGCGTGGACCGCCGAGGGTGGCTACGACTTCGTCGCCGAGGCACTGTTCGGCCGGCTCGAGGTCGACGGCTTCTTCCTGGAGTACGACGACCCCCGTTCCGGCGGGTTCGCGCCGCTGCGCTTCGTACCGCCCGGCAAGCAGGTGGTGCTGGGCCTGGTCACGACCAAGCGCCCCGAGCTGGAGTCCAAGGACGACCTGAAGCGGCGCATCGACGAGGCGAGCCGGTACGTGCCCATCGAGCAGTTGTGCCTGTCCGGACAGTGCGGCTTCTCATCCACCGTCGAGGGCAATGACCTCACCATCGACGAGCAGATCGCCAAGCTCCGGCTGATCGTCGAGACCGCCGCCGAGGTGTGGGGTTAGCGGCCTGGCCGTCGCCTAGGCTTCGGATGGCATGCCTTGATGGGGAGGCTACGTATGAGCGAGAGCACCTCGACGTCCGGGCGGCAGGCCGACGACGCCAAGCGCATTGCCGGCGGATACGCGTTCCAGGGGCCCGCGCTGGAGTTCGGCTCGGTCGTGCTCGACGGGTCGGTGTACCCGGACGCGCATATCCGGGTCCCACTGTCCACGCTCAACCGGCACGCCCAGTGACAAGGTCACCCAACGGGCAGCGGATACGCAGGACGACTGGACACCGACGGCGTACCCGGTCGAGTTCCTGGCCCTCGGTGGCGTCGGCACCGGGGTGCCGCTGCGCGCAACCATGACGTCGTTCGGCCCGACTCTGCTATCCAAGGTCCTCGGCCTGAACGACACCCAGGAATCCTCGCTCGAGCTTGTCTTCCACTTCGCCGACAAGGCCGGCCTCGCGCTGCTCGATCTGAAGGATCTCCAGGCCGTCATCCGGTATCTGGCCAGCCCCGAGGGCAAGTCGGATCTGTCCGGGCTCGGCGGACTTTCACCGGCCACTGCCGGCGTGATACGGCGCGAGCTGATCGGCTTGTCCGACAAGGGCGGCGAGGTGTTCTTCGGCGAGCCCGAATGGGAGACGAAGGATCTGCTACGCGCCTCCCCTGACGGCAAGGGAGTGATCAGCTCGATCGAGTTGAGCAACCTGCAGCACCGCCCGCAGCTGTTCAGCACGTTTCTGATGTGGCTGCTTGCTGATCTCTTTCACGAGCTGCCCGAGGTGGGCGATCTCGACAAGCCCAAGCTGGTGTTCTTCTTCGACGAGGCGCACCTGCTCTTCGACGGCGCCTCGAAGGCGTTCCTCGACGCGGTGACGCAAACGGTGCGGCGGTGGCGTCCTCGCCGCTATCGGCAACCTACGGCCAGGCGGTCGACCGCGAGTCGGCGTACGAGAAGCTCGCCGCCAAGCTCGCTCCGGCGCCGGCGCCGGCGCCGGCCGCCGGCGAGACCGCGCCTGCTCGGGAACACGGCGGCCACGCCGAGAAGGCCGCAGCTGCCGGAATGCTCGGCGGCCAGCTCCCTGGGCCGGGAGGTCACCTGGGGGCTGTTCGGGACCCGATCGCGCCGCCGCTAGCTCACGAACGCGACGCGGTTCGCATCGTGGACGCCACGTTCGCCGGCACCACCTCGTACCGGGCGAACCGCCGCGCGAAGCGGCCGGTGCCGGCCGTCAGCGAGCGCAGCGTGATGGCATAGCGGGTGAGTTCGGCGTCGGGCACCTCGGCGTGCACGATCGTGCGCTCCATGCCGGTGGGCGCGGTCGGGTCGGGCTCGGTGCCGGTGACCCGGCCGCGGCGGCCGGAGAGATCCGACATGACGGCGCCGACGTACGTGTCCGGAACGGTGACGTCGACGGTGGCCAGCGGCTCGAGGAGTGCCACGGAGCCGTTCGCGGCTGCGTCCTTCAACGCCAGACCGCCGGCTGTCTGGAACGCGGCATCGGATGAGTCGACGGTGTGCGCCTTGCCGTCGACCAGCGTCACGAGGACGTCGACGACCGGCACGTGCTCGTTGTCCAGGCCCTGCGTCAGCTGCGCCCGCACGCCCTTCTCGACCGAGCCGATGAACTGCGAGGGCACGGCGCCGCCGACCACCTTCTCGGCGAACTGGGTGCCTTCACCGCGCGGCAGCGGCGTCACAATCACGTCACACACGGCGTACTGTCCGTGCCCGCCGGACTGCTTCACCAGCCGCCCGTGCCCGCGCGCCTCCGACATGAACGTCTCACGGAGTGCCACTCGCAGTGGCACTGTCTCGACGTGCGCCCCGGTGACGCGCAGGCGTTCGAGCACGACGTCGGCGTGCGCCTCGCCGAGGCACCACAGCACGAGCTGCCCGGTCTCCTGCTGCCGCTCGATGCGCACCGTCGGATCCCCGGCGGTGAGCCGGGTGAGCGCCTTGGCCAGCGCGTCCTCGTCCGCGCGCGTCGCGGCGTGGACGGCCACGGGCAGCAGCGGCTCAGGCATCTCCCACGGCTCGATGAGCAGCGGGGCTGCTTTCGCCGAGATCGTGTCGCCCGTCTCGGCGCTGCCGAGCCGGGCGATCGCACAGATGTCACCGGCAATCGCCCGCTCGATCGGCCGCAGGGTGGTTCCCAGCGGCGAGAAGATCTGGCCGACCCGCTCGTCGGCGTCGTGGTCGGGGTGCCCGCGTGACTCGCCGCCGTGCCCGGAGATGTGCACTGCCGTCTCCGGGACGAGCGTTCCGGAGAACAGTCGTAGCACCGATAGCCGGCCCAGGTACGGGTCGACTGTGGTGCGCACGATCTCCCCGAGCAGCGGTCCGCCCGGGTCGCACCCGTTCAGCTCCACGGTCGCGCCGTAGAGCGGCATGGCGGGCGGCAGCTCCCGTTCCACCGGGGACGGGAACGCGCCTGTCAAGAGGTCGAGCAGCTCAGCCATGCCGAGTCCGCTCGAAGCGCACACGGGCATCACCGGGTAGAACGTGCCCTGGGCGACGGCGGTCTCCAGGTCGTCGATCAGGACGTCGAGCTCGATGTCCTCGCCGCCCAGGTAGCGGTCGAGCAGCGTCTCGTCCTCGCTGTTGTTGATGATCGCCTCGATCAGCGCGTTGCGGGACGTCTCGACGTCACCGTCGACGGCGATGTCCGCGGAGAATGGCATCTCCTTGGGCGGGAAGCCTGCGGAGTAGTCGTAGACGGTGCGGCTGAGCAGCCCCACCAGCCCGTCGGGTGCCTGCTCGGGTCCACCGCCCACGGTGAGGTACGCCGGCAGCACCGCCTGCCCATCGGCACCGCCGAAAACGCGCTGGCACCCGGCCACCGCGGAGCCGAGCGACGCGCGCGGAGCGTCCAGCTTGGTGACGACGATGGCCCGCGGCGTGCCGAGCCGGGCGCACTCCTCCCAGATCGACACGGTGATCGGGTCGATGTCGTCGGTGGCCGACACGACGAACAACGCCGCGTCGGCGGCCCGCAGCCCGGCACGCAGCTCGCCGGTGAAGTCGGGATAGCCGGGGGTGTCGAGCAGATTGATCACCACGTCGTCGTGCCGCAGCGGACACACCGAGAGGACGACGGAACGTTGCTGGGCCACTTCGACGGGATCCGAGTCACTGACCGTGGTGCCGTCAGCGATCGTGCCGGCGCGCCCGATCGCGCCGGTGGCGGCGAGCAGCGCCTCGACGAGCGTCGTCTTTCCCGCCGCGGAGTGGCCGACGAGCGCGACGTTGCGGATCTTTTCCGGGCGGTCGGCGGTCTCGATGGCGGCCACCTGGGTCTTCGTCGCGGTTTTCTTCGTCGACATGGAGCATCCTCTCGCTGACACCGGGCGTTCTCGCATTCGACACCCATCCGTAGCGCGCGACAAGCGGATCGGCAAGATCAGGGTGTCCGGGCCGCTATCGTGAGCGCGCCGACCGAGCAGAGGATCGCCGACACGTGTTGAACATTCACGCTCGCGAGTGGGTATCGAAGACGATCAACCCGCTCGGTGTCCGGCTCGCCCGAGCCGGCGTGACCCCGGACCAGATCACGATCACGGGCACGGTGGGCGCCACCGCCGCCGCATTGATCTTCTTCACGCGGGGGTGGTGGTTCTCCGGAACCATACTGATCTGGGGCTTCGTGATGCTGGACGTGGTCGACGGCGCGGTCGCTCGGGCCGGTGGCACCTCCACCAAGTTCGGCGCGGTGCTCGACTCCACCGGAGACCGCATCGTGGACGCCGCCGTATTCGGCTCGATCGGGTGGTACTTCGCCCGGCACGACCAGCCGTGGATGCTGGCCGGCTGCCTGCTGTGCCTGGTGCTCGGCCAGCTCACCTCCTACATCCGCGCCCGCGCCGAAGGCGTCGGGCTCTCCGCCACGGTCGGTATCGCGGAACGCGCCGAGCGGCTCATCATCATCCTGGTCGGGACGGGGCTCTCCGGCGAGCACCTGCGGGTGCCTTACGTGCAGGCGATCGCCGTCTGGGTGTTGGTGGGCGCCTCGGCGATCACCGTGATTCAGCGGCTCGCTACGGTGTGGCAGCAGTCCCGCGACGAGAGCGGGGCGCGATGAGCGCTTGGGCGAGGAGGCCACGGTGAGGGCTGGCGAGCTGCGCGCCCGTGCTCTCGACCTGAGCTTCGCCGCGGGATGGGGCGCGGTGAAATCGCTGCCGGCACCGTTCGCGCGGCGAGCCTTCCAGGCAGTCGCCGACGTCGCCACTGCCCGGGACGGCAAGGGTGCGCAGCAGCTGCGGCGCAACCTGCGCCGGGTGGTTCCGGACGCCAGTGAGGCGCAGCTGGATGAGCTCGTCGGTGCGGGTCTGCGTTCCTACGCGAGGTACTGGCTGGAAACGTTCCGGCTCCCGAGGATGGACAAGCGGGCCGTAGCCGCCGGCGCTGAGGCGAACACGACCGGCGCCGCGAACATCGACGCGGCAGCCCGCGCCGGCAAGGGCCTCATCCTGGCGCTGCCGCATATGGGCAACTGGGATGTCGCCGCGATCTGGCTGATCGGCCGCGGCTACCCGTTCACCACCGTTGCCGAACGGCTCAAGCCGGACTCGCTGTTCGACCGCTTCGTCGCATACCGGGAGAGCCTGGGCATGGAGGTGCTGCCGCTCACCGGGGGAGCGTCGCCGTCGGAGGCGCTGGCGCAGCGGCTGCGCTCGGGTCGGGCCGTGTGTCTGGTCGCCGACCGGGACCTGTCACGAAACGGCGTCGACGTGGACTTCTTCGGCGAGACGGCCCGCATGCCGGGCGGACCGGCACTGCTCGCCGCGACCACCGGTGCCGTGCTGCTGCCGGTAGGCCTGTGGTTCACGCCGGATGGTGGCTGGGGCCAGTGGATCGGCGAGCCGATCGAGCCGGCCGGCACTCGCCTCGCGCAGAAGGTCCGCACCGGGACGCAGGCGTTGGCCGACGCCTTCGCCGGGCAGGTCGCCGCGCATCCCGCGGACTGGCACATGCTCCAGAAGCTGTGGGTGGCGGATCTGTCGGTCCGCACCGCCGCGTCGAACGGCCATAGACCCGGATAGCCCCGTGCGCATCGGCATCGTCTGCCCGTACTCCTGGGACATCCCCGGAGGCGTTCAGGCACACGTGCGCGACCTCGCGGAGGCGCTGCTCGACCTCGGCCATGTCGTCTCGGTGCTGGCGCCCGGCGACGACGACATCCCCGACCTGGCGCGCTATGTGGTGACTGCGGGGCGGGCCGTCCGGATCCCGTACAACGGCTCGGTGGCGCGGCTCCAGTTCGGCCTCGTCTCGGCCACCCGGGTGCGCCGCTGGCTGCGCGACGGCGACTTCGACGTGGTCCATGTGCACGAACCGGCGCCGCCGAGCTTGTCGCTACTCGCCTGCATGATCCACGACGGGCCACTGGTGGCGACTTTCCACGTGGCGCTCACCAAGTCGCGGTGGCTGGCGATGTCCGACACCGTGCTCCAGCCGTTCCTGGAGAAGCTGTCCGGGCGTATCGCGGTGTCCGACGCCGCGCGCAAGGTGATCGTCGAGCACCTGGGCGCCGACGCGGTCGTCATCCCGAACGGCGTGGCTGTGTCGCATTACACGCACGCACGGCCGCTGCCCGGCTACCCGCGGGCGGGCGGGACGGTCGGGTTCATCGGCCGCTACGACGAGCCACGCAAGGGCATGGACGTGCTCGTGCCGGCGCTCGAGAGGTTGGTGCCGAAGCGGCCCGGGCTGCGGCTGCTCGTCGCCGGACGGGGCGAGGCCGAGGAGTTCCTAGCAGGGGTCCCGCGGATCGTTCGCGACCGGATCGACCTGATGGGCCAGGTGAGCGAGCACGACAAAGCGCGCATGCTCAAGAGCGTCGACGTGTACTGCGCGCCCAACACCGGGCAGGAGAGCTTCGGGGTGATCCTGCTCGAGGCCATGGCGGCGCACACCCCGATCGTGGCGAGCGAGCTCGAGGCGTTCAAGCGGGTGCTCGGTGGTGGCGTGGCAGGGCAGCTGTTCCCGATCGGTGACTCGGCGGCCTTGGCCGGCGAGCTGGACCGGGTGCTCGACGACGGGGCGTTGCGACGGCGGCTGACCGAGGCGGCTGCCAAGGCCGTGGTCCCGTACGACTGGTCGACGGTCGTCCGGGAGGTGCTGCGCGTCTACGAACTCGCGATCGCCGGCGCCGGAGCGCCGTTCGATCGAGGCCGGCGGGGGCCCCGTTAGGCTGACGCACCATGCTGACCGCAGGCTGGCTGATCGCCGCGGTCGTCGTCGCCGTGTTGATCACCAGCTGGATCACGTTCACGATCACCCGCCTCGACCGGCTGCACGCCCGGGTCGACGCTGCGCAGGCTGCGCTGGACGCGCAACTGGTGCGCCGCGCGGCCGCCTTGCTGCATGTGGCGGAGTCGTCGGTCGGGGTGCTACGCAACGAGGAGCGAGCGCGGCTCGAGCGCGTTTCCGAATCGGCACTTTCCGCCTCGCTCGACGACCGGGAAGGCGCTGAAAACGCCGTCGGCCGCGCCATGATCGACCTCGCCGGCCAGCACGCCGACCTGTCGCCGTCCGCCGTCGAGGAGCTGCGGGAGGCGGGCACCCGGGTCCTGATCGCCCGGCGCTTCTACAACGACGCGGTCCGCGACACCCGAGCGTTGCGGGGCCGCCGGATGCCCCGGTTGCTGCGCCTCGCCGGGCATCGGGACATGCCGCAGTTTTTCGACATCGACGACACCCTGCCCATCTACGAGCCGCCGGGCGGCTCGTCAACTCACGAGGAGATCAGCAGGTGAATTTCGGGGAGCGTCTGACCGCGTTCGTCGCGCGACTTACGCCCATGCAGAAGGCCGCTGCGGGCGTGCTCGTGGTGGCCCTCGCTGCCGGCGGCACTGCTGGCGGGCTCGTGGCCGCGGGCGTCGGCTCCTCGGATGCTGCGGCGCTGTCGGCCGTACCACCGCCGCCGCCCACGACGAGCTCACCCAAGCCGAAGCCCAAGCCCAAGCCCAAGCCGAGGCCGAAGCCCAAGCCCAGGCCCAAGCCGGTGAACCCGCTCACCGGCGTGGGCCCAGTGCCGAAGGGACCGGTCGTCGCCGTGAAGATCGACGACACCGAGAACGGCCGTCCGCAGCGCGGCATCGATCAGGCCGACATTGTCTACGTCGAGCAGGCCGAAGGCGGACTCACCCGGCTCGTCGCGGTGTTCGCGTCGCACAAGCCTGTTGTCGAGGCGGTGCGGAGCGTGCGAACCAGTGACCCCGAACTACTCAGCCAGTACGGCCGGATCACCCTCGTCGCGTCGGGCGGCGGCGGCGATTCACTGCCCACCCTCGACCGATCCATCCTGCACTCGGTGATCAACGACCGTGGCGGAGTCGGGTTTGCCCGCGACGGAGGCCGTTCGGCGCCGTACAACCTCACCTCGAACCTCGCGGCGGTGAGCGCCAGCGGTCACGGTGCGTCCGCGAAGAGCATCGGCTTTACGTGGGCAGGGAAGCTCAGCGGGGTGCGCGCCTCGTCGCGCGGCCAGGCGGTCCATACGGTGGTCGGCGGCACTCCGGTCGACTTCCGGTGGGATCGGGTCCGCCACAAGTACGTGCGGCTGATCGGCGGGGTTCCGCAGGTCGCTGCCGACGGCCGTGTGATTGCGACTCGAAACGTGATCGTGCAGTACTGCAAGGTCAGCGTGCATCCCGGCGACGTCGACGTGGCAGGCAACCCGGCGCAGTACACGCACTCGATCGGTCGCCGCACCGTCGTGGTCTTCCGCGATGGCAAGCGCATCGACGGGATCTGGTCGCGGCCGTCCGAGAAATCCGGCACGAAACTGCTCACGGCAGGCGGCAAACCGATCCCGCTCGCGCCAGGTGGTGCCTGGGTCATCCTGGTAGCCGCAGGCGCGCCACTGGCCAGTTGAACCGCGGGCTCTTCGCGCGGACGCTCATCGCGGGCCATTGGAGTCGCAACGGCCGGGCGGGCGGGCGGCTCGGCGTCCCTAGAATTGGCGCATGCCCGATGCACAGCGCACCACGACCCAACACGTTGTCGGCACTGCCCGCGTCAAGCGTGGCATGGCCGAGATGCTCAAGGGTGGCGTGATCATGGACGTGGTCACGCCGGAGCAGGCCAAGATCGCCGAGGACGCCGGCGCGGTGGCGGTGATGGCGCTCGAGCGGGTGCCCGCCGACATCCGGGCGCAGGGCGGCGTCTCGCGCATGAGCGACCCCGACATGATCGACGGCATCATCGCGGCCGTCTCGATTCCGGTGATGGCCAAGGCCCGCATCGGTCACTTCGTCGAGGCGCAGGTACTCCAGAGCCTCGGCGTCGACTACATCGACGAGTCGGAGGTGCTCACTCCCGCCGACTACGCCAATCACATCGACAAGTGGGCGTTCACGGTGCCGTTCGTATGCGGCGCGACCAACCTGGGGGAGGCGCTGCGGCGCATCACCGAAGGCGCCGCGATGATCCGCTCCAAGGGCGAGGCCGGTACCGGCGACGTCTCGAACGCGACTACCCACATGCGTGCCATCCGCGCCGAGATACGCCGGTTGCAGAACTTGCCGGAGGATGAGCTGTTCGTGGCGGCGAAGGAGCTTCAGGCGCCGTACGAGCTGGTGGCCGAGGTCGCGACGGCAGGCAAGCTGCCGGTCGTGTTGTTCACCGCCGGTGGCATCGCCACTCCGGCCGACGCCGCGATGATGATGCAGCTGGGGGCTGAGGGCGTGTTCGTCGGCTCGGGCATCTTCAAGTCCGGCGACCCGGCCCGCCGCGCCGAGGCGATCGTCAGGGCCACCACGTTCTACGACGACCCCGATGTGATTGCCAAGGCCTCCCGCGGTCTCGGCGAGGCGATGGTCGGCATCAACGTCGAGGACGTGCCGGCACCGCACCGGCTGGCCGAGCGGGGCTGGTAGCCATGTGCCGCAACATCCACACACTCCGCCCTCCGTTCGTCGAGAACGTCACCGACTACGACATCGAGGCGGCCGCCCTGCAGTACGTGCGCAAGGTCGCCGGTATGCGCGCGCCGTCGGCGGCCAACGCCGAGGCGTTCCAGCAGGCGGTCGACGCGGTCGCGGCGGCGACCTCCGAATTGCTCGGCAGCCTGGTACTGCGCCCGTCCACCTCCAAGCACGCCAAGCCGTACGCCAACGCCACCGCGCACCGGCACTAGCGATGAGCGGGGGCGCGGGATGACCGTCTCGGTGCCTGTCACCATCGGTGTGCTCGCCCTGCAGGGCGACGTGCGCGAGCACCTCGCCGCGCTTCGTCCCTGCGGCGTGCGCGCCGTACGGGTGCGCCGGCCGGAGGAGCTCGAGGGGTTGTCGGGCCTGGTGCTGCCCGGCGGCGAGTCGACGACCATGGCGAAGCTGGCCCGCACCTTCGAGCTGATCGAGCCACTGCGCAAGCTCATCGGCGAGGGGCTGCCCGTGTACGGCTCGTGCGCCGGCATGATCTTGCTCGCCGACCGGATCGTCGACGGCGCCGTGGGCCAGGAAACCTTCGGCGGAATGGACATGACCGTGCGTCGCAACGCGTTCGGCCGCCAGGTGGACTCGTTCGAGGAGGACCTCACCATTGCCGGGATAGACGACGGGCCGGTGCACGCGGTATTCATCCGGGCGCCGTGGGTCGAGTCCGTGGGTCCCGCGGCCACGCCACTCGCGGCCGTCACCACCGGACCCGCCGCGGGTAAGATTGTTGCGGTTCGTCAGCGACAGTTGCTGGCCACGTCGTTTCATCCGGAGCTGATGGGCGACGGACGCGTACACGCGTACTTCTGCGACATGGTGAGGAATTCGAGCGAGTGAGCATCGCCGGCCCGCGGGCCGATGAGCGGAGCGAGCGGGCGATGAGCGCTTGCGCGAAGAACGAGGGATGACATGAGCGGCCACTCGAAATGGGCCACGACGAAGCACAAGAAGGCCGTGGTAGACGCCAAGCGGGGCAAGCTCTTCGCGAAGCTGATCAAGAACATCGAGGTGGCGGCGCGTACCGGCGGCGGTGATCCGGACGGCAACCCGACGCTGTACGACGCCATTCAGAAGGCTCGCAAGAACTCGGTTCCCCTCGACAACATCGACCGCGCGGTGAAGCGGGGCTCCGGCGCCGAGGCCGGCGGCTCCGAATGGCAGACGATCATGTACGAGGGCTACGGGCCGAACGGCGTCGCAATCCTCATCGAGTGCCTCACCGACAACCGCAACCGGGCGGCCAGCGAGGTGCGTACGGCGATGAGCCGCAACGGTGGCTCCATGGCCGACCCAGGCTCGGTGTCGTACCTGTTCACCCGCAAGGGCGTCGTGATCGTGCCCAAGGCCGGCGGCGTCACGGAGGACGACGTGCTGGCCGCGGTGCTCGACGCCGGTGCCGAGGAGGTCAACGACCTGGACGAGGCATTCGAGGTGGTCAGCGAGGCCGGCGACCTGGTCCCGGTGCGTACCGCGCTCCAGAATGCCGGCATCGACTACGAGTCGGCCGAGGCATCGTTCGTGCCGAGCGTGCAGGTGCCGCTCGACGAGGAGGGCGCCCGCAAGGTGTTCCGGCTCATTGACGCGCTCGAAGACTGCGACGACGTCCAGAACGTGTACGCCAACTTCGACGTGAGCGACGAGGTGATGGCGGCCGTCGGCTAGAAGCCGACTGAAGTCTGGCGCCAGAAGCGGAACAGGTTGTAGCCCACCGCCCACCATCCCGTGGGTGCACCGCTCGCGTCATATATCCGCTCCACCAGGTTGAAGAACCACACGTTGAGCTGGTGGATTTGCAGCAGCACGTACACCCCGAGCATGCCCCACGGCTTGACCGGCTCGAAACCGCGTGCCGTCTGCCGGTCCAGGTACGGTTCGATGATCGCGTAGCCGTCCAACCCGGGGATGGGCAGCAGGTTCAGGATCGTGGCGCTGATCTGAAGGAATCCCAGGAAGGCGACCCCGGACCAGAAGTGGTAGTGCTGCCCGTCGCCGTGCCCCCGCGCGAGCAGTAGCAGGATCGACGCGAACACGGCGTTCGACACCGGGCCGGCCGCCGCTGCCGCGCTCTGCATCGCCCGGTTGCGGAAGGCATGTGGGTGCAGATACACCGCGCCACCCGGCAGCCCGATGCCGCCCTGCGCGATGAATATCACGGGCAGCACGATCGAGAGGAACGGGTGGGCGTACTTGAGCGGGTTCAGCGTCAGGTATCCGGCTGCCTCGACGCTGCGGTCACCGGCCCGGAAGGCGATGTACGCATGCCCGAACTCGTGCAGGCACAGTGACACCACCCAGCCGCCCACCACGAAGCAGAACACACCGAAGCGCGCCGCGGAGCGTGAGTCGTCGAAACTCAGCCAGCCGCCGAATGCGGTGAGCGCGACGAATGCCAGGAAGATCGGGCTGACTCGCATACGCGGCCGGAACCCACGGCGGAACGCGGTCCCGTTATTCCACACCCCGCGAAGCGTACTGAGCGTTCGCGGTGTGTCTGCGCCGCCGTTCGCGCCATGGCACCTAGGCTGTCGAACGTCCGTTCGGCGTGAAGGGGAATCGCGTGCGAGTGCTGGGAGTCGATCCGGGCATGACGCGCTGCGGCATCGGTGTCGTCGACGGTGCGTCCGGCCGGCAGCTCGCACTGGTGGACGTGCAGGTCGTGCGCACTCCGTCCGGCCTCGACGTCGGAGAGCGACTGGTGGCGGTCGCGGAGGCGCTCGGTGCCGCGATCGCGGGGTTCACGCCGGACGTCGTCGCCGTCGAGCGGGTGTTCAGCCAGCACAACGTGCGCACCGTCATGGGCACGGCCCAGGTATCCGGGCTCGCCATCGTGGCGGCCGCCAGGGCCGGCGTACCGGTCGCGCTGCACACCCCGAGCGAAGTCAAGGCTGCAGTGACGGGCTCCGGCGCGGCCGGCAAGGCGCAGGTCGGCGCCATGGTCGGCCGGCTGCTCAACTTGCCTGAGACGCCGCGGCCCGCCGACGCCGCCGACGCGCTGGCGCTCGCGATCTGCCAGCTGTGGCGGGGGGCGGCGCAGGCCCGACTCGCCGCCGCGGCGAGGATGGCGCGATGAGCGAGCAGGGGGCACGGTGATTGCGAGCGTGCGCGGGCTGGTCGCTGCGGTCGGCCCGGACGGCGCGGTGGTCGACGTGGGCGGTGTGGGCCTCGCCGTGTCGTGCTCGCCGGGCACGCTGGCCCGGCTGCGCGTCGGCGAGCAGGCACGGCTGGCGACCAGCCTCGTCGTCCGCGAGGACTCGCTCACGCTGTTCGGGTTCGCCGACGACGACGAGCGCTCGCTGTTCGAACTGCTGCAGACAGCCAACGGGGTCGGCCCCAAGCTGGCGCAGACCATCCTGGCGGTGCACCCGCCGCGTGAGGTCCGCCGGGCCATCGCCACTGACGACATCGCCGCGCTGACCCGGGTGCCCGGGATCGGGCGCAAGGGCGCCGAGCGCATCATCCTCGAGTTGCGCGACCGGATCGGCGCCGTCGAGACCGCAGCCGTCAACCTGGGCGTCGCACCGGTCGCGCCGTGGCGCGAGCAGTTGCGCCACGCCCTCGCCGGGCTCGGCTTCACCGGCAAGGAAGCCGCGGACGCGATCGATGTCGTGGCCGCCGACGCCGGCGAGTCGCCGGACGTGTCGGCTCTGCTGCGGCAAAGCATCCAATTGCTGGGACGAACGCGATGAGTGAGCCAGACCTGGTTTCGCCCCTGGCGGTTGTCGGGGAGCGCGAGATCGAGGCGAGCCTGCGACCTAAGCGGCTCGCCGAGTTTCCGGGTCAGCCGAAGGTGCGCGAGCAGCTCGAGCTCGTCCTTGCCAGCGCCCTGCGCCGTGGGCATCCTCCCGATCACATCCTGCTCTCCGGGCCACCCGGACTGGGCAAGACGAGCCTGGCCATGATCATCGCCACCGAGCTGAACACGTCGATCCGGGTCACCAGCGGGCCGGCCATCGAGCGGGCCGGGGACCTGGCGGCGCTGCTTACCAGTCTCGGTCCGGGCGAGGTGCTGTTCATCGACGAGATCCATCGGGTGGCCCGGCCCGCCGAGGAACTGCTCTACATGGCGATGGAGGACTTCCGGGTCGACGTCGTGGTCGGCAAGGGCCCCGGCGCGACGGCGATCCCGCTCGACCTCGCGGCGTTCACGCTGGTGGGGGCCACCACCCGCGCGGGACTGCTCAGCGGCCCGCTGCGCGACCGCTTCGGCTTCACCGGGCATCTCGACTTCTACGACATCGCCGACCTGGAGACGATCCTGTTCCGCTCAGCGGCTCTGCTGGGCGTCGACCTGCGCGCCGACGGCGCCACCGAGATCGCCGGCCGCTCCCGGGGCACGCCGCGCATCGCCAACCGCCTGTTGCGCCGGGTGCGCGATTTCGCCGAGGTGCGTGCCGACGGAGTCGTCTCCGAGCCCGCCGCGCGGGAGGCCCTTGCCGTCTACGACGTGGACGAACTGGGACTCGACCGGCTCGACCGGGCGGTCCTCGATGCCTTGGTGCGGCGTTTCGCCGGCGGGCCGGTCGGCGTCGGCAATCTCGCCGTGGCCGTCGGTGAGGAGGTGGAGACCGTCGCGGAGGTCGCCGAGCCGTACCTCGTCCGCGCCGGGCTGCTCGCCCGCACCCCGCGTGGGCGGGTCGCCACGCCCGCGGCCTGGGCGCACCTCGGCCTCGTCCGGCCCCGCGGCGACGGCACCGCCACGCTGTTCGACCGGTAAGCTACGCGGGCACCTGGGCGGCTGTGCAGTCGTTGAGTAACGAAGCGCCTACACTCGCGGGCGTCGCTAACCACACCCGAGGTATCCAACCGTGAAAAGTGCACTGCCCCTTATCGTGCTCGCCCTGCTGCTGTTGGCGATGCTGGTGTTCACCCGGCGCAACCGCGAACGCGCTGCTGCACAGCAGGCCAAAGTCCGCGAACGGATCACATTCGGCTCCCAGGTCATGACTACGTCGGGGCTGTACGGGACGGTAACCAGCGTGAACGGTGACGACACGGTGCAGATGTCGATTGCCCCGGGGGTCGAAGTGAAATGGGCGATCGCCGCCCTGCGGGACGTCGACTCGCTCCCCAACCAGTACCGCGAATCGATCGCCCCTGAGGACGAGAAGGCCGACGACCCGCCGGACGACTCGCGATGAGCTCTCGCGCGAGCCTCACCCGGAAAGCTACCGTCGCAGTGAGCCCATTCCGGCTGCTTCGTCAGCGCTCATCATGACGTCGGTCATACTGTGCCGGGTCCCCGGCGGACGTCCCGCCCGCCGAGCGGACTCAATACGAACATCTCGAGGAGACCCACCCCCGTGCCACCACCTGCCGGAACGCTGCGCGTCGGGCGCTACTTCCTAGCGCTGATCGCCACCCTCGCCGTGCTCTACGGCCTGGTCTTCATGCCTGGCGAACGGCATACGCCGAAGCTCGGCCTCGACCTCGTCGGCGGCAAGCAGGTCGTCTTCGAGGCGAAGACAGAGAACGGCCAGTCGCCGTCGAAGTCCGCGATGAGCCAGGCCCGCCAGATCATGGAGGACCGTGTCAACGGCTCCGGTGTGGCCAACGCCGAGGTGGTCATCCAGGGTGGCAATCAGATCGCCGTCTCGATCCCCGGCAAGAACAGCGCCGACATCGCCAAACTCGGTCAGGCCGCACAGCTGAACTTCCGGCCGATCGTGATGCCGCCGGTGCCGGTGACGTCCTCCACCACGTCCGGCGGTTCGTCAGGCTCGCCGACGAGCACCCCGACCTCGACGCCTACCACCTCACCCACGGCGACCCAGACGCCGACGACGCCCGGCCAGTCGCCGCACGCGGCCCGCGAGCGTCCGCTCAACGCGCCGTCGCCGAGCACCACGGCCACGAAACCGAAGACCACCGCGGCGACAGCCCATGCGACCCCGACGCCGACGCCCAGTCCGACCAGCAGCGCCACGACGGCGAAGACCGCCACCCCGTTCAAGGGCCTGTCCTTCCCGGTGCCGACGAGCGAGGCCGAGTACAACAAGCTCTCGTCGACCCAGCAGCAGGAATTGCAGAGCCGCCTCGCCACCTTGGACTGCACCGCCGACCAGCCGGACGGCGTCGCACAGCGCAACCAGCCGTTGGTCGCCTGCGACAGCAAGCAGCCGGGCAAGGCGACGCTGGCCTTCCTGCTCGGCCCGGTGATCGTCCCGGGTACGGAGATCTCCAGCGCAACCGCGAACCCGCCCGACTTCACCGGTAACGGCGGATCTGCCGAGTGGACGGTGTCGCTAAGCCTCAAGAGCAGTGGCTCGAGTGCGTGGGCGAAGTACACCGGCGCACACAACACCAGTGGGCAGACCGTCAGCAGTTCGATCACCTCGTGCGGAACCAGCACCACACCGTGCGCGAACTATGTCGCGTTCGTCCTGGACGGCGTGGTGATCTCGTCCCCGTACAACCGGGACGCCATCAACGGGCAGGCCACCCAAATCTCCGGTGGGTTCACCGAGTCGTCGGCGACCCTGCTCGCCCGCCAGCTCAAGTACGGCGCGCTGCCGCTGAGCTTCAAGCCGCTGACCAACGCGGACGTGTCGGCGACCCTGGGTACCGCCCAGCTGAAGGCCGGTCTGCTGGCCGGTGGGATCGGCCTCATCCTGGTGGTCCTCTACTCGCTGCTGTACTACCGGGCGCTGGGCCTCGTGACGATCGCCTCTTTGCTGGTGTCCGGGACTCTGATCTACGCCTGCCTGGTGATCCTCGGCAGGGAGATCGGGTTCACCCTCACCCTCGCGGGCATCGCCGGCTTCATCGTCGCCATCGGTATCACCGCAGACTCCTTCGTCGTCTTCTTCGAACGGATCAAGGACGAGGTGCACGAGGGCAGATCTATGCGCGTGGCCGTGCCGCGCGCGTGGGTGCGGGCGCGGCGCACCATCCTGTCCGCCGACACGGTGTCATTCCTCGCCGCCGCGGTGCTGTACTACTTCGCCGCGGGCGACGTGAAGGGCTTCGCGTTCACCCTCGGTCTGTCGACGATCCTCGACCTGGTCGTGGTGTTCCTGTTCACGCACCCGATGGTGTCGCTGCTGTCGCGCAGCGCCGCCTTCGGATCGTCGCGGTTCACCGGCCTCAACGCGCTGCGCACGGAGGCTGTGGTGACTGAAGCGGAGGCCGAGGTTGCGCGGCCCGCGCGGCCGGCCCGGCGAGCCAAGCCCGCGGCGCCCGCCTCCGAGCCGGAGCCAGAGCCCGCCGCGGTGGCGGTGCTCGACGAGGAGGACGAGGAAGCGGAACCCGAGCCCGAGCCGACCCCGGCGGCCGCGCCAGAACGTCCGCGTACGCCACCGAAGGCGGGCACTGCGGCTGAGCGGGCCGCGGCCCGGCGAGCCAGGATGCGCGCCGAGGCCGGCGACAGCCAGAAGGGCAAGCGCTGATGTCCGTCTTCAGCCGCCTGTACCGCGGCGAGACCCGCTTCGACTTCATCGGCGCTCGGCGCCGCTGGTATCTCGCCTCGGGCGTGCTGCTCGTCGTATGCGTGCTGAGCTTCGTACTCCGCGGCTTCAACTGGGGTGTCGAGTTCAAGGGCGGCAGCCAGTTCCAGATCACGACCTCCGGGACCTCGATCACGGCGAAGGAAACCGAGGCCGCCTTGAGCCGTGCCGGGATCCCGCCGGCCGATGCCGCACGGGTCGTCGGCTCCGGAAGCACCCGCCAGATCGTCGTCAAGACCCAGGACACCACGCCGGCGCAGCAGGAGTCCGCGAAGGCCAAGGTCGCGAAGGACCTCGGCATCAGCGAAGACTCGATCAACGTTCTGTCGGTGAGCTCCAGTTGGGGGCATGACATCACCGTCAAGGCGATCGAGGCCCTGATCGTCTTCCTGATCGTCGTGTCGATCTACTTATCGATACGGTTCGAATGGCGGATGGCCGTCGCCGCCTTCATCGCGCTCATCCACGACCTGGTGGTTGCCGCCGGCGTGTACTCGCTCGTCGGCTTCGAGGTCACGCCTTCGACGGTCGTCGGCCTGCTGACGATCCTCGGCTTCTCGCTCTACGACACCGTCGTGGTGTTCGACAAAGTGGCCGAGAACACCAAGGACATCTTGGCGGGCTCGCGGATGACCTACTCGGAGGCGGCCAACCTCGCGGTCAACCAGACGCTGATGCGGTCGATCAACACATCGCTCATCGCGCTGCTGCCCGTCGCCGGACTGCTGTTCATCGGCGCCGGCGTGCTCGGCGTCGGCACGATCAAGGACCTCGCCCTCGTGCTACTCGTGGGACTGGCGTCCGGGGCGTACTCGTCGCTGTTCCTGGCCACGCCGATCGTCTGTGACCTGACCGAGCCGCAGCCCGCCTACCGCGCGCTCACCAAGCGAGTGCAGGCCAAGCGAGCCAGCGAGGCGGCGCGGCTGGCTACGGGCGAGCCGGCGCTGGCCGGCACGGGCGCACCGCGACGCACCGGCGGTCCCGCCCCGGCGCCGCGTCCGGGCGCGCGGCCACAGCGAACCAGACGCCGATGAGCGCTCGCGCGAACCGCAGAGTGCAACGATGACCGCTCGCGGCGACGGCGGTGCCGAGATCGCCGCACGTGTCGCCGAGCGGTTACGGGACGTCCCGGACTTCCCACAGCCCGGCATCGTGTTCAAGGACATCGCACCGCTGCTTGCCGACCCGGACGCGTTCGGCGTGGCGATCGGCGCACTCGCCGGGTTCGCCCGAGCCGCCGGTGGCGCGGACCTGGTGGCCGGCATCGAGGCTCGCGGTTTCCTGTTCGCCGCAGCGCTGGCCCGGGAGCTCGGCTGCGGCATACTGCCCGTGCGCAAGGCCGGCAAGCTGCCGCCACCGACCGTCCGCCGCGCCTACGACCTGGAGTACGGGCAGGCCGAGATCGAAGTGCCGGTGAATGTCGCGGACGGGCGGCGCGTGTATCTGGTCGACGACGTGCTCGCCACGGGAGGGACAGTGCGCGCCGCCGCAGAGCTGATCGGCCAGGTCGGGGGGCAGGTCACCGGCATCGGCGTCGTGCTCGAGCTGGGTTTCCTCGGCGGACGTGCCCGGCTCGACGGCGTGGCCCACGGCAGCATCGCGGCATTGCTGCGCAGCTGAACCGGGTAATGCCGGCGCGACGGCGCGGATGACAACCCGAGCGAACGTCGTTGCACCTAGACTGGTGCTCGAGCACTGGCATGAAGGAGGCGTTGCTGACGACCGAAGCAGTGACCTCTGGGGCCCGAACCGGGCAAGACGCGGACCGGGCCGGTTCCGGCACGCCCGCACCCGACCCCACGGCAAACGGTGCGGCGCCGGTCCTCGCAACTCCTCCGGCCCCCGAGACGCCGGCCGACGGCGCGCAGAGCCAGCAGCACCGCCGCCGGGTCCGCGACCGCTTGGCGCGCCGTCTGGTCACCGCGCCGCGCCAGTCACCGGTTCGCCCGGTGCTCGAGCCACTGCTCGCCATTCACCGTGGCGCGCACCCCAAGGTCGACCCACGGCTACTGCAGCGCGGCTACGACCTCGCCGAGCAGCGCCACCGCGGCCAGCTGCGTAAGAGCGGCGACCCTTACATCACGCATCCACTCGCCGTGGCAACCATCCTGGCCGAGCTCGGCATGGACACCACCACGCTCGTCGCCGCGCTGCTGCACGACACGGTCGAGGACACGGGCCTCTCGCTCGACGCGATCCAGGAGCAGTTCGGAGGCGAGGTGGCGCACCTGGTCGACGGCGTCACCAAGCTCGACAAGGTCAAGTTCGGCGAGGCCGCCGAGGCGGAGACCATCCGAAAGATGGTGGTGGCCATGGCCCGCGACCCGCGGGTTCTGGTCATCAAGCTGGCCGATCGGCTGCACAACATGCGCACGCTGCGCTTCCTGCCGCCGGCCAAGCAGGAGCGCAAGGCGCGCGAGACGCTCGAGGTGCTGGCGCCGCTCGCGCACCGATTGGGCATGAACACGGTCAAGTGGGAGCTGGAGGATCTGGCGTTCGCCACGCTGTACCCGAAGCGGTACGAGGAGATCGTGCGACTGGTGGCCGAGCGTGCCCCGTCGCGCGACACGTACCTGCACGAGGTGATCGAGCGGGTCAACGCCCAGCTGCGCGAGGGCGGCATCAAGGCCACCGTGACCGGACGCCCCAAGCACTACTACTCGATCTACCAGAAGATGATCGTCCGCGGGCGCGAGTTCACCGACATCTACGACCTGGTCGGCATTCGCGTCCTCGTCGACAGCGAACGCGATTGCTACGCGACGCTCGGCGTCATCCATGCGAACTGGCAACCCGTTCCGGGCCGGTTCAAGGACTACATCGCAATGCCGAAGTTCAACATGTACCAGTCGCTGCACACCACGGTGATCGGCCCGGGCGGCAAGCCGGTGGAGCTTCAGATCCGCACGCAGGCAATGCACCGTACGGCGGAGTACGGTATTGCCGCGCACTGGAAGTACAAGGAGATCAAGAACGCCGACGTCGCCGACCCGGCCGGTGTCTCCGACGAGATGGGGTGGCTGCGCCAGCTGCTCGACTGGCAGCGCGAGGCTCAGGAGCCGGAAGAGTTCCTCGACTCGCTGCGCTACGACCTCGGCTCCTCCGAGGTGTACGTGTTCACCCCGAAGGGCGACGTGGTGGCGCTGCCGGCGGGATCGACACCGGTCGACTTCGCCTACGCCGTGCACACCGAGATCGGGCACCGTTGCATCGGGGCGCGCGTCAACGGCAAGCTCGTCGCGCTCGAGAGCACGCTCGACAACGGCGACACCGTCGAGGTGTTCACGTCAAAGGCTGAGAACGCCGGGCCGTCGCGGGACTGGCTGGGCTTCGTCAAATCGCCCCGGGCCAAGACCAAGATCCGGCAGTGGTTCGCGCGCGAGCGGCGTGAGGACGCGATCGACGCGGGCAAGACGGCGCTGTCCAAGGCGATGCGCAAGGCGGCGCTGCCCATGCAGCGGCTGCTGGGCGGCGAGGCGCTGCTCACCATCGCCCGCGACCTGCATTTCACGGACGTGTCTGCGCTGTACGCCGCCGTCGGCGAGAACCACGTGTCCGCGCAGTCGGTCGTCCAGAAGCTCGTCACGCAGCTCGGCGGGGTCGAGGGAGCCACCGAGGACATCGCCGAGACGGCGCTGCCGACCACCCAGGCCGAGCGCAGCGGCGCTCGGCGCTCGGGCGACGCGGGGGTCACCGTCAAGGGAGTGAGCGACGTCTGGGTCAAGCTGGCGCGCTGCTGCACCCCCGTGCCCGGCGACGAGATCCTGGGCTTCGTGACCCGTGGTGGTGGCGTCTCGGTGCACCGGCGCACGTGCACCAACGCGGCGTCGCTACTACAACAGCAGGACCGGCTCGTCGAGGTGGACTGGACACCGTCCGCCGCATCGACGTTCGTCGTGTCGATCCAGGTGGAGGCGCTCGACCGCCACCGGCTCCTCTCCGACGTGAGCCGCGTGCTGTCCGATGAGAGTGTGAGCATCCTGTCCGCCGCCGTGAACACCAACCGGGACCGGGTGGCGGTCAGCAAGTTCACCTTCGAGATGGCCGAGCCGAAGCACCTGGGCCACTTGCTGCGCGCGATCCGCAACGTCGAGGGTGTCTACGACGTCTACCGCATCCACAACGGGAATTAGCCCAAAGACGCCGTGATCTTGGACCTCTGGTCGAATATCGACCAGAGGTCCAAGATCACCACCCTGAGGGCGGTTCGGCGGATCAGATCAGATCAGCCGCTGGTGCTGACGCTCTTCAGGTCGACGACGAACACCAGCGGCGAATTGGCCGGGATCGGTCCCTGCGCCTGCGCGCCGTAGCCCAGTGACGCCGGGATGATGATGATCCGCCGGCCGCCGGCTTTCATCGGCGAAACGCCCGAAGTGCCCCCGATGCCTTGGGTGAAGCCCTTCACGACCTGGGCTAGCGAGAACTGCGCAGGCTGGCCGCGCGACCAGGACGAATCGAACGCCTTGCCCGTCTTGTACAGGACGCCTGAGTACTGAACCGTGACCGTTGACGTCGGGGTGGCCGCCTCACCCTTGCCGACGACGAGGTCTTTGTACTCGAGCTTGGTGGGCGCCTTCGCCGACTTGGACGTGACGCCGGGAGCCCCGGCGAGGTCCGCTGCGCCCTTGACGGTCACGCCTTTGAAGCTGACGGCGGCGCCTTTCGCCGGCGGGTAGGACGTGGACGGGGTGGGCGACGGGGTAGCGGACGGTGTCGCGCTCGCCGTCGGCGTCGTCGTGCTATTGGCATTCGCCTTCTTGTTGTCGTTGGTCAGCGCGATCACGACCACGACGACTACCACCGCGAGTACGACGGTCCCTGCGATCGTGGCGATCAAGGTCGTGCGTTTGCGTGAGGCTTCGCGCTGCTGGCGGCGCTCCAGCTGACGTTCCAGGTGGCGGCGAGCAGCCTCACGGCGCTGCTTGTTGGTCGGCACGAAGCGTTCCTTCCGTAATGCATCCGCGGCGGAGCGGATCCCGAGTCGGCGTCAGTGTAGGGAAGCCGCCATAGTGCCGGTGAAGAAGTCCCCGGTTCACTCCTTCTGAGCGGCGGTGACCAGATACTTGCCGTCCTCTCCCTTGGTGCAGGTGACCAGGAGCCTGGTGCCGTCGATGGCAGTGAACCGGGTCTTGACGACCGGCGCCTGGTCGTCCGTGGAGCCGTCGAAGGTCGGCGTGAACACCTTGCCGGTGAGGCTGCGAGTGAACGACTCGGGCACCGTTCCCGGCCTGGTGCACGCCTGCGCCCCGGCGACATCGAACAGCTCCGCGAAGATCACGTACGTCACTGCGGGCCCCTGGCCGTCGGTGCGGGGGTCGTCGCAGCTCCCGTCCGCCGTACCCGTGCCTGTTGCGGTCGACAGCGTCGGCGTCGGCAGTGTCGGGGTCGGCGTCTGGGTGGGCGACGCGCTGTGCCGTTTCCCCCCGGTCACCACCACGACGACCGCGACGATCGCGGCCACCGCCAGCACGCCGCCGGCGACGAACCAGGTACGCCGTCCGTTCTGCCGGGGCGACGGCTCGCTCGGGTAGCGCGGCGGCGAAGGCGGGGGGCCGAACTGCGGCGGCGCCGAAACATACGCCGGCGGGGCGGTGACCGGCGGTGGTGTGTAAGCCGGCTGCGGCGTGTTGCCATACGGCGGCGGGATTTGTGCCGGTGGCGGCGTGTGTTGGGGTGTCGTCGGCGGACGGCCGGGCGGTGCCTGTCGCAACGCAGGCTCGGTGCTGCCGACCGGCCGGCGACCGCCGTCGATCACGTCGTCGAGCAGCTGCACGATCGTCGCCGCCGAGGGCCGCTGTGCGGGATTGCGGCGCATCGCCTGGACGATCACGTCGGTAAGCGGGCCTGCGTGCGTCGGCACGGGGGCGTCGTTGGTGGCGATGCGGTTCAAGATGGCCAGGGCGTTGCCTCCGGCCGAGTACGGCGGCTCGCCCTCGACCGCGGCGTAGAGCAAGGCACCGAGCGCCCATACGTCACTGGCCGGGCTGTGGGTGCCGCCCAGCGCGATCTCGGGGGCGAGGAAGTTCGGGGTGCCGATGAACGTCCCTGTCGACGTCATGCCGGCGTCGCCTTCGTCGCGCGCAATGCCGAAGTCGGTGAGCTTGGCCGTGCCGTCGGATGCGATCAGCACGTTGGCCGGCTTGACATCGCGGTGGATGATGCCGGCTCGGTGGGCGACACCCAGGGCGGCGCCGACCTGACGGCCGATGCGCGCTGCGGCGACCGGGTCGAGGCGCCCCTGCTGGGCGATGACCTCCTTGAGCGACCTGCCGCTGACCAGCTCCATGACCAGGCAGGGCAGGCCGTCGTCGACGACGACGTCGTAGATGGCGACGGCGTTGGGATGGTTGAGCCGCGCGGCGAGGCGGGCCTCACGCATCGACCGCCCTACCGTGATCTCGTCTCCGGCTCCGTCACCGTACGCCAGCCGTTTGAACGCGACGTCGCGCTGCAGCAGCATGTCGCGGGCGCGCCACACTTCGCCCATGCCGCCACGGCCGATCAGCTCGACGCACTCGTAGCGACCGCCGATCACCCGGCCGGCGTCGCCAGCGTCCATCCACCACCCCTGAGAGCCCGCTCGTTACGCGGAGTCTAGCCAGTGACCTGCGTGTTTCGGGCGCCGTGCGCCAATCGTGACCGGACGCCCGGGCCCACTCGGTAGGCTGGTGTGTCCTGTCCGAGACCGCATCCGGGAGTGCTCGCTGTGCTGATCGCGGGATTCCCGTCACCCGCCACGGACACCAACTGCTGGGTGATCGCGCCCGGGCAGGGCGAACAGTGCGTGATCGTCGATCCGGGCGTCGGCATCGGCCCCTGGCTGGATGAGGTCGTTGCCGACAATCGGTTGCATCCGGTCGCCGTGCTGCTCACCCACGGGCACATCGATCACACCTTCTCGGTGCTGCCGGTATGCCAGGCGCGCGACGTGCCGGCCTACATCCATCCCGCCGACCGCTACCAGCTCACCGATCCCTGGTCCGGACTCGGTATCCGTACCGGGACGCCGCTTCTCGGGCTGGAACGGGTGACGCTGGCAGAGCCAGACGACCTCCGGCTGCTCGGCGACGGCGAGCCGCTGCCGCTGGCCGGGATGAAGTTCGGAGTCCGGCACGCGCCCGGGCATACGCGTGGCTCGGTCGTGTTCGGACTCGACGACGCGCTGTTCAGCGGCGACGTTCTGTTCGCCGGATCGATCGGCCGAGTCGACCTGCCCGGCGGCTCGATGGCCGACATGACGGCGTCGCTGCGGGACGTCATCTTGCCGCTGTCCGACGATACTGTCGTCCACCCCGGGCACGGTCCGTCGACGACGGTCGGACGGGAACGCCTGACCAACCCCTACCTGCTGGACCTGCTGTGAAACCCACTCCGCTCAGCGGCTTTCCCGAGTTCCTGCCCGCGCAGCGCATCGTCGAGCTGTACGTGATCGACACGGTGCGGGAGACGTTCGAGCTGCACGGGTTCGCGTCGGTCGAGACGCGTGCCGTCGAGCCGCTCGAGCAGTTGCTGCGCAAGGGCGAGATCGACAAGGAGGTCTACGTACTGCGCCGGCTGCACGCGGACCCCGATGAGGGCGATTCGGGCCTGGGCCTGCACTACGATCTCACCGTTCCGTTCGCGCGCTACGTGCTGGAAAACGCAGGCAAGCTGGAGTTTCCGCTCCGGCGCTACCAGATCCAGAAGGCGTGGCGCGGTGAGCGCCCTCAGGAGGGACGTTTCCGCGAGTTCACTCAGGCCGACATCGATGTGGTCGGACGCGACGAGCTGCCGTTCCATCACGACGTCGAGATCGCGCGGGTGATGGCCGAGGCCCTGTCCGGGCTGCCGGTGCCGCGGCTGCGGCTTCAGGTCAATAACCGCAAGCTGATCGAGGGCTTCTACCGCGGCATCGGCGTGCCTGATCCGTTCGCGGTCATGCGGGTGATCGACAAGCTGGACAAGGTGCCGGGCGACGTCGTCGCGAAGATGCTGGCCGACGAGGCCGGTCTCTCCGACACGCAGGTCGCGCAGTGCCTGGCGCTGGCCGAGATTCGGACCCCCGACGCGTCCTTCGCCGATCGTGTGCGCGCGCTTGGCGTGCGCCACGAACTGCTCGATATCGGTCTCGCCGAGCTCGAGTCGGTGATCGCGGGTTGCCAGGATGCGGCCAGCGAGCGTCTGACCGTCGAGGCGGACCTGCGCATCGCCCGCGGCCTCGACTACTACACCGGCACCGTGTTCGAGACGCGGATGTCCGGCTTCGAGGGCGTCGGTTCGATCTGCTCGGGCGGGCGCTACGACTCGCTGGCAAGCGATGGGCGAGTGACCTACCCCGGCGTGGGCATCTCCCTCGGCATCAGCCGCATGCTCGTGCCGCTATTGGCCCGCGGACGCCTGTCCGCGTCGCGGGCGGTGCCCTCGGCGGTGCTGGTTGCGCTTCCGTCCGAGGCCGACCGCGAGCGCTGCGGCGAAATCGCGCAGGCGCTGCGGATGCGGGGCATTCCGACGGAGGTGGCGCCGAGCGCGGCAAAGTACGGCCGGCAGATCCGCTACGCCGAGCGCCGGGGTATCCCGTTCGTATGGTTCCCCGAGGCCGGTGAGGTGCGCGACATCCGCAGCGGCGACCAGGTGGCCGCGGACCCGGCGATCTGGACGCCGCCGGCCGCTGACCTGCGACCGCAGATCATCGAGGAGAACGTGTGATACGCAGCCACGAGGCCGGCACGCTGCGGCGCGAGCACGCCGGCCTGACGGTCACGCTCGCCGGCTGGGTGGCCCGGAGGCGTGACCACGGCGGTGTGGCGTTCATCGACATGCGCGACGCGTCCGGCGTCGTGCAGGTCGTGGTGCGCGAAGACGAGTTGGCTCACGACCTGCGCAACGAGTGGTGCGTGGCGGTCACCGGGGAGGTTCGCGCGCGGCCGGCGGACAAGGTGAACCCGAACATGGCAACCGGCGAGGTCGAGGTCGCCGCGTCCCGCCTGGACGTGCTCAGCGAGTCCGCGCCGCTGCCGTTCCAGATCGACGAGCACGTCGAGGTCGGGGAGGAGGCGCGGCTGAAGTACCGCTACCTCGACCTGCGCCGTCCCGCGCCGGCAGCGGCGATCCGAATGCGCAGCGAGGTCAACCGCGCGGCGCGCGACGTGCTCTCCGCGAACGACTTCGTCGAGATCGAGACGCCGACGCTGACCCGTTCGACACCCGAGGGCGCGCGGGACTTCCTGGTCCCGGCGCGGCTGCGGCCCGGGTCGTGGTATGCGCTGCCGCAGTCACCGCAGCTGTTCAAGCAACTGCTCATGGTGGCGGGCATGGAGCGCTATTTCCAGATCGCGCGCTGCTACCGCGACGAGGACTTCCGCGCCGACCGGCAGCCGGAGTTCACGCAGCTCGACATCGAGATGAGCTTCGTCGACCAGGACGACGTGATCGCGCTGTCCGAGCAGGTGCTCGTCGCGCTGTGGCGGCTGGTCGGCCACGACGTCAAGACGCCGATCCCGCGCATGACGTACGCCGATGCCATGTCGCGCTACGGCACGGACAAGCCGGACCTGCGTTTCGGCGTCGAGCTCGTGGACTGTACGCAGTTCTTCGCGGACACCCCGTTCCGCGTCTTCCAGGCGCCTTACGTCGGTGCGGTGGTGATGCCCCGTGGCGCGTCCCAGCCGCGGCGCCAGCTCGACGGGTGGCAGGACTTCGCCAAGCAGCGAGGGCACCGCGGTCTCGCGTACGTGCTCGTCGGCGATGACGGCGAGCTGAGCGGGCCGGTGGCGAAGAACCTCTCGGATGCCGAGCGTGCGGGCCTTGCCGAGCACGCTGGCGCGCAGCCGGGCGACTGTGTGTTCTTCGCGGCCGGGCCGGCGTCGTCCGCGCGGGCGCTGCTCGGCGCCACGCGCCTGGAGATCGGGCGGCGGCTCGACCTGATCGACGAGACGGCGTGGTCGTTCGTATGGATCGTCGACGCGCCGCTTTTCGAGTTGGTGTCCGAGACCGACGACGTCGCCGTGGGATCCGGCGCGTGGACGGCGGTGCACCATGCGTTCACGTCGCCGAAGCCGGAGTCGATGGACACCTTCGACACGGATCCGGGCTCGGCGCTCGCCTACGCCTACGACATCGTCTGCAACGGCAACGAGATCGGCGGCGGGTCGATCCGTATCCACCGCCGTGACGTCCAGGAGCGGGTGTTCGCCGTGATGGGGCTGTCCAAGGAGCAGGCGGAGGAGAAGTTCGGCTTCCTGCTGGACGCGTTCTCCTACGGCGCCCCGCCGCACGGCGGCATCGCGCTGGGCTGGGACCGCATCACGTGGCTGTTGTCGGAATGCGAGACGATGCGCGACGTCTTCGCCTTCCCCAAAAATCAGAAGGGCGTTGACGGAATGACCGGCGCACCCA
>DASXSF010000046.1:0-26467 GCA_036506155.1 Jatrophihabitantaceae bacterium
TATCGGCACGTCGTGCTGGACCTTGCCCACCCAGTGGAGTGATCGCGAAGACGAGGTTCATGCATCTGGCAAGATCGCGGTTCGCATGCTCGCCGTTTTTGCGGCGGCTACAACGCCGGCCAAGCCCGATGGACCAGCGCGCGCCATCCGGAATGATCTCGACCTGCCGAGCAGAAACGCACGCATCTGCCGCGGAGCGTGCCCGCTGAGGACGCGAGCGGCTCTACCGGATCTCCCGCTGTGGGCGCGGTTCTGCCGATGGGCGGTCGGCTGAGCTGATTTCCGAAACCGCCTAACGACAGCACTTAGCCATGCCCGGCTTCCAGCTGCACCACACGGCCATTGGACTGCACTAGCCACACAGCGCCGTCCCGCGAAATACGCACACAACTCCGACTGCTGCTACTCGCACAAGTCGGCATGCCGCCCCCACCGTGACTTCCGGGCGGGCTGACGAATCCAGCCGCGCTGGCAACATAGACCCAGATCGCGAAACCAATCGCGCCCAGTCCCACGGCTGTGATCGCAGCCAACGCCTTCAACATTCCCCCCGCGTCGTACTCGCAGCGCACCCTAACGCGGCAACACACGAAAATCCACGGGTCGTGTGCTGATCAGCCGCTTGGAAGATCACGGGATGCGACGACCGCATGCTGACCTTGTCATGGGGTGTGCCGGCTCGCAGCCTCATTGAGTGGAGCGCGCCGACGCAGGTCGGGGCCCGTGCACACCTTCCACCGCAGCTGCAGAGCGCCGCCCGGCGCCAGCCGGCGGGATGCAGCCTCGAGGGCGTAACCGAAACCTTGGTGCGCCACGTGGAGCTCGCGGGCCCGTTAGTTGGTGCCCGTGGCTGGCCGCCCACCCGACCTTCAACGATGGATCGGTGCACGCCGGCACCAGCGTACTAAGTAGCCGAATTCCGGTAGTTGACCACCTGCACATTGATGCCCTCGTTCGCATACTCAAACAATCAATTTGGCCGACTGTTAGGACGCCAGGCTGCGCGAGATCGCCGATTCTGGTACGCGTTCAATGGCTAACGATGCCCGGGACGCTGCGCCATATGTGCGGCCTCGACGTGTCATTTGGGATCCCGCTGCGAGACCGGCCGATCTCCTAGGAGTGCAAAATGTGTTCCAGAGCCTTCATCACATCCAGCCGGCGATGCCCCGGTGCGCAGGAGACCGCGGCCTAGGAGACCGCTGAACAATCGGCGTGGCTCTGACTGTTGGTTTGTCGTTCTTGGATGATCTTCGGGTGCAGGGACGAGCTACGGATCAGCGGGATCTGCTGGATGTCGACTCGGTGGCTGGCGGAGGTAGCCGCCAGGGTTGGCGCGCCGCGAATCGACTGGCTGATCGTTGATAGTCGTGCACCCCGGCGTGGGATCGGCGGGCACCGCCGATCGTTGGACACGGGCCGGGTCAGCCTGGTGTGCTCAGCTGGTGCTTACTGGACGGTGTGCCCGCCGTTGACCGTGATCCGCTGTCCGGTGAGGAATCCGGCGGCGTCGGAGGCGAGGAATGAGACGATGGCGGCGACGTCGTCGGGGACGCCGAGGCGGCCAGCCGGTACTTCGGCGAGATAGCGTTGCAGTGTCTCGGCCGGTGCGTCGGCGTGCCGTTCCACCGGTATCCAGCCGGGCGCCACCATGTTGACGGTGATGCCGGCGGGGCCGAGCTCGCGCGCCGAGGATCGGGTCAGGCCGAGTTGCGCGCCTTTGGCGGCGACGTAGGCGGACATGCCAGGCAGCGCACGTTTGAAGATGTCGGAGCCGATTTGGATCACACGGCCCCAGCGGCGGGCTTTCATCGCCGGCAGGACGGCCTGTAGCAGCAGTGTGGGGCTCTTAACAAAGAACGCCAACTGGTCCAGGTGCGCCTGCCACGTCAGGTTCTCGACGGGGACGCGCGGCTGAGGCCCGGTCGCGTTGGCGACCAGGACCGTCACTGGTCCCAGTTGCTGCGTGATCCGGTCGATGAGGTCTGCGACGGCTGCTTCGGCGGTGATATCCGCCGCGAACGACTCTGCGCTGCCGCCAGCGGCACGGATGTCGTTGACAACTTGGTCTGCGAGGTCGGCGCCTGAGCGGAAGTTGACCGCGACCGCGCATCCGTCAGCTGCGAGCCGGCGAGCGATGGCCGCGCCGAGGCCGCGGGATGCCCCCGTGACGAGAGCGACGCGGGTTGTGCTCATCGAGTACCCCAACAGGTGCGTGACAAGCGGAGCCAAGATCGCGGCCAGGACAGGGAACGAGGGAATCCGACTCCGGAGGCGTCCCAACGGCAAGACACCGCTGGTGGAAACCTGCCGACCGCTCCGGTCTCCGGTTCGCACCGCCGTCCCGCTGCTGCTGAAGGTGCACGACGCGCGGGGGAGCGAATATTCGATGCCGACAGTCTTGGCGGGCAACGGCATGTGCGAGTTGGGTTGGTAATCGGGTCGCTACGAGGTGGCGGCAATGAAGCCATAAACCCGCCTGAACTGCCTCATCTGGTAGGACGCGAAACCGACCAAGATCAACAGCCCCGTAAAGACACCAACCACCGCGGCCGCGCCTTCGAGTCCCGCATGCATGACGGCCGACCCTTCAGGGCGACTGGACGTAGCCGTGGCGCGCCTTCCAGAGAAAGTACTTCTCGGAGCCGAGCTTCATCAGGTTGCGGCCCGGGGATGAGCACGCCGTGCTTGCGTGGCGGCAGCATCTTGCGGGTGTGCCGGGAGAAGTACTTGCCTGCCGAGTCGTTGTTACCCGTACACACCCCGGCCCACATGCGCCGGGGGAGGGAACCGGCCCACTTCCACGCCGATCAGCGCAACAAATCGCCTGAGCCGCTCGCTGGTTCTCCCCGGAGATGGTGTCGAGCCGGTCGACGATGCCTTGACGGGGGCGCAATCTCTGCGTCCACCCGGGCGGTCAGCTGCGCGATCGCGGCGTCGAGATCGTCGACGCGACCCAGCATGATCCGGTACACGAACGCGTGAGGCTCGCTGAACCGGCCGGTCAGCGCCTCCACCAGCGCTGCCCGTGTCCTCACCCGCAGATTTCATCGCTTGTCGAGGCGTAGCGCGAGCGCCGGGCACAGCGCGATGGCGCGGCGGACATTGGTGAGCTCGTCGTCGCGAACGGGGTAGGCGGCGAGGACAGGGAAACCCCACTCGTCAAGGGCGATTCGCCCTGGGAGCAACGCCGCGCACAGCCGGTGGCCGTCGCAGCGAGTCCAATCGATCGCGACGCTGGTCATGCCGGCACCGCCAGCTGTCCGCGCACCGGGCGGCCACAACCACCCATCCGGTGGCGCTCGATCTCGTCGCGCAGCAGATGCAGCGCGGAGGTCACGAACCGCGCCGCTCCGTCGGGATGGTGGCAGGCGCCGCGTCCGTCTGCTGCGGCGGCATGACGCAGGGCGCCGGCCAGGTCGCCGCGGGCGACGTCGTCGGCGAGCGCCGGCAGGCCGAACCGGCACGGTCCGCACTGCCCGGCCGATTGCGCGGCCAGCCACGCGGTGACTCGGACGAGCTCGCCCAACGCGCAGGTGCTGGCGTCGAGGACGGCGATGACACCGGCGCCGAGCCCGGCCTGTCGGGTGAGCGGGATGTGCGCCGACGGCGGTTGCCAGGTGCCGTGGTAGCCGCCGATGATCACCGCTAGGGGGGTGGGCGCGGCGGCGGCGCTGAGCACGATGCCCAGGGGCGTGCCGATGGGGATCTCGACGACGCCCGGATGGGCCACCGCCCCGCTGACGGTGAGCAGCGTCGTGCCGGGCTCGGCGTGGCTGCCCGTGTCGCGGAACCGGTGCGGGCCCAGGCGGAGGGCCACGGCAACCTGGGCGAACGTCTCGACGTTGGACAGCAGGGTGCCGTGCTGGGCGAGGTGGGCCCGGCGGCCCGGCGGGATCGCCGGGCCGCCGGCCAGTCCCCGTCGCAACGCCCGCGCCTCCCCGGCGACGAAGCCCCCGGCGGTCTGCTCGACGTGCACGCGCACCTGGCGCTCGCTGATGGCCTGCCGGAGGGCGGCGGCGCTCCGAGCGTCGTGCACCGCCACGACGACGCGGCGAGCGCGCAGGGCCGCGGCTACGGCGAGAGCGCCGTCCAGCACGAGATGCGGTGCGCGGCGCAGCAGCGTGCGGTCCTTGAAGCTGGCCGGCTCGCTCTCGCTCCCGTTGACGATCACCTCGGCCCCGTCGGGTGTCGCCTGGATCTTGGTCGCGAACGGGAACCCGGCCCCGCCCCGTCCGCTGAGTGCGATCGCGCCGAGCAGGGCGGTAAGGTGGGATCGATCCGTGTGTGGCAGCGGCCCGTGCATGGCCAGGTGGGCGGCATAGTCGAGTGTCGCGTAGCGGTCCAGCCCGGCAAACAGCCGGGGCGTACCGATCGTCCAGGTCACGGCATCCGGTGCCGCGAGGGTGGCCGTCATCGCATGACCCCGGCGACGAGGCCGCGCCGGGCCTGGCCGCTCAGCCGAACCACCACCGAGCCGAGTACCGCGAGCAGGCAGAGCACCCAAAGCGTTCGGACCCACGCCAGGGCGCGGTCGGATCCGGCATTGATGCTGTGCAGCATCGCCAGCGCCCAGGCACCGTACGCCAGCGTGTGGATGTAGCGCCACGCGCGAACGGCCCGGGCGGAGGCGGCCAGCCGGCCCCGGGCAAAGCCCAGGGCGGCGATGAGAATGAACCCGTACGCGGCGATCGATCCGAGCGCGACGGCGTTCGGGTGGTAGGCCGACGCGAACGGCACCAACGCCCCGTACGCACCGACGCCGGCCTTCGGATCCGCGAGCACGGTGCCTACGTGCAGGACGATCAGGCCCAGACCGACCACCGCAGCGCTGCGGTGGGCGTATTGCGTGAGCACCCGGGTCGCCGCCGAGCGGATCTTCACCGAGGTGAGCGCCCCCAGACACGTCGACAGCGTCAGCACGACCAGTGCGGCCAGGCCGGCGCCTCGCGCGGTGTACCAGAGCGTCATCAGGCCACCGCTGTCGCGACGACGGCCGGCCAGCCTGATGTCGTATGCACCGCGCCGTCAACGCCTACGAGCCGGGCGGCGAGATGGCGCTGGGTCAGCCAGTCGGCACCGGCTTCGCCGAGCACCAGCGCCGCGATACTGGCGGTGTTGGCCGCCACTGCAGTCGGGGCATACACCGAGGCGGTGCGCCACGGCCCGTCGACCGGCCGACCCGTGCGCGGGTCGATGATGTGGTGCACGTCCTCGCCGCCGCGGCGCCAGCGCCGCACCGTCGTCGTCGACGTTGCCAGCCCGCCGTGCGCCAGCACGACGACCTGCCCGGCGCCGCCCTCGCGTTCCGCGACGTGCACGGGCCAACCGGTGGGCCGCCGGCCCGCGATAGCGAGATCCCCGCCGAGTTCGACCATGACGCCGCCGCCGTAGGAGGCGTGCAGCATCTGAGCGGCGTAATCAGCGGTGTACGCCTTGGCCGTCGCGCCCAGGTCAAGCGCCGTACCGAGTGGCACCGTCAGCAGCCCGGTCTCGCGATGCAGCCGCACCTCCGTCCAGCCACGTCCGGCAGGGGAAGGGGTGATCGCCGGTCCGTGCGGCGCGATCGCAGCGATGTCGCGGTCATAACCGATGCGCTGCATCGCGCGGCCGACGGTCGGATCGACGGCCCCGCCGGTTTCGGCCGCGGCAGCAAGCGCCGCCGCGACCAGCCCGACGAGCATCGACGGGATGGGCATCGGCCGTCCCGCGTTGGAATTGGCGATCGACAGCGAGGAGTCGGTGCGGAACCGGCTGGCCAGGCGGTCGACGCGGTCGAGCAACGCCTCCAGGTCAGCTACCGCCGGGGGCAGCGCGCGCGCATCCGTGACGGCAAGGCGCACCGTGCAGCTCCAGGCCCGGGTGACGTGCACGTGGACGGTCACGACCCGTTGCTCCCACCGACCGGTGCCTGCGACTGGTTGCCGGCGGACATGCCACTGCCGTCATTGGTTGACGCGCTGGACGACTGGCCGCCGCCATTCGAAGCGCTGCTAGACGACGGTGCGGACGCCGCATGCAGGCTGGTGATCTGCTGGCCTGAGGGCGCGACGAGGTACCAGGGTGCGCCGAACCCGTTGCTGCCTTCGCCCTTGGTCTGCCCGGCAGCCTTGTCGCCGGCGAAGTAGTACAGCGGGTGCCCGGCGTAGGTGACCTGTTTGGTGCCGTCCGAGCGGCTGATCGTGCCGAGATCGCTGGCTGTGACGCCGGGGCCTGCTGTCGGTGCGCCGTCGGTGGCCAACGGCGGCCAGTAGGTAGCACAGGCACCGGAGCACATCGACATCGTCGTGGTGTCCGGAACCCACAGATACAACGAGCGGCCCGAGCTGTCGGTCAGGAAGGTTTTGCCGTTGCTCGTGCGTGCGTCGACGGTCGAGGTCGACGAGCTGCCACCGGCCGCGGAGGTCCCCGAAGACGTCGCCGGCGCCGAACCGGGCGCGGCGCCGCTGCTGCTGCAGGCCGCCGCGAGAACGCCTGCCGCGGCGAGCGGCAGGCCAACCTTAAGCGTCAGCGAAGCCTTTCTGGAGGTGAGTCGGTTATTCATTTGGTCTGTATTTCCCTTCAGGTGGAATACGGGCTGCCGATTGGATTTCCTTACACATCTCAATACGACGTCGGCGCAACGACGGTTCGCACAATGCGTTATGGCGTGCATCACGTGGTTCCGGTTCGGAAAGGGGTTCGCACGTCACCACAATTGGTGATCACCGTCATCTGAACCGCGAGCGGCGGTGAAGACGTCTCGCTCAACTCCCGGGCAGAAGTCGCCGGCGGGTATTGAGCCGATTGCGAAGAACATCCTGCGCAAGCAGGAGCTTATCAAAAGAAGCCGGACCGTCGCTGCCCCGACAATTGACTGGTGGGCTCTGCGCTGGTCCCCACGAATCCTAGAGGTGGATGCCCAAGTGCGCAGCGATCGATTCATGGCGCCAAGAAGTCGAGGACAGTCGGCATCAGTACATCGGGAAAGCAGCGTGATCAGCTTATTGTCCGTGCTGGCGTCCCACGGATGTCTGCGGCTGCGGACCTCTCGTGAAAGTCAGGCCGTGCGCCCGAAGAGGATTGGCTGGCCGGACAATGACCACTTGCCTTTCGATCTATGAGCAGATGCTCGAATTCCTCACGGCGGTTGTGATCGTCCAATCCAGCCGGTTGCCGTCGTCCTTGCCACCTAATGATCTCGACACCTCTCCTAACGGTCGTGCACCGCTCGTGGTTTGTCTTCTCTTTTTTGCCCTGACGCGGCCCAGTCGATGTGCAGCGCTGGGATCGCGAGACTGCTCAACGCGGTACCGGGCGAAATTGCGATTCCGCCGTGATTCGGTGCTGGGAAGGGTGTCGGCTGGTGACCGCTTCGCGCTTCGAGGCGGTGCCGGAAAAGTTTCTATGCTGCGCCGGGGGCGACCAGCAAGCTGGTCGCCCCTCACGCCCCTGCTTGTGTGGATCTACTGTGCCACGACCAGGTTGGATCGGGCCGACTGCGGACCCGATCCGGCCTTGTTGCGGGCCTGGACGGTGAACCGGTAGTTACCGGCCGGCAGCGTCATCGTCAGCGCCCGGGCCGAGGCCGGCTGAACGGCCGAGGTCGTGGTCGCCAGCACGGTTCCGGTTGCCGACATCCGCAGTGCGCGGACCACGTACCCGGTGATCGTTGATCCGCCGGTGCTGCTCGGAGCGGTCCAGTTGGCGGTGGCCGTGACCGTGCCGCCGGGCGTGCCGGATGCGGCGGTACCGATCGCCGGGGCGCCCGGCACCGTGGCCGGGACGACCAGCGTCGACAGCGCCGAGTTCGGACCGGTGCCGACCGCGTTGTTGGCTGCCACCTGGAACTGGTAGCTGGCGCCGTTGGTCAGGCCGGTGACGAGCAGGCTGGTCGCCGTCGCGGCGGCCGGACGCAGCGCGCCGACCTGGGCGCCGGTGCTGTCGAGTACGCGCACCTGGTATCCGGTGATCGCCGAGCCACCATCGTCAGATGGGGCGGTCCAGCGCACCGTCGCGGACGCGTTGCCGAAGGTTGCCGAGCCGATCGTCGGCGCGCCGGGGACGGTGGTTGTCGACGGCGGGACGGTGGTCGCGAAGCCGGTGTCGACGAAGCGAACAGCGTTGCCCTCGGAGAACACGAAGCCGCCGCCCGGAGCCGCCGTCACCCCGAACGGGTCGCGGAGATTGGCCGCGGTCGCCGGGCCGCCGTCCCCGTTGGTGGGGAAGCCAAGTGTGCCGGTGCCGGCGACGGTGGTGATCACTCCGGTGGGCGAGACCCGGCGCACCCGGTTGGCGAACTCGTCGGCGATCAGGAAGCCGCCGTCCGGGGTGGTCGCGACCCCCATCGGGGTGTTCAGCTGCGCCGCGGTCGCCGCACCACCGTCGCCGGAGCTGCCCTGCACGCCGGTGCCGGCAACGGTGGTGATGATCCCGGTGGGGGACACCCGCCGCACCCGCCGATTGACCTCGTCGCCGATCAGGAACCCGCCGTCGGGCGTCACCGCCACCGAGTACGGGCTGTTTTGCCCGAGCTGCGCCGCGGTCGCCGGGCCGCCGTCCCCGGAGAACCCGGGGGTGCCGGTGCCGGCCACCGTGCTGATCGTCCCGGCGGGGGACACCCGCCGCACCCGCGAGTTGCCGGTGTCAGCGATCAGGAAGCCGCCGTCGGGCAGCGCCGCCACCCCGGACGGGGCGAACAGCTGCGCCGCGGTGGCCGCGCCGCCGTCGCCGGAGTACCCGGGCGTGCCGGTGCCCGCGACCGTCGTGATGGTCCCGTCGGGGGACACCCGCCGAATCCGCGCGACGCCCGCGTCGGCGATCAGGTAGCCGCCATCGGGCATCGCCGTCACCCCCAGCGGGGCCTTCATGTCAGCCGCGGTCGCCGGGCCGCCGTCGCCGGAGAACCCGAAGTTGCCGCTACCGGCCACCGTGTTGATCGTCCCGTCAGAGAACACCCGCCGTACCCGGTCGTTACGCGCGTCGGCGATCAGGTAGCCGCCATCGGGCATCACCGCCACCCCGAGCGGCTCGTTGAGAGCAGCCGCGATCGCCGGGCCGCCGTCGCCGGTGAAATCGCCTAGGGGGTCCGAGCCCGCGATCGTGGAGATGACGTTCGTCCCGGCCGCGCCGGCTTCCGGCGGGAACGCGAAGCCCGAGGAAACCACGATCGCCAGCGCGGCCACTGCGACGCCACCGATCGTAAGTCGCCGCCCGCTGCGGGCGGCCACCTCACTACGCATGCCTATGTCCTTTCTCGATGCATCCGATGAAATGGCCCGATCGCTACGCTTCGCAGCGTTCCTCTACGAAACGCTCCGTAGCGTTTTACCAATGACCGACGGTACCTAGCCCGGGCCGCGTTATGCAACTACGTTTCGTCGTACACCGCTGATGTGCGCACACCGACTGTGAGTCCGGACCCCGCGGGGTGGAGCTACCCGCAGGCGATCTTGGACGCCATCCTGCTGTTCCCCGTCTGGCGATACCACCCGGTTCCCGACTTGGGTGTGACCATCACTTTCAGGCAGGCAGTCGAACACTGACCACGACTTCAAGGTCATCGTGTCCGGACTGAGGACGATCTCGAGCGGCAGCGATTCTATGCAGCGACAGATGGGGTGCCGGAGCTGGTGATGACGTCGACTGTGTCGTCGCACGTGAAGTGCAGGAGGAAGTTGAATTCGGCGGTGAGCACGGCGGTGCCGATCTCGCATTCAACGGCGACGACGTGCAAGTGCCAGTCGTTGACGCGCAGGGTGTCTCCGATGGTGAGGTGTCGGGCGGGAATCTTCATGGCTGCCTTGGAGCCTCTCCGATCAGAGCGAAACGCTCCGTAGCGTTTCTGATAGTGGACGGTAACACCTCCCCGCGAGTTATGCAACACTACGTGTCGTTGTACGCTTGCCCTATGACGGCACTGATTACGGCACCGACGCGGAGTCCAGACCCGCGTGTGGAGCGCTCCCGGCAGGCGATCTTGGACGCTACCCTGCAGCTGCTTGCCGACGACGGCGACGTTGCCTCGCTGACAGTGGAGGCGGTTGCCGCCCGCTCCGGGGTGGCCAAGACCACCATCTACCGGCGCTGGCGCGACAAGTGGCAGCTGGCGTTGGACGCCGTCATGATCGACACGCTGCCGCGGTTCGATGAGCCCGTCGACGTCGGCGATACCCGCAAGGAGCTGCTCACCTTCGTCAACTCGGTGGTCAAGATGCTGGCCGCGACACCCTACGGCCCGGCGATGCAGGGGCTGGTTTCTCGGATCGCGACCGATCCGGACCTCGCGCGCGTCTATCGCGACCAGGTGGTCCGGCCCCGCCTCGCGCAGCTCGCGCCGGTGATCCAGCGCGGTATCGTCCGCGGCGACCTGCACGCCGACACCGAGGTCCGCCTGGTCCACGAGCTCCTGGTCGGGCCGATCTTCTACCGCCTGCTACTCAGCGGCGCCCCTCTCGGCCGCAACCTCGGGCCGCGCATCGTCGACGCCATCCTCGCCGGGTTCGCACCCCGCACCCACTAACCCCAGCAAGCCCACGCACGCCATCAAGACCCGTGAACGCAAACAACGGACGCCCATCTATCTGGGGTGCAACATCGGCGCCCGGCGTTCGAAGGCCCTTCGTGTCTTGGACATGTCGCTGATGCTTGCTGGTGACACCTGCGACGGGCCGCACTGATCCAGCCTTTTGGACCCCGCCTGGATCGCCAGCTCCCGCTGGGGGGTCGAAGAATGCTTCCAACTGCAACGCCAAAGACACCGGGCTGACCAACCTGCCGCTGCAAGACTTTCACGCAGAACCAGATCTGGTGTGCCATCGTCGCGCTGGCCTGCGAGCTGATCGCCTGGATGCAGATGCTCGCCCTGGCCGGGCATGACGCATGCCGCTGGGAACCCAAACGCCTACGGCTGCGCCTGTTCACAATCGCCGGCCGGCTCGCCGTCCACGCGCGAGAAACGCAGCCTGCACCTGTCCGCGCACGATGAATCGCCCCGGCGAGTCCGCGTCGAGCAACTCGGACAGGGCAGACTCAGATACGGCCATCGGCGAGGTCTCCTTCGATAAGTACTTGGCCGTACACACGACGATCTCGCCGACGGCCCCCACCTCACCGAAGCCGCACCGGACGACCCAAACCCCACCACACCCCGAGACGCTTACAAGCAGACAGATGGATCGATAGGCGCGCACGAGCCGCACGCTCATGCTTGATATGCGGGTAATCGTGAGGCTCCTCGACACCAATGAACAGCGCCTCGATTACCTGCATGATCAGGCATTATGTGAGCCGCTTGCGGCGAGGTGATTCTCGATCACCCACATAATGCCGATGAGCGCGTGTCTCGGCCGTTCGGTCTCGGCGGTCAGTGCAGGGCTGTACGTGCTCCCTCGGGCACGTTTCGTCGCCCTCTGCCTTGGCTCAGCCGGCGCAGGCAGTGAGGGAGCGCCCGCAGCAAGAGAGCTGTCAGCCATCCAAACCCGGATGCCGATCGAGATCCGCTGAACGAGTCCACCGCGTCCGGCCAGGCTCGTGCTGCCAACGAAGGGTTTGCCGAAAAGGACAAAGCTGCGCGCGATTCCGAGGCTGGACCCAGCCGAGTATCCCTCCGACCGGTAGTCGTGATCGCGCGCTGCGGCGAAGGCACTGACCAGGCCCGCCACCGGTATTCCGGCGAAAATCGGAATTGCGGATAGTTGTGAAGAATCCCGTCGCGACTCGGCACTGGGCTAGCGACACGCGCATCGTCGGGTCGACTTCGCGATCCCCGCCTCGCCGCCCACGAGCTGCACGAACCAGGGCTGGCCCGGCGGCGAGCCGATCGAGGGCGCCGTCAAGCTCGGCCGACTTCGCGGCCCGTCCGATCAGCTGCGACGTGGCGCGCCGGCACCTGGCGCCCGAGATGCCCCCTTCCCACCCGGACGTACGGCGAAACCGGCGACGCTACCAGCGTCGTCACGCCCAGTAGCACGGGGATTGCTCGGACACGGTTCAGGGTCCGCGTTGCAGTAAACACCCGATACCCGCAGCCGAGCAGCGCTGCCACGGTCAACTGCGGCGGCGGGCGCCCGGCCCGCCCGACACCGGAGGAGCAGATGCAATACCACGCCGCCGGGCTGCGCGCCGACCCGGCCAACCAAGATCCCAACCGGCCCACCGACCAGCACGACCAGACCAGCGCTGCCCGGCACCCGACCCGCCGATGGTGGGCACGGACCGCGCTCGGCGCCGCCGCCATCGCCTTGCTGGCCACCGCGGCGCCCGCCCTGGCGGCAGGCGACTCACCAGCGCCGCGGCGCCCACCACCGGGCACGTCTACTGCGCCAACTTCGACCTGAACGGGCTTCCAGGGACGATCGGGCGCGCCAACCTCAACGGCACCATGGTGAACCAGAGCTTCATCCCCGGCGCCACCCAACCCTTCGGCTCGAACGACGTGACCGTCGACGCTACCCACATCTACTGGGCCGACGACCGGGCCGGGACGATCGGGCGGGCCAACCTCGACGGCACCGGGGCCGACCCCAACTTCATCACCGGCCTCGACACCAACAAGGTCCTCGACCCCTTCACCGTCTTCAGCACCCCGGCAGGCGTGGCGGTCGACGCCGCGCACATCTACTGGACCAGCTACGCGACCGGGACGATCGGGCGGGCCAACCTCGACGGCACCGGCGTCCACCAAAAGTTCATCACCGGCGCCGACCGACCCGTCGGCGTGGCCGTCGACGCCGGGCACGTCTACTGGACCAACACCCAGCCCGGCACGATCGGGCGGGCCAACCTCGACGGCACCGGCGTCAACCAGACCTTCATCGGCGGGCTCGGCAGCGGCGTCTCGTCGGACGCCGGCATCGCGGTCGACACCGCGCACGTCTACTGGGCCAACGGCCAGACGGTCGGGCGCGCCAACCTCGACGGCACCACGGTGGACCCGGGCTTCATCACCGGGGCTGGCGTCCCGACCGACGTGGCCGTCGACGCCGGGCACGTCTACTGGGCCAACGAGGGCATCTTGAGACCAGGGACCGGGCAGGTCTCGGGGATCGGGCGCGCCGGCCTCGACGGCAGTCGCGTAAACCCGACCTTCATCACCGTCCCCAGCACCAGCCTGGCCCACGGGGTGGCGGTCGACAACACCGCGACACCCTGAGCACCTCGCTCACCCGCACCAAGCCGGCGCGTTGATCCACCATCGTTGATCCGGCCATCGGCGCGGCCCACACAGCACGACGGCCTCGACCTCTTGCAGCCCAAGGGGTCGAGGCCGTCGTGGTCGTACGGCAGCATCGATCGCGACCTTCATGCTTGCCGGCGGCTTGCCGTCGCTAGGCGCGGGCGCGTGTGCCCGGCACCGGCGCCGCAGCCACCACCAGCGCAGCCGGTGGCCGGTATCCCCGGCGGGTGGGGGAGCGCCTTGCCGCTTAACAGGGTGCGGAAAAACGCCCGGGGTGGTTCCGCGTCTTCGGCTTGAGTGCGTGCCATGGTCTTGGTCATCGATGACTGATCGAGGAGAGCGTGTCGATGCGTGGAGTGGCGGACCGGCAGTTGGTGTTGGTGACGGTGGTGAGCCCGGAGAGTCTGATCCCGGCCGAGCATCCGATCCGGCGGATCCGCGCGATTGTGGATGCGGTGCTTGCCGAGCTGGATGGTGAGTTGGCGGTGATGTACGCGCAGATCGGGCGTCCGAGTGTGCCGCCGGAGCGGTTGCTCAAGGCGACAGTGCTGATGGCGATGTACTCGGTGCGTAGCGAGCGGGCGTTCTGTGAACGGCTCAACTACGACCTGCTGTTCAAGTGGTTCCTGGATCTGTCGATCGATGCCGCGGCGTTTGATGCGACCACGTTCACCAAGAACCGCGAGCGTCTGCTGGAGCACGAGATCGCCGACCGGTTCTTCGCCGCCGTGGTGCGTCAGGCGAAGCTGCGCCGCTACATGTCTAGCGAGCACTTCTCGGTGGACGGCACGCTGCTGGAAGCCTGGGCGTCGCACAAGAGCTTCACGCCCAAGGACGGCTCCGGTGCGGGCCGGTCGGCCGGTGGTGGCCGCAACGGCGAGCGGGACTTCCGCGGCGAGCGGCGCAGCAATGCCACGCACGAGTCGTCAACCGACCCTGAGGCGTTGCTGGCGCGCAAGTCCAACGCGGTGGCGGCCAAGCTCAGCTACGCCGGGCATCTGCTCATGGAGAACCGCCATGCCCTGATCGTGGATATGGAGTTTGACCCAGGCAACCGGGTATGCCGAACGCGAGACGGCGATCGACATGCTGCGGCGACTGCCCCCCACGCGGCGCCGGCGAACGGTTGCCGCCGACAAGGCTTACGACGCCAGGGCATTCGTCACCGATTGCCGCGAGTTGAACATCACCCCGCACGTCGCGCAGAACACGACCAACCGAGCCAGCGCCATCGACGCTCGCACGACTCGTCACCGCGGACACGCCGTGAGCCAGCGGATACGGAAGCGGGTCGAGGAACCTTTCGGTTGGGTCAAGACCATCGCCGGCGGCCGCAAGCTCAGATACATCGGCCGGAAACGCAACCGGGCCTGGTTCCTGATGACCGGAGCCGTCTACAACCTGCTGCGCATCGCGGCGCTGGACGCCCAAACAGCCTGACATCAGTCCGACAGGCAAAACCGACACTAACCAGCCACCCCACCGCTGCTCCTCAGCACACACCGCGAGCCGCTCAACGAGACGCCAGACACCGTCAGCTCGCCTTTTTCCGCACCCTGTTAGAGCAGCGCAGAGGTCCCGGTGCCGCGTGACTCCGTCCGACTACGCCGACACCAGCGTGTTCTGCCTCGCCGCCGACTGACGCAACCCGCACGGGCTGCCGGTCGGCGGAAAGGCCCTCATAGGAACTGCCGCCGCCACGAGCACGAAGCGCAGCCTGCGTCCGGTTCTGTGGGGGGTCTTGTCGCAGTGGGTCCACGGCGGGATGGTGATGACACCGGCCGATGTGCGGGGTGCGCGGCTGCTCTGGGCGTCGCCGCTGGCAAGCCAACCGTCGTCGTCCACAGCCCAAGGAGCGGAGGCCTGGACATGAGCACAACGACCGACGATGCCCGAATGGGTCGGGCGTTCCCGGATGGGTTCTACTGGGGGGTGGCCACCTCGGCCTATCAGATTGAGGGTGGCTGGAACGAGGACGGTAAGGGCGAGTCGATCTGGGACCGGTTCGCGCACACGCAGGGCAACATCAGCAACGACGATACAGGCGACGTCGCCAACGACCATTACCACAGGTACGAGGAAGACGTTGCGCTGATTCGCGACGTCGGCGCCACCGCGTACCGCTTCTCGATCGCTTGGCCCCGGATCTTCCCGCAGGGAACCGCGGAGGCGAATCCGAAGGGCGTCGACTTCTACAAGCGCCTCTCCGACGAGCTCCGGGCGGCAGGGATCGAGCCGTTTGCGACGCTCTACCACTGGGATCTGCCTCAGGCGCTGCAGGACAAGTACGGCGGCTGGCAGTCGAAGGATACGGCGATGGCGTTTGCCGACTACGCCGGCTACGTCGCCGAGCAGCTCGGCGATCGTGTGGGGCGTTACTTCACGATCAACGAGTTCCGGTCGTTCACCGATTACGGGCATCGGGGCATGCAGGTCGACGTCGGCGGCGGGAAGACGTTTCGCGTGTTGCTTGCGCCCGCGTTGGTGCTCAGCGACGCCGAGCTGTACCAGGTGCGCCACCACGCGGTGCTGGCCCATGGCCTCGCGGTGCAGGCGATTCGGGCTCGCGGCCCGGCCGGCACCAAGGTGGGATTCGCGGAAAACGCCGAGGTGGCGGTGCCGATCATCGACACCCCTGAACACGTGGACGCCGCGAAGACCGCGACCCGCGAGCTGAACGCGCCGTTCCTGACTGTGATGCTGGAGGGCCGCTACACCGACGCGTACCTCGAGGCGGCCGGCGGCGACGCGCCGCAGTACACAGATGAGGAGCTGGCAGCCATCGCCTCGCCGTTGGACTTCGTCGGCATCAACGTCTACCGGCCGAGTAGCTATGTCGAGCCATCGGTCCAGGCGCCTGGCTATCGCACCATCCCGATCAGTGCTTCGCACCCGAAGATGAAATCCGGCTGGCACATTCTCGATGCAGAGGTGATGTACTGGGCGCCGCGGCAGGTGCACTCGCTGTGGAGACCGCAGTCGATCTTCATCACGGAGAACGGCTGCGCCGCGGAGGACGTGGTCGCCGACGACGGCCGGGTCTACGACACGGACCGGGTGATGTTCCTGCGCGGCATGCTCGGACAGCTCCAGCGCGCCACCGCCGAGGGCGTACCAGTTGACGGCTACTTCCACTGGAGCGCCCAGGACAACCTTGAATGGAACGCCGGATTCGGCAACCGATTCGGGATCGTCTACGTCGACTTCGAAACGCTACAACGCACCCCGAAGCTCAGCGCCGAATGGTTCCGCCAGGCCGCACGCCACAACCAAGTCGTGTAACGCCCCGCCGAGTTCCCGGCCGCGACCCACACGGAAATCGACCACAGACGGGTTAAGTCTTTGCAGACCGTGGGGCCGGTGCTGTTATGCGACAAAAGCTGAGATGACGTCGCGGAACTGCGCTGGTGGGATGGCGAGGGTCGCATCGCCGACGGTTAGTTCGACGCGCTGCTGCCCGTCGGTGCTGCCCGCCCAGACGCCGCCCCAAGTCCAAACCTTGTCGTTTGATGCGAGGCGGCGGACGGTGTCGTCGAACCGGTCCGCCGAGACGTCCAAGATCAGGTGGAACATCGGCGTCTGAGGCGGGCTGGGCACGACCTGAACTCCGTCGAGGCTCCCGAGTTCGTTGGCGAGTCCAACTGCATGCGCAAGGTATTCCGGCATCTTTGGCAGTCGCTCCCGTAGGCAGGTCAGGGCGGAGGCCGCATTCGGCCACAGCGCGAACAGCGTGCCGCCCATGCGCTGCCGCCACTCACGCACCTGCGCGACCACGTCGCCGTCGGCGGCGATGCAGCAGCCGGGAAGCGCTCCCAGGCCCTTGTAGAAGGACACATAGACGCTGTCGAACAGCGCCGCCACATCGCGTGGGGCGCGTCCGTACCCGACAGCGGACTCCCACAGCCGTGCACCGTCGAGATGGCAGGCGATTTCTCGTTCGCGAGCCCACTCCGTCTGCGCCGCAAGGTCATCCCAGAGAGGCTGGGTTCCGCCCAGATCCCGCTGAGGCAGCTCCAGTACCAGCGCGGCCACAGGCTCCGCCACATCACGCAGGTCGGCTAACGTGAGCAGCCGATTGCGATCGCCGACCGGGCGGCCGATCAATCCGTGCAGCCGTTCGTACCCGCGACCCTCGTGCTGGTCGATGTGGCACGCGGGGTGAAAGATCAGCGTCCGGCTGGTGCGCCGATCGGCGTGGACACGCAGCACCGACTGCTGACCCATCGTCCCGCTCGGGAGAAACACCGCAGCGGGCTTTCCGAGCAGATCCGCTACGGTCCGTTCGAGCTCGACGACCACGCCTCCAACGCCGTACCGGTCGACCTCGATGTCCGACGCGATGGTCGAAAGCAGCGTGGCCGCGTCCTGCCGACCGTGCCAGTGCACAAACTTGGTGCACGCCGCTTGTAACGCCGTGATCTCCGACTTATCCAACACAAGCGCCGATCCTTACACGACGCCTGGCTCGGCCGCCTCCGCAGCCGGATGATAGGCCGACCGTTTCGATCGCCTGGTATGACTGGGCGCTCTAGCCGGCCGCGCCGCGATCGGCAAATGGCCGGCGCCGGGTTGCTGCCTCGGTCAGGGTGGGCGGCTTCCAGGTGACCTCGACGAGGTCCGTCCCCGGCGGCACGATCTCGTCGATCCGATCCAAGGTCTTGTCGTCGAGTTCGAGGTGGCTGCCGCCAAGCAGGTCCTGGAGTTGCTGCGGCGTCCGCGGCCCGAGGATGACCGACGTGACGGCCGGGTGCACCAACGGGAAGGCGACCGCCAGTTGCGGCAAGGTGCAGCCCAGGTCGTCGGCCAGCGCAATCAGGTTCTCGACGACGTCGAGCTTGCGTTGTGTCTCCGGCAGCTCCGGGTCGAAGCGACTGGGGTTGTGACGGGCCCGCGCGCTGGTCAGGTCGATGGGCGCGCCGCGGCGGACGCGTCCGGTCAGGAAGCCCCAGCCGAGCGGGCTCCACGTCAGCACGCCCATCCGGTAGCGCTGGCACAGCGGTAGCACGGAGCGCTCGATGCCGCGCATGAGGATCGAGTACGGCGGCTGCTCAGTGCGAAAGCGCATCAGGCCCCGCTCCTTGGCGACCGTGTGCGCGTCGACGATGTCCTCCGGCGGAAACGTCGAACAGCCGAACGCGCGGATCTTGCCTTGATGAACCAGATCGCTCAGCACCGACAGCGTTTCCTCGATGTCCGTCGTGGGATCCGGGCGGTGCACCTGGTAGAGGTCGATCCAGTCCGTTTGCAGTCGCCGGAGGCTGTCTTCGACGGCGCGGTTGATCCACCGCCGGGAGTTGCCGCTGCGGTTGGGCCCCTCGCCCATCGGGAAGTGGACCTTGGTGGCGAGGACGACGTCGTCACGGCGTGCCTTCAGAGCCGCGCCGACGATTACCTCGGACTCGCCGTCCTCGCCGCCGTAGGCATCGGCGGTGTCGATGAAGTTGATGCCGGCGTCCAGGGCCGTGTGGACCATCCGGATGCATTCGTCGTGGTCGGGGTTGCCCTCTGAGCCGAACATCATCGCGCCGAGGCAGTACCTGCTGACCTCGATGCCGGTGCCGCCGAGTGGCCGATAGCGAAGCGTCATGGCCACGACGCTAAAAGCTAGAGCCGCCTCTAGGTCAAGTCGTTAGGGTTGCGTCATGGTCGACGAGCCAGCCGAGCTGAGCATCGGGCAGGTCGCCGAGCGCACCGGGCTCAGCGTCCACACGCTGCGCTTCTACGAGCGGGAGGGGATCCTGGCCCAGCCGGTGCGCCGAGCGGCCGGCGGCCGACGCGTGTACACCGAGCACGACGTCGACTGGCTCACGGTCTGCACCATCCTGCGGGGCGCCGGCATGCCGCTGCCCGACATCCGCCGCTACACCGAGCTGGTGCAGGCCGGCGACGGCAACGAGCCCGAGCGGCTCGACCTGCTGCGCCGGCACGAGCAACGCGTCCTCGACCAACGCCAGCAGCTCGATCGATGCCTCGACCTGATCAAGTTCAAGATCGGGGTCTACGAGGACATCGTCGAGGTCGCCGGCACTTGCTCGAGATCCGACGTCGACCTGCGAGCCGAGCGGGACGACGCGATCCCAGGCCAGGTTGAAGTGCTCGCCGGCGTCGGCGGCGATGCGCGAGGTCGCGATGAACCGGCGCTCGCGCCTGGCCGCCATCCCCGGGGGCTATGACGCAGAGATCGTGCCGGCGAAGTCGTCGGCGCGGCTTGCGGGTCTTCGGCGGCGTCGCGTCAAGCGCGGGTGACCACACCGGTTCGTCGTGGTTGGCTCGGTGACATGGGGTACTCGTGGCGCGCTTTGGAGGCCGCCGACACGCAGTGCTGGTCGGCGCTCACCAAGATCGTCTCCGACGCGGATGACACGGACGAGTTCTACTCGACGGACGATCTTGCGGAGGAGCTCGAGGACCCGGCCATCGACCCGACGCGGGACACGATCGCGGTCGAGGACGAGCACGGCACCCTCGTCGCCGTCGGTCAGGTCATGGCGCCGATGGTCGGCCTCGACGGTGTCGTGCGAGCCGACTTCGCCGGCTTCGTGCATCCCGACCATCGCGGCCGCGGAGTCGGCGCCGTGCTGCTCGAGCGACTCCAACGGCGAGCTGGTGAGGTTGCGCCACAGCGCCATCCGGGTAGAAGTGTGCTGTGTCGCACGCACGTCGGTGCGAGTGTCCGGGACGCGCGTGCGCTCCTCGAAGCGAACGGGTACCGCGCGACCCGCTACTTCCACGCGCTTGGGCGCCGGCTCGACGAGCCGCTGCTTGCGCCCGTCGCGGATCCGCGCGTGCATCTCTACGACACGACACGTGATGCCGAGGTACATGCAGCGCACTGCGAGGCGTTCAGTACCCATTGGGGGTTCGCACCGCCCACGCAGGAGCAGTGGCGTATCCGGCTGACTGGGTCACGCACGTTCCGTCCGGGTTACTCGGTGGTCGGCCTCGGTGCGGACCGCGACGTCGACGGGTATCTCCTGAGCTACCAGTACCAGCCGGGAGAGCTGTGGATCGGCCAGCTGGGCGTTCGGCCCGCCGCCCGCGGACAGGGCTTGGCCCGGGCGATGCTGCTGCGCACGCTAGCCCTGGCGGCCTCGGCATTCGAGATCGCGAAGCTCGACGTCGACAGCGAGAACCCCGACGGCGCCGGTCGGCTCTACGAGTCGGTCGGGTTCACCGCACTGCGCAGCAGCGTCATCTACGACCGCGGCGGATGACTGCTGCAGCTGCACGCGCCCGCTCGACGGTGCGGGTTGAGGCGTTTGCGGCGTATCGCTCTCAGCGTGTGATGTCCTTGAAGTTCGCATCGAATTCGTCGAGCAGGTCGGCGTAGGCCGAGTACGGCAGCGGCGCCGTCCTTGCCCCGGAGGCCCTAGTTCTTGCCAGCGAGGAGGCTGACGCTCGGTGCTTTGGAAGGACGCGGGCAAGTTGCACCGCCAGCGCTCTGGCGGTCCCCTCAGGTACTCCAACCTGCACGAGCCAGGCGATCAAGGCCGTCGCCTCTGCGGCGTAGGGCAACCGTGCGATCCCAACCGACCGATGGATTACGACGACTTCGGCCGGGCTTGCCATGTTATCGATAGCGAGGCCCCAGCCTCGGTGATGAGCCGGCTGCTGCAGCTTCGTCGTTGTCACGCTCATGCCAGAAACGCTAGGCCGTCCCTCTGACAATGCCCTTACAAGGACGGTCATCGGCCGAGCGCCGGCGGATTCGGCCGATTCTGCGGCGCGACGATGGACATCGAACGTGCGTGACGGCGGGGCGCCCTGCTCCCTGCTGCTGAGGTGTTAGGTGGTCACCTTGCGCGTGCTGCGTCGTTCTGGGTCGGCAGCCGGGCCGGTCCCCGCTTAGGGGCGGCACGGCGGCACCTTCAACCAGGCGCCGTCACGTGTGGACGGTGAGTCCGTCGGTGGCGGTCTCGTATTCGATGTGATCGAGTCGGGCGAGCGTGGTCGGTCCGAGGTGGGTCAGGATCAGCCGGCGGGTGGCAATCTGGTGGGCGTGGGCGCGTAGATCGTCGACGTCGAGGTGGTAGCGCACCGGCGTGCCGCAGGTGTAGGCCTCGCAGGCGAACACATCGGTGCCGTCGGCGGCCTCGAGTACGGTCTCAGTCCACGCGGTGTCGCCGGAGTAGCCGAATGTTGCGTCGCCGAGGTGGGCTTGCAGTGCCAGGGCCGGGGCGCCGCTCGCGTGGTCGACCGGCCAACTGCGCACGGTCAGTGGGCCGATCTCGAGGCTGTCTCCGCTGCCGTCGAGCTCAGCCACTCGGACGGCGTATCGGCGCTGCACTGCCGTGGAGCCGGGATAGAACGCTTCCATGGCCGCGCGCAGCCGTTCGGCCGTGCCCGTCGGTCCGAGCACGGTAAGCGGTCGGGTGCGCCGAGTGAACTGGCCGTCGAGGATGAGAAATGGCAGCCCACCGAAGTGATCGCCGTGCAAATGGCTCACCAGGACAGCGTCAACTTCGCCCGGCTCGAGGTGCTGGGCTTTCATCGCCGTCAGGCTGGTGGCTCCGCAGTCGACGAGCGCGGTGTAGCCGTTGTCGTGGAGTCGGATGCAGGTTTGGAACCGTCCCCCGCTTCCGAACGCGTCACCGCTACCGACAAAGCTGATCTCCACGACGCCACTGTCGCAGCTACCCGGCGCCGGCGGCGAGCGATGTCCTGATCAGATGCCGACGTCGGCCCGGATAGCGGCTTCCGAGTCGTCGTGCAGCGGCGACCCGGTGGTAGCCGTCGGGTGTCATCAAGGACTCTCGGCCAGTGCAGCAAGTCGGTCGAGCGACGCCTGGAGGCTGGCGGGCGTCGTCGCGCGGGCCCGTGAGTATCGCTTCTCGTCGGTCAACTGGGTCCAGTCGTACGTATGGGTGACCCGTGTGCGTACGAGGTCAAGTGGCTCGAACTCCCATCGCCAGAGATGCCCGGGTGGCTCCCTACCCGGCTCGGCAGGCTTCCAAGCGATGCGGCGCCCCTCGTCGAATTCGACCACGTGGTTCTCCCGGATGTTGCCCTTTGTGGTCGTCATCGTGAATACCTCGCCGACGGCGCGGACACGCTGTCCCGCGGCAGCCTCGGCCAGGTTGTCGTTGCCGTCCCAACGTGGCTGTCGACTCGGATCAGCGACGAGCTCGAAGATCCTCTCGGGCGGCGCCGCGATGTCCCGGCTGGCGCGGACCACGCGCGGAACCTCGTCGTGACCACTCACGGGACTATCCAAGCACCCATGAGGGACATGCCGCGGCTGCGAGACGCACCGAGCGAGTCGGGAACGAAGTGACACCGACAGAGAATCGACCGATGGTTCCCCTTGCCCGGCAGCGATGTTGTTGACAGAGTCCAACTACGTCCGCAGCCGAGAGGAGGCCAGGGCGGCCTGGGTCGATCCCTCGAACGCTGAGTCTGCGGTGGCTGGTCCTAAAGGGGAGTGAGCCGGCAATGTCGGGCTTCGCTGCTGGGCTTCGGTGGGCTGTCCTGCCACGGTTCACCCTGCCGGCCCATCCCGGCCGCCGGACCAAGATCACCGGGTTAGATCGCCGGTTCCTGCGCCGACGCAACAACGCCCGCTCGACGCCGGACAGTTATCCGTGAAGCCTGAAGTCAGCGACGTGCCGTCAGACCAAGCGGAAGTGGTCATAGAACCGCTTGCCTCGCAGCCCACCGTGCGCCGGGCGGCAGACATGGTTCGGCTGGCCCTGGCGTTGGGCGTTCTGCTTGTTGGCCTGCTGGTGGTGATCCTGGCGCACCGAGGGGTGCGCAGCACCGAGCGGGGCCTGCTCGGCACGATCGTGACTTTGCCGCCGTCGCTGCGGGACTCCCTTACGACCGCGGCGCAGCTAGTGGCGGTGGTGATCCCGGCGGCGATCGTGCTGGTCACGGCGCTGCGCCGCAGATTCGCCGCGGTAGGCAAGCTGGTGGTCGCAGGGGCGGCCGGCATGCTGGTCGGCCTGCTGATCTCGCACCTGTGGCTCGAGAGCTCTCACCCGTCCATGTGGCCCGAGCTACTCGCAGGACGCAACGGGATCGTGGCAGTCACGATTCCGCCCGTGGCCTGGCTGGCAGCGACGACGGCCGTCGTAACCGTGGCCGGCCCCGACCTGTCGCGGCGCTGGCGGCAGGGGTTGTGGTGGCTGACCGGGCTCGCCGCAGTGGTCGAGGTGATCGTGGGCGGCTTTCTGCCCGTCGACGCAGTAGTCGCCGCCGCGGTGGGAGTCGGTGTCGGCTCGTCGATGCTGCTCCTCTTCGGCGAGCCAGCCCGCCGCCCGACCGCCGCCCAGGTTGTCGCAACCCTCCAAGAGTGCGGGGTGGACGTGGCAGCACTCAGGCAGCTGCCACGGGCGGGGGAGCGTCCGGACATGTTCCACGCGACCACACGGGATGGAACCGGCCTCGCCGTGCGCGTCTACGCGAACGACGACCGCGACCGCGAGCGGCTGGTCCGGATGACCCGCTCGCTGCTGGTCCGCGACGCCCGGGACGACCGGGCTGACATCACCGTGGAATCGGCGGCCGAGCACGAGCTGCTGGCCATGGTGGTGGCGGGACGAGCCGGCGCGCGCGTCCCCGAACCCGTCGTCGCTTACCCCATCGCCAGCGGGCAAGGCCCCGACGGTGCTCTGGTGGCCTGGATCGACGTGGGCGGCAAACCCCTCAACCTCGTCGCGCCGGCAGACGTCGGCTCGGCGACGCTCGCCGATCTGTGGCACAGCGTCGCCAGCCTTCACCAGCATCGGCTCGCCCACCGCCGACTCCGCACCGACAACATCAGCGTCGACGACTCCGGTCGAGCCTGGCTCACCGGACTCGTTCTGGCCGAGCTCGGCGCCACCGACCGCCAGCTTGCCTCCGACGTCGCCGAGCTGCTCGCCTCTCTGGCGGTGCGGATCGGCGTCGACCGAACGGTGACCTCTGCCGTGACCGGACTGGGCGCGCCGACCGTCGCTGCTGCCGCCGCGTACCTCCAGCCACTGGCGCTGTCCGGTCCCACCAGGACGACGGTCCGCGACTACGACCACCGGCGGTCGGTCACTCTGACGCGCGGGATGGACCGGCGCCGGGTGCGGCCTGGGGGACGTCCCAGCCTGTACGCAGACTTGAGGACCGCAGTGGCCCAGGCCACCGGCGAGCCGCCCGTCAAGCCCGAGCAGCTCGCTCGCCTCACCTGGAAAAAAGCGTTGACACTGCTCGGCGCGTTCGCGGTCATCTACCTCCTCTTGCCCCAGCTCGCCAACGCCGGTGCAGCGGTCCGCGCCCTGGGCCAGGCCAACTGGTGGTGGGTGCTGGCCGCTGTGCCGGCCCTGTTTGTGGCCCAGGCCTTCACGACCCTGCTCCAGCTGGGGGCCATCCCTGCCCACCTGCCCTTCGGGCCCACATATGTGGTGTCCTTCGCAGGGTCCTTCCTCAATCGAGTAACCCCCAACAACGTGGGGGGCATGGCCCTCAACTTCCGGTACCAGCAACAGGCCGGCGTGGACAGCGGTGCCGCCAGCGCGTCGGTCGGTCTGCAAAGCGTCATAGCCCTGGCCGCCAACCTGCTGCTCCTCGCCGTCTTCTTCGCCCGAACCGGGCGCCAGACCTCCGTGCACTTCAGCTTCCATGTCCACCAATGGGTGCTGGTACTCATCACCGGGGCTCTGGTCGGTTGCGCATTGTTCGGCCTGACACCTCGGGGTCGCCGTTTCTATCACGACAAGATCTGGGCGTTCATCCGCTCCGCCGGGACCGCCATCGCCGAGGTAGCCAAAAGCCCCCGCCATTTGGCGCTCCTCGGCGTGGGAGCCCTTGGCGGGCCCATCGTGCAAATCGTGGCGCTCTGGTTGTGCGTGCATGCCGTCGGCGGCGAACTCCCCTTCGTCCAAGTCGGAGCCGTCTATTTGGGCGGCCACCTCGTGGCCAGCGCCGCCCCTGTGCCCGGAGGCCTGGGTGCCCTGGAGGCCGCGGTGGTCGCCGGGCTGTCCGCTCTCGGAATGCCAGTGGGCCCTGCCGCATCCGCCGTACTGATCTACCGGCTGCTCACCTACTGGTTGACCATCCCCGTCGGATGGTTCTGCCTCAAAATCGCCGAGGAACGCGGATACGTATAACCTGCGGCTACTGGCCTGACAGTACGTACGGCACGTTGTCGCCGGTCTCAATCTGGGAAGCTTCAACGATGGAGCGGATAGCGCCGATCTTCGCTGTGCGTGATCTTGCCGCGGCGATGGACTTCTACGAGCGGCTTGGCTTCGCGGTTCGACCCTATCGAGGTGGTGGCTACGGCTTCGCTTCCCGGCGCGGCATCGAGATCCACCTCGGCGTCGTCCCGGATGACGACCGCCGGACCAGCGCTGCGTACCTGTTCGTCGACGATGCCGACCAAGTGGCAGCCGAGTGGGAATCGGCAGGTGCCGAGGTCCACCCTCCCCAGGACACCGAATGGGGGCAGCACGAAGGCGTCCTCGTCGACCCGGACGGCAACGTCATCCGCTTCGGCTCGCCAAGCCCCTAGCGTCGCGACGCAACGCATGCCGCTCTTGGGGTCGCGTGATGCTTTGCCGTCTCGGCCGCGACGGGTCCTGGTTGGCGGCACCAGCGGGTCGGGCAAGTCCACGCTGGCTCGCGAGATCAGCACGCGTGCCGGTCTTCCGTACACCGAGATCGACGCGCTGCACCACGGCCCGGGCTGGACCGTGCGCACACAGTTCCTTGCCGAAGTGGAGGCGCTGAGCGGCCGGCCTCGCTGGGTGACCGAGTATCAGTACGAACAGGCGCGCCCGGTCCTGCTCGCCCGCTGCGATCTGGTCGTGTATCTGCTCCTGCCACGCGCCCTGGTGATGGGCCGCGTCGTACGGCGAACCGTTCGTCGTGCGCTGCGCCGGCAACTGCTCTGGAACGGCAATGTCGAGCCCCCACTGCGCACCTTGCTCACCAATCCCGATCACATCATCAGATGGGCGTGGCGCACTCATGGCCTCGGTCCCGCGCGCGTTAACGACATCGCGGCAGGTTACCCACATCTGCCGATCGTCGTATTGCGGTCTCCTCACGAAGCCGAGGAGTGGACACTCGGACCGTTGACCGACGCCGGAGCGTGGCCCTGATCAATTCTGGATGGCGGCAAAGGCGAGGCAGGCGAGCACCAGAAGCACTGTCGCGGCTAGCGCGATTCGGGTCATATAAGTGTGGCGCATGGCTGCTCCTAGTAAGGCAGTTGTAGATCGTGACCTTCGGTGTTGATGGTCCGTTCCGCCGACGAGGTTCATGATCATTGGTCGTTTGCGCGGCGTCGGTAGTGGCAGGCGCGGGCTGTGGCTTGGTGTCGTCGTCGCCAGGCCGACC
>DASXSF010000047.1:0-9896 GCA_036506155.1 Jatrophihabitantaceae bacterium
TCCGCAGTGGGGGTGGCTTGAGAAGACGAGCTGGTCGCCGGTTGCGGTCGGGCACGGCGGCGCCTCCGAGCGGGTCGCTGGCGATGCCCGGGTAGGGGACCGCAGCGGGCTCACTGTGCTGCTAACAGGATGCTGGACCCCTGCCGCCCACGGGTGGACGCCCGGTCTGTGGAAGCGGCTGGAACTTGGTGTGAGTTGCGTTAGCCCCGGCCAATGCGCACGTGTGAGCGTGGTGTGAGGGTTCCCCGAACAGCCACTCAGGAAGTTTCGGGCGCTGACTGGTGGCCGTTTGACGCGATTTAGTGACAAGGGTGACCGCAGGGGGCGACCAGCAATCGGTGGGCTGCAGTACCTATGCGGTGTTCGCCTGAAGACCGCTCAGCACGCTCCGTTCTTATGGTTCAGTGGGCGGCCGCTTGGCTTCGTCGTCACGACGAGTAGCGAGGCAGCTCGCCGCCTTAGCCTCGATCCACCGCGTTACGCCGTGACGTTGGCGTGAGTTCCAAGAGAAATGCCTCCTGACCAGGGAAGATGCCGGTTACCACACCGAAATGCATCGCCTGACAGGAGGCACTCTCAGGATGGGCGCATCTTCGCACACGCTGGACCGCGTTGAGGTCACGTTCGACGGCGATCGGATGGTCGCTGACGCGGGGCTGATTCTGCCCGCGACGCTGAGCCAGCACCTGGGTGTCGAGGCGCTGGTCGACGAGCTGGTCAGCGTCGGTCACCGTCCCGGCCGCAAGCTGCTCACCGTGGTCCACGCGCTGCTGGCCGGCGGCGACTGCATCGATGACGCCGACATCCTGCGCTCGGGCGCGACCAGTGAGGTCGTCGGTCATGAGGTGATGGCGCCGTCGACGATCGGCACGTGGCTGCGGTCGTTCACCTTCGGTCACGTCCGTCAGCTCGACGCGTTGACTGAGCGGCTGCTGACCGCGGCGTGGGCCGCGGGCGCGGGGCCGGGGGCGGCGCCACTGGTGATCGACGTCGACTCCACGATCTGCCAGACCCACGGCTACGCCAAGCAGGGCGCGACCTACGGCTACACCCGCCAGCGCGGCTACCACCCGCTGCTGGCCACACGGGCCGACACCGGCGAGATCCTGCACGCCCGGATGCGCAAAGGGTCGGCCAACAGCAGCCGCGGCGCGCAGCGGTTCGTGCGTGAGACGATCCGCCGGGTGCGCCGCGCCGGCGCCACCGGACCGATCGTGCTGCGGGCCGACTCGGCGTTTTGGTCGGCCAAGGTCATCACCGCGTGCCGGGATCACAACGTGCGCTTCTCCATCACCGTGCGTGCCACAAAGGCCGTCGTTGCAGCGATCGACGGCATCGACGAGACCGCCTGGGTCGACATCGACTACACCGATGGCGGCGTCGCCCAGGTCGCCGAGACGACGCTGGCGGGGCGTCGGCTGATCGTGCGGCGCACCCGGCTGGTCGGTGCGCAAGCGCAGCTGTGGCCCGACTGGCGTCACCACGCCTTCATCACCGACCTTGACGGCGACGCCGTCGCTGTCGACGCCGACCACCGCGCGCACGCAGTGGTCGAGCTCGCCATCCGCGACCTCAAGGCCGGCGCCGGGCTGACCCACTGCCCCTCGGGCAGGTTCAACGCCAACGCCGCCTGGCTGGTGCTGACCGCACTGGCGCACAACCTGCTGCGCTGGGTCGCTTCGCTCGGCTTGCGTCTCAGTGGACTGGTCGTTGCCAAGACGATCCGCCGCCGCTACCTATCGCTGCCGGGACGGATGACCCGCAGCGGGCGGGTCGACACGCTGCACCTTCCGACACGCTGGCCATGGCGCGACGCGCTCCTCGCCGCGCTCGTACGGCTACGGGCGCTGCCGCCACCAGGCTGAGCCGCTGACCCGCCCCGTCCGCCACGACCCCATCAACAACGACTCCGGAACTGCAACCGGCCGCGAAGCGCTGCGACGCACACACCTCAACGCACGCTGCCCCGATCTACTACGCGCGAACGCGTCGACTAACTTCCGCCGCAACTGCAAAGTCACTCCCCGCCGCCGGAGATCGGTGGATCGAGGCTTAGTCCGCGATGCAGCCGGCCGAGAACGGCGGTTCTCGCGCGGTGTGTACCCGCCCGCCCCCACCCGCAACTCGGTAATGCGGTCGCGGGCGGCGGCAATGCGGTAATGCAGGCCCGGGGATCTGAGGGGGTTCATCAACCGGCTGCCCCCGGGGTTCTCGGAAACCCTGTGGACACCGGGACAGCGGCCCCGGCGAAAGATGCGACGATGCGGCCGTGCGCGAGTCGCGGATTGTCGACCTGCCAGACGACGTGACGTTCACGCTCGATGAAGTCGTCCTCCTCCGGTTCGTTGCTGATGCCGCTGTTGAGCGCACACCGGAGGGCAGCTCCGAGCACACCAGAGCCCGACGGGCGCAACGTCTCATCACCTCACCCCTGTGACCCGAGTTGGCGATGCACCCTGCGGCGCAGGCCCCAGGAACTGGGCCATCGCGCGTCGCACCACCGCCCTAGTAGATCGGCTGTACGCCAGAGCACCGCCGCTCGCCGCCGCCTGCAACGTGCACGCACGCATCGTGGCTTCGGCTCGCCGCCGTTGTGGCCCTGCAGGGACGGTTGCGCCCCGGCTGCAGTTGCGGAGGTGGCGGTCAGGTTTCGATGACGACCTTGCCCAGAGCGCGACCCTCACCGACGTATGCCAGCGCCTGCGGGACGCCGTCCAGGCCGAACCTGCGGTCGATGTGGATCTGGACATCCCCGGCGACGCACCGCTCGGCGAGGGGCTCGAAGTGCGCGGGGCCCTGCTTGACCACCAGCATCCCGATGCGGCGCCCGGTGAGCCGGCCAAGCAAGGCGCCGATCGTGACGATCCGCAGGAGGGTCGGCACCGGCCCACCCACGCAGCGGTACCGGCCGCCACGGGCCAGCGCCCGCCGATAGGTGAACACCGACCGGTACGCGACGAGGTCGAGGATGTGGTCGAACGGTCCGAGCTGCGTGAAGTCCGTGCGGCGGTGGTCGACCACCTCGTCGGCGCCCAGCGACCGCATGAACTCGAGCTTGCCCGCGTTGTCGACACCGGTCACGTGCGCCCCCGCACGCTTGGCGAGCTGGATCGCGAACGACCCGCTGCCGCCGCCTGACCCGTTGATGAGCATGCGCTGGCCTTCCCCCACGCCGGCGGTTCCCTGCAGGGCGATCGCCGCTGCTTGGGGAAGCGTCGAGGCCTCGGCGAAGGCCAACGCGGCGGGCTTGTGGGCAAGCACCGACTCGGGCGCCACCGCGTACTCGGCGAAGCCGCCCATCAGGCCGAGGTTGTCGCCGTAGACCTCGTCGCCCACGCGGAACCGGGTGACGCCCGGGCCGACCGCGTGCACGCGCCCCGCGATGTCCGAGCCGAGGGTCCGACGCGCCGGCCTGCGCACGCCCCCGATCCGCGCGTAGAGCGGGGTGCCCCGCAGGCACTCCCAGTCGGAGAGATTGACCGAGGTGGCAACGACCTCGACGAGCACCTGCTTTGGGCCCGGGGTCGGCATCCGGACCTGCTCGACGCGAAGCACGTCGGGCGGACCGTACCGGTCGTAGACCACCGCCTTCATCCGGTCGCCTCGCTCCTCAGTGAACGGTCGCGCCCGATTCTCGAGCGGAGTCTAGGAGTCGCTCGAGGCCGTCGAGGATGAGGTCGAGACCGAACTCGAACTCGTGTGTGTAGTCGTAGCCGGACGCGAGGGCGGCGGCGGCGGCCTCGTTCAGGCGCGGGTAGGTCTCCGCCGGCACCCGTGGGAGGACGATCTCGGCCATCTCGGCAAGCTCCTCCGGTGTGCCGAACGGCAGGCTCGCCTCCTGGATCGCGAACCCGTAGATGTAGCTGTCCAGGAGCCAGTACGCGTGGGTGGCGTTCTCGATCGAGAAGCCCGCTTCGCGCAGGCAGTCCAGCACCGCCTCGTGGTGGCGCAGACTCGTCGGCCCGGGCGTTGTCCGGAGCTCCATCAGCCCGGCCGCCCAGGGGTGTCGCGCGAGTGCCTCGCGCACCGAGGCCGCCCGCTGGCGCATGGCCGTGCGCCAGCCGGCATCGCTGGCGGGCAGGTCGATCTCGCTGAACACGACGTCGATCATCCCGTCCAGGAGGTCGTCCTTGTTCGCCACGTGGTTGTACAGGGACATCGCCTCGACCCCGAGTCGCTGGCCGAGCTTGCGCATGCTGAGCGCCTCGAGGCCGGCTTCGTCGGCGAGGGCGACGGCAGCCCGCACCACGCGCTCCCTGTTCAGGGGGGTCCGCGGCGTCGAGCTCGGTTCGGGTGGCGTCGCCACAGGGCCTCCGCTTGACAAGGCTTACGATGTATGTATAACATACGCTGTATGCTTACGACGTAAGTATACCGGCGCCGCGCTGCGGAACGCCAGCCATCGTGGTGGAACTCACCATCCCACCGAACCGAAGGAGCAACGACGTGAGAACCCAGAGAGCAGAACTCACCGCGCTGGAGGACCGGCAGATCCCGGTTCAGGCGAAGCTCGCAGCAGCATGGACCAGTTTCATGTTCCTGTACATCTACGTCGACTACTTCGCGCTGTACAAGCCCGGCGTCATCGACGACATCCGGGCCGGCATCGTCTGGGAGTTCGACATCAGCCAGACGTTGTTGACCGCCTTCCTCACGAGCGTGGCGATCCCGATCCTGATGGTGATGCTTTCCATGACGCTGCCCGCCCGTGCGAACCGCACCATCAACCTCGTCGTGGCATCGCTGTACGTCCCCTTCTCGATGTTCAACGCGGTGGGCGAGTCCTGGACGTACTTCTACGGCCTGGGTGTCGCACTGGAAGTGATCGTGCTCGCCGTCATCCTGCGCTTCGCCTGGACCTGGCCCCGCACGTCCTCACCGTCGATGCCAGAGCCCGCCGCACCACACCGACCGCAGCTCCGGATGGGACGGTAGGCACATGGCTTCGATCCGAACAGCCGGTCTGACCAAGGACTTCGGCGACCTTCGGGCCGTCAACGAGATCGACCTCGACCTACCCGAGGGTGGGGTGGCCGGGTTCGTCGGCCCTAACGGCGCCGGCAAATCCACCACGATCCGCATGCTGCTCGGCCTTATCCAGCCGACCAGGGGAGACGGTGAGGTGTTAGGGCACCCGATCGACCGGCCTGCCGCCTATCTCCATCGGGTCGGTGCGTTGATCGAAGCGCCCGCGTTCTATCCGACGCTGACCGGGAAGGCGAACCTGCAGGTGTTCGCCAGGTTGGGCGGACACGACCGCAGCCGGATCGCCGAGCTGCTGGATGTCGTCGGGCTGCGCGTCCCCAGCGAGTAGTTCTTGTACCGGTCGTCACCGCGTGCCGGGCTACGCGGCAAACACCGCACAGAACGTCGCCGCCGGCCCGACCGTGGCCCCGGTGAGCCTGGCCACCGACCTTGCGATCGCCACGATCTTCGCGGTGGTCGGCGTCACGGTGTACCTGCTGCTGCGGCGCATCGACCGGCGCGCCGCGGGGAGGCGGGTGGTCTTCGCGGCCGTGGCCGCCGGGATGATCCTGGTCAACCTGGCCTTCCACCACGCCGCCCTGCTCTTCGCGGCCGGCCCCGGCTCCACCGCCGTCGGCGCCCAGAACTCCGATGGCCTCGTGGTGCTCCTGCTGGGCATGCACGACCACGGGTACACGATCACCGGGGCCTTCTTCGGCCTGTGGCTGCTTGCCCTGGGCCATCTCGCCTACCAGTCCAGTCTGTTCCCCCGGGTGCTGAGCACCCTGCTCATCGTCAGCTTGATTCTCGGCTGGCTGGTCGGGTTCGGATGGCCAGGCCTGCCGACAGTCGTCCACACCATCCTCGCCCCAGCCGTTGTGGCAGATCTGTGGCTGGTCGCCTACCTGGTCACCAAGGGCGTGCCCGCTCCGATGCCTGACCGGCGCGCCCCCGCGGCGGTCAGCGCATGATGCGGGCGATCGTCCAGCGCGCCTACGGAGCCGCTGACGTCCTGCGCCTGCAGGACATCGCCGCGCCCGACCCCGGCCCCCACGACGTGCTCGTCGGTGTCCACGCCGCCTCGGTCAACCACGGGGACTGGTTCGCCACCTGCGGCCGGCCCTACGTCATGCGGGCAGCGTTCGGAATGCGCAGGCCACGGGTCGCCGTGCGCGGGCTTGACCTCGCCGGTCGGGTCGAGGCGGTCGGCGCGGCCGTGACCCGGTTCCGGCCCGGGGATGGCGTCTACGCCGAGACCACGACCGGCAGCTTCGCCGAGCTCGCCTGCGTCCCCGAACACCTGCTGGCGCGCAAGCCGGCCAACCTGACCTTTGCCCAGGCGGCCGCGGTGCCGGTCGCGGCCGTCACCGCCCTGCAGGGCCTGCGCGACGTCGGCGCGGTGCAACCGGGCCAGGCGGTATTGATCAACGGCGCATCCGGTGGCGTCGGCACGTTCGCCCTGCAGATCGCCAAGGCCCTCGGCGCCGACGTCACCGGCGTGTGCAGCACCCGCAACGTCGAGCTGGTCCGCTCGCTCGGCGCGGGCCACGTCGTCGACTACACGCGGGAGGACTTCACCCGCAGCGGGCAACGCTACGACGTGATCTTCGACCTCGCCGGTCAGCACCCGCTGGCGGCCTGCCGAAGCGCGCTGACCCGCACCGGCACCCTGATCCTGGCAAGCGGCCACGGCGGCCCGGTGTTCGGGCCGCTGGGACGCTACGTCCGGGCACTGGCCTGGTCACCGTTCGTCACCCAGCGGCTGCGGGTGCACGCCGCGAAGCCGTCTCACGCCGACCTCGACGCGGTCACCGCGCTCATCGAGGCCGGAGCGGTCACGCCCGTGATCGAAGCGACCTACGAGCTGGCCGACGCCGCTGAGGCCATCCGCCGCCTCACCGAGCAGCACGCCCGGGCCAAGATCGTCATCGCTGTCCGCGGCAGGCATGCCGCATCGCAACCATCAACGAAGGAGACCAACCATGCATGACCTCCGTACCACGGAAGCCAACCCCGCCGACGGGCAGGCCGGCAGCATCCTGCGCTGGGGGTCGCGGCGTTGATCGTCCTCGGACGCGCAGGGTTCGCCGTCTCGCCCTTGCCGGCGAGCTTCACCACCTGGGGCACATGGATCCTGGTCGGCGTGCTGGCCGTCGGTGCGCTCATGAACTTCGCCTCCCCAAGCGCCTGGGAGCGCTTCCTGTGGGGGCCGTTCACCCTGATCTTGGCCGTGCTGTGCCTGCTCCTCGCGCGCAGCGGCTCCGCCACCCCCGGCTGATCGGTTCCCCCTCCCCCCAACAGGCCCACGCAACCGGGAGGCGCACCCTATGAACACCGCGCTTCGCGCGACCATCGCGATCGTCGTCCTCAGCGGCGCCGTCGTGCTGTCCAGCGGCGTGGCCGCCGCAGCACAGTCGCCGGTGCGCACCGACAGCTCGTCAGACATCGACGCCTGGGTCGAGCAGCGGATGGCCGCCCGAGGGCTGCCAGGCACCGCCGTGGCGGTGGTCCGCGGCGGCGAGGTCGTGCATCTGGCCGGATACGGCGTCGCAGACGACACCGGCCGGACGGTGACGCCCGACACGCCGTTCATCCTCGGGTCGGCGAGCAAGCCTTTCACGGGCGTGGTCATCGGCCAGCTCGTCGAGGAAGGGCTGCTGTCGTGGGACGAGCCCGTCTGGCCGCATCTGTCTCACCTCGTCGATGAACCCCCGGATGGCTTCGAGACGGCCACCGTCGAGCAGCTGCTCACCCACACCGCCGGACTCGGCATGATCGTCGGAACCGCCGGGACGGTCACGATCCACGAAGGCCCCGACGCGCTGGACCGCCGCGTCGACGAGCTGCTGTCGCGCCGGCTCGCCGCTGCACCGGGGGAGGGCTTCAACTACAGCAACGCCGGGTTCATGCTGCTGGCCGCCGTGACCGAGCAGGTCACCGGCCGCCCCTTCGCCGACGAGCTCGGGGACCGAGTGTTCGACCCGCTGGGGATGACCGGCTCGTTCGCCACCGCCGACGACCCGCGCGCAGCCGACATGGCAACCGGTCACCAGCAGTGGTTCGGACGGTGGCGCCCGGTCGAGCTGGCCTACGACGACGCCGGCACCGCGATGGGCTACATCGCCTCGACCGCCAGCGACCTCGCCACGTTCATGCAGGCACACCTCGACGGACATCCCGCCATCCCGGCCAGCGCCGCCGACATCATCACCGGCACCGTGGTGCCCACGGGCTGGGACACGCCGCTGGACGCCGGCTACGGGCACGGTTGGTTCATCGACGAGCGCGCCGGCACACCGGTGGCAAGCCACCCTGGATCGCTCGGTCACTTCACCGCCCACATCCTTCTCGCACCCGACGCCGACGGCCTCGGGATCGCCGTCGTGTCCAACGCAAGCGCGTTCCTCGCAGGCCACGAAGCGCAGTACGACATCGGCCTGGGACTGCTCGACCTGCTCCTCGACCAACAGCCGCAGCCGTCCACCCCGTCAGCGCTGATGGTGCTCGTCGTGCCGGTCCTCGCCTGGCTCGTCGTGGCGGCACTGCTGGCCGCACTGGCCCGCGACCTCGCGCGACTGCGCGTTCACGGTCTGCCCGCACAGCGACGGCGTGGTGCGCGTGGATGGGTGCGCGCGCTCCTGCCCGGTGCGGTGCTCATCGCCAGCGGGGGTGGTCTGCTGATTGCTGCGCCGCTCGGCTTGGCCCGCCACTTCTACCCGGACGGGGGATGGGCGGTGACCGCCGGCGCATGGATCGCGCTCACGTGGGGCCTGGTCCGCGTCGTCACCGCCGTCGCGAGCAGCGCGAGAGCGCGCCGCTTGCAACCACCAGCGGCCACCCCTGGTGTTCGGAAGAGCGAAGCCATCTGGGAACCATGAGATACCGCCCGCCTGCTTTCACTTGGCCGATCGTGATTCTTGGCTCGGGGGGACCAGCGTCCCCCCCGCCAAGGTGGCCCCAGCTCTGGAGAAGGTGCCGTGACGAGGTTCAGTGGACCAAGGCTGCCGCGCGCCATCTCGCGATGAGCACGATGGCGCCAGCAGCGACGCCGTGGGCAGCCAACGGGAGTACATACACGGACTGGTCGGCGCCGGACGCGGTCATTGCGGCAAGAAGCGCGCCGATTGCCCAGCCCGCCGCGGCGAAGCCGATCGCGTACGGCGCGACCAGCGCGAGGACAGCGGCGACGACCGCTGCCGGCACAGCGACCCAGGCGAGTCGTCCGGGGCTGTACAGAGCAGCCAGTTCGCCGTTGCTCGTCGCGGCGGTCATGCCGGCGACCACGAGGGCCCCGACGAACCCGCCGGCAAGGCCTCCGATCAGACCTCGGGTCCGGCCGAAGATCCACGAGAGCAGCATCAAGGCAACAAGCATTCCGATCATTCGTCAGCCCTCCGCTGCACGCTGACGAGGTCTGGCGCCGGCAGGTCGGGGCGGATGGCATGACGCCGGTTCCACAACGTGTTGAAGAACGCGGGCCAGTCCGTGGTCGGGTCGTGGTCCGCCCAGACCTTGTCGAGGACCTCGAGGGCGTTCCGCTGGCGTGGCGTGAGCTGTCCGGTGGCGTATTCGGCGTCCAGCCCGAACGCCGCGGTGAGCGCGCGCATCAAGTCTTCGCGGAAACGCGACCAGTCCCCGGGGTCACCGAGGGCGTGCGCCAGCTGGATGTAGTGGACGAACTGGTCGCGGTGGATCCAGGCTTAGGTCGCTGAAGATCCAGGCGGCCGCCTCCCGGCAGCTAACCAGGACGCAGCGGCCTCCGGCCTCCTCCCTCCGGCCAGGCCCGACCCGGCCGAGCTGCTTGGCTGCTGCTGGGCAGGTAATGGAGTCATCCGGCGCCTACCGCCGGCAGGCCAGCGAGGTGGTGGCCTCCTGTTCGGCGGCGGCCACCACGTCAGCCAGCGGCCGGCGCAGGTCGTCGGCCACCCGAT
>DASXSF010000048.1:0-3993 GCA_036506155.1 Jatrophihabitantaceae bacterium
GCACTCCACGGTCCACCTGCCCTTCATTCGCTATGGCGTCGGGACCGCGCAGCGTGGCTGGCTCACGTCGGAAGACGTGGTCAACACGTGGCCGCTGCGCCGCCTGCGGTCCTACCTCTCCCGACACCGGCAGGCGCAGAAAGGCGCGTAATGCAGATCGTCGAGGAGACACCGGTCAGGTTCCGGATCGACCCGTCAGGCCCGATGCGGGTGCCGGGGGTCGTGTTCGCCTCGAAGGTGCTGCTCCCGAATGCGCAGACGGACAGATCGCTCGAGCAGGTAGCCAACGTGGCAACTCTGCCGGGCATCGTCGCCGCATCGTTCGCGATGCCCGACGTCCACTGGGGGTACGGGTTCCCGATTGGCGGCGTTGCCGCCACGGATGTGAGTGCCGGTGGCGTCGTGTCACCTGGGGGTGTCGGCTTCGACATCTCGTGTGGTGTCCGGCTGCTCGCCGCGGCCGAGCTGGACCGGCCGGCGCTGGCGAGCCAGCTGACGCCGCTCATGGACGGGCTCGATCGAGCGATCCCGCGCGGGCCCGGCCGCGGCGCCGTCTGGAACGTCAGCCAGTCCGAGCTCCCTGAGATCTTGCTCGGAGGGTCCCGCTATGCCGTCGAACGTGGGCACGGCGTCGTGCGCGACCTGGATCGCTGCGAGGACGGCGGCGCTGTTGACGGCGCGAATCCGGCGCAGATCAGCGACCGCGCCGTCGAGCGCGGCGTCGGCCAGGTGGGCAGTTTGGGGTCCGGCAACCACTTCCTGGAGGTGCAGGAGGTCGCGGAGGTGTTCGACGCCGCCGCGGCGGCGGCCATGGGCCTGCAGAAGCACCAGATATGCGTGATGATTCATTGCGGCTCGCGCGGTCTCGGTCACCAGATATGCACCGACCATGTGCGGACGATGGAGCCCGCGATGGCGAAGTACGGCATCACCGTGCCCGACCCGCAGCTCGCCTGTGCACCGGTGGACGCTCCAGAGGGGCAGGCGTATCTCGGCGCGATGGCGGCCGCGGCGAACTATGCCCGGGCGAACCGGCAGCTGCTCGGCGAGGCGGCGCGGCGGGTGTTCGAACGGGTGACCGGTCACACCCTCGACCTCGTATACGACATCTCGCACAACCTTGCGAAGCTCGAGACGCATCCGGTGGACGGATCGCCGCGGCAGCTCTGCGTGCACCGCAAAGGCGCCACCCGTGCACTGCCGCCGGGCCATGCGGACGTGCCGTCTGACCTGCTCGAGGTCGGTCAGCCGGTCCTCATCCCAGGCACGATGGGCACCTCGTCCTATGTACTGGTCGGCGTCGCCGGCGGCGCGGGGTTTGCATCCACCTGTCACGGTGCCGGCCGGCGGCAAAGTCGGCACCAGGCGGCGCGCGGTGTCGGCGGCAAAGAGCTCCGCCGGTCACTCGAAGCCCAGGGAATCGCGGTGCGCGGTGCATCGTGGCGCGGTCTCGCCGAAGAGTCCCCCACCGCCTACAAAGATGTCGACGAGGTGGTCGAGGTTGCCGAGCGCGCCGGCCTCTGCCGCAAGGTCGCTCGGCTTGTCCCCGTCGGCGTCATCAAGGGCTGACCAGGCGCGCGAGAAGGAGAAACCGGTGTTCCAGCGTGCTTGGAGCAAGGGCCCCTCTTCTACGCCAGCTACACCGTAGGCCCCTTTCTAGGCCAGCTACACGTCGACGGTCACGGCGCAGATCCACCCTCGTGCCGTGTGGTCCATGCGGAGCTCGTGCAGGGAGATCCCCTTCGGGGTGGCTCCGACGATCTCGGTGGCCATCAGGGTTGCCGTCGTCATACGAAGCCGCGCGCCGTTCTGGGTGGGCTCCACCATGACGTCGATCGGTACCTCGTCGGTCGTGTCGACGAGGTAGATGACCTCGTCGAGCACCGCGGCGAGCAGCCGTTCGTCCTTGTACCCGACCAGTTCGGCCTCGTATGTTCCACTGGCGAGAACGCCGGACGTGTCGGCGAAGCTGTCCACCAGGCCGCGCACCGCCTCGACGAGGCAGCCCTCGCGGGTCGGCGCCCACGCCTCGATGCGCACGTCTGCTGTGTGCGGCACGCGCCGATTCCCGCTCGCCGCCACGGCGTAACCGTAGCCCCAGACCCGTGATCCCCAGCAGCCCCAAGCGTTCGGGGCCCTGCGAAACGCAGCGGTCAGCGGACGTGACGAGCGAATTGGAACGACGTGATCGTCAGACCCGAGCGCGTGTAGAACCTGTGGAGCATCACCTCGCTGGACACCCGAGTCGAGGTCCAGCACGTGGCGTCCAAGGGCATTGGCGCGGCTGGCGAGCTCGGTCATCAGGGCAGCACCAACCCCGCGGCTACGTTCGGGTGTGCTCGTCACGAGGTCGTCGACGTACAGCTTTCTGATCGCAGCGGTCGTGGCAACGGCGCTGCGCTTGCCGAGAATCCCGTCCGGCCTGGTGGCGGCCTTCTTGCAGAGAGCTCCGGAGATCTTGATCCGGTATGCTGCGCGTGGTGGCACGGCGGGGATAGCCGGCGATCACCGCGCGAGGATTGTCGGCGGTGCTGCTGCGACTGGCGTACCTCGGGAATGACCAACGCGTTCGCGATGCTCCGGTTGCTGCCGACGAGCGACCGGAGCAAGGACATTGAGATCCTTACCCTGCGACACCAGATCACGGTGCTGCAGCGCCAGCTCGGCGAACAGCGGCTGCGGTTTGACCCGAGTGATCGGGCGTTCCTGGCCGCGCTGCTGCACCAGCTACCGAGGGACGGGCGACGCGGACTGCGGCTGCTGGTCCGCCCCGACACGGTCCTTCGGTGGCATCGCAACCTGGTCGCACGCCGCCATGCGGCGATGGTCGCGACCCAAGCGGCCGGGGCGCCCCCGGACGCTTCGGTCGATCCGGGTGCTGGTGACCGGCGCCTGCACGGCGAGCTGTTGGTCCTGGCGGCGTGAAGGTCGCCGCGTCGACCGTCTGGGAGATCCTGCGCGAGGCCGGGATCGACCCGTACGTCACCCGACCGAGCGGCAAGCACCTGGGTCAGACTTCCTACGCTCGCAGGCGGATGCGCTGCTGGCATGCGATTTCTTCGAAACCGTCACGGTGGCCGGGACGCCTACGTCCTGGCGGGCTGCGCCTGGCCCGGGAGAATCCGCAGTGGGGCTGATCGAGCACGCCAGCCGCCGGATCCGGATCCTGGGCGCTACCGCCCACCCGACCGCCGGGTGGGTGACGCAGGCCGCGCGGAACCTTGTGATGGACCTCGAGGACGCGGGTCGCCGAGCGGGGTCTATGATCCGTGATCGGGACGGCAAGTACCCCGATCTGTTCGACGCGATCCTCGCCGGGAGGGGCATCAGGGTCGTGCTTCGCGGCATCCAGATGCCTCGCATGAACGCGATCATGGAGCGGTGGGTGCAGACCTGTCGCCGCGAGCTGCTGGACCGCACCGTGATCTGGAACCAGCGCCACCTCATGCATGCCATGCGCGCGTACGAACGGCACTACAACGAACGTCGTCCGCACCAGGGCATCGCCAACGCGCGACCGTTGCGTCCCTTCCCCTTACCGTGTGCTCATCCCGACGAGATCGGCCGCCTGGACGTCCGCCGACGCGACCGGCTCGGCGGGATTCTGCACGAGTACGAGCAGGTTGCCTGAGCTGCATGGACGGGGTTATCGGCAAGCGCAAGGCCACCGGGTTCCGTGCCAGTCCCCGGCCGACCGGGCCGTCCGGGATAGGTCCATCGGCGGGTGAGGAGACGGCGGTGCCACGCCAGCAAGGTTCCCGGCGTGACGAGTCGGCCACTGCGCAGCCCGGCCGGCAGCAGCTGGGCCAGCGCTGCCAGGACCACCCGGTCTGCCCAGTTCGGCTTGGGACGTGCGACCTGACGGCGCAACACCATGACCTCATGCCGCAGCAGAATGATCTCCGCGTCCTTGGACGCCTGGCTGCGGCCCAGCAGGAACAGCCAGCCGAAGACCCGGATCAGGATCAGATACAGCAGACGGACAGACACGAA
>DASXSF010000049.1:0-24491 GCA_036506155.1 Jatrophihabitantaceae bacterium
GCTCCTCCTTCTCCCGGAATGAGTGGAGGAAGCATCAGCCCAGGCAGCCACATTGTTCCGACCTTCCCGCAGTCGATCCCCTTACCCCGCAGGCAGATCGACGCCAACCTCGGAACAATCCTGACCTCGGAACAATCGGCGATCACGCGAACCTCCACCGTCACCCTGCGTGACGGGGGTGGTCGCCTCGTCTTACGCGGGCTCTCCGCTCGCGACTTGTCGTTCTGATCGCTGATCGTGCGCTGCGAGCTCTGCGCAGATGATCGTTCTGCCGGCCGGAGGTTGTTGCGGTTGGCCCGCGCCTCGCCCTGCCCGGTGGCGGCGCGCAGGGCGTCTATCAACCGACCAATCCACCGCTGTTGCCGGCGGGTTGAGTCAGCAGTTCGGGCGGCATTCACGTTGCAGGATCGCGTCGAGGAATACCCCGCGGATGTCGGCAGGATTCCTGACGATGTAGGTCTTGCCTCCCGTGACGGCCGAAATGGCTTGCAGCGCGGCGACGTCGACGTCCGAGCCGATTCCGATCGTGATGATTGGCACCGGGCGGGCCGGGTCGGACTGCGCGCGCAACGTCGAGATGAGCTGGTCGAGGGTGAGCCCGCCCGGGTTGACGTTTCGGCCGTCCGTCATCAGGACGACGCTGTTCACCTTCGTGGGGTCGAAGGTGTTGTGTACTTCCTGAAACGCGGCGAGCGCGGTGTCGTAGAGCGCGGTGTTCCCGTGCACGCGGTCGGGCATGGTCTGGTCCGCCGCGAGCAGCGCCGCCCGGCGGGTCACGTTGCCGACCTTCGCGCCGAGCGGGCCGAGCGACACTAGTTGTGCCCAGTCGGTCGTCGGCGTCTGGTTCGTGGAGAAGACCCACAGGCCCAGCTCGGACGTCGAGGGGAAGAACCCGATCCCCGTCGCGGCGGCCGCGGCGACGATCTGGATCTTCGTTTGGCCGTTGGGCGTGATGTCGCCCATCGACCCGGACACGTCGATGACCGCGAGCAGGCGCGAGTCCTGCGATGCTGCGCCCCACATCCGCAACGTTTCAACGGCTTGGGCCGCGGTGGGTTCTGCCGACGGGGGCAGGTCAGCCGGCTGGACTCCGTCCGCCGGTCCCGCGACGGCGTGGCCCGCGGGATCGCGCAGGCCCGCGTCGGCAAGCCGTGCCTGTGCCGCGGCCGTGCGAAGCTGCGTTTCGAACGCGGCGGTCGCTGCCGTGACCGCGGGATCTGCATCCGGACCGACGAGGCGCACGAATGGGAAGTCGAGGCTGGGCGTGCCGCCCTGCGGGTAGATCGCGCGCGCGAACACCGTGTGGCGAGCGCGATTCGCGCTGATCACCTCCTGCTCGCTCGCTGCGAATATCGGTGCTGACGCGGGAGCGCTGGCCAGGGCTGCGAACCCCACTGACGCACTCGGCAGCTTCGCGTGGCTCAGCGCAATCATTACGCCGACGAGCTGGGCATTCGCGGTCGGCCCGGACCCGACGGCGGCGCGCAGCCCGAGCAGGCCGAGCAGGCCGTCCGTGCTGACCGCGGGATCCGGGATCGTCGCCGGTAGCTTCCCGGTGAGCAGGTCGCTCCACGACGCGGCCGGCACCGTCCGGTTCGGCGGTGCCACGAGCACGAGCGGGGACGTCGCGATCGGCGGATCTACATGCACGGTCCCGGCAGGTAGCCGGGCGGCCCACAGTGTCGAGTCCGGAATCCAGATCGTCGAGTCCCCAGATGCCGAGCTCGCCAGTCGGCTGAACTCAGATGCGGAGTTGATGATGTCAACCGCAACCGTCACGCAGCGCCCACCTGCCGACGGGTGGGTTGCGGCCCAGCTGTCGGCGATCGCGCGTACCGGTGCCGCGATGCTCGGGGCGGCGACCACCCAAAGCTGCACCATGCCGATGCATGAGGGAGAACTTGCAGTGGTGCTTGGGGAATTGGCCGTTGACGAGCCCGTCGCCATATGCCGTCCGCTGTTTTGTTTCGAGGCGACGAACTCTGCAGTGATACCGGCTGCCACGACGAGGATGGCAGCCACGAGCCAGACGTAGCTACGGCGTCTGGTCACCTTGCTTCGCTCATGACGACCCGACATGCGCTTCCCCGATTCGTTCCAGCAGCGCAACTACTACTGCGGAGATTACGACTGTCCGACCCGTCACAAGATCGACACGAATAGTGATCGTCAGACGGCAGCTGCACAACGACTGATGCCTCGATTGACGGACTTCGCCCAATCGCGCTCTGGAGCGTCGATCGGTGCTGCGCTGACGTTTACGTCGGATCTGTCGCGTGCGTGCGTATGAATTTCTCGGTGCGGCGCCTTGACTGGCACCTTGACCCTCCAAGCGTCGAGGATCGCTCGGCGGCGAAGGTCGCGTCACCAAATCAGCTGTCGGGCCAGCCGGCGCCGGGCACCGGCGCGGCGGCGGTGAGTAGTGGGCCGTGCGAGGCCCGGTGGTCAGCCCGTTGCAAGTTCTTCGCGAAGGCCTAATCCATGTTCTAGTCGGCGATCAGCAGGGACAGCGTCGTGCCGTCCTGGCTGCCGAGCATGCCCGCGAAGCAGGCGTGGTCGGTCTCGGTCCACTGCAGGACCTCGCCACCTTCGTGGACGCGCAGGCAGCCGGGCTTGCAGCCGTCGGCGGTCTGCAGCAGACACCATCTGCGGCTAGATCCGGTTATGACCTGTGACGAGCCGGTCGGCAGGTGACGTTGTCGTGAACTGAGACTCGGCGGTATCCGCGCAAGGACGCTCGGTCTCCATATGGGAGACGTGGCGGGGCGGTGCTGTCCCTGGGGGTGGGACGTGCCCCCCATGTCCCACCGTCAGTGTGCTCTGCCTCGGCCGCGACGCCGACGAGACAGGTAGAACGGTGCGAGAAGGGGATCGCCGCCGGAGCATCGCCAAGCGGGCATCACGGTGAGTGAGGCGGTGTCGAGTATTCGATGGTGGCCCGGCTCGGGCAGACGAACCGCTCGGGCAATTGGCGTAGCGGCGGAGCCGGCCATCTTGACATAGCGTGTGGTCACGGCCAGGTGGACCGCCGCCGACATCCTCGATCAGACCGGGCGCACGATCGTGGTGGCGAACAGCGGGTTGGGCGCGGTGACCGCGACCGAGCTGGCCCGGGCCGGCGCGCACGGCGTGGTGGCATGTCGCGACATCGGCAAGGGTGAGCGGGCCGCGGCGGGGAGGCCGGGCAGCACCCAGGTGCGCCGCCTCGACCTGGCAGACTTGGCCTCGGTGCGCGAGTTCGCCGCAGGCCTGGGACAGATCGCGGTGCTGGTCAACAACGCGGAGGTGATGGCGACTCCGTTGCGGCGCACCAGGGACGGCTTCGAGCTGCAGATCGGCACCAACCACCTGGGGCACTTCGCGCTGACCGGTCTGCTGCTGGATCGGATCAGAGACCGGGTTGTCACGGTCTCCAGCGGCGGGCACCGGCTGGGCGGCATCCACCTCGACGACCTGAACTGGGAGCAGCGCCGATATCAGCGCTGGCTGGCCTACGGCCAGCCCAAACTGGCTAACCTGCTGTTCACCTTCGAGCTGCAGCGCCGACTGTCCGCGGCCGGCTCGATCCGCAAGGCATTGGCCGGGCATCCCGGCTACGCCGCGACCAACCTGCAGTCGCACACCGAGTGTCCATCCAGGACCGGCTGATGAGCACCACCAACCGCCTCCTCGCCCAGAGTGCCCAGATGGGCGAGCTGCCTACGCTGTACGCGGCCACCGTCGCGGATCTGCCCGGCGGCAGCTTCATCGGCCCCGACGGGCCATTCGACCAGTGCGGCCACCCGAGGCTGGTCCACTCGAACAAGCGCTCCCACGACCGGGCGACCGCAGCCGGGCTCTGGACCCTGTCACAGACCCTCACCGGAGTCACTTTCACCCTCACCTGACCCCCGCCCCGACAACGGCGTCCGTGCGTCGACCCAGGTCATCCCGTCGGTCCCAGGCTGGGGAGCGAGCCAGCCAGTGGCGTATCGCTTCGTAGATGTCCGAATGGTTGAGCAGGTGAAGGTGGTGCAGCCCGCCGAATTGTCTTCGGTTCTCGGCAAGGGAACGGGATATGACGGCCGTCGGTGCTCACGCCATGGGCACTGGCCGGCAGGAGGAGAACGTCTCCGGCTACGCGGCCGACCGGATGCGAAGGGTCGCAAGTGACGGTGGCGGCGACGGCATAGTGGCTCGCGTTCGGGAGCAGCTAAATCGGGCTGCGGTAGTCCAGGCGGCACGAGTAGGGATCGCAGTCGCGCCAGTCGTCCTCGGTCAGGTAGCCGTGACGGAGGTCTTTGATGCCAGGCGCTACGTTCGTTGAGGAGGGAGGCGAAGGGCCGGGTCTCGGCGACACCGGCGAGAGCCCGGCTGAGTACGGCGACGCCTTTCTCCGATGGCGCGCCGACGTGCGGCGAGCCCAGGCACACGACGTGCCGCACGGCGGGCACCCAGCTCGCGCCCGCCTGCTGCCCGCCGTGACAAGCACTACGGGCGATCAGCCCGCCCATCGAATGGCCGATCAGGGCGATCTCCTCCACCGCCGTCGGCCAATTCGCCACGACGGCACTGAGCAGATCGCTGAACAACCGTCCGTTCTCGGACACGTGCAACCCGGTGTTGTAACGAACGTAGAGCGCGGTGTACCCGAACTCGTCGGCGAGCTTGCTTCGGTAGCACATCGCCGGATCGTCGTAACGCCGCCGCGCAGCGAACAGCCACGTCCCCTCGGTCCCGCCCAGTCCGTGCGCGAACACGGCCAGCCTCGGCCGTCGCGCCTGGGACCGCCGCGGACAGGGCCTTCGGCTCAGCGGAGACATCCCGGTCCGCTGACACGCAGCGCCATCCGGATGCCCAGCGGGCTGCGTCGCTCCGCGAGCCGGTCACCGACTGCGGCGTTGACCACCGCCAGCGCGAAGTTGCCACGCGGGGTTGTCCCGACCGGCACGCCGTCTCGGCCTCCGGCGCGGGCGGCCAACACCTCGCCGACCGCGGCCCCGGCCAAGCGTTCACCGATGCGCACGGATGCGTACACACCGCGCGCCACGGCGTCGTGGACCTGTCGGACCGGTACCCCTGCCGTACCGGTAAGCCGCAGCGGCCGCGCGGCGATCGCACTGTGCATCCGCTCAACATGGGTCGTCCTACCCACGACCGCACGCGCCGCAAGCGCGACCGCGGCATGGATCTCCTGCGGGGTCATAACCATGTCTCCGTCCGCCGCCGCCCGGATGCCGACCTACGACATCGGGTCGCATAACCCGTTCGGTCACCGGTACAGCTGGAGCGGGGCGATCATTGGCCGGCGGCGCGACGGGCGACGGCGACAACCGGGTTGCCGCCGGCCAACCACGCAACTTCCCAGAAGTTGCCCTCCGGGTCAGCGAAGTAAGCGTCCCGGCCCTCGAAAACTCCGCGGCGACCGGCTCCTTCGTGACGCGTGCGCCGGCCGCGCGAGCCCGCTCGGTCAGCTCGTCCACATCTCAGGCCGGTCGACGTTGATGACGACCGAACTGCGGATGCCGCCGCGTCCGCGTTCCGGCGTGGCGTGAGCGTCCCTACCCAGGTCGTCAGCGCCGAAGAGCGCGAGCAACGCGCCACGAAGCTCGAACACCACGAACTCGTCGGTATCCAGCACCAGCGGCCAGCCGGCGGTAGAAGTCACGCTCGCCCGCGACGTCCGAGACGCCGAGCGTGATGATGTCCGCGAGGGGCAGCTCCTGATTCATCGGCTCATCGTCGTCCGTAGGTCGACAACGCACCGTTCCCACTGCGGGATCCCTTGCGGGACACACGAATCGGCGAGTGGGCGCCCGCGCAGCGCAGAACGACGCGTTGTCTGCCTGCCGAGGCGGCCGGACGCGCGACCCGAATCGGCGTTATGCGGGTGATCGGAGAACGCCCCGCCGCAAGCGGCTCGTATAGCGCTTGATACATGGGTGATCTTCACCGGCCCACGATCTGCCCGGACGGGTGCATCGTGTACCAGTTCCCGCCGTCGTCGTTCTTGCCTTGTCCGGCGGCGTGGCCGGGATCGGCGTCGCCGAGGTAGGTGTATAGCGGCCAGCCCCGGTAGGTGACGACGCGCTTGCGATTGGGGGCGAGCGCGGTGCCTAGCAGGTCTGCGCGGATGCCCGGGCCTGCGACGACGCTCGCCCGGTCGGGCAGGATCAGTGGCGGCCAGCCGCGCGCGCAGTCCCCGGTGCACGTCACGCGTTTGGCCGCATCCGGCGGGAACATGTACAGCGCGTAGCCCTTGTTGGTGACTAGGACGGTGCCCAGCGCGTTGACCGGCTGGGCTCGCACGGTGAGCCGGCCGTTTTCGACGGTGTAGCGCTGGACCGCGATGTAGCGGAAATAGCCGTAGGCGAGCAGTCCGCCGAGGGCAAGCAGCACGGCAGCCAGGGTGAGCAGTACCTTGGTGCGCCGCCGCAGCCGCGCTGTGCGTGCTGCGGTCATCGCTGGGCCCCGTGGGCGGATGCGCGACGCGAGTGCGCGAGCGCGGCGGGTGCGGTGGCAGTGCGTAAGCCGTCGATGGTCTGACGCAGCGAGTCCTGGTAGGGCGTGGGGTGTAGCTCGAACGCTTGCTGGGCCGCGGAGGTGTCGAGTACGAACGGCGCGCGGAACTGGTAGTGGGTCTCGCGCAGCTCGCGGACGGTCGCGTCGATGACCCCGCTGGCCCACAGCGCGGGGTACGGCAGGCGAGCCAGCCGAGCCGGGCGCACGCCGGCTATGCGGGTCGCGTCGCTGCTCAGCTCACGGATCGACCTGGGCTCGACGCTGGGGGCGTGCCAGGCACGGCCCCACGCGCTGGCGTCGCTGGCGACGGTGACCAGCAGCCCGGCGACGTCGAGCGGGTTGGTCCAGGTGTGCGGCACGTCCAGGTCCGCCGGCACGAAGGCCCGCTTCCCGGCGAGCAGTCGAGGCAGCACGACCAGCGTCCACAGCGTCGCCGCGCCGCGGCCGAGGTAGTCACTGCCGCGGACCTCGACCGTACGGATCCGTCCGGCCCGGTGCGCCTGGAGCGCCTGCTGCCAGGTCGCGGTGCGCACGCCGCCCTTGACGCCGACCGGGCGAAGCGGCGTCTGCTCAGTCATCGGCTCGGTGACGCGCCCGTAGCAGTACAGGTTGTTCACCGACGCCAGCACCGCACCACTCGACTCGGCTGCCGCGATCAGCGCCTCGGCGATCGGCGGCCACTCCTGCGGCCAGCGGTAGTAGGGCGGATTGGCGCAGTTGTAGAGCACGTCCGCGCCCTGGCTCAGCTCGCGCAGGCGTGCCGCATCGGAGGCGTCGGCCGCGACCAGCTCCGCACCGGCCACGCCGGTACCGCGGCGTGTGACCATTCGTACCCGAGCCCCCGATTCGAGTAGCTGCTGGGCCGTCGCTGTGCCGATCGGACCGGCCCCGACGATGACGTGAAGACTCATTGAGATCACCTATCTGATATGTGAGCACTGCTCTCGTAATTGAGCATGCAGCGCCTCGACACCCGGTGTCAAGAGCAGTGCTCTAAATCACGTCTAACGCTCTCGGACATGGCATACTTGCCGGCATGCCGGCACAGACGCTTCGCGCGCGCGTACGCGCCGAGATGATCGAAGAGATCAAGACGACCGCGCGGCGTCACCTCGCCGTCGACGGCGCGAACCTTTCGCTACGTGCCGTGGCCCGCGATCTGGGCATGGTGTCCTCTGCCGTGTACCGCTACTTCGCCAGCCGCGACGAACTGCTCACCGCGCTCATCCTGGATGCCTACAACTCCCTCGGCGTCGCCACCGAGCAGGCCGAGGGCGCCGTCGCTCGCTCGGACCTGCCCGGTCGGTGGTTGGCGACCTGCCGCGGCGTGCGCGACTGGGCCCGGGCCAACCCGCACGAGTACGCCCTGATCTACGGCAGCCCGGTACCTGGCTACGCGGCGCCGCAAGACACCATCGCGCCAGCCTCGCGCGTAGCGCTGTTGCTCGTCGCGATCCTGCGCGACGGGCACGAACGCGGACGGGTACGCGCCGAACGCGGTGAGCGCATCCCCCGTGTCGTGCGGACCCAGCTCGCCCAGCTGGGTCGCCAGCCCGGTCTGGGTGGGCTACCCGAGGCGGTGCTGGCTCGGGGCGTCACCGCGTGGGTACACCTGTTCGGCCTGATCAACTTCGAACTGTTCGGGCGTCTGGACGACGTCATCGACGACCTGGACACGTACTTCGACTACGAAATGGGCACACTCGCTCGGCACGCCGGCATCAGCTGAGCAACCCGCGCAGCTGCGTGGCGCAGCGATCCCAGGCGATGCGGGCATAGTCGTCGGACAGCCCGACCGCGGCTCACCAGCCAGACCAGCCGGCCCGCGCCACCCAGGCCAGCAGATCGCGCCGCTCGCACACCAAACCGGGGTGCTGGCAAGAACTCCGTCACCACCCCCAAAGAAAACTCGCAGCAGCCTTGGCCGCTCAGCGGCCGCCCCGATCCGGCCACCCTTCATCGCCGAACATGACCGAGGCCCAAGAGACATCCGCGCCGGAACCGATCTGCGCGGCAACCGTGACGTTCGTGCGAGGGGTGCAGATGGGTCATTCGGCGCGATGCTGGGCTTGGGTGCCTGTCGGTCTTGTGTTCCCCGGGAGTCCGCGGGCCTGCGGTGAGTCCAGTTCGGGTGGGGCGGCCCGGGGACGCGTAACTACGCGCTGACCTTCTCGGGGTCGGGTCTATGTCAGTGTTGATGCGACTAGAACGATGACCGCGATTGGTAACAGGAGGACGAGGAGTCCCAGCAGGGCTTGGACCAGTTCAGCGAGGATCTTGATGGCTTGCCAGACGAGCCAGCAGCCGAGCAGCGTGCCAGCCCCGATCATCACGAGCATCGTGTGCATCATCCTCACCTCCCGGTTTCGGTTTCTCATCGGGGACGACGTTCGAAAGCAACCGGGCGGCGAGTATTGACCCGACTGGTGCATTGCTGCGTTCTTATAGGTGACGTGGTCTCGTCGAAGTGACCGCGTGGGAGCGGGGGTTGGTTTCCACGAGCTGCGGTGGAGGGCCCATGAGCGCAGTTGCTGGACGAGACCTGGAGACATGGTTCGGTTGTCCACTGGCCGAGGTGATCGATTACGCGTATCGGTTCGCGTACCGCCTCACCCAAGGGCATCCGGCCGACGCAGAGGATCTGCTGCAGGAGGGACTATTGCGAGTCCTGGCCCGCCAAGACCTAGGGCAGCTGTCAGCGGTGGAGAACCCGATGTCGTACTTGTACAAAGTGATTCACAATCTGCACCGCGATCGGCTTCGGAGACCGCAGCCGTACGGACTGCGTACTGGGGACGCCGACGCGGAACGTGATCTCGACGATCCACCGGATGAGTTGGCCGTGCTCGCATTGCGCCGGAGCTCGGTTACGAAGGCCATCGAACGACTCTCACACGACCATCGAACGGTGATACGACTGATCTTCGAGGAAGGCATGAGCCGGCGAGAAGTGGCCACAGCGTTAGGTGTCTCGCCGGAGACGGTCAAATCGAGAGTGGCTGCGGCGCAGAAGCACCTACGGAGCATCCTTTGGACCGAGAGGGCGGATTGACGTGTCGACCAACCATGAGGCCATGGACGACGCTTTACTGCTCGCGCTGATCGAGGTGCACTTGGAACTAGACGACGATTCCCGGCTCAGTCCGCGCGAGCCGCGCGAGGTTGATCCGGCAGGCTTGATCGCTCGGTTTCACGAACGGCTCGCGCGGGAGGAGGCACAGGCCCAGATGTTATTGGCACATTCGATCGAGGCCGCGCTGACGATGGGCGACGACGAACGCTTCGCAGCCGGTTCCCCCTCCGTCGGTGAGGTGGCACACGCCCGAGCCGCCGCCTGGACCGTGCCCGCGGCTGCGCCGGCTGGCGCCGGCGGCGATGACGCCGGGTCCGTCGGCCGCCCGTCGGCTCGGTTATTCGATGTCGCCGCGATGCTTGAGCTGGCGTCCTCAGGCCTGCGACGTGCGGTGGGCCGTTCCGACGCGCCGCCGCTTCCAACCAGGTATCTGTTGCCGGCCGCTCCTCGCGTACGAGCCGTCGAAACCACACCCTCGCTTGGCCCGCCCGAACTTGCGGCGGTCTGGGATTGGCAATCGTCCATCGCGTCCCTCCGTCCTGACTCGATCCAGCTGTCGCTCGCCACGCCACCACGCCTGCACGTAGACGAGTCAGGGCACCTGAGATGGCAGGATGACGGCCGTGTGGCCGGGTCCTTAAAGCCTGCCCCAGCTGGTAACAAACCGGCGCCGAGCCAGCAAGAACCGCGCGTTCTGAACGATCCCTCGCAGGGGGAGCAAGGCTCCGCAACATACCGCGTGCGGCGCCGGATCAAGTCGATCTTTGACTTCGTCGCAGCGGCGCTCACGCTCGTTGTGCTCAGCCCGTTGTTGCTCCTCACAGCCATCGTTATCCGCGTCACCAGCCGAGGGCCCGCACTCTTTACACAGCCCCGAGTAGGGCACAACGGCAAGGTATTCCGGATCATCAAGTTCCGCACCATGTATCAGAACGCCGAGTGGCGCCTTGCCGAGTCACTCGACAACCACGATCTCGAACGTGGCGTCCTCCGCAAGATGGCCACAGACCCGCGACTGACCCCGGTAGGCCGGCTGCTACGACGATTCTCCATCAACGAGTTCCCGCAGCTCATCAACGTCCTTAACGGTTCGATGTCTATCGTCGGGCCGAGACCGCCGTTGCCAAACGAGGCGTGCCGATATGGGCAAACACTGCGGCGGCGGTTACGAGTGAAGCCAGGTCTCACCGGGTTATGGCAGATCAGCGGCCGCGGCGACTTATGTTGGGAGGAAGCGGTGCTCTTTGACCTACGCTACATCGACGAATGGTCGCTGAGACTAGACGCCAAAATCATCTGGAACACCTTCCGTGCGTTGAAGACCGGAGCGCACTGAATCCCCACGCCCTAGCACCCACGAACAGCTCTCGACGCCAACACTCAGTCTGCACCCCCCAGCAACAAGGACGTCCTCACCCGTCGGGCAAAGGCGTTGGTGGCCCTCGACGCCATGTATCCCGGAAGACGGACCTCGCACGTTATCCGTCGTTCGGCGCGGCTCGCACTCGCCGAACAAGTCACGCGCTATCGCTCGAGACCAATCGATACCGCGCGGCACGCCACCCGTGCTCCGACGGGACTCTTGCGTGGTCTTGGCCTGGGCTGGGCAGTGGCGAAACCGCTGGCTGTGTGTCCAAACGTCGAAGACCTCGACGGGGACGTCCGCGCCAGGCTGTCGCTTCGGTTGCTTAGACGGACGCTCCGTCCAGGTGCTGGCTCAACGTCCGCCGCGAGGTGATGCCAAGTTTGCGGAACACCTTGCGCAGGTGGTAGTCGACCGTGTTGGCGCTGATGAAGAGCTGGGCGCCGATTTCTGCGTTTGTCATTCCGGATGCTGCCAACCGGGCGACATCGGCTTCCTGGACTGTCAGGTCGGTGAACTGTCGACTTTGTGGCCGCGTGACCTCTCCGCCGGCGACGCGTAGCTCCTTCTCAGCGCGGCCGGCGAATGCGAGCGCCCCGATGTGCCGGAAGGTCTCGGCGGCTGCCCGCAGGTGGGGACGGGCGTCGCGCACTCTGCGCTGGCGTCGTAACCACTCCCCGTAGACGAGTTCCGATCTGGCCAGCTGAGCCGGTCCACGCACGAGGCGGTGTTGGGCAATGGCCTCCTGGTACCAGCTCTCGGCGGCCGGGTCGGCTCCGGCGAGCAGTGCCCGCCCGCGCGCAAGAAACCCCAGGCTGTGCGGGAGCGCGCTGGCTTCGGCCAGCGCCTCCAGTTGATCCAGCAGGGACTGCGCCGATTCGAGTTGGCCGCGGCGGACCGCGGCCTCGATCGCGTCCGGCAGCGCGAACTTGATGGACGAGAGCAGGCCTAGCCGTGCGCACAGATTCTCGCGGGCGTTGTACTCGCGGCCTTCGGCCAGGGCGAGCACGCAGCGGGCATACTCGGCGAAGGGTAAATGGTAGCCCTGGTCGTGACGCTCGGCCTCTGCCGTCACGGCGGTGAAAAGCTCCGCGGTCAGCTCGGCGTTACCGCGCCACGCTGCGATCAACAGGCGACCGAGGCTGGTGGTGTGCAGGCGCGCTTCACCGATGGCGGCTTGTTCCAGGAAGCTGAGCTCCGCGTCCCTGATGTTGCCGCTGACCAGCTCGACGATGCCCCGGTCGAACAGCGCCATGTAGAGCATCCCGATGTTGCCCTGCTTGCGCGCCTCTGACTCGAACTGGCGAGACAGACGCGACAGAGCTACCCAGTCGTCGAGCATGGTCGCGCAGATGCACCCGGCGCTGAGCCAGTGCAGTCACCGCGGGCCGGTCGTGGTGTCCTGTTCCACCACGGCCGTTGCGCGGCGCAGCGCGGGTGCCGCCGTGACCAGGTCCTCGCCGAGCAGAGCGAGCCGCGCGTCGACGAGGACGTCACCCGTGCCGGGTGGCTCGCCGTCGGGCAGTGGAACGTCGAGCACCGCTCGGGCGACGTCGTCCTCGGTCACACCCTTTGGAGCGAGTGAACCGCTGGTCCAGGCCTGCACCATCGCCTCGACCATGATGTCGCGGGCAGCCCGAGTGTCGATGACGGCCATGTTCCGGGCGGCGGCCAGCAACCTGCTCGTTGCCTCGGCAGGGCGGCCGGAGAGGAACGAGATAAGCCCCTGCACCCAGCCGATCACGGCGAGATGACGCGGGTCTTCGCCTTGGACTGCAGAGATGTCCAGCATCGCCTGGGCCGGCCCGAGAGATCCGGCTTCGGTGAGCGCCTCGGCCGCCTTGAGCGCGCGGCGGCTTTGCGTCTCGAGATCAGGAGTGCTGGCCTGCGCCATCTGGTAGAACCGGCCGGCCTCCAACGTCCCGCCGTGCTTGGCGGCGTGGTCGCCGACGTGCTCCAGTTCGGCGGCGATCGCCTCATCCGGTGCCTCCGCGCCGGCGGCTCGGTGCCAGGCGTGGAGCCGGCGGTCGGACTCCGCCTCGCTGGCGTCCGCCAACGCGGCGTGCACCCGCCGCCTTTCGGCGCCAGTCGCGGCGTAGTAGACGGCCGATCGGATCAGTGGATGCCGGAAATGCACGTCGTGATCGACGCTCACCATGCCGGCCTGCTGGGCCGACAGGGCGTCGTGCTGGTCGAAGCCCAGCAGGCGCCCAGCTCTCCACAGGGTGGCCACCGAGCCCATCGGGTCGGCGGCCGCTGCCAGAAGGAAACGCCTTGTCGCGGGCGGCAGCCGTTCGGCCTCCGACCCGAACAGCTCTTCCAGCTGCGCACCCGACGGCAGGGGGTCCGGCAGAAAGGTGCGGCCGGTCAACTGATGGGTGTCAAGGAGCCGGACGATCTCGCGGAACGCCAGCGGGTTACCGCGTGTCCGCGTGGCGATCTCTGCCGCCACAGAGGGATCGATTACCCCGCCGGTCAACCGATGCAGCAGCTGCACTGCATCCGACTCGGCGAGCCCGTTCAGCTCCAGCACGGGCGTGTCCGGGGGCGGACGCCAGCTTGTGCCCGGCACCCGGGCGGCCATCAGCAGGGCGATCCGGTCTGCGTGCAAACGCCGGGCCACGAACTGCAGAACGTCGACGGTTTCTCCGTCGACCCATTGCACGTCGTCGATGATGCATACCAGTGCGCGCTCCGACGCGCGGGCGGCCAGCAGCTCGAGCGCAGCGAGGCCCAGTAGGAAGACGTCAGGACGTGTCCCTTCCTGCAGGCCGAACGCTAGCCGGACTGCGTCGGCGTGCGGAGCCGGAAGGGTCTCGAGACGCGGCAGGTCGGCACGGAGCAGCTGGTGCAGTCCCGCGTAGCCCAGTCGCATTTCGCTCTGCACGCCGGCCAGGCGGACAACGTCCATGTCTGCGGCCAACCGCGCCGCCTCGTCCAGTAGCGACGACTTCCCCAGCCCAGCCTCACCGTGGATCACGAGCACGCCACTCATGCCCTGCCGGGCTGCGTCAAGGACGCTGATCAGCCGTTGTTTCTCCGCCGAGCGGCCGATCAAAGAGTCCGACCCGACAGCGGCCCCTTGGCGGCGCGGCACCTTACGACTCTAGCGGTTCTCGCGCCAGTGAAACTGGCGAGACCACGAGCCGACCACGCACCCTCCGCTGACCACGGCCCGGATCTCGCGCGAGGCGCGGTCGCCACCACGAGACGCACGGGATCTCACCGCCGCGGCGAAGCGCGACCGTGATCTGCAGAGCTGCACCAGGCAAGACGTGCCCGGTCTCCCGGTCACCCATGCAGGGCCGGCTCGCCCTCCGCACTCCATCCCGGCGTGCGGACCGTCACGATCCAGTCTGGAGATCCCGATGAGCAAATTCCGATCCGCCCAGGTCGTCGGTGTGTTGGCCGTGGCCGGCGCCATCGCCCTGTCAATGACAGCCGGCGCGAGTGCCCACCCCGTCAGTAGTTCATCCGCAGCCAAGCCGACCGTCGTCCTCGTGCACGGAGCATGGGCCGACGGCTCGAGTTGGGCGGCAGTCACGGCGCAGTTGCAGCACGACGGCTACACGGTCGACGTCGTCCCCAACCCGCTACGCGGCCTGCAGGCCGACGCGGACTACCTGAACAACTACCTGGCCACCATCAGCGGGCCGATCGTGCTCGTAGGCCACTCCTATGGCGGCATGGTGATCACCGCTGCGGCGACCGGGAACGCCAACGTGCAGGCGTTGGTCTACGTCGACGCCTTCATCCCCGACACAGGCGACAGCACGAGCTCGCTCGCCGGAGCCGAGCCCGGGTCGGCGCTGGCAGCAGATCCGACGACGATCTTCAACTTCGTCGGCGACCCCGCCGATCCGCAAAACCCGGACCTCTACGTCAAGCCCAGCCTGTTTCCGAGCTTCTTCGCCGGCGGTGTTCCAGCCCGACAGGCCCAAGTCCTCGCCGCCGAACAGCGGCCGATCAAGGCCGACGCTGTCGGAGAATCACTGACGGGCACACCGGCCTGGAAGACCATCCCGTCATGGGCCCTGATCGGCACCGCCGACCGGGTCATCCCCGTCGCCGAGCAGCATGCAATGGCAGCTCGGGCCGGGTCGCACGTGGTGACCGTCGACGCCCCGCACCTGTCGATGCTGACCGACCCGACGGCCGTCACCAACCTGATCGAAAGGCCGCCGATTCTCACTGACGAGGTTGCGTGTGCCGGCGGCCTGTGCCGCCGGCACACGAACCAGCCAGCCTGGCTCGCCGGACGCCGGCCCACCCCGCGCACTCGGCAGTGGTGTCCACCGCAAGCTTCCGGTGACGGGACATCACCGGACGCGCGTCCGAGCGGTTCGACCAACGAAAGGACAACGCCATGACGGCGACAACCAACCTCGCCACCGCGGAACTGCTCCGCGTCACGGCGCCCAACGGCATCGACTACGCCTACCGCCGCTTCGGCAACACTGCCGCCGGAACACCGGTCGTCTTTCTGCAGCACTTCCGCGGCAACATCGACAATTGGGACGCGGCTCTCATCGACGCGATCGCCGCCGACCGCGAGGTGATCCTTTTCGACAACGTGGGCGTCGGGGCAACCACCGCCACCACGCCATCCTCGGTCGCGAACATGGCGCACGACGCCGTCGAGTTCATCGAGCACCTCGAACTGACGCACGTCGACCTGTTCGGGTTCTCGCTCGGCGGCTTCGTCGCCCAAGAGATCGCCCTCTCGCACGCGCCCCTCGTCCGTCGCCTCGTACTCGCCGGCACCGGCCCGCAGGGTGCACCGGGTATGGAGCAGTGGCCACAAGACGTCGTCGACGCCTTGGTAACGGCGGACGTGGTGAGCCCGGAAGGCTATCTGCACGTCTTCTACGCCCCCACCCCGTCAAGTCAAGCCGCCGGCAAAGCCTCCCTCGGCCGCATCTACTGGCGACAGGACGACCGCGACGAGAACCCCTCCCTCGCCTCGAAGACCGCCCAGTACGAGGCCGTCCGCTCGTGGGGGGCGCCGGACTGGACCGCGCTGCAGCGGTTGACCCACATCAGCCACCCCACCCTGATCCTCCAAGGCGACGACGACATCATGATCCCCACCTCGGCGAGCCACCTCATGGCTGGGCTCATCCCGAATTCCAGGATCGTGATTTACCCGAACGCCTCGCACGGCGCGATCTTCCAACACGCCGACGCCGTCGCCAAAGACACCCTGGCATTCCTGGCTGACGGAACATCCGACTAGGCGGCATGATCGAGATCCCGCCATCGAGTGCCGCTCCAGCAGCGACCCGCTGGGCTTGTGCAGGTCGACATCGACCACTCCGCGGCGGCGGGAGAGTTCCTAACGGCGGGCCATCTCGCGAATGACCCGGCATCCCACAACTCGGCGGACGGGACGGGCAGCGATGAGTTTCGAGCCGTTGCGATGTCGTACCTACAAGACACGATCGAGTCCTCACCGAGCTCGAAAGGGAGCGAGGGCAATGACCAACACAGACCGGACACATGAGCAGGCGGTTGCCGCAAGGGACCACGCCGCCCGCGCGCTCTACGGGGCCGAGCTCGCTCTGCACGACACTCACCAGACGCACGTCGACGCCTGCATCGGCGCGGCAAACGATCGGCTGCACGTTGCGGTCGACCGCTACCTAGCCGCCGATGCGCTGCTCTCCCGCCTGCGCGGCCGCGCGCTCGCCGCGTAGCCCTGCCGCCACAACGTCACCTCGTCCGGCAGCGACGCCCGAACATCCAGACGCGCGGACACCCGGACGCGCAGAACGACGTACCACCGCCTGACCGACACCGCTCGAATCCTGGTCAGTATTCGGCGATCGCGCCGGTGTGTTCGGTCGCCACGCGTGATCGCTTCAGCCGCGTCCTTCACGTCGGCTGAACGGACTGGTCGGCACAATCGCGTCGCTCGTGCTGACGCCTCTCCCGGCCCTGTTCGGAGATGCGGTGCCAGTGCCGGGAGCCAGCACGACGGTCGCGACCGATCGCATCACGAGCTGGTTCGCCGTGTACACAGGCGAATTCGATTCGGCGGTGGCCGCCGGCGCGCTCGAGTGCGTCGATCCAGGTCCCCCTGCAACCCGGGACCGACGGCCCGTCGGCCCTCGTCGACGGGTCGTGATTGTGCCGACCTGCAGACGCCGAACCCCTTGTCAGTCAGCCGATTCGCGCGCGAGGTCCGCACAATCGCGAGGTCGGCACGGCGTTGTGCCGATCGGCATTGTCACGGTGCGTGTCGAACTGCGCGCCGTTGGCTCACGCCGGCGTTGCGTCGGCGATCCGTCGTTTGGCGCGGGCCTGCTCCTCCGGAGCCGGGAGAGGTTCACGCATCCAGGTCCTAGCGCGGCGCGGCCGCGGGAGCGTCGACTCGCCGCGGGCAGCTGCCGGCGGCGGCGCGGCTAGGCCATCTCGGGCACACGAAGGTGTGCCACTGCGAGGTCGAACTCGACGACGTCAACGATCTGGGCACCGATCCGATCGGCGGTCGAGGTCCTGAGTTGGTTTGCCCGTTCCCGCCCGGCCTGCATCGCAGCGCGGGTGTCCCATGCCGTCGCGGACACGGCACGACCGGTTGCCCGGTCGATGAACAGGCTCGCGCTGCAGAAGCCGTCCATCTGTTCGGCCTGCGGCAACACATCGGTCTTGAACACGTCGATCGCCTGCTCGATCGCGTCCGTCGGGGCCTGCAGCCACGTGCAGCGCACACAGGCTCCGTCCGCGGCGGCGTGTTCGCGATGCAGGACCGTAATCTCCCACTCCTCGACCCGCTCGATCGAACCGCCGAAGCGTTCGCTGGCGTCGGCGCGGATCGGTCCGACGCCGGCTTCGCTGGCGCGCATCGCCTGCTCTGATTCCCAGGAGCTGGTGGCGATGCAGCGCCCGGACTCCCGATTGACCAGCAGCGAAAGACCGACACATCCCTCGATCTGCAACAGGGCCGGCATTGTCTGCTCGCGCACATAGGTGATGCCGTCGTCGATCGCCGACATCTGCGCGGTGATGGTGGTGGAGCGCGCGTACATCATGGAGGCCTCCTGAGCGCTCAGGTGGCGCCACCGGTGGCGCCACCGGTTCAGACCCAGCCTCCTCCAGACAGGCCAGGCTGACAATGGCCCCGACGCCACCCCGATCCGGACTGGAGCGCGCAGTGCCCGAGCCACGCTGATCCGCAATACCACGTGGCGACCGCCGGCGAGCCGCCACACCGGCGGTGGCATCGCCAACGATGTCCACGCCTAACAGCCAGGAAACCCACCGAGTGGAGCCCACCGAACACGGTGCTCGACTACGGGATAGACAGGGCTACGGGAGCTACGGCGCTCGTGTGCCTTCGCGGTAGTGGCAGTCGGCCGCAAACGGCATAAGACGGCGTACGCGGCCCACGCGTCGCTGCTTGGCCAGCTCCGTCATCAGCTGCCGCGGCTCAAATATCGGCTGGAGCGCGAGCACGTGAGACTTCGCCCGGCTCAATCCGCCGCCGTGCCGAGGCGACATACGAGTCTGTCCTCCGGCAGCGTGACGCGAACGGTCTCCGCAATCTCCAGACCAACTGGCCGCAGCTCCAGCACGACCCGGCCGCCGACGCGCACCATGCGCTCTACCCGGTGCGCTTCATCGGTCCCGTCGATCTGAGTGGACCGCGCCGAACGCGTGGGTTTCGTGGCTGCTACGGCGGTGCTGTCGAGTGCGGCCGTGGTCGCGTCGCTCACATCCAGCCGGGGGCTGTCACGTCGACGAGCCGGGCTTCGACAAAGGAGGTGTAAGCGCGCCGAACACAGTCGGCGTGCACTCCATCGGCTACAGAAAGAACACACTGATGAACATCACTGTCTTCGGGGCCAACGGTCTGACCGGTCGTCAGCTGGTCGGGCAGGCGCTCGACGCCGGGCACGATGTCGTGGCGGTGACCCGCCGCCCCGCAGAGTTCCCGATCAGTCACGACAAGCTCACCATCACGGAAGCTGACGTGCACGACGAACTTGCTGTCGTGCGCGTGCTGGAAAGCGCAAGCGACGCCGTGCTGTCGACGTTAGGCGTCCCGTTCGACAGGAAACCGATCGACATCTACAGCGACGGCATCACCAAGATCACAAACGCGATGACGCGGCACGGCATCAAACGCATCGTCGCCGTGAGTTCGACGGCTGTCGAGCCGCACCGGCACGCCGAGGGCGGGTTCCTGCTCAACCGGATCATGCAGCCGCTGGTGTCAAAGACCATCGGCAAGAGCACCTACGCCGACATGCGCGCGATGGAAGCGATCCTCCGCGAGACCAACCTCGCCTGGACCGTCATCCGGTCGGCCGGCCTGTTCGACGCCGACCACGTCTCGACGACCTACAAGGTTAGCGACGGACCGCTCGATGGAGTCTTCACCAGCCGCGCCGACCTCGCCGCACTTCTGCTGGCGCAGGCCACCGACACCAGCCACGTGGGCAAGGCCATCGAGATCACTACCTCCGAGGGTGCCCCGACGTTGCTGCAGATCATCCGCCGCGAGGCCTTCGGCCGCGACTGACCAGCCGCAGCGCGTCGCGTCACGTCTGTCGTCTCGCATTCGACATAGGTGTACAGGCAATCAGAAAAGAACCGGAGAGATTCCATGACAAACACCGAGACGGCCGCCGAGGCTTGGCGGCGTCGCGCAACACAAGGCGGCCGCGTCGACTTCACGATGATGTACGTCGCGCACGACGCGTTCAATCGCGACCTAGCACGGCTGGTTCGCGCAGCGGCGGACGGGCGCACGAGCTCCGCGGCCGCGAAAGCCACGTGGGACATGTTCGACAGGCAACTGCACACGCACCACAGCACGGAAGACACCTCCCTGTGGCCCCGCGTGCGCAAGGCAGCCACCGACGCGGACGAGATTGCGATCCTTGATGCGATGGAGCACGAGCACCAGCTACTGGATCCGCTGATCGAACGCGTTGACGCGTCCCTCCGCCACGGCAACGACGTCTCCCTCGTCGGCGAGCTGGGCGAGCTGGCGAGCACCCTCGCCGCCCACATGCGTCATGAGGAAGACGCTGCGTTGCCGCTGGTAGAACGCAGAATCGGTAAGCCCGGATGGGATGACTTCGGAAAGGACATCCGTCGCGCGCAAGGTGGGGTCCGCGCCGGTGCGCAGTACCTGCCCTGGGTGCTCGACAACGTTGCGGAACCAGCACGCAATACCGTCCTGAGCGTGCTGCCGCCACCGGCCCGGCTGCTGTACCGCAAGATATGGGAGCCGAACTACCGCCGCTCGGTTCACCTCCTCTGAGCTGTCAGACAGGACAGGACGTGAACGACACCGATTGGTACGCGGAGCAGTTCGAACGGCACCGACCACACCTGCGTGCCGTCGCCTACCGAATGCTGGGCTCGCTGACCGAAGCCGACGACGCCGTCCAGGAGGCGTGGCTGCGGCTGAGCCAATCCAGCGATGACTCGATCACCAACCTGGCGGGATGGCTGACGACCGCCGTGGGGCGGGTATGCATCGACATGCTCCGAGCGCGGAAAGTCCGCCGCGAGAGCTACACCGGAACGTGGCTTCCCGATCCGGTCGTCAGCTCCGGCGACCAGCACGATCCAGAACAACAAGCAGTACTGGCCGACTCCGTCGGGATGGCACTGCTCGTGGTCCTGGACAGTCTTCAGCCGGTCGAACGACTAGCGTTCGTGCTGCACGACATGTTCGCGGTGCCGTTCGACGAAATCGCGACGATCATCGACAAGTCACCCGCGGCAACGCGGCAGCTGACCAGCCGAGCACGACGTCGAGTGCAGGGCGGATCCATCGTCGCGGACCCGGATCTGTCCACCCAGCGTCGCGTCGTCGACGCCTTCCTCACCGCGGCGCGCGCCGGAGATTTCGACGCGCTCATCGAGATCCTCGACCCCGACGTCGTGTTCCGTGTGGACACAGGCCCACGCGCCTGGCTCGCACCGCCATTGCTGAGCGGCGCACACGACGTCGCGACGCACGCAGCCTCGCAGGGGCCGCGCTTCGCCAAGCTGTGCGAAGCAGCGCTCGTCAACGGCTCCGCCGGCATCATCGCGCGATCCAGGACCGGTCTCATCGCCGTGGTCGGCATGACAGTCGTGGATGGCCGGCTGACCGAGATCGACCTGATCCTCGATACCGACAAACTCACCAACGCGCACATCGGCACGTGACGACCTTCGCAAGACGTGGTGTCAGATTCATTCGAGCGGGTATCTATGAGCGGCGAGCAGGTCGTCCGCCGAGCACTAGCCCCGGATCTTTCATCGGGCGGTGGGTCTTGATCGTTTCGGCGAGGCTTCCGCTCGCGAGTGGTGATTGTGCATTGGGGGTGTGACGGTCGGCCGAGGTCACTCGGTGTCGCGGGTTCCACGGGCCGGATGTGAGGGTCGTCCGGACACGGGTGATCTTGGCTATCCGGGTGCCGGCAGCGTGTGCAGTTTGTTGATCATTGCGGCGAGGAGGTCGGCCCACGGTGCATGCGCGGATAGGTGTAGGTGGTGTTGCCGGCCGTGGTCGGCCAGGCGTCCTGCCACGCTGAATAGGCGTAGCCGCAGCCGTCTGGGCTCCCGGCGGCGGGCGTCGTGCCCGGTCAGGGCGAGCATCTGCATCCAGGCGATCAGCTCGCAGGCGAGCGCGACGATGGCGCACCAGATCTGGTTCTGGGTGAAGCCGTGTAGCGGCAGGTTGGTCAGACGTGTCTTTTGGCGTTGCGAATGCGGTCCTCGCAGCGGGCCCGGCGGCGGTGCCGCAGTTCGAGATCGGCGTGCTGGCCGCGGGGCGTGTTGGTGGCGAAGGCGGTGATGCGGTGCCCGTTGAGGTCGGTCAGGCGCAGTTGCGCGCCCGGGTGCGGGCGTTCCTTGCGGATGATGACTCGCATCCCGGGTGGCCAGGATGACAGGTCGAGCGGGTCGGTGACCTCGGTCCACTCCACCCGCGGCGAGCTACTGCGGCGTCTCGGCCGCGACGACGAAGCCCGAGCCGCTTACCAGTGGGCGCTCGAGCTGGCCACCGCGACCCCCGAGCGACGGTTCCTGACCCGGTGACTCGAACAGCTCTAACCCGGGCCGTCCCCCGGCCGGGTGCTCGTTCGTCGCCTAGGTATGAGCGTCAACCTTTCCCTCCGTCCGTGCGGGGTGCAGCCATGAACTCCGCACCCACAACCATCGCGATCCCGGGCTACCTGGCTGGCATCTGGAAGGCCGACCCGGCGAAGTCCACGATCGCCTTCTCCGTCCGCCAGGTCCTGGTCACCACGGTGCGGGGCCGGTTCACCGGCCACGACGTCACGATCGTCACCGGCGAGGACCCGCTCGGCTCCTCGGTTGCGGTGACCATCGACCTCGCGTCCGTCGACACCGGCAACCCCAAACGTGACGACCACATCAGCTCGGCCCCCTTCCTCGACGCCGCGAAGCACCCGACGATGAGCTACCGCTCCACCGGCATCCGCCGCGCCGAGGACGGCTGGGTCGTCGACGGTGAACTGACGGTGCACGGCGTCACCCGGCCGGTGCCGCTCGCCGTCGCGCAGACCAGATTCGGCCCTGGCCCAACCGGCGAACACCGGGCCGGCTTTTCCGCGACCGCGCGGATCAACCGCGGCGACTTCGGCATCGACCGATGGACCGGTGGCGGCGCCGTGGTCAGCGACAAGGTGTCGATCAGCCTCGAGATCGAGGCAGTCCTGCAGAAATGAACCCCGAAGCCCAAGTCCACCCGAGGAGAAACCCCATGTCAGCCGAGATAGCCAGCAACAAAGCGACGCTCACCCGCCTGCACCACGCCCTCAACAGCGGCGACGCGGAGCTCATCTCGAAAACGATCGACGAAGTCTTCGACCCGGACGTGCGGCTCGCCACGCCATTGCCGGTCGACGCGACCGGCGCGCAAGCACTCAAGCAGGCATGGGCGATTCTCCTTCGGGCCTACCCCGACCTGCACGTCACCGTCGACGACCTGATCGCCGAGGGAGACAAGCTCGTCGCCCGGAACACGGTCACCGGAACCCACCACGGCGAATACATGGGCGTCCCACCGACCGGCAAACCCGTCACCTACAACGAGATCTTCATCGTCCGCTTCGCAGGCGACCGGATCGCCGAGACCTGGGGCGTCGTCGACGTCCTCTCCCAGATGAAACAGCTCGGCGTCATTCCGGCCTAGCAACACCCTGTCAACGCAACCACCCTTACGAAAGGAATCCACTGTGGACGCCCGCCTCAACCTCATCGAGAACCCCGCCGTCATGAAGGCGTCGAAGTACATCGTGTCCGCCGATCGCGCACTGGGCGAAGCCTTCCCGGCCGCGACCGCGGAACTGGTCAAGCTGCGCGCCAGCCAGATCAACGGTTGCGGCTACTGCACCGACATGCACATCAAGGACGCCCTGCACGCCGGCGAAAGCCAGATCCGCCTCAACCTGGCGGCGACCTGGCGGGAGGCAACCGTGTTCACCGATGCCGAACGGGCCGCCCTCGAGCTGGCCGAGCAGGGCACCCGAATCGCCGACGCCGCTGGAGGAGTCACCGACGAGGCCTGGGCGAACGCCGCCCAGCACTACGACGAGCAGCAGCTCGGCGCACTGGTGATGCTCATCGGCGTCATCAACACCTACAACCGCCTCAACGTCATCACCCGCCAGCCGGCCGGCGACTACCAACCAGGCCAGTGGGACTAGCGAGCCAGGCGCCGCGATCGACCGACCAAGCCCGTCACCCGCGGCGCCCCGCCCGGCCGGGGCGCCCGCCGACGCGACAGCTCGGCGCAGCACCGGCCAAGCGACGCCCCGGCTGTGTCGTCGTACCGCTGAGAAGAACAGACCACCCGGATGCACCCGCCATCCGGTCCTAGCGAGACAGGAGAGATCACGAAGGGAAGCTCGACCTGACGTTGATGTACGCGATGCGCAACGCGCTGCTGCGCGAGCCGGAACACCTCGCCAAGATCACCGCCCGCGCCCACGCCGACCCCCGGCGGATCCTCTCCACCGCCGCCGGCTAGGAGATGCTCAAAAAGCCCCTGCACATCGTGACGCCGCAGCGATGGGAGCACTTCGGCGAGTTTCACCGCAGCCGGACCGGTCCCGACGCGGCCCGGCTGACCCCCTGGCTGCGCGACGGCTCGGACCAGCACACCGCAGCGAGGATGCTGGCGCTACTGCCAGACCCGGTACGCGCGGCGTACCCGGACCAGCGGCAGCCCGCCTACGCCGCCTTGGACAGGTGGAACGCCACAGGCTGAGGCCCCCCGGCGGGCGATACCCCTCGACTGCCCTCCTGCCAACGCCCCGCCGTGAGTACGACCACGCCGCCGCGCCAGCGACGCTTCTGAAACCGCGACACAGTGCGATGTCCAATGCACATCGAGAGCAGCTCCATATACAACGATCGGCGCACACACCAGACGCACATATCAGCACGCCGGGACGTCGCGTGACCTCGCCGCGGACCGCACGTATTCGGCGTTGTACCGAGCTCGGAACAACGCCGATTGTTCCGAGGTCAGGATTGTTCCGAGGTTGGCGTCGATCTGCCTGCGGGGTAAGGGGATCGACT
>DASXSF010000050.1:0-5466 GCA_036506155.1 Jatrophihabitantaceae bacterium
ATGCGGCGCACCTCGTCGAGGCTCTCGCGGGTTGTCTCCTGGGTCTGACGCAGGTCGGCGCGCAACGGGCCAGGGGCGCAGTCCGTCGCCCGCTTGAGGTCAAGCAGGACTGCGGTCAAACTCTGTCCGACCTCGTCGTGAAGCTCCTGGGCGATGCGGCGCCTCTCGGCCTCTTGAGCGGACAGCGCCCGGGCAGCGCTTGTGCTCCGCTCCGTCTCGAGCCGGTCGAGCATCTCGTTGAACGCACGGACTACGGCGGCGACCTCCCCGCCGCCGGACACCGGCAGGCGCTGGCCCGGGCGCAGCAGATCGACCGTGGACATCAGCCGGGCCAGGCGGTCCAGCGGGGCGAGCCCGACGCGCAGCAGGACCCCGTTCGCGATGAGCATGGCCGCCAGACCGGCCAACAGGACCAGCGCCTCGGCGGCCAGCACCGGTACCGACACGGTGACCGGCGCGAACAGCAAGAGTGCGGTCGCCGCGCCGAGTACCGACGCGTTGAGCAACATGATCCGCCAGAACAGGGACACGGCGTGCAGGCCTCCTCGAACGTCGCTGTCCCCAACTATCCGCTGTTCCCTGCGCCTCTACCCTGCCCCTCAATGGTCTCGGATCAAGTCCGCGAGCACGACGGCTTCGCTGATCTCGGCGTGTTTGGTGGCGGTGAGCAACGTTAGGGTTCCGTCCGCGGCCAGATCATGGAGGCGCGCTAGCGCCTGCGCGCGCTCGGGTTCGGCGAGTTCCTCTTGATAGCGGCGGCTGAACTCGTGGAAGCGCTGCGGGTCGTGGCCGTACCACCGGCGCAGTTCCGCCGAGGGCGCGACCTGTTTGCACCATTCGCCGAGTGCGGCCTTGTCCTTGCTCAGCCCGCGCGGCCAGATCCGGTCGACGAGGACACGGGTGCCGTCACCGCCCTGCGGTTCGTCGTAGACCCGTCGGACCCGCACATGCGGTGTACTCGCCATCACTTGGCTCCCTCTGCCGTCGCCGCGGCCCGTCCGGACGTTCCCACCGCGCGTGTCATGCGAGGCTTGGGCTGGCATACAGCCAGTTTCCCCACCCCGCCGGCACCGGTCTATGAGTGGTGACCACCATCTGGGTCAGGCCCGGCGCCCATGATGCTGCTTGCCCTACACGGCGAGCAGCGTGGGCAGATGGGTGTGGGTGCGGATGGGATCTGAGCCGCGCGTACACCAGCGTCGTAGTCATGGCGCCTCTCACCCTGTCTTATGTCACCGCCACCCGCGATGAGGGCTGGGCGGGGACGGCGCGCACAGCGTTTTTGGAGGAGCTGACTGACATGACGACGACCCCCCTGTCCCGGCAGTCCAGGCTTGCGCCCCTGCGGGCCGCCGACCCCTCCCGGCAGGCGTTCCTGCTGCTGCGCACGGTCTTCACCGTGGCACCGATCGCGTTCGGCCTGGACAAGTTCGCGAACGTTCTCGTGGACTGGCCCCGCTACCTCGCCCCGATGATCAACGACCTCGTCCCAGGGACCGGCCAGCAGGCTATGTACGCAGTCGGGGTCATCGAGATCATCGCCGGGCTCGCCGTGGCGATCCAGCCGCGGTACGGCGCCCTGCTCGTCGCTGCCTGGCTGGCCGGCATCATCGTCAACCTGCTGCTGATACCCGGCTACTACGACATCGCGCTGCGCGACTTCGGGCTGCTCGTCGCGGCGCTGACGCTGTCCCGGCTCGCGGCCGCCGACGAGCAAGCCCGCGGACACGGTGCAGCATGACCGCGGCGCTCGCGGACCCGGCGACCGGAGCTGACTCCGTGTCCGCGACCCGGCGATTGCTCACCCTCGCCGGCGTCACCCCGCTGATCCGATCCGACCCAGCCTCCCGGAGGCCAGCATGAGCAGCCAGCAGACGTTCCTCATCATCGGTGCCGGCCTGGCCGGCGCCCGAGCGGCGCAGACCTTGCGCGAGGAGGGCTTCACCGGACGGATACGGCTGGTCGGAGCCGAGACTGAGCCGCCCTACGAGCGGCCGCCGCTGTCCAAGACCTACCTGACCGGCGTCGCCGGGCGGGACACGCTCTATGTCCACGAACCGTCCTGGTACGACGAGCAGGACGTCGAGCTCCGTCTCGGCGTCCGCGCCAGCGGCCTCGACGCGGCGGCGCACGACGTCGTCCTCGGCACCGGCGAGCGGCTCCACTACGACAAGGTGCTGCTGGCCACCGGCTCATCGCCGCGGCGGCTGACGGCTCCCGGCGCGGACCTGTACGGAGTGCACTACCTGCGGCAGGTCCAGGACGCTGACCGGCTCCGCCACGCCCTGACCGGCGGCGGCAAACGGGTCGTGGTGGTCGGCGGCGGCTGGATCGGGCTGGAGGTAGCGGCCGCCGCGCGCGGTTACCACAACAAAGTGACCGTCGTGGAGCCGCAGCCGGCACCGTTGCGGGCCGCGCTCGGCGACGAGCTCGGCACCATGTTCGCCGACCTGCACCGCGAGCACGAGGTCGATATGCGGCTGAGCACCCGGGTGCAGCAGCTCACCGGCTCCCACCATCACGTCACCGCCGTGGTCACCGACCGCGGTGACGAAATGCCCGCCGACCTGGCCATCGTCGGAGTGGGGGTTCGCCCCAACGTGGAACTCGCCGAGCGGGCTGGGCTGCGCGTCGCGGACGGGATCACCGTCGACCAGGCACTGCGCAGCTCCGACCCGGACGTGTACGCCGCCGGCGACATCGCCAACGCCTACCATCCGCTGCTCGGCCGACACCTGCGGGTCGAACACTGGGCTAACGCACTGCACGGCGGCCCGGCCGCGGCCCACTCGATGCTCGGCCAGCAAGTCAGCTACGACCGGATCCCTTACTTCTACTCCGACCAGTACGACCTCAGCATGGAGTACTCCGGGCACGCCGGCTCCGGCGACTACGACAGGCTCGTCTACCGCGGCGACCCGCGCAGCCGTAAGTTCATCGCGTTCTGGCTGACCGGTGGCCGGGTCGTCGCCGGAATGAACGTCAACGTGTGGGACGTGACGTCAGATATTGAGCAGCTGATCCGCTCCGAGGAGCCGGTCGACCCTGACCGGCTCGCCGACCCGGACGTCCCCCTCGCCGACCTGGTGCCGGCGGACACCCGAGACGGGTCCCGGCCGTGACCCGCCTGCGCCAGCTCCAGCAGGCCGGCGTGTCGATCTGGCTCGACACGCTCTCCCGCGACTTGCTGGACAGCGGTGAATTCACCCGGCTGGTCGACCGCGGCGTCACGGGGGCCACCTCCAATCCGACGATCTTCGCCAAGGCCATCACCGAGTCGACCGCGTACGACCGGCAGCTAGCGTTGCTCGCCGACCGTGGAATCCGTGACCCGCGGGAGCTGTTCTTCGCTCTCGCGCTCGACGACGTACGCGCCGCCGCGGGACACCTGCGACCGGTCTATGACCGGACCGGCGGCGGCGACGGCTTCGTCTCCTTCGAATGCACCCCGGACATCGCCAACGACACAGCCGCCACCGTCGAGCAGGCCTGGTACCTGTGGACCCGGCTTGGCCTGCCGAACGTGATGATCAAGGTCCCGGCCACCGCGGCGGGCGTCCCGGCAATCGAGGAGCTCACCGCACGGGGCGTCAACATCAACGTCACCCTGCTGTTCGCGCTGAGACGCTACGACCAGGTCATCGACGCCTACATGACCGGCCTGGAGCGCCGAGCGGCTCGCAAGGAACCGCTCGGCCACGTCGCCTCGGTCGCGTCGTTCTTCGTCTCCCGAGTCGACACCAAGGCCGACGCCGAGCTACCGCCCGGCTCGCCCCTGCGCGGCACCGCCGCCATCGCCAACGCCCGGCAGGCCTACCGGCTGCACCAGGCACGGTTCCACAGCACCCGCTGGCGGCCGCTCGCCGCCAGCGCCGCAAGCGACCAGCGGCCTTTGTGGGCTAGTACCGGCACCAAGGACCCCCACTACTCCGACGTCCGCTACGTGGAGCAGCTGATCGCGGCCGGCGTCGTCAATACCATGCCGCTGGCCACCCTCGAAGCGTTCGACCACCACGGCGACCCCGCATTCGCCCCCATCGACCCCGATGACACCGCCGACGACCGGGCCAGCACGGCCCTGCGCGCCACCGGCCTGAACCTGGACCAGATCACCACCAAACTGGAGCGCGAAGGCGTCCAAGCGTTCTCACGGTCCTACGACCAACTGATCGCCAGTATCCACGACAGAATGCGCGGCCTCCGGCCGTAACCCGACTGCGCTGCGACCGTCGAAGACCAACGTCGGCCGGGCAGGTCGACCACTCACCAACCGGCAAGGGCAGCGAAGACGTCGAACGCCACCAGCCCTGCACGCACAAGCTGCCGCCGTCGCCGGCTCCCTCCTCGCGCCGGGACCACGAAACGCAGCGGCAGTGACACCCGCGGCGTTCTGCGCCGGCACTTCAAGGTCGATGCCCCCTCGATCGTCTTGCGTGTGCTCCAGCAGCTGGCCGGCCTCGGCGTACCGCACCGGCCAGAGCGAACGCCGCCTACCGGCTCAAGGACGTGGTCGCCGCCCCCGCCGGAACCAGCGAAGGAGCGTCCGAATGAATATGACCGGTATGGCGGCACCAACGCCAACGCAGACCCGACCAGACAGGCGCGGTCCGCGGCCACCCCGGGCTACCAGCCGAAGCCACCTCGATCACGTCTGCGCCTTCGGTGATCAACGCCAGCGGGCACGAGCAGGTGCGGATGCAGCCCAAGATGGTCGGGCCGAGTTCGGCGCCTTCCCGACGGCGACTGCCGAGCACGAGCAGCTCGGCATCCTCGCTGTAGCACCCCAGCACGTCGGCCGGATTTCCCTGCTCGACGTGTTCATGCACCGCCATGGTGGGGTTCGAACCAAGAGCCGTCGCGATCGAGTCCATCAGGGTCGCCCGCGCCGTGGCCTGGCAATCCGCAACCGGGCCAGTTGCGACCGCCGGAGCGTTCGGGCCGTATGGCGGCGCCGGAATCCCCTCGACGATGACCGCGCACAGTTGTGCGCCGCGCAGCCGCGCCTGATGGGCGGCCCAGCGAACCGCGAACACCGACGGTCCTGATCCGTCCACGCCGACCACGACGCGTGCGCGGCCTGAAGTCTCGTGCATGACAGCCTCCTCAAGGGTTGGGATGATTCCCCCGGTCGGGTGCTGCCCCGGTTGGCCTCTGCGCGTGCCGCGCGCCGTGGCCCGTTATCACGTTCGCACTGGCGCGGCCGAAAGCTGGCGATGCGCGGATGGGGAGCGGGTGACCGTTCCAGGCTGGTGGTCTCGACGGATGCTCCCATCTCCTCGAGAGCACCGCGGATGAGCCCGAGGTGCACGGAGCAGACGATGTCCGGGCGGTCGGCCACCGTCCGGAACGGGCATGTGCACAGCAACGGTCGGCGCCCTTCGTGGTCCGGCTGCAGGCTGAAGCCGAGCCGGTCGAGGATCGCCTGCGGTCGGGGCTTCGCGGCGCGGTGTGGTCCAGGGTGTCGAC
>DASXSF010000051.1:0-5706 GCA_036506155.1 Jatrophihabitantaceae bacterium
GCTGGCGGCCGCCTGGGCGGCCCGCGCGTCCGCCGTGCCACCCTGCCCATGCGGACCGACCGCCACCGTGGCGGCCCGTGCCGCCTCGCCTGAGTAGAAGCCGGCTTGTTCGCCCGCTTTCATCTTGGCGCCGCCATCGAAGACCAACACCGCCAACAGCAGTAGCACCGGCGCGGTCAGCACGAACCACACCAGCACCGAGCCGCGTTCGCCGTCCTCGCCGGGTCCGCTCAGCCGGGTGCGCAGCCGCCAGCGCAGCTGCGTGATCGTTGCGAGACGATCTTGGGGCTGCCGGGCATGGTCGGTGTCCGGTACCGGGTGCAGGCCCGCGCGCGGGATCACAGGACACCGCCGATGGCGTACTTGCGTGCCGGGCTCATGTCGGGATTCCTGAACCCAAGAGAAACGGAGCGGAATGGGTCGAGCGGGCTCACCGCGTGATCATGAAGGGTGCGGGATCCGGGCATGAGCGGCATGCCGATGTCGCTGAGTGCCACGACGCAGGTCACGTCGACGGTGACGACCGCGTCGGTGCCGGGGGGTGCGGAGAAGCCGCTGGTGTCTACGGCGACGTCGGGTGTGCCTTTGCAGTGCAGGTGCTGTGCCTGCAGGGCTGCGACGGCGGTGGACGTGGCCCGCTGGACTGCCACTGCTGGGGTGCGGGCCAGGGAGGCGTCGCGGGCGGCGTCGCCGGCGACCCCGGAGATGGACGAGGAGGCGATGGCTACCCGGCCGGCGACGATGAGCACGCCGATCAGGGCGATCGCGATGAGCCCGGTGATGGCCATCTCGACGGGGGCCGATCCTCGGTCGGGGTCGGCGAAGACCCTGCGCAGCCGGGTGCTCAGCGGTCGGGTGATCATGGTGTGCCCGGTATCCCTAGTCCAGCGAGTTCGTTGGACTGCGCGAGCACTGTGGGCGTGGGGGTTCCGGCTGTCGATGGGCTCGACACCTCACGGAGAAAGCTCGACCACTTGTCGGGATTCTCGACGCTGTTGTGATATTCATGACGCGTGCGGGCTGGGGTTGAACTGGAGTTCGGCCGGTGAGTCTGGCGGTCGTGCGGTCGCTCGGTGCTCCGCGACGGTTGCGTACTGCTGAGGAGATCGAGGACTTCGAGCAGGAGATCGTCGATCAGTACGCGTTGGCGATGGTCGGGGCGGGCTTGACCGACGGGTATATCGCCAACGAGCGGTCCGCGGTGATCGAGTTCATCCGGTTTACTGGGCAGCCGGTGTGGTGTGCCACCAGTAGCGACGCTGACCGCTTCTTGACCTGGCTGCGGCGTGAGCGTGTGCAGGCTCGGCACACGATCGAGGGGAAGGCGGGCGCGATCGCTCGCTTCTTCGACTTCCTGATCGGCCGGTATCAGGGCGACGTGCATGCGTTGACCGGCGTGGTGGTCGCCCAGCCGATTGACGAGTTCAACCGCCCGGCCAGTTCGTGGACGAAGGCGGCGCGGGTGCCGCCGCCCGACGGCGAGGTCGATGCCTTGTTCGCGGCATGGAGACAGGCACTGCCCGGCATGCGCAAGTACCTGCCTGCGGCACGAGACTATCTCGCCGCGTCGTTGTGGCGGCGGGTTGGTCTGCGGATCGGCGAGACCACGATGCTGGATCTGCGCGATTGGCGGCCTGATTTGGGCGAGCACGGCAAGCTGCATGTGCGCTTCGGTAAGGGCGCGAAGGGCCGCGGCCCGAAGACGCGCATGGTGCCGGCGATCAACGAGGTCGATCAGTTGCTGTCGTGGTGGCTGACCGACGTGCGTCACCAGTTCGGCGATGACTGGGAAGACCTGGATGCGCCGCTGCTGCCGAGCGAACGCCACGATCGGTTCACCGGACGGCCGACCCGTGTCGGATCCGATGCGCTGCGCTCGGGTCTGGCCGCGGCGGTGGCTCGGTGGTTGCCGGACTGGCACGAGCGGTTGACACCGCACGTGCTGCGGCACTACTGCGCATCGTCGCTGTATCAGCGTGGGATGGCGCTGAAGGCCGTGCAGGAGCTGCTCGGCCACGAGTGGTTGAAGACCACGACGATTTACGTGCACGTCCACGACGATCACATCGAACGGGCGTGGGCGGCGGCCAATGATCGAGTCGCGGACCGGCTCGGAATCGAGATGAACGGGTGAGCTGATGCGCTGGAACCTGCGGATGGTCGCGGCCGAGCACGGCGTGTGGAAGTCGACCGAACTGCGGCGAGCCTTGGCCGCGGCCGGGTTGGATATCAGCGCCGGAAAGATGTCTGCGCTGTGGACCGGGACGCCCACCACGATCCGTCTCGACGACCTGGACGTGATCTGTTCGGTGCTCGAGTGCGAGCCTTCCCAATTGCTGATCCACGAACCGGACAAGGTCGCCGCTCGCCGGCCGGGCAAGGCCGCGGCAGCAGCCGACGGGCCCGACGTGGCGAAGATCCAACCGCGACTGGGCCGCAACCGAACACCACCACCTGCGTGAGCAGCCGCCTCGGCGGTCGGGCACCCAAGCCGTGCGGTGCCTGCCGGCAACGCCCGGTCGCATGGACACTGCCGCGGGTTGACGTCTGCTATCAGTGCCTGCCTGGTGGCCCGTTCCCGCCTCCACCGTGCCGACGCTGCGGAAGCAGCGACTACTACTCGGCCGGGCTGTGCGGTCGATGCCACAACGCGGCGCCGCAACGGGTCGAGGCGTGCCGCGACTGCCTGGCCTGGGGTGTGATCCGCAAGCACAAGTGGTTGTGCTGGCGGTGCCGTAGCTGGCGGCAACGCTTCGACCGGGGCACGTGCCGCATCTGTGCCACCAGCGCGGTGCCCGTCGATGACGATCAGTTGTGCCAGCTGTGCGAACGGCAATGGGTGATCAACTTTGGCGCTACGGTCGAAGAGGCCAACGCCGGCGGGCAGCAGCTGTTCATCGCGAACCTGCCCTGGCCTGCGATCCGTCCGCAAGGCAGACGCGGTGCCGCGCTTCGGCCGGCGGCCGCGATCAAGCACCGGCAACGCAGCACCCGCAGTCGACGGGTCGAGTTCGCGCCAGTCGAGTATCGCCAGCTCGTGCTGTTCGATCTGCCTCGTGACCTGCGGGCAGCCCAGCGGCTGGGCACACTTCCCGAGCCACGTCACGACGTGATGGAAGCCGTGTTGGATGCGGCGGTGCTCGACCACGCGCAGCGCCACGGCTGGCCCCCCAGCGCGATCAAGCGCGCCCGCATCGGCATGCGCGTGCTGCAAGGAATCCAGGACACCCCAGGGGCGATCTTGCTGGCCAGCGACGCGTTGCTGCTCAACCAAGTCCACCTCGCCGCGCTCAACGTCATCGAAGTCGCGACCGCTGCCGGCCTGATGCTCGACGACCGGCAGCCGGCCATCCACGCCTGGTTCGCGACCAACACCACGGGACTGCCCACGCCGATGCGCGCCGAACTCCGCGAGTGGTTCGACATCATGCTCGAGGGCTCCACCCGTACACCGCGGCGCCGGGCACGCAGCGAGACCACGATCCGGCTGCACCTGCGTTGGGCCCTGCCCGCACTCACTGCCTGGGCCGGCGACGGGCATCAATCGCTGCGCGAGATCACACCCGACGATGTCCGCGCCGTGCTGCCATCGGCCGGAAACCCGCGCTCCACCATGGGCGCCGGCCTGCGCTCGATCCTCTCCGTTCTCAAGACCCGCAAGATCTTGTTCGTCAACGCCATCGCCCGTGTCCGCAGCGGCGGGCACGAACGCCGCCAGCCACTGCCCCTGGACACCGGGATCATCCGCGGTGCTCTGACCTCTGCTAACCCGGCCCGAGCCGCGCTCGCCGCGCTGATCGCCTTCCACGCGTTGCGCGCCGGAGATCTCCTCAACGCGCACCTGACCGACATGGCCGATGGACGAATGCGTCTCGGTGAACGCACGATCCCCCTGGCCGAACCAGCCCGAGTACGCATTGTGGCCTGGCTCGAACACCGTGCCCGCACCTGGCCGAACTCGGCCAACCCGCACCTGTTCATCAACCACGCCAACGCAACCCACCTCGGTCCAGTCGGCCGACGCTGGCTCAGCCTCACCCTCGGGATGCCCGCCCGCGTACTGCGCGAGGACCGCATCCTGCACGAGATCCACGCCACCGGCGGTGACGTCCGGCGGATATGCGACCTGTTCGGGCTCACCGTCGGCGGTGCGCTGCGCTACCTGCCCGCCGAGGACCCCGCCCTCCCTGCTAACGACAGCAGCGACCAGAACCGCTAACATCGGCATGTGCCGATCACAACGTCGGTTTCCGATGCTGAGCTCGCCGCCAAATTGTTCCGTGGTCTGGGCGATCCGACCCGGCTGGAGATCCTGCTCGCGCTGCAGGCCGGCGAGCGTCGCGTCGTCGACCTCGTGCACGAACTGCACACCTCCCAGGCCAATGTCTCCGGGCACCTGGCCTGCCTGAAGGACTGCGGTCTGATCGCTGATCGGCCCCACGGCCGGGCGAACTACTACCGTCTCGCCCAACCCGAACTGGCAGCTCTGCTGCGCAGCGCCGAGTCGCTGCTCGCCGCCGTGGGACACAACGTCGATCTCTGCCGGAACTACGAACAACCCACCAGCAGGCGATCCCGGAAGCGAACCGCGTGAGCGCTTCATCGCCCACCACCCGACCGGTGACCTTGCAAGTGGGCGGCCCTCGATGGCAACGCCAAGCCCGCCGGGCCCGTCAATTGTCCTGGCTCTCGCTGGCGTACATGACCGCAGAAGGCACCATCGCGATTACCGCCGCCGTCCTCGCTGGCTCGGTCGCGCTCCTCGGGTTCGGACTCGACTCGATCATCGAAGGACTGGCCAGCGTGATCATCATCTGGCGATTCACCGGCAGCCGCACCCTCTCCGAGGAGGCCGAGCAACGAGCCCAGAAGGCTGTCGCCGTCACGTTCTTCCTGCTCGCGCCCTACATCGCAGCCGACGCCATACGCACCCTGGCGGACAACGACAAGCCCAGCACTAGCTGGCTCGGTATCGGCCTGTCCATCGCCAGCCTCATCGTCATGCCATTGCTCGGCGTCGCCAAGAAACGCATCGGCGCCAGCATCGAGTCCCACGCCACCGAAGGCGAAGGCACCCAGAACCTGCTGTGTGCATACCTCGCCGCCGCCGTACTGATCGGCCTGCTCGCCAACACCCTGCTCGGCCTGTGGTGGCTCGACCCGACAGTCGGCCTGCTCATCGCGGCACTCGCTATCCGAGAGGGCAAAGAAGCCTGGAACGGCGACGACTGCTGCTAGACCAAGCCCCATCAGCCCGTCGGTTCGCGAACCCACGCGCCCACACCCCAAGATCTGATGGATCGACACGTCAGTTCCCCCCGCCAGACACTTCAGAATTCCTGAACTGACCGGAAGGTGTGGTGAAGCGTTCGCGGGCCGCCGTGGAGGACTGGTGGGCGGTGGTGAGGCCGGGCAGCGGAAGCAGGGTGAGCGGGTCGGCGCTGCAGGTGACCGTGATCGTCTGTGTCGTGCGGTGCTCGCCGACGCGGGTGGCATGTACGGAGTTGTCGCCGGTGGCGGCGAGGTAGTCGGCCGCGGCCTGGCTGCCGGCGCCGCTGGCGGCGTTGTAGGCGGCGCCGGCTCGGGTGCCGGCCTGGGCGGCGGCTTGGCACAGGTTGCGGGCCTGGTACCACATTGCCGCCTGAACCGCTGTCAGGAACAGCGCGATCGACAGCGGGATCATGATCGCCCAGCCGACGATGTCGC
>DASXSF010000052.1:0-36478 GCA_036506155.1 Jatrophihabitantaceae bacterium
CAACACGACGTAGGCTCGGCCATCGTCGAGGTCTTTCAGTTCGGGGTGTAGGAACCACCGATCCTGAGGGACCTCGACCCATTTCCCCGGCTACTCACACCCCGGCGCGTCGCCCCGAACCACCCTCAACTCCGAAGAGCCGGCAAACCGCGCCGCGTCGCAACGCCGCAAAGGAGAGCCGGAGCACTACAGCTGCGCGAAGAAGGCGGCGATGTCGCGTGCGACGGTCTCGGGCCGCTCGGCCGCAGCGAAGTGGCCGCCTCTGGGCATCTGTGTCCATCGGCGCACGTTGTAGAGGCGCTCTGCCCACTCCCGCGGCGGCTCGCCCTCGTCAACGAAGTGGTTGGCGAACACCGCAATGGCGGTGGGCACGTCCACGAAGTCGTCAGGTCCGATCGGCGCGCCCGACCAGCGATTGTCGAAGTAATCGCGCATCGATGCCGTGATCGTGCCGGTGACCCAGTAGAGGGTCACGGTCGTGAGCAGGAAGTCGCGGGTCAGGTATGTGTCCACGTCACCGCCGCTGTCGGTCCACGAACGCCACTTTTCGACGATCCACGCAGCCAGGCCCACGGGCGAGTCGTTGAGGGCGTACCCGAGCGTCTGTGGTTTGGTCGACTGGATGGCGCTGTAACCCCGCTCCGATTCCGCCCAGTGCTGGATCTGCGCGAGATACGTCTGTTCCGCCCCCGACAGGGGCGGCGCGTCCGGACCCGTGTAGGGAGGAACCTCCGGGGTGCTCAGATAGATGCCTCGTACGGCCGCTGGCTGGTCGAGGGCCAGATAGGTCGTGACGCCCGCACCGAAGTCGCCGCCCGCGGCGCCGTAACGCTCGTAGCCGAGACCGCGCATGAGCAAGTGCCACCGCCGGGCGGTGTCGCGAGTCGTCACGCCGGTACGGGCTGGACGTTCGGAGAAGCCGTAGCCGGGAAGTGACGGGATCACGATGTCGAACGCTGGGCCGTCGATGCCGTGAGCCTCCGGGTCAGTCAGCAACGGCACCAACGGCAGGTACTCGGCGAACGTGCTGGGCCAGCCATGCGTCAGGATCAGCGGAAGGCCTCCACCGCGGCGCGCTCGCTCGTGAACGAAGTGGGTGCGCGCCCCGTCGATGTTCGCGTGGAACTGCCTGAATCCGTTGAGCCGGCGCTCTTGCGCGCGCCAGTCGAAAGCGCTCGCCCAGTAGCCGGTAAGCGCCCGCAGATATCCGAGGTCGGTTCCCTGGCTCCACGCCTCACCAGGCGCGTCGTCCGGCCACCGGACGTTCGAGATTCGCGCGCGCAGATCGGCGAGGACGTCATCGGCGACCTGGATGGTGAAGGGTTCGACGCGCACGTTCTTCGCTGCTCAGCTCGTCGTGCCCCTACGCAATGCGCGCCGCGGCCAGTGCGTCTCACCGCTGTCCTTACCGGCTTGCTCGTCCAAGGCGATGATCTCCTGTGTCGACGCGATGTTGCAGGACGCCGGCGCGATCGGGGTTACGGTCACGCCTCGCTGCCCTGTCAGCTACGGCCATCCTTCCACGCGGGATGACAACGTCCTCGGTGTCCCCACGCAGCCGCAGACAGGCGACTGATCCACCATGCCGAGTTCGCCGCGGACGCCGCAGAGTTCCTGGCCAAACGAGACCAGCCCGGGCGGCCGGCGTGATGCGGGTGGTCAACGTGTTCGAGCACGGGATGCGCAACCGAGATCTGGACTAGTTCGCCGGCTCGCGGCCGGGGAGTCGGTTCGTGACCTCTTGCAGGGTCCAGCCGTTTCCGTCCGGGTCGGCGAACGAGGCGTAGGAGGCGTAGCTCGCCCGCCCCGGGTCGGGGCCGGGAATGCGCGCCTCGGGGAAGAACGGGCTGCCCGCGCCGTGGTACACCTCGCTTACGTCGATGCCGAGCCCGACCATCTCCTCGCGGGTGGCGACGATGTCCGACGTCACCAGCTCCAGGTGCCGCTGCGATCCTGGCGTGGCCATCGGAATGCCCGTGCCGAAGACGATCGACGTGTGGCCGTCGCCGGTCGGCGTGATCTGCACGACGCGGACGGCGTCACCGCTCTTGAAGTCGGCGTCGACTCGCCAGCCCAGGCGGTCGCGGTAGAACTCCAGGGCCTTGTCCACATCGGATACCGGGATACTGACGACTTCGAGATTGACGTTCATTGCACTTCTCCTCTGCTGTTTGTGAGCCGGACAGCGGCTACGCGGGTTGCATGACGTTGTACCGGGCTTCGATCGCCTTGATGGTCTTGTCCAGCGCCTTGCCGAGAACGCGCTTGCCGGCCGTTCCGAGTATGAAGCCGAGGAGCCGGCCCTTGAGGTTCTTGCCCTCGCGGACCACGACGGCGTCGAGGGCGGTCGTGCCGTTGGGCTGCCCGGTGAGGGTGTAGGTGTGGCCCGAGTCGCCGCCCCAGACGTCGGAGTCGGTGGTCATCATGACGATGCGGGTGGGATCGGACCAGTCGTAGCGGAGCCGTTCCCAGACGCCGCCCGAGCCCTCGTTGACGTCGGCCCAGGTGGATCCCTCTGCGTGCACCTTGAGGTACGCGTCGGCGCTGTTGCCGAACAGCGTCGAGCGCCCGGGTCCGAAGTCGGTGAGCGCGGCGAGGAACTGCTCGGGGGTCGCAGTGGTCGTCCGGTGGAAGTGGATCGTGGAGATGTCGTCCTCCTTCGGTTGTGGGCTTCCTGCTGATCGGAGTGTTCGTGGGCGGCGGGATCGATCGCACCCGGGGAAGCCCCCGGTCAGTCCCGGGGAATACCCGGCAGGAGGTCCGCGGTCGCTGTAGACAGCCTGTCGATCGGGTCGGCACACTTTGCCGTGGCCATGTCAGACGACATAGCCGGCCCGAACTTGCGTGGCCGCAAGCCCGAACGCGCCGCGCTCGACGGGTTGGTGGCGGACGTCCGCTCGGGCCGGGGCCGAGTGCTCATGCTCACGGGTGAGGCGGGCGTCGGCAAAACAGCTCTGCTCGAATACTTCTGTACACGCGCGGCCGGCTTTCACCTCACCCGGTGGGTGGGCATCGAGTCGGAGATGGAGCTTCCGTTCGCCGGACTTCGCCAGCTCTGCGAACCGCTCCTGGATCGTCTCGACCGGCTCGCCGATCCGCAGCATGACGCCGTTACTACCGCGCTGGGGCTGAAATCTGGGAAGCCTGCCGACCCCTACCTGGTCGGACTGGCCGTGCTGAATCTGCTCGCCGAGCGGGCCGAGGAGACCCCGATCGCGTGGGCCGTCGACGACGTCCAGTGGCTGGATCGAGCTTCCGCACAGGTGCTCGGCTTCGTCGCCCGCCGCCTGCTTGCGGAGCGGGTGGCTATGGTCTTCGCCGCTCGGGACGGCGCGGGTGACTTCGCCGGACTGAGCGAGCTAGTGGTCGACGGCGTCGATGACGCCGCCGCCCGCGAGATCCTGGCCTCAGTCGTTCGCGGCCCGCTGGACGCCCGGGTGCGCGACCGGATCATCGCCGAGGCCCACGGCAATCCCTTGGCTCTACTCGAACTGCCGCACGCGTGGACCGACGCCGAGTGGACCGGGTACGGCCGGCACGCAGCGCCGCTGACCAGCCGTCTCGAACAATTCTTCATCGACCGCGTCGAACCTCTTCCGACCGAGGTGCGTCGATTCCTGCTTGTCGCTTCCGCGGAGCCGGTTGGCGATACGGCGCTGCTGTGGCGGGCACTGGATCGGCTCGGAGTGGACCGTGCCGCGGCGGTCGCGGCTGAGGCGTCCGGGCTGATCGACGTGGGGACACAAGTGCGGTTCCGGCATCCGCTGATGCGCTCGGCCGCGTACCGCTCGATGCCGTCGGAAGAGCGTCTCGCGGTACATCGCGCCCTGGCCGGCGTGACCGATCCGCACGTCGACCCGGACCGGCGGGCGTGGCACCGATCTCGGGCAACGATCGGCCCGGATGAGGACGTGGCGAGCGAACTCGAGGCCGCGGCCGGGCGAGCGCGGTGTCGGGGTGGCTGGTCGCGGCGGCGACGTTCTTCGAGCACGCCGCGGCGCTGACCCCGGACCGGGATCGGCACGCCGAGCGGGCGTTGGCCGCAGCGTGGGCCATGTGTGACGCCGGGTCGCTCGACGCGGCATCGTCGCTGCTGGCCGTCGTCGACTCGGGACCGCCCAATCCGCTGCGAGCGGCGCAGGCCGAGCACCTGCGTGGGCAGATCGCGTTCGACCAGGCGCGTGGTACCGCCGCGGCGCAGTTGCTACGGAGCTCGGCCCGGCAGCTCGAGCAGCTGGATCCGCGGCTGGCCCGAGATACCCATCTGGAGGCGCTGTCCGCCGCGATGTGGGCGAGCGATCCCCGGTCTCCGGCTCCCCTGGCCGACGCAGCGCGCGCGGCGCGCGCCGCGCCGCCGGCGCCGGGTCCACCGCGCCCGGCCGACCTGCTGCTCGACGGGCTGGCTACCCGGCTCACCGACGGATACGCCGACTCCGCCCCGGCGCTCGTCGCGGCGTTGGGCGCAGCCCGAACGACCGAGATCGGCGCGGACCAGGTGGGGCGGCTGCTGTGGATGGTCGGCAATCGGGTTAGCGGAGTCCTCGCAATGGAGCTGTGGGACTTCGAGGCAGGCTACGAACTCGCGAGACGCCAGGTGCAACTTGCACGCGATGCCGGAGCACTCGTCCAGCTGCAGTTCGCGGTCAACTTCCTCGCGATGTACGAACTGCAAGCCGGCCGCTTGGACGAGGCCGCCCTGCTGATCGAGGAGGACCGGCTGGTCGGGGAGGCCACCGGTAATGCCCAGGTCGGCTACACCGCGATGGTGCTCGCCGCGTTCCGGGGACAGGAGGCGTCGGCCCGCGACTTCATCGCGACGCAGACGGGGGAGGAGGCGGCCCGCGAGCGAGGCCGGATCGTCAGCTTCGCCTCTTACGCGGCAGCTGTCCTCTACAACGGTCTGGCGCGTTACGAGGCCGCCTGCTCGGCGGCGCGCGAGGTGTTCGACTACGACGTCCTCGGCTACCGCACCCTGGTGGTGGGCGAGCTGGCCGACGCCGCGCTGCGGACCGGTGACCTGGATCGGGTTTCCCGGGCGGCCGACTGGCTCGCGGAGCGCGCTCGGGTGACCCGAACGGCATGGGCCCGCGCCATGGAGGCGCGAGTCCGGGCCACGCTCAGCGCGGGAGACGAGGCCGACGCCCTCTACCGCACATCGATCGACAACCTGGCCACGACGCGCCTACGGCCTGAGCTCGCGCGGTCTCATCTGCTCTACGGCGAGTGGCTCAGGCGCGAGGGGCGACGCATCGATGCTCGCTACCAGTTGCACACCGCTCACGACATGTTGGCCGAGATGGGGATGAGCGGATTCGCCGAGCGGGCCCGGCGCGAACTGACGGCAACCGGCGAACACGCGCGGAAACGCTCGGTCGAGACGACGCAGGACCTCACGGCCCAAGAAGCGCAGATCGCGCGGCTCGCGCGCGACGGCTACTCGAATCCCGAGATCGGCACTCGACTGTTCCTCAGCCCCCGCACCGTCGAATGGCACCTGAGCCGGGTTTTCAGCAAGCTCGGCGTCAGCTCACGCCGACAGCTCCGGGAGATGCAGATTGCGCCCGCCCTGCTGGCGCCGACGCCGACTACTGCGTGACCAGAGCGCCCCGGTCCGTGCGGGCCGGGGTGCCTCACGGGCGCGACGCGGATCGTGTCGGCGCACCTTATCGATGACGTCGACGCAACGGGTCGACGCATACCGACCTCAGGGAGCGTCCCATGTCGTCGACGACCCTTACCGATCACCGCCCGTTGACCCGTTACGAGTCCGCCACTCTGTTCAGCCGGACGATGGGATTCGTCGCCGCGACGGCCGCCGTATTCGCGCTCGGCGCCTACCTGGCCCGTCATGTCTCGACGGGCTGGAGCTGGGTCTTCTTCATGGGAGTCGGGCGGAGCGACGGCCCTGTTCGTCGCCGGTTTCGGCGCCGCCGGCTACGCCACCAAGCGGGACCTGACGAAGCTGCCCCGCGGGCTTACCTGGGCGCTGGTTGCCTTGATCCTGTTCGGTGTGATTGCGGTTCTCGCCCAGGTCCCGGACGGGTCGCTTGTCTACGCCGTGGCCGGACTGGTCATCTTCGGCGGGCTGACAAGCTACGACTTCCAGAGGCTGCGCCGGACGAAGGACATCCGCACCGCTCCATTGCTCGCCGCGTCGATCTTCCCCGACATTCTGAACGTGTTCCTGTTCCTGTCGTTCGGATCCGGCCGGGACGAGTGACCCGACCATGACCTCGACCTCCGCTCCACTACCGCACCGAGGTGTCGCGCCCGCGCTGAGCGGAGCGACTGCATGGCTGGACTCCGCACCGCTCACGCCGGACAACCTTCGCGGGCTGGTGGTTCTGTATGTGTTCTGGACGTACACCTGCATCAACTGGCTGCGCGTGCTGCCCTACGTGCGGGCCTGGCACGCGAAGTATCGCGACCACGGCCTGGCCGTTGTGGGTGTTCACACGCCTGAGTTCGTGTTCGAGCGCGAGGCCGAGAACGTTCGGCCGGCTGTCCGATCGCACCGCATCGAGTTCCCGGTCGCGCTCGACAGCGATTACGAGATCTGGCATGCGTTCGACAATCACTACTGGCCGGCGATGTACCTCGCCGACGATCGCGGCGTCATCCGGTACGAGCACTTCGGCGAGGGCCGGTACGGCAACACCGAACGCGCGATTCAACAACTGCTGTCAGCGGCCGGGGTTGCCGATGTCGCCGACGATCTTGTCGCGTGACGGGCACCGGCGACGAAGCGCCGGCCGACTGGAGCACGCTGGAGACTCCGGAGACATACCTCGGCTATGAGCGCGCCGAGAGCTTCGTGTCGGCCGCCGAGCCGGTGCGGGATCGGCCGCACGGCTATACCGCGCCGGCACGCATGTCGCGCAACTCATGGGCATTGTCCGGGGACTGGACGATTCGTGCGGACCGGATCGTCGCCAACCGTCCGCGCGCGAGCATCCTGGTGCGCTTCCACGCCCGCGATCTGCACCTCGTTATGACGCCGGCCGACCGCGGGAGACCGGTGCGCTTCGAGATGCAGGTCGACGGCCGAGCACCCGGCGACGCCCAGGGGCTCGACATCGACGCTGCCGGCACCGGTCAGATCGTGGAACCACGGATGTACCAGCTGCTGCGGCAGCCCCGTCCGATCACGGACCGTACAGCCGAGCTGTCCTTGCCGGACGGCGCCGCCGAGGCTTTCGTCGTCACGTACGGCTGACCCCGGGTGTAGGCCACCCGGGCCGGGAACTGCCAGGGAGTCCCGCGGGCGCGAGTACCCGCTCGAAGCGCGACCGTAGTCGCTGCGGCACCCACCGACACCGCAGCGGAAACGAGCGAGAGAGGCCCCGTCATGTTCTACCCGGATCAAATCCCGACGCTGGATCCATGGAGCCAGCTGGTCGCACAAATACGGCGACACGGGCCGCACAACGCACCCCGCCGCACCGTGTCCACGCTGAACCGGCGGCCAGGATCCTGGCTTCTTCGAAGAACACACGCAAAACGAGCCGGTTGACGCCACGCCGGCGTGGACTTCACCCGTCAGGTACCAAGCGTTTCGCGATGCGGGGGTCGATGCTGATCGGATGGTCTCCGCCGACGCTCGCCAGCGCGCCGGCCGGCGGGCGCGGTGGTTCGGCTGCGGCCGCGTAGCGGCCCTCGTCGTCGCGGCATGCGGCAGCAGCGGGAGTGGCACCGCGAAGGTGAAGCTCGCGGAGAAGCACGTGTCGCACGCGCAGCAGGCCCTATCGGATGCGCAGTCGAACCTCACCGCCAAGACGGCCGAGTTCTGCCGAGCGAGCCAGAGCTATATCACCGCCCTTGATCGCTACGGCGATGTCTTGAACCAGACCGCGGTGACGGTCGGCGACGTCAACGACGCCGGTGCGGACCTGGACCAGCCCGCCGACGAGGCCGTCTCCAGCGCTGAGGCCGCGGTGGCCGCCCAGCAGCAGGTCGTCGCCGCCGAGAAGGCGCTGGCGGACGCCAAGGCCGAGCTCTCCGCCGCAAAGGCCACCGCGTCTGGCAAGTCGACGAAACCGGCAGCGTCCACGTCCACAACCCCTACTCCGACCGCGACGCCGCTGGCGCCGGTCGCCACGGTCAACCGGGTCAAACAGGCGGAGGCGGAATTCACCGCCGCGCAGCGCGGGATCACCGACCAGACCCGATTGGATCAGGCGTCACAGCAGTTCAACGCGGCGGCCGTCGCGCTGGAGATGTCCTGGCTGCAGTTGTTCCCTGACGCCGGATGCCTGACCGACGACCAGCAGAAGCAGGCCGAGGCTGCCGTGCGCGAGTACACCCAGACGCTCCAGCAATCGCTCGCCGAGGCCGGGTACTACCACGGTGAAGTTGACGGCGTGTACGGGCCGGCGACCGTCGATGCCGTCGAGGCGCTGCAGAAGGCGCACGGCCTGCCGGTCACGGGAACGGTGGACAAGGCCACGGATGCGGCTCTGCAAGCCGACCTGCTGGCCAAGGGCGGCGCGGCCGCACAGCAAGCCCTGGCGTCGACGGCAGCGGTGCAGCAGACGCTCAAGCTAGCCGGTTTCTGGACCGGTCCGGTGGACGGCACGTGGACACCTGCCCTGACCGACGCGCTGAAGGCGTTCCAGACAGAGCTGGGTGTCAAGCCGACCGGGACCGTCGACGCGGCAGCTGTCGCCGCACTCGAGCATGCGATGGCCGCTGCAAAGACGTCGCCGGCGCCATCGTCGACCACCGGCAGAACCCCTGCCACCACAGTGCCGGCGACCCCGTCGACGGCCGCGACATAGGGCCTCGAGCGCCGGGCGTTCACGCCGCCCGGGTGATGCGCCCGGCTGACCACGTGCTTTCGATGATGTCACCTCGCGTTCGCGAGGCCGATGATCGGATCACCACATTCCGACGGAGGACCTGATGACCGATGAGAGCGCGACGCCGGTACTGGACGTACTGACGGAGATGACCACCGCGTCGGTGGAAGCCACGACACTGGATCCGGCGACGCTCGTGCAGTTGCGGTTCGCGGCGCTCGTCGCCCTGGACGCGGCACCCGCCTCCTACCTGTTCCATCTGGGCGCCGCAGCCGAGGTCGGCCTGACGGTCGAGGATGCGCAGCAGGTGCTGGTCGCGCTCGCCCCGCTCGTCGGTAGCGCGCGGATCGTGTCGGCGACCGGCAAGATCGCCCGAGCGCTCGGTCTCGCCATCGCCATCAGCGACGTGCCGGACGAGTAGCCCGCGCAGCCCTCGAAATCGCACCTAGCCGGAAGGCGTAGTCGCAAACGGCCGAGGGCGGGGGTCTTCGACGACGCCCCGCCCTGGTCGTGTCAGGTCGGCGCAGCCTGCACGTCGGCTTCGATCGCGGCTGGGTCGGCCTGCAACCGCCTGGTTTCGACCTTCTTGGCCTTCTTCATGGCGTGCTCGACCTTGGCCTCCATGTCGGACACGGCCACCACCACCAGGCCGGCCTGCCCGGCGTCGAGGTGCTCGCCGAGCTCCTTGAGGTCGTGCCGGCTCATGCCGGCGGCCGCATGCCCGGCAACCGCGCCGAGCAGGGCGCCGCCGCCCGTCGTCGCGGCGAGCAGGCCACCACCGATGGCGGCGAAGGGGAACAGAGCCACGACCAGGCCGGTGGCCAGGCCAACGCCTCCGCCCAGCACACCACCGACGCGGGTCGGTGTCTCGTGCTTCTTGGTGATCTTGACTTTCCCGTCTGCGCGGCGTTCGATCACCGCGGCGTCATAGGCGTCTATCAAGCCCGCCTTGGTGTGCAGGTCCTTGACCAGGTCGTAGTCGGCAGCTGCGTCGTCGACGTTGTCATAGACGCCGACATAGACGATGAACGTGTCTAGTGCCATGGCGTGACTTCCCTACATAGCGTTCCCGCGCGGAACTGCCGGCGACAGCGGTTGGCGCCCATGGGCGGCACCGTAGGGCCCATGCACCTGAAGGGGATCACCCCGAGCGAGTGATGTCGACGCGCCTGCATTGGCGCGATGGTATGCGCGGGGAGTTGGCACTCGTGCTATCAGTGATCCGCGTCGCATGCTGCTCGCGGAGTGGGCCGGGAAGACCGACTGAGTCGGCGTCACCGATGGCTGCAAACCCGTGTGCCGTCTCAGCGGATCCCGACCGGAAGGGAAGGCAGGCGTGACCGATCCAAGTGCTACTGCCGGCCCGCGGGCGGAGTCGATGACGCTGCGCGGGGCGGTGTTCCTCGGGATCGGTGCAATGGTGGGTGCTGGCATCTTCGCCCTGCTTGGGGAAGCAGGCGATATTGCCGGCGCCGCAGTCTGGATCTCCTTTCTTGTGGCCGGCCTCATTTCTGTCGCCCTGGGCTACGCGATGGCCAAACTCGGCGCGCATTTTCCGTCGTCCGGCGGGCTGATCACATACCTGATCCAGGGTTTCGGGAACGGTCGCGTGGTCGGCGTGGCGTCGTGGCTCGGGTACATCACGGCGATCGTGGTCGTCGGGGCAATGGTTGCGGTCTCCTTCGGCGACTATGCGGCTGCGATCTTCGTGGGGAACGACGCGTCCGCGGTCTGGAGCAAGGTGTTCGCCTCGGCGCTCGTTATAGCGGGGGCGCTGCTATGCATTTTCGGGCCGCGCATGGTCGACCGGGTTCAGTCCTTGATCGTGATCGGCCTGCTGGCCGTGTTCGCGGTCTTCATCTTCGCGACGGTCACCCACCTGCACGCCGACCTTCTGGCGCCGAGCACGTACCCGTCGACGCGGTCCATCATTTCCAGCGTCGCCCTGACGTTCTTTGCCTATCTCGGCTTTCGCCGTGATCAGCTTCGCCGCCGGCGACCTTCGCAACCCTCAGCGGGACCTGCCGCGCGCGATGTACCTCGCACTGGGCGCGACCACACTGCTCTACGTCGCGATTGCGATCGGCGTCTTAGGCACGCTGACCGTCGACGAGGTCATCCGCTTCGGGCCAAGGGCCATCGCCGAGGCAGCCAGACCCACGCTGGGTGAGGCGGGTTATGCCGCGATGGCGATCGCGGCATTGCTGGCCACTGCCTCGTAGGTAACCGCCACTCTGTACGCGTCTTCCGGCCTTACCGGCAGCTTGGCTGACGCAGGGCAGTTCCCCAAAGCGTTCGGAGCCACCTCCCGGCTCGGACCGCACGGCGGCCTCGTCATCACGACGGTACTGACGCTGCTGTTCGTCACCGTGTTCAACCTCGGCGCCCTCGCCTCGATCGGCAGTGCGGTATCGCTCGCAGTCTTTGTCCTCGTCGGCGTGGCAGCGTTGCGCCTGCGCCGCACAATCGAGGCTCGCGTGCGGATCGTCGTGGCGGGAATTCTCGCTTCCACGGTCGTCCTCGTGGTGTTTGCGATCGACACGTTCGACAGCGACCCGAAGGCGTTCTGGACGATGATCGTCCTTCCCTTCTTGGCCGTTGGTCTTGACATCGCATGGAAGCGACGTCGGCAACCGCCTGCGCGGTCGGACACGCTTGCCGCGAACACCCCGTAAGCCTGTCGGCATCGAGACGCCGGCACGACAGGTGAGCGGGTCTATCCGGATTCGCCCATCGCCTGCGGCAGGTTGGCGATATTGCCCACCTCGGTGCGAACCTGCTTGTTGATCAGCGGAGTCATCAAGACCATGATCCCGCGGGGCTTCAGGTCGAGGGCGAACGTGACCTCCGTCGTATCGGTGGCCGTCTCGCGCAGGTCGAATCTGCCGGTGGGGCGCGCCGGGCCGGCAATGACCTCGAAGTCGAGGCGAGTCGGCTCCTCGTAGCGAGTGATCCGGTAGTCGCCGGGGATCGAACGACCGCCGGGGCCCCTCATCGTCTGCCGGTACGTCGCTCCGACGCCTATGCCGCTGTCAGCGACATGGCCGACCTTAGACACGCCCGGACGCCATAGCGGCTCCTTCGTCCCGTCGGCCAAGAACAAGAACACCTCGCCGATCGGACGATGCACCGTCACAGCCTGCACCGCATGCGCCATGCTGCGAGACAGTAGTCCTCGCAGACCCTTGGTTCGACGGGTCAGGGCGTTGGATGTCTCAGCGCCCTGGCCCTACGCCGCGCGTCGCCCGGGCAGCGCGCAGACGCTACGTACAGCATGTCCATAGCTTGCGCTGGCTAACCCGCCGCGGGGGCTCACCAGCCCAGTTCGTGCAGGCGCTCGTCACCGATGCCGAAATGATGGCCTACCTCATGGATCACCGTGCGGCGTACCTGGTCGACCACTTCGGCGTCCGTGCGACAGATGGCGCAGATGGCGCGCCGGTAGATCGTGATGCGATCAGGCAGGACCCCGCCGTAGTGAGAGGTGCGGCGGGTCAGGGGCACGCCTCGGTACAACCCGAGCAGGCCCGGCGGGCCGTCGTCGTGTTCGACCGTGACGGCGACGTTGCGCATTACGCGGCCGAGATGTGGCGGCAGGCCGTCCAGCGCTTCGCTGACCAGTTCCTCGAACCGCTCCGGCGCCACCTCAACCATGATCCGATTGTGCGCCGTGGCCATGAACCTCGCCGGGCCGACGAGCCGCCGCCCGGAACACGCGGCGGCGGCCGATGGTGGACGCGACGGGAGTGTCGCCAGACCTTCACGCAGAGCGTCCGTCCAGTAACCGACGGTACTGTTCGTCGGTGGCTAAGCCGCCGTCGTGAGCGCTGCGTCTGGCAGGTCACCGTAGCCTCTACGGGGGAGCTGCGACGTCAGTACGGTGCTTGACTTGGCTGCTCGACCAACGCAACGGATGGAGGGTGGTGTAGGCCGGTGGTGCAGACGCCGGGCGAGAGCGAGTTTCCGAACCCGACGCTGATCGATGTAACGCGCGGCGGGCCACCGGTCGAGCCGCCGGGAGCTGCCGTCCCCGGGACGGGGCTTCCCGACGAACAGCCTTTGCCCCGCCGCCGGCGCCGCAAGGGCCGGATCATCGCTTTGGTGGCCGGCTCGCTCGTGCTGCTGATCGTGCTGACATTCGTCAGTCTGTGGTTGTACGCGGACAACTCGCTGCACCGGGTAGACGCAATCGACGACTACGCGGGCCGGCCCGCGGCGGGCGCGGGCACCAACTGGCTGATCGTCGGCTCCGATTCCCGGCAGGGGCTCAGCAGCGCCCAGGCGAACCGGCTACACACCGGCAACGCGCAGGATGTCAGCGGCAGTCGTACCGACACGATCATGCTGCTGCACCTGCCCGGCAACGGAACCAAGCCGGCGATGGTCAGCCTGCTCCGCGACTCGTACGTGACGATTCCCGGGCACGGCAAGGACAAGATCAACGCGGCGTTCGCACTCGGTGGCCCGAAGCTCCTGGTCCGCACCGTCGAAGAGAACACCGGGCTGCGCATCGACCACTACGCGGAGATCGGCCTCGGCGGATTCGCGAGTGTCGTCGGTGACGTCGGCGGCGTGCGCATGTGCCTGGACCAGGCCGTGCACGACCCCTACGCGGGCGTCAACCTACGCGCCGGCTGCCAGACGCTGAACGGACCCAACGCCCTTGGGTACGTGCGCAGCCGACACGCGTTTGCGACCAGCGACTACGCCCGCACCGAACACCAGCGTCAGTTCATCGCCGCCTTGGCCGGGAAGCTCATGAGTCCCGGCGTGCTGCTGAACCCGTTCCGTTCGATTCCTGCGATCCTCGACCTGCCGGGTGCGGTCACCGTCGATCGCGGCGACGGCCTGTGGGATCTGATCACGCTGGTCCGGCACGTTCGCCACTTCTCGAGCGTCATCAGCACGGCTGTGCCCATCGGCGGGTCCAATGGCAGCGACCTCCTCTGGGATCCGACGAAGGCGCAGGAACTGTTCCACGACCTCAACCACGACCAGACGATCCCGGCTGATCTGATCACTACGCAGTAACGCGGGCGCCGCCCTGCCCATCGGCGGGATGTAACGCTTTGGCGCTACCTGACGCTTCCCATACGAGATGGCGATGAACCGCGAGCGGCCACGCCGCACCGGCATCAGCCCGGACGTCCGCGGCCTCGAAGGCTGGTCCCGCCCGACTCCGGCGGCCCGGGTCGCAGCGAACCCCGCAAGCGAGCGACAACCGCGCTAGTCGCCCCACAAGCGGCGCATCAGTGGGAACCCCTCCCCCGCACCCGCTGAAGTGCCTGGAGGTGTCGGCCTTCCTTCACGGAAGGCCGACACCAATGACCCAGGAAGGCCGTGATGACCGCAATCGGACACGACGCCAAGTTCGCTGTCTCTGAGCGGGGCATCCAGCTGAGCAGGATGCGGGTGCCATGGACCCGCCCGTTGACGTCGCAGCCGGACTATTCGCCCAGCGAGGCCGGCGACGAGTAGCTGCTCCATCGCTCGCGGGTTTATGTGCCGGCGTAGGGGAACGGTCACGGGGGAGGGCTTGCACGGAGGTGGTGCCCATGCGCGTCGCTGGAGCACTGATGCTGCTCGGGTCGGCAGCTTGCGGTGTGTGGCTGGCGTTGCAGAACAAGGACATCACGGTTCAGGCGCGGGTTGGTCATGCGGTGTGGACCGGGCACCCCTATATGGTCTTGGTCTTCGGGGCGTTGCTCGCCGCGTGGTTTCTGCTCGGCCTCGCTTTTCTGCTGGGTCGTCGCCGATCTGCGCACCGCCGCGCGGGCCGGTCGGCACGGCGAGCAGCGGCCGCAGTGGCACGTCATCGGCAGTTCCCACCGACTGCCGACTACCCGCGCCGCGACCCGTCCCTGGATGTGCGGCAAGGATTCCGGGCCCCGTCCAGGTGAGGTGAGACGCGGGTTCAGCTGACCTGCCTTCCACCCGCAGATAGCTGACACTCATTGTGACCAGTCCATGCAGGTCTGATTTTCGCGACAAGAGCCGCCCGCCGTGCGGCGCTGACTCCGAGGAGGCATTGATGCAACAGGCCAGCTACCCCGTGCAGTTCTCTGTTGACTATCCCGATCGAGCCCTCAATCGAGCCAGCACGGCGTTTCGCATCGTGCTGGTTATCCCCATCGCCATCCTTCTGGGAGCGGTCTCCGGTGGGACGTGGCAGTGGTCATCCGGCCAGCAGACCATGGAGGCTGCAGCAGGCGCCGGCGGACTGCTGTTCTTCGGGCCGCTGCTGATGATCTTGTTCCGTCAGAAGTACCCGCGATGGTGGTTCGACTGGAACCTGGAACTGCTGCGGTTCAGCAACCGGGTGGGCGTGTACCTGGCCCTTATGGACGATCGGTACCCGTCGACGACCGATCAGCAGTCCGTGCGTTTGGAGTACCCCTATCCGGACGCAGAGCGTGATCTCAACCGCTGGCTGCCCCTGGTGAAGTGGTTGTTGGCCATCCCGCACTACATCGTGCTGTTCTTTCTGTGGATCGCCGCTGTCGTGCTCGTGATCGTCGGCTGGTTCGCCATCCTGTTCACGGGCCGATACCCGCGGGGGATCTTCGACTTCCTCGAAGGCGTTATCCGCTGGCAGAACCGGGTGGTCGGGTACGCACTCGTGCTGGTCACGGACCACTACCCGCCGTTCCGCCTGGCTGTGTGATCGGGCGTTACCAACTGACTCGTGTCGGTCGGTGCCGGTGAGCCGGCCGATACCAGGCCGGTCTCGTAGGCCAGGACGACGGCCTGGACTCGGTCGCGCACACCAAGCTTGGTCAACATTCTGGCCACGTGGGTCTTGACCGTCGCTTCGCTGAGCGTGAGCGTGGCGGCGATCTCGGCGTTGCTCATGCCGTGCGCGACCAGGTCCAGCACTTCCCTTTCCCGCGGTGTCAGGCTGGAAAGGTCGCAGCTCGGCGACCCCGGTGACGCGGACCTTTGATTGGAGCTCGGCGCGAAGCGCTCGACCAGGCGGCGCGTGATGCTCGGGGCGAGCAGCGCGTCGCCCGTGCGTACGAGCTGGACGGCGGCCACCAGGTGCTCGGGGGTGACGTCCTTGAGCAGGAAGCCGCTGGCACCAGCGGCCAAGGCCGCGTACACGTACTGATCGAGATCGAATGTGGTCAGGATGATGATCCGCACCTGGGCGACGGCCGGCCCGGCCGCCAGGATGCGCCGGGTGGCTTCGATGCCGTCAAGCTCGGGCATGCGGATGTCCATCAGCACGACGTCGGGCCGGTATTTGAGCACGGCCGCCACGGCCTGCGCGCCGTCCGCGGCTTCGGCCATGACGTCGATTCCGGCTGCGTTGAGGATCAGCCGGAATCCGCCGCGCACCAGCGCCTGATCGTCGGCGATGACGACGTTCATGCGACGAGTCCAGTCGGAAGGACCGCACGTACCTGCCAGCCGCCACTGGGCTGCGGCCCGGCGTCCAGCCGTCCGCCGTAAAGCGATAGCCGTTCCCGCAGCCCGAGCAGCCCGCGCCCGGGTGCACCACCGCCGGTGCCGCACCCGTTGCCGTTGTCGCTGACCGCAATCACCAGCTTGTCACCCCATTCGACGCGGACCGACGTCGCCGCCTGGCCAGCGTGCCGCAGCACGTTGGTCAGGGCCTCCTGAATTACGCGGTACGCAGCCAGGTCGGCGCCGGGCGGCAGCGGCCGTGGCGTCCCACTGACCTGCAGTTGCACGGGGAGCCCGGCGGCAGACACCCGGCCGATCAGCGTGTCCAGCTCGCCCAACCCAGGCTGCGGGCGCATGGCGACGCCATCATCCGAGGGACTGAGCAGCCCGAGCAGGTTGCGCAGGTCGGCCATAGCGGTCCGGCCGCTGGCCTCCACGGCGAGGAGGGCTTGCTCGGCCTCGTCCGGCGAGCTGGCCAGCACGGTGCGCGCCGCGCCCGCCTGGACGACCATCACGCTCACGTTGTGCGTCACCACGTCGTGCAACTCACCGGCGATGCGGGCCCGCTCGGCCTCGATGGCCCGCTGGGTCGCGGCCTCGTGCTCGTCCGTAGCGCGGCGCAGCCGCGCCGCGGAGTCGCGCAGGCGCCGGTGCAGTTCCCGGATGCCGAGCCCGGCGACGGCCGCCGGCACGATGGCGAACAGTGCGGTGAACCGGCCGGGAAACCGGGGCAGCGTGTCGGCAAACGTCGCAGTCGCGGCCAGCGTGGCGGCCAGCACGGCACCGATGGCCAGGTTCCGGTATCGGCTGTGCACCACCGCGCTGTAGGCGGCGAACACCGCGGTACCGAAAGCGATCGGCGGCACAGAGGCGTCGCGCAGGCTGAAGATGGCACCGACAATCACGAGCCAGGCCGTGATCGGGTACAGCCGACGAAACGCGAGCGGCAAAGCGGTGAGCGCCGCGGCGACGAGCGTCGTCGCGGCCACGGAGTGCGAGACCGTCGGGGCCACGATCGCGAGTTTGGGGATGAGGACGCCGTCCTGGGTGCGGTCATGTGCGACCTCGAGGACCGCGCCCGCCGCCACACCCACCGCGACGGCAGCGTCCAGCGCGAGCGCCCAGCCGGACGGGGCAGTTCGCGGTTCGGCCCGCCGGAGGACGGCGAGCAGCTCGCCGGCGCGTCCCACAGGGCCATTGTCGTCGCCCCGGGGCCGGAGAGCATCGTTCGTGATGGCTAGATCGCCTACATCCGGGGGATGACGGCGGCGGCCGGATCAGCCGGTTGCGGTAGCCGATTTCGTCATCGCGGGCGACGCGGCGGCCGGCCGTGCGGGCCTACGGTCCCCGCCATGGACGCACTGGTTCAGCTCGAGTACGTGACGAAACGCTATGAGAACCGCGCGGCGCCGGCGGTCGCAGACGTCAGCCTGACGGTCGCGGCCGGGGAGGCGGTCGCGATCATGGGGCCGTCCGGGAGTGGCAAGTCCACCCTGCTCAACCTCGTTGCGGGGATGGATCGGCCGACAAGCGGCACGGTCCGGGTCGGCGACCAGCAGGTGGAGACCCTGAGCGAGGCCGCGGTTGCCCGGTTCCGGCGGCGGCACGTTGGGATGATCTTCCAGTTCTTCAACCTGCTCGACGACATGACGGTCATGGACAACGTGCTGCTGCCGGCCCAGCTCGCCGGCATGCGGTCGAGTGCGGCGCGGCGGCGGGCCGAGGAACTGCTGGTGACGCTGCGGATTGCGCACCGGCGCGACGCGTACCCGGCGCGGCTGTCCGGCGGGGAGCGGCAGCGCGTCGCGATCGCCCGAGCGCTGGTGAATCGGCCCGCGGTGCTGCTGGCCGACGAGCCGACCGGTGCGGTGGACAGCACCACCGGGGCCGAGATCGGCGAGCTGCTACTGGAGCTGAACTCGTCCGGGCAGACACTGATCCTCGTCACCCACAACGCGGAGCTGGCGGCGCAATACACCGATCGGGTCATCGGGTTGGCCGACGGGCGGCTCGCGTCGGATTTGGCGGCGCGACCGTGACCGCCGTCATCCGCGCGGCCCGCGGCGGGCTCGGCGGTCGCCGGCTGCAGGCAGTGATCATCGGGCTGGTTGCACTGGCGGCCACTGCCGCCTCGACGCTCGCCGTCGGCATGCTCGTCGACGCGCACAGCCCGTTCGACCACGCCTTCGCGACCCAGCACGGCGCCCACGTGACCGCCACCGTGGATACGTCGGTCGCGACGCCGGCGCAGCTCGCGGCCACGACCCGGCTGCCCGGTGTGAGCGCCGCGGCCGGGCCATTCGCGACGGTCTCGGCCGGTCGGCCGGCTCCGCTGCAGATCGTCGGACGGCTTTCCCCGGATGGCCCGGTGGACGACCTCACACTGGACAGCGGGCACTGGGCGGAAAACGACAAGCAGATCGTGTTGTCGCGGACCGCGTCGGACGAGTTCGGGTCGACAGTCACAGTCGGTTCGCAGAAGCTCGCCGTCGTCGGCGTCGCGGACTCGGTCACCAACACTGCGCAGGCCTGGGTGCTGCCGTCCGAGATCGCCCGGCTCGGCGGGTCGGCGGGTTCAGGGCAGGCGCAAATGCTGTACCGGTTCGCCGGCGCCGGCACGTCCTCGGCGATCGCCGCCGACATCGCGTTGGTGCGGGCCGCGCTGCCGCACGGCGCGTTGCTGAACGCCGTGTCCTACCTGAACGTACGGCAGACCGAACAGAGCGACATCGCGCCGTGGGTGCCGTTCATCATCGCCTTCGGCGTGATCGCTCTGGCGATCTCGGTGTTCATCGTGGTCAACGTGGTCAGCGGCGCGGTGATCGCCGGGACCACCCGTATCGGTGTGCTCAAGTCGATCGGCTTCACCCCGCCACAGGTGGTTGCCTCGTACGTACTGCTGGTGGCCGTGCCCGCGCTGCTCGGCTGCATCGCCGGGGCCGTGTGCGGGAACCTACTCGCGATCCCGCTGCTCAGGCAGAACGCGCACGTCTACGAGGTCGGGGTACTCGGCATCCCGTTCTGGGTCGACGTCACCGTGCCGCTGGCAGTCCTCGCCCTCACCGCGGCCGGCGCGGTGCCGCCGGCGCTCCGGGCTGGGCGAATGAGCGCGGTGCAGGCGATCGCAACCGGCCGGGCTCCGCGGTCGGCCCATGGCTACTTCGCGCACCGGGCGCTTGCCCGGCTCACCGGGGTGCCACGGGCGGTTACGCTCGGGCTGGCGGCACCCTTCGCCCGGCCCGCACGGACGGTCGTGACGGTGCTCGCGATCGTGTTCGGCGCGGCTGCGGTGACATTCGGCGCCGGGCTCGCGACCTCGCTCGACCGGGCTTTCGCCGACGTCTCGCAGGCGTCGTCGCTGCCGGTGCAAGTCAGGGCCATTCCGTCCGCGATACCACCCCCCGGCCACAAGATCAGCGTGGGGATGAGCGCGGCACAGCAGCACACCGTGACCACAGCGCTCGCCGCCCAGCCCGGCACACGGCGCTACCTGCAGGAAACCGGCGACGATCTCAACCTGCCCGGCCTTGTCAACCCGGTGTCGGTCACCGCCTATGGCGGCGACCCTAGCTGGAGCGGCTACGCGCTGATCTCCGGCCGCTGGTACTCGACATCGCCCAAGGCGGCAGAGGTCGTCGTGAACACGCTGTTCCTCACCGACACCGCCACCTCGGTCGGCTCGACCTACACGCTGGTGTCCGGGGGGCACCGGACCACGGTGCGGATCGTCGGCGAGGTGTTCCGGCCCGGCAACGACGTCGAGATGTACCTGAGCGCGGCGACCCTGGCCACCGTGGACCCCGGCAGCGCGCCACAGCAGTACGACGTCGCGCTCCGGCCCGGCACCGACACGCAGGCGTACGCCAACGCGCTGTCCGCCGCGCTCGGCAACTCCTACTACGTCAGCACGGACGGCGGCGGCGACAAGAACCTCATCGCGATCGTCACCCTGATCGCCATGCTGACGATCCTGATCATGATCGTCGCCGGCCTCGGCGTCCTCAACACCGTCGCGCTGCAGATCCGGGAGCGCGCCCACGACATCGGGGTGTTCAAAGCAATCGGCATGACCCCGCGGCAGACCCTCGCGATGATCGTGTGCTCGATCGCCCTCGTCGGCCTGGTCGCCGGCATCGTCGCGGTCCCCGCCGGGATCTACCTCCACCACCAGGTGCTACCGACGATGGCGCACGCGGCCAACTCCGGCATCCCGCAGTCGCTGCTTTCGGTGTACGCGCCATGGGGGGTCGTAGTGCTCGCGCTGGCCGGATTGCTCATCGCGGTCGCCGGCGCACTCGGCCCGGCCACCTGGGCGGCCCGTACCCGCACCGCTTTCGCCCTCCGCGCCGAGTAGGCAATACGTGCTCGTTGGCGAGGCGCTGCCACGTGACGTTCGTAGGCCGGGCGCGCGCGACCCTGAATTCGTTCGGATCCTGAACCCCCAACTGCAGAACTTCGCGACATGGCTCACCCGCAACCGGGAAAGGTTCACGATCTGACACTGCCTGAGAGGTTGGCATCGGCCCTGTGGCGGTGTTCTGCGGCGCTCAGAGCGAGCGCGGCCGCCCCGATCAGCTCGCTCCGCCCGGCGAGTGCGCCCAGCTCGATCCGCAGCTCGCGGGCGATTCCTGGTTGCGCGTACCGCTCGACCGACTGACGCACCGCGGACCGAAAAGGCTCGCCGGCCGCGGCCAGCTCGCCGCCGAGCACCAGCATCTCTGGATTCAGGTTGTTGACGACGTCGGCGAGCACCCGGCCGATCGCCGCGCCGGCATCGCTGATGACCCGCACGGCTCCGGGGTCCGACTGTTTCACCAGCTCGATTACGTCAGCAAGGCTGAGTTCTTCGCCGTGCCGCGGCTGCATCGCCAACAGGACCTGACCGACCGAGGCGGCAGTCTCGAGGCAGCCGCGGTTGCCGCAGCGGCAGATCGGCCCGGACGGGTCGACGGGAACGTGCCCGATCTCGCCGGCGCGGCCGGTTACTCCATGGTGGATCCGCCCGCCGAGCATCAGTCCCGCGCCGATACCGGTGGAGGCCTTGACGTAGATCAGGTCCGCAACTCCGCGGGCCACGCCGTAGGCGGCCTCGGCGAGGGCGCCCAGATTCGCGTCGTTGTCGACGTCGAACGCGACGCCGGTTGCGGCCTGCAATTCCTGCGCCGGTCGCCGATCGATCCACCGGGGCAGCACGTTGCCCGGCCCTACCGCGCCGGTGCGCGCGTCGACCGGTGCGGGCACGCCGACCGCGCCGCCCGAGATCCGCGTCCGGTCGACCTGCTCGGTGAGCGCGGCGATGACCCGGCGCGCGTGATCGAGCGCGCGATCGGCGGACGCATCGACGTCGAACGAGTCATTGCGCTCGGCGAGCACCTCGCCGCGGGCGTCCACGACGCCAACCCTGCAGTGGCTGTGCCCGAAGTCGACGGCAACCACGAGGTCGGACCGCGGCGCGAGCTGCAAGCGACGGGTCGGCCGGCCGGGGCGGTCGGCACCGCCGCGGGCGATCTCCACCAGCGCGCCGGCGCCGACCAGATCGAGCACGAGCCCGGTGACGGTGCTGCGGGACAGCCCGGTGACCGCACACAGTTCGCTGCGGCTGGTCGCGGTTCCGTCGCGGACCGCGCCGAGCACGCGTCCGGCACCGCCGAGACGATCGACGTGCACACCCTGGCCAACTCGACGCCATCCGAAGCCAAGACGCTGACCGTAAAGCTGACGCCGACCGGCGCCACACTCACCGGTGCGTCGCCGCTGGTCGTGATCAACGCGCACGGACTGCCCTACCTCGACAGCTCGAAGCCGATCGCCACGCGTGTGGCCGACCTGATGAGCCGAATGACGCTCGCCGACAAGGTAGGCCAGATGACGCAGGCGGAGCGGGGCTGCGGTCGGCAACGGCAGCGACATCACGACGTACCGGCTCGGCGGGCTACTGTCCGGCGGCGGCTCAGTCCCGACGCCGAACACACCGGCCGCGTGGGCGGACATGGTCGACGGCTTCCAGCGCCAGGCGCTCTCGACCTCGCTGCAAATCCCGATGATCTACGGCATCGACACGGTGCACGGCGACAACAACCTCGCCGGCGCAACGCTCTTCCCGCACAACGTCGGCATGGGCGCCACGCACGACCCGTCGCTCACGTACAAGGAAGGGCAGATCGGAGCGACGGAGACCCGTGCCACCGGAATCCCGTGGGTGTTCTCGCCCTGCGTGTGCGTCACCCGCGACGACCGGTGGGGCCGCGCGTACGAGTCGTACAGCGAGGATCCGGCGCTGGTGCAGAACATGGAGACCGTCATCAACGGCTTCCAGGGTGACAATCACCTCGACCGCAGCACGAGCGTCCTCGCCACCGCGAAGCACTTCATCGGTGACGGCGGCACGAAGTACGGCACCGGGTCGAGCGGCTACCCGATCGACCAGGGCATCACGTACGTCACCGCCAAGCAGCTCAACGACCTGTTCGTCGGCCCGTACAAGACGGCGATCGCCGACCACGTCGGGTCAGTTATGCCGTCCTACTCGAGCCTGCAGATCCTCGGGCAGGACAGCGCGCCGACCAAGATGCACGCGCGCCAGGACATGATCACCGGCCTGCTCAAGCAGCAGTTGGGCTTCCAGGGCTTCGTGATCAGCGACTACGCCGCGATCGACCAGATCAGCCCCGACTACAAGAACGACGTCAAGATCGGCATCAACGCCGGCCTCGACATGATCATGGTGCCGAACCAGTACGTCACCTTCGAGAACGACCTGACGAGCCTGGTCAACAGCGGGGACATCCCGATGTCGCGAATCGACGACGCGGTGCGCCGCATCCTCACCCAGAAGTTCGCGCTCGGACTGTTCGAACAGCCGTTCGCGGACCGCAGCAACATCGACACGATCGGCTCGCCCGCACATCGCGCAGTTGCCAGGCAGGCGGCGGCCGAGTCGCAGGTGCTGCTGAAGAACGCGCACAACGTGTTGCCGCTGAGCCGCAGCGCCAAGATCTACGTCGCTGGCTCCAACGCCGACGACACCGGCAACCAGTCCGGCGGCTGGACGCTCACCTGGCAGGGCCAGTCCGGCACGATTCCGGGCGCGACGTCGATCCTCGCCGGCATGCGGCAGGACGCGCCCGGCGCGACGATCACATACTCGCAGGACGCCTCAGCACCGACCGACGGCTACAAGCTCGGCGTGGTCGTGGTGGGCGAGAAGCCGTACGCCGAGGGCCAGGGCGACATCGGCAACAACGGGCACACCCTCCAGCTCTCGGTGACCGACCGGAACGCGGTCGACACGGTGTGCGCGGCGATGAAGTGCGTGGTGCTGGTCGTGTCCGGACGCCCGCTCGACATCACGGGCATCGTCCCGGAGGCCGATGCGGTTGTCGCCTCATGGCTGCCCGGCTCAGAGGGTGAAGGCGTGGCGGACGTGCTGTTCGGGCTGCAGCCGTTCACCGGTCGGCTGCCGGTGACCTGGTTCAAGGCGGAGAGCCAGATCCCGATCAGCGTCGGCGACAAGAACTACGACCCGCTGTTCCCGTACGGCTGGGGACTGCAGACCGGATCGCAGAAGGGTCAGGTCGGAAACGCGCAGGCAGCGGCGAGTGGAACTGCAGCGCGGGCGCTGAATTCGGCGCTGGCCGCGAACAACTGGTCCGGCGCAGCGGTGCAGCGTCCGGAGGCGGTGCTCGCCGATGTCCAGCAAGCGGCGGCCGCGACGTCGCCACAGACGAGCTGGGCCACGCGCGACCAACTGGTGTCGATCGCACGCGACCTCGCCGAGCAGGCGATCACCACGCCGGCGCAGATGAGCGCGACAGCGGCGCTCACCGCGAACGCGGAGCACGACCTCGTCGCCGGCAGCACGCTTTCGGCCGTGCAACTGCTCGTACAGGCACGATCGCTCGCAATGCAGATTCCGGGATAGCCGGAGAACGTGTCAGCGGTGGCCGCCCTGCGGGGCGGCCACCATGGACATCGCGATCAGCTTCGCGTGCGACCCTCGTGCAGCATGTGCAGGGTCCTCTCGACTCGCGTCTGTCGCGTCTCGGCACGCTTGGCCTCGTCGATCCAACGAGCGAATTCTTTCCTGTGTGTCGGCGCAAGCGCTTCGAACGCCGCCTTGGCCTTTGCGTCACGGGCGAACGCCTCGGCCAGCGCGGGCGGCACGTCCACCGTCCGCGGGCCCGCGTCCAGTGAGATGACGAGGTCGACGGTCTGACCGATCTCCACGCTCAACTCTGAACGAAGTTTCTTGCTGAACCCGAGTAGGTTCTCGCCGCCCATCCGCGCGACTCGCGCTTGGGCGGTCACGCCGTTGACGCTTACCCGCACCGGCGGCGCCTTGCCGCCGCCCAGCCCGGCGACCTGGTCGTCGGTCAAGACGATCGCGCCCGCCGGGCCCCGAGGTTCGAGCGTCGCACGCAACCGCAGAGTGCCGTGACCCTTCGCCATGGCGCTGATGTTATGAGCACCGACCCGTCAGGCGGTCAGTGCAGCGAGCGCGTCCCCGATCGGTGTGGCGCCGCCTATGAGCTCGAATTGCCGTCCTGCGGTTGACGGAGTGTCGAGCACGCGCAGCAAGACGGCCGCCACGTCCTCGCGCGGCACAGTCCCGCGGCCGACTGAATCGCCGAGCGTCACGCGTCCGGTCCCGGGCGTGTTGGTGAGTCCTCCGGGCCGAACGACCGTCCAGTCGAGGTCGCGGCCCCGGATCGCGGCGTCGGCTTCCGACTTGGCGCCGAGGTAGACCTGGAAGACGTCGGGGGAGTTCGGGTCGTAGTCGTCGGCGCCGTAGGCCGACACCATGACATAGCGGCGCACGCCCGCCGCAGCAGCAGCATCGGCCAGCAAGATCGCGGCGTCGCGGTCGACGGTCAGTTTGCGCGCGGCGCCGCTGCCCGGCCCCGCGCCGGCCGAGAACACGACCGCGTCAGCGCCGCTCACCACGTCGGCAACCTGTTCGGCGGTGCTGTTCTCGAGATCGAGAACCGCTGCCGTGGCACCGGCCTGCTCTACGTCGCCGACGTGCGCCGGGTTGCGGACAATGCCCACTGCTAGGTCGCCACGATCGGCCAGCATCCGCTCGAGATGCAACGCAATCTGTCCATGCCCGCCTGCGATCACCACGCGCATCGGCCAACCTTATGCCGGTGGCGGTAGCGTGCGCAGTGCCCTCACCCGCCCTAAAGGAGCCAGCATGCCGGTCCTTCCGGAGCTCGCCGCGGCCCTGACGTCCGGGACGGTCGAGGTCATCGACCTGACCGCGCCTTTGTCAGACAGCACGCCGACACTGCAGCTTCCTCCACAGTTCGGCCAGACCGCGAAATTCGAGTTGGAAGAGATCAGCAGTTACGACGAGCGCGGCCCGGCGTGGTACTGGAACAACTTCCGTACCGGCGAGCACACCGGCACGCATTTCGACGCGCCGTGCCACTGGGTCAGCGGTAAAGGGGGTGAGGACGTCGCATCGGTACCGCCGCGGCGCCTGGTCGCACCGGCCGTGGTGCTGGACCTCTCCGCGCAGGTCGCTGCCAACGCGGACTTCCTGCTGGAGGTCGAGGACATCCTCGCCTGGGAGGGCGAGCACGGCCCGTTGCCCGACGGCGGCTGGCTGCTCTACCGCACCGGATGGGACGCCCGGTCCCACTCGCAGGGCGAGTTCCTCAACGCCGACGAGAACGGCCCGCACACCCCGGGTGTCTCCGTCGAGTGCGCGCGATGGCTGGCCGAGGACTCGCCGGTCGTCGGCCTCGGCGTCGAGACGGTCGGTACGGATGCAGGCGCCGCCCCCGGCTTCGATCCGATGTTCCCGTGCCACACGATGATGCACGGTGCGGGCAAGTACGGGCTTACCCAGTTGCAGAATCTCGCGCTACTGCCACCGACCGGCGTGATCCTCGTCGCCGCGCCGTTGAAGATCGTCGGCGGCTCGGGCAGCCCGACCCGGGTGCTCGCACTCGTCGAACGCTGATGACCGCTGCGCGGGCCGTCGGGACCGTCCTCGCCGGGCTAGGCGTCCGCCAGGTGTTCGGGGTGGTGGGCTCCGGCAACTTCCACGTGACGAACGCGCTCGTCGCAGCGGGCGCGCGTTTCGTCGCCGCCCGACACGAAGGCGGGGCCGCGACAATGGCCGACGCCTACTCCCGGATGAGCGGAACAGTCGCCGCGCTGACAGTGCACCAGGGCTGCGGCCTCACCAACGCGATGACCGGCATCGCGGAGGCGGCCAAGAGCCGCACCCCGATGCTCGTCCTCGCTGCCGACGCCACCGAGAAGCGTTCCAACTTCTACGTCGACCAGGACGCGCTGGCCGAGTCCGTCGGTGCGATCGCCGTGCGCCTCGATTCTGCCGACGACGCCGCTGCCATTGCTGCCCGCGCGTATCACCTCGCGCGCGACGACCGGCGCACCGTGGTGCTGAACCTGCCGCTTGCCGTGCAGGCTGCGCCGGCAGGGGAACCTACGGTGTCGCAGCAGCCACGCCCGCCTGAGGCGCAACCCGATGACGCCGGGCTGGCCCAACTCGTCGACGCGCTGACGCAGGCGGAACGTCCGGTATTCATCGCCGGGCGCGGGGCGCGCGCAGCCGGGGCGCGCGAAGCATTGCTCGAACTTGGTCACGTATGCGGCGCACTGCTCGCGACGAGTGCCGTCGCCAAGGGGCTGTTCCACGCCAGCCCGTGGTCACTCGACGTCTCGGGCGGGTTCGCCTCGCCGCTGGCGGCGCGGCTGATCCGCGACGCCGACCTGGTCGTCGGCTGGGGCTGCGCGCTCAACGTGTGGACCACGCAGCACGGCAAGCTCATCGGCCCGGACGCCACAGTCGTGCAGGTCGACCTCGACGCCGACGCGCTCGGCGCGCAGCGTCCGATTCGATTCGGGGTGGTGGGCGGTGTCACCGCAACCGCCCGCGGCGCAACGACGGCGATCCGCGCTGCTCGAATCGGTTACCGCAGCGAGCAGGTTCGGGTCGCCATCCAGGAGCAAGTCCGGTGGCGTGACGTCGAGTATGACGACACCTCGACGCCCGAGCGCATCGATCCACGGACACTGACCATCGCGCTCGACGACCTGCTGCCGGCCGAGCGCGTGATCGGCGTCGACTCGGGCAACTTCATGGGCTACCCGAGCATGTTCCTGTCCGTACCGGACGAGTACGGCTTCTGCTTCACCCAGGCGTTCCAGTCGATCGGGCTCGGCCTCGCCACCGCGATCGGCGCCGCGCTGGCCCGGCCCGACCGCCTGCCGGTCGCCGCTCTCGGCGACGGCGGCGCGCTCATGAGTATCGCCGAACTGGATACGGTGCGGCGGCTCGGCCTGCCGATGGTCATGATCGTCTACAACGATGACGCCTACGGCGCCGAGGTCCACCACTTCGGACCGGACGGGTTCGACCTGTCGACGGTGCGCTTCCCGCCCACCGATATCGCCGCGATCGCGCGTGGCTTCGGCTGCGACGCCGTCAGCGTTACCCGCGTGGACGATCTCGCCGCGGTCCGGGCGTGGCTGGACGGTCCGCGAGATCGCCCTTTGTTGGTCGACGCCAAGGTCACCGCGGACCGGGGATCATGGTGGCTGGAAGAAGCCTTCCGCGGGCACTGACGCACGATCACGGCGCCGGGCGGGCCCAAGTGGCGGGTACGTCGGCACCGCCCTCTTCAGCCACGCGGCGGCCCATCCGAACGAGTGCCGGATGAAGCGAGATCTTTCCCGCCACGAGCGCCTCACCAAGCCGGAAGGTGGTCGCCCGGTCCATCAGGCTGGAGGGGACGAAGGAGAACGCGCCGTGCGCGAACGCCAGATCGCCCAACGAGTTCATGCGCATCAAGACGAGGTTGTCGCACTGCGTTACGACGTTCTCCTGGACTTTCTGCGGCCGCTGAGTGGCGACGAGCAGGTACAGACCGAACTTGCGCCCCTCCGCCGCGATTCGAACGGCGGTATTCGCAGCGATCGCGGTGACGGCATCCTCCGGCTCAGCCGGGCAGACGTTGTGGGCCTCGTCGATCACGATCAGAATCGGCCGGCGGTCCGCTCGGCGTCGCCACAAGGCATTGAGCGTTGCGGTGGCCGCGAGCGCCTGCTCCTCGCGCGAGGGAAGTGAGCCGAGATCAGCCACTAGAAAGCGGGCGTCGCCATCGAGCAGATCGTCGATGAACGAGGGCCCGCCCGGTCGGGACCAGACTCCCCAATCGAGTACGCCGAGGTTGCTGGCTCGGTGCACGATAGGCCGTCCGCGTCCACCGGCCGCGGCCACCAGCTCGGTCACATTACCGATGTGGCGGTCGTGCACGAGGCTGATCAGCTCCGCGTATTCCTCACGGTCGTCTACGGCGTCAAGGCGCAGCATCGCTGCCTGGACAGCCGGGTCGAGGTCCGCTATTCGCACTGCCAGGCGTCCCGATCCGCGCGTGCCGCGGCGCACGACGACGCCAGCAGCAGCCGTGCGGTAACGCTTCGCCAGATGACGGTCGGTGCCCTTGCGAACACGTGCCATCCGCGCGTAATCGGAGTTCGGGTCGAGGACCACCACCCGAAGGTCGGTCTCGAGCAGGAGCCGCTCGAGAATCAGGCCGAGCGCGTAGGTCTTTCCTGAGCCGGACTGACCGCACAGGAATGTGTGGCGTCCGAATCCGCCGGCATCGAGCGAGTACGGCACGCCCTCGGCAAGTACCAGGTCACCGATTTGCAGCCGCGCCCGCGGCGCCGCGGCACGGTCAAGCCACGCCTGAACTTCGCCCGGAGCCGCCGCACGCACGGTCGCATCGTGGAAGGGCGCGACCTCGCCCTCAAGCAGCGCACCGGATCCACGGGCCAGCCGCACGATGACACGTGTCTCCACGCGGGCCGCGCCCTCCGCTCCGTCGAAGCCGAGGGTGCCGACTTCGTCGTGCTCGAGCTCCAGCGTGGTGATCTGGGCGAGTCGGCCACCGCCCGTCCCCTCGAGTACGACGTAGCCACCAACCTGGGCAGGCAGCGCGTAGGCCGACGCCTGGAAACGGAAGCGGCGTCCGTCGACCGACGACGCGAGTGGCAGGATCGAGCGCTCGATGCGCTCGCGGGTCGCCCGAAACTCTCCAACTCGCTGCGTGTATGCAAGTTCGTCCGTCATAGCGCCTCGTGACGTCTGCCGGCATGCCGCACGCCCACACGATGGCGGCCGGCGGCGCCTCGGCGCATCGCCCCTGGAGAGTGAGTCGCGTGGTCGAGCGCTGTTGCGCCGCGCACCACACAGCGCCGAGCGCCGGCTATCCGGGTGCGCTGAGCACGGTGCCGACGGAGATCGCATCCGTTAGTTGTCGGTGGTCGACGGCGTTCTGGCGGGCGTAGCTGGTGGCGAACGACACGATCGCGTCGTCAAAGCGCCGCCCCTTGCCGATATAGGCGGCGATGGACACGGCGTCGCCGGTGCGCGCGTGCGCCCGGGCCAGTACAGCACCGCATTGCGCGGCGAATTCGACCAGGTGCGGAGCGATCGTCTCGCCATGCGGGATGATCTTCATGTCACGGAATTGGCGCACGTAGAAGTCCCGGCCGTCGGCGCTCGTCCATCCCACGAAGATGTCGGTCGCGGACTGGATGAGGCGCTTGCCGGTGATCACTCGTTGCCCGTGGTTGGGATACGGGCTCGCGCCAAGGTACGGCTCGTACACCGACGGGCCGGCCTGCTTGACCTGCAGGAACAGTGGGTCGCCACCGCCGTGGCCCTCGAGCAGCACGAGGAACACGAGCATCCCGACGCTGCCGACGCCAACCACCTGGCGGACCACGTCAACGACCGTGAACCGATCGAGCAGGTACCGGCGCTCGTAAGGCAGGCTGTCGCGGTAGGCCTGGACCACGTCGACCGCGAGGTCGACGTCACTACCGGCAAGGCTCGCGTCGTCGATACGCACCCGGATCGGTGGGTCCTCGACGATTCGCAGTTGCCCGTCGACTATGGTTGTCAGCTTGGCCGCCGCCCCGGCGCTGGTGCGACGCCTGGCCCGCTTGCGCACCCTGGCCGCAAGCCGCTCCCGCTCCTCGGGCTCGAAGAGCTGCAGCAGATCGGTGACCGTGACCAGGTCGTACCAGATCTCCAGCTGGGTGGCAGCGGCGAAGTGCGACATCCGGCCGCGGTAGGAACGTAGCGCGCTGCGCAGCGCCCGCTCAGCGGTCTTCGCGGACAGGTCGTTGTCGCCCGCCAGGACGACGAGGCTCGCCGCGAAGCGCTTCACGTCCCACTCGAAAGGCCCGCGCAGCGTCTCGTCGAAATCTCGGAGGTCGAAGGACAGCTGGCGTTCCGGTGTCGCCCACAGACCGAAGTTCAGCGCGTGCGCGTCGCCGCACAACTGTACATTCAGGCTCGTGTGCGGGTACACGGCGAGATCCGCGGCCATCACGGCCGCTGCCCCGCGGTAGTAGGTCCACGGGGAGGCCGACATTCGCGCGGCGCGGATCGGTGCCAGCTCCGCTACCCGGAGGTCGTTCTGAGCGAGGATGGTGGCCAGCGCGTCCTGGCGGCGCACGGCAGGGTCCCAGAGTCCGAGGCTGTCCAACGGAACCTGCACCCGCGCGGCCCGGCCAGAAGCTCGTCGCTGCTGCGGTGACGGCGGGCGCGCGCGGACCGAGCGTCCCCATTGCTCCCCCGCGAGCGCGGTCATCGACGCCTCTCCGATCGCGGGCGTCGGCTCGCCGGCGAGGACGCCGTGAAGCCGGCCGTTGTCACCTCGAGTCCGATCCGCCCACTGACGTCACCAGGCCCATCCCAACACGCCGACACCCCCGCACGATACGACTACCACTCGGCACGATCATCGGGTCTGCCGTCGAGGTCCTGCGCACCGGAGCCAGGCATGTCGACCCGCCGGCGCTGCCGGCGATAGTCCGACCACACCGAATTCATGAGCGCGCCGCTCGCGATCACCTGTCCAATGATTAACAGCCAGGCCAGGATCACCGTAGCCAGCCCGAGCGAGCCGTACAGGCGCGTGCTGCGCTCGAGCCGCAGCGGAATGTACACCCGGCTGACCGTGTGCAGGATCGACATCGCGTAGCCGAAGAACAGGCAACCCGGGACGAGGTCCAGCCAATCGTTGCGCTTGTCGGGCAGCCTCATGCACAGCGGCAGCCACAGCGCCGCGATGGCGGCGCCCTCGACGAGTGTCGCCAGCACCACGCCGGCCGGGATCAGCTCGTCCAGGTGGAAGACGGAAAACGCGACAATGGTGACCCACCCGGCCGTGAAGATCAGGACGAAGGTCAGCACCTGCTTATTGCGCTTCGCCGGCACCGCCCAGACGTGCGCGTTGACGAGGGTCAGGCTGCGGGCCAGGGTGCGGCTGCCCCACCAGAACAACACCGCGCCGAAGAACACGGCGATCCACCACGAGCCGTGCCCCTCGTGCAGCGTCTGTACGATCTGTTCCCGTAATGCGCCGGTGATTCCGGCCGCCGCGGCCGCGTCCCGCACGCCGCGGTCGTCGCCGGTGGCGAACGCGGCGAGGATGCCGGCAAGCAGGAGCGCGAGCGGAACCAGCCACATGAACAAGCGGAACGCGAGTGCGCTCGCCAGCAGGATGCCCTGCCGCGACACGTACCGCTCGAGGAAGACCAGCGGCAGACCCAGGACGGGACGCCTCGCCGCGAGCTCCTGGTAGCGGCTCTCATAATCGTGGTAGCGCTCCTGGTACTTCGCCTTCGTACCCTCGTACTTGGCCTTCGCCGCCGTGGCACGCCGACGCAACGTCACCTTCTCGGCGGGCGGCGCTTCGGCCGCACGCCGCTCGGGTTGGTGGGGCCCGGCTGCGGGCACGACTTACCCTCGTCTGGAGACGGCTCCGGAGGAATCACCCCGCTGGTATGAAGCGCAGGATCGCCCGGGCGCCGGCTCAGAGCCAGTTCTTGATCCGGAACACCACGTAGAGCGCGATCGCAATCGCGACGATGATCACTGTGGACGTGACGAACCCGGCTGTCTCGCCGAAGCCCGGATAGCGGACGTTCTGGCCGAAGAATCCGGTGACCGCCGTGGGCACTGCGATGATCGCAACCCAGGCAGTGATGCGGCGCATGTCGTCGTTCTGGCGCACCGAGGTGGAGGCAAGTTTCTCCGCCGCCACCGTCAGGTGGGTACTGGTGCGGGTCTGGTAGAACTCGATCACACCATGCAGGAACTCGCGCTGTCCGTCGGCCATGCTGCGGACCATCTCGAATCGGTCCGCGAGATCGGCTACCAGCGGCCGCTCCGGCTCTGGGACCGACCGGATCCGCCGGGCCATGCCGCGGTAAGTGGCAGCGCTGTGTGTAGCCATGGTGTAGATCGCCAACAGCTCGTGGCCCACCTCGAACAGTTCCTCCAGCAGTAACTCGGGATCGTCGCCGCGGTCCTCATCGGTGACCCGCTGCTCCAGTTGACCCGACTCCTTCGCCAGCGCAGCGACCAGGTCGATCTCCCTCCGGACCAGTGCCGACACGATCGAGTACGACAACTCCATCGGCGTCCCCGGATGGATCTCTCCGCTCTCGATGCGCGAGCGGACCAGACGAGTGTCGGCGAAGGCGACCTCGGGGTTCACGACCGGGTTCAGCGGGCCGTGCACGGTCACCAGGTAGTTCGGCCCGACGAACTGATCCAACTCGACGTAGTGCACGTGCCCGCCCGTGCCCAGTTCGGGGGCGTGCAGCACCGTGAACACGTGGTCGTCGTAGAAGTGGATCTTCGCGATGTGATTGCGCTGCACGCAGTCGCGCACGGCCAGCTCGTGGAACCCGAACACGTCCAGCAACACGTCCGCGTCCTGCGCCAGGCAGATCGGCAGGTCCACCCAGACCAGTGCATCCGAACGCTCCAGCAGCCGCTTCAGCTCGTCCGGGGCGTGCCGTTCGACCGCCGCGTCGCCGATCAAGAACACGTCCACGCCTCGGCCCGCCCTTCGTCTGCGCCGATGGTACGGCGGGCCCGGCCGCAGCGATCACGTCACGCGGGCGAGCTGCCTGTTTGGCTGCCAGCTCTGCGGGGTAGTCCTGCGGGGGCAGTAACCGATTCGACGCCGACCAGACAAGAGACCGATGCTTTCTGCATTTGTGCTTGCCGGGCTGCTCGCCGCTCCGATCACCACCGTCGCACTGTTCGTGCGGCGGCCGGTACGGGGACGGCGTTCCGGTGCCTGGCATTGGACCAGGCGGCTCGTGCTGACTGTCATCGGCACGGCGACGCTTGGTGCTGTCACGGCCGGACTGCTCAGCGTGATCGGGGTGACTGCGTCAAACGTCGTGGCCGGCGTCGCCGGACTCGTCGTGTTCAGCCTCCTGTGGATTCCGGTGACCCGCCAGTGGAGTGCCCGTGCCCATCTGTGTTGGGCCGCTACGACCTATGTCTTCGCCGCGTACCTCGTGTTCATGTTCTGGTGGACGTTCGCCAGTCGGCTGGGGATGGCAGGGACGGTCGGCGGGCTGCTGCTGTGGTTGCTCGAGCTGTTCGCCGGCTTCCTGGGCTGTGCGTACCTGTGGGAGCTGTGCGACGCGCTCGGCAGGGAGAATTGGCTGCGCCGGATCTCGCAGGGCGTGCCGGCCACATCCGCCGGCGAGCTGCCGTTCGTGAGCTTGCACGTGCCGTGCTACAACGAGCCACCAGACATGGTGATCGCGACGTTGACATCGCTGACGGCGCTGGACTACCCGAACTACGAGATCGTCGTCCTGGACGACAACACCTCGGACGAGGCGTTGTGGCGTCCGGTGGAGGCATGGTGTCACGAGCACGGCGTGAAGTTCGTCCATTTGCATGACTGGCCGGGATACAAGTCGGGCGCGCTGAACTATGCGATGCAGCGCATGATCGATCCACGCGCGGAGCTGATCGGCGTCATCGACTCGGACTACCAGCTGGACCCGCAGTTCCTGCGCCGGTGCGCGCCGCTGTTCGGCGACCCGAAAGTGGGGTTCATCCAGGCGCCGCAGGACTACCGCGACTGGCAGCAGGCGCCGTTCTATCGGCGGCTGTACTACTCGTACAAGTACTTCTTCGTGGTGTCGCAGCCGTCACGTAACGAACGCGACGGTGCGATCTTCGCCGGCACGATGGGCCTGATCCGCCGGCGCGCACTTGAACGTGCCGGCGGCTGGGACGAGTGGTGCATCACCGAGGACGCCGAGTTGTCGCTGCGTCTGCTGCGCGACGGGTGGTCCGGGCTGCACGTCGATCGGTCTTTCGGTGTCGGCGTGATGCCGCTGACCTTCGAGGCTCTGAAGGGCCAACGGTTCCGGTGGTGTTTCGGCGGAATACAGATCCTGCGACGGCACGTGCGGCTCATGCTTCCCGGCAGACGCCAGGCCGACAACAGAATGAGCCTCGGTCAGCGCTGGGCTTACCTGTCGGGTGGATTGCAGTGGTACGGCGACCTGCTCGCGCTGGTGTTCTTCGCCTTCCTGCTCGTCGGGGCGGCCAACGTTGCGGCCGGCTCCGGACTGCTGTTCCGCAAGCTGACCGGCTTCCTGCTCGCCGCCATCCCGGTGCTGGTCGTCCTGGGCCTGCTCCGGGCGGTCGCGCTGCTGCGCCGCGGCACCGGGGCCTCATGGCGGGACGCGTTCGGCGCGTTCATGATCTGGCAGTCCACCGGACTGGTCGTCGCCCGCGCGTCGGTGCAGGCGCTGTTCGCGCGCGAGGCCGAGTTCCTGCGCACCCCGAAGACGGCGGAGCAGGCCCGGTGGTGGCACGTGATCAAGGGCAACGCGGGTGAGACCGTACTTGCGCTGCTGGGCCTCGCGGGCATCGTCGCCGGCATCGCCGCCGGCATATCCGGCTCCGGGTTCGCCGCACCGCTCACGGCCGCGCTACTCGTGTGGCCAACGTCGGCTTATGGGTGGGCGCTCGTCAACAGTTGGAGCGCGCAGCGAGCCGCGCTGCCACCGCAGCTGCGCGCCCGGCGCAGCAGCGAGTATCTGCGCGGTCGCACTGCCCGACGGGTCACGTATGCGACTGCCGGCCTGGCGCTGGCCGGCGGTGCAGCTGCCCTCGCGGTCGTCCTGCTCAGCCCCGGCGGCCGGCCCGTAGTGCCGCCGCGGATCGTCGGCCCCGCCCAGGGCCACAATGTCGACTACCGGCGGCCGCCCAGCAACACGCCGAGTTCGCCGAGCACGCCGAGCCCCTCAGGCACCCCCGGCTCGACCTCGCCGTCGTCACCCACCAACTCGCCGTCCAGCACCCCGACGACGACGACGCCCACCCCGACGACGACGCCCACCCCGACGACAGCGACGCCAACGACCACGCCTACCCCGGCGACAACGACCACGACGCCGACCCCGAACTCGCTGTCGACCAGTCCCTGACCGATGGTCCGCATTTGATCATGTTTCTGACTGCCGGCGTCGTCGCATCGGGCTGCGGCACGCACGAGCAGCGCCCTGGATCAGGCTCGCCAGATGCCGACGCGTTCCTCGCCCGATACGTGACCAGCGACGGGAGAGTGCTGCGCCACGACCAGGGAAACGACATCGTGAGCGAGGGACAGGCCTATGGCATGCTGATCGCCGAGATCGCGAACCGCCCGTCCACGGTGCGGACCATCTGGTCCTGGACCAAGGCACACATGCAGCGTCCGGACGGTCTGCTGATCTCCCATCTGAGCCGATCCGCCGCGGTGCAGGACTCGCAGCCCGCGGCCGACGCCGACACGCTTGCCGCGTACGCGCTGCTCCGGTACAGCGGCGAGGACGAGGACATGCTGCACGACGCAGGCCGTCGCCTTGCCGCCGCTGTGCTCGGCGCGGAATCCACGATGCTTTCGGGCGCACCGCTCCCGCTCGCCGGGCCGTGGGCCAAAGCAATATCCCCGCCCGTCGTCAATCCGTCCTACTGGATGCCGGCGGTGTTCGCCGCGCTGGGCCGCTTCACCGGCAACGACGGCTGGCGGGCGGCGGCGGCGAGTGCGACAGACCTTCTCGCGCAGCTCACCGACAACGGTCGACTGCTGCCCACAGACTGGGCCCAACTGGCGGACGGACGGCTCGCCGCGATTCCGCATCCGCAGGGCAACGCGCCGATCCAATACGGCCTCGACGCGGCCCGGCTGCCGGTCTGGCTCGGTACGGCGTGTACGGCTGATGCTCGGCTGCTCGCCGCGCACTGGTGGTCCATCCTGTCCGGCAAGGACCGAGCGGCAGCTCTCGCGCTCACCCCCAGGGGCGGCCTGATCAATCGCGAAACCAACCCGCTTCCGTTCGTGGCCGCGGCTACCGCCGCTCGCGCCGCCGACGATGAAGCGGCGAGCCGCGCACTGCAAGATCGCGCGGCG
>DASXSF010000053.1:0-19073 GCA_036506155.1 Jatrophihabitantaceae bacterium
TTCGAAGGCCAGACCACGATCGCGGTCGGCGTTCGCGAGAAGGTCCCGTTCCGCGTCTGGGTACGCAGCGAGCATTACTATCGGCACGTCGTGCTGGACCTTGCCCACCCAGTGGAGTGATCGCGAAGACGAGGTTCATGCGTCTGGCAAGATTTCGCGGTTCGCATGCTCACCGTTTTGCGGCGGCTACAACGCCGGCCAAGCCCGATGGACCAGCGCGGGCCATCCGGAATGATCTCGACCTGCCGAGCAGAAACGCACGCATCTGCCGCGGAGCGCGCTAACGCGCGACCATGCCGCGGAGCGCGCTAACGCGCCCATGCCGCCGTCAGCGCGCACACGCGCCAAGATCTCCTCACTCGGTCGTGGGTCGACCTATGTTCAGGTTGGGAAACCACACTCCGCGCCACGCCGGGTTGCCCAGCTGCCCCGCAAGCCGAGGATCGACGGTCGGGTTGCGGACCACGGTGATTACGGGAGGCAATTCCTGACCAGCGCGCCGCGAAGCAGACGGAGGCAATCCGCCTCGTCATACCCAGTAACTCCAGCCCCACGACCGAGGAGACGGTAGGCGGCAGTACCACCGTCAATCTGGATCGAACCTGGCGTCCCGAGCTGAGCGTGGCCCGCAAGGTCGAAGTCGAACCAGTACCGAACAAGGCTCGGCTCCTCGGCATCCACGACCAGAAGTCTGTCATCGAGACGCACTGATCTAGCCGGTCCGCGCGCGAGACCCGCCAACGTGATTGATGGCTGAGTGGCATTGCATCGGCGGCCGGACCAGGAACTCGCCGGTTACAGCGGCAGCCGCATCACCGGGCGGCTGGAGAAGGTGCGACCAATCTCGATGAATCCGGCGCCGGTGAACATGGCGCGGGTGCCGGTGTACAGGGCGGAACCGCTCACGCGCGCTGTGCTCAGCGCGGCCACGTCGACGGGATGCCCCTCGAGGGCCGTCGCGCCGTGCGCGCGAGCGAACTCGACGGCCGCGTCCAGCAGGGATGACCCGACGCTCGCGCGGCGGCGCCGGCTGTCCACGGCGAAACAGGCCACCCACCAGGCGCCGGGGTCGGCCGGAAGAACCCGGGCCAACGCCCGGTTCCCCGCCACGCGGGCAAACGCCGACCGAGGCCCAACCCTGGTCCAACCCGCCGGCTCGTCGTCGACATAGGCGATCAGACCCGGCGGCACCGCCGCGGTGGCGATCTCCGCGCGCAGCGCACTCCGATTGTCCGCCCAGGGCGGCGAGGAGTCATACCCAGCGCGCAGGAACAGCTGGCACCAGCACCAACCCGGGTCTTGCCCGCGGCGGCCGAACACGCGCACGAGATCAGACCACCGCTCGGCGGTCATCGTCTCCACTCGCACCGACACCAACCCGACCCTAATCGCGACCGTCGCCAAGCCGCCTCGACGGCCCTGATACGCACTGATCTGCTGCGTGGCGCGCGCGGTTCTGCCGATGGTCGAGCGCTTCTAAATGATCTCCGTGTGCTGGCGAGACCGCCGATGAGGCGACCGCGCCGGCCCGGTGCGTACCCCTTTCGCGGGAGGAGGTAACACGCCGAGCTAGGGCCGCAGTTTGACTGGGAGCGCTGCCCTGACTAGGGCAGGTATGCGGTATGCCAGGTGGCGCCAGCGTCATGGGTGTAGGCGACGCCGCGGTAGTTGGCGGTGATGGCATAGCCGAAGGTCGGCGTGGCGAACGCCATGGTGTCTACCCCGTGGGCTGGAAGTCCGACGTCGTGCCAGCTCTGGCCGCCGTCGGCGGTCCGATAGAGGTGCATCACCGCACCGGTCGTGGAGTCCAGGTCAAGACTGAGTAGCACTGAGCGGGACACGGCGACGAGCGGCCCGGGATTACCTTCCTGGGGTGCGGGCAGCGCGCGGACGGCGCCGAACGTCCTTGCGCCATCGAGTGACTCGCAGTACTCCCAGCGCAAGGAGGACCGGTCGAAGCAGGTGGCGACCGCGGTCGCGTCCGGGGCCAGTACCACGCCTACGGTGGTGATGGTGTGCGGGCGAGGACACGGATCGGTGTTCACCCGCTGCCAGCTGCGCCCGCCGTCGGCCGTTGTCGAGATGATCGTCCGGGGCGGCACATCCACATCACCGTATGCGCCTTGGCTCTCGACGAGAGACACCCGCGCAGCCGACTGCACCAGCTTCGGTTGACTCGTCCGGGTCACGGCATCGGCGACGATGCGCCAGTCCCGCGCCTCGGCATCAGCGCGCTCGACCACCTGCGTGCCGGCGAAGAATCGGGTACGGAGCACGGCACCGTCGGCTGCGGCCAGGCTGCCCGCCGCACCGTTTCGACGCGACCAACTCTGGCCGCCGTCGCGCGTGACGTACAGCAACCGGTCGCCCCAGGCATAGCCAGTTCGCGCATCGGCGAACGTCAGGTGCTCGATGCAGGGCCGGTCCTGATTGATGACATTCGAACACGACAAACTCTCCCGCGGCGCCTTCGCTCCCGGTGGCACGCCGACCGGCTGCCAGGAACGCCCGCCGTCCGCGGTACGCAGGACGCGCAGGCACCGGCGCCAACCACCACAACCGTGTGTGGTGAGCGCCCAGCCGTGCTGTGCGTCAACGAACATCACGTCAGTGGCGCGCGTCACCACGAAAGAAGCCGCGCCAGAACACCACGCCGACGACCACGCCGGCGAGGCCGACCGCGACGACCACCGCGACAACGATCCACCGGCGCACAGGCTCACTACAGCATGACGGGCCGCTCCAAGTGGCCGGCCGTGTCCGGATCGTTGCAGCGGCCGCCCGAATCGTGATCACTGGCAATCATCCGACTTTGCCGCATGGTGCGCAGCCTCGGCGATCAGCGGTCGTGCGGAATGATCCAAGTCGTGGATCGAATGTCATTGCGGGATCTGCTCGACAGGGAGTGAGTACGCCGGGACGCTTACGACCTGGATGGGGGCGCGCACGACGAGGTGCTGTGCCTGCAACCTGGTGCCGGCGGTTGGATCGTCTTCTACGGCGAACGCGGCAAGCGCACCGGTGAGCGGTGGTTCGAGAGCGAAGATGAGGCCTGCGACTTCCTGGCAGAACGGCTGCTGGCCGACGCCAGTAATCGCGTCATATAGCCATGAGCGTGAGCGAACATCCGATCATCAGCGTAAGTCGTTTTGGTCAAGCTTCTGGTCGGTGCCTCGTCCGTCGTCTGTCCCCTGCATAGCTGTAATGGGGTTGGTCCCGGCAGCGTGTAATCGGGGTTGGTGTGACGACGGGCGAGGCTGCCCATGATGTCCGGCGAGATCACTGGGTGTCTCAATGCCGCGTGGGGCTCGCCCCGTCCGTCAGCTTGTCCGCCGCGACGGATCGTTAGGCGGCGAGGTCTATCTGTCTTCTTCTGGGTGCCGTGCCGGGCGATGGCGGGATCCCAGGCGTTGCCGGTGACGATGACGGCGTGCAGTTGCCGCAGCACCGCTGCGGCGATCACGCTCTGCGCCTGAGTGGGGGTGAGCTTGTTCTTCTCGCGGCTGGCCAGGTGCCGGTAGCGTGCGGCGTAGACGGCGTTGGTGTGCAGCACGGCCCAGACCACCCGCCAGGCGGCCAGCCGCAGTCCCGGCCGGCCTTGGCCGGTGAGTTTCGTGCGGCCGACGTAGCTGCCGGACAGTTTCTCCCGCGGGGCCAGTCCGGCGTGTTTGACCAGGACGCGGACGGTGGTGAACCGGCGCGGATCACCGGTCTCGGCCAGGATCGCGGCGGCACCGACCGGCGAGACACCATCGATGGAGGTGACCAGCTCGGTCAGGTGCAGCTCGTCAAGCACGCTGAGCATGCGCGCCTCGGTGTCGACCAGCCGCCGCTGATCCTCGACCCAATCGGCCAGCAGCAGCTGCACCCGCTCCAGGCCGCCGCGGCGGTGCGCGAGCACCCCGGCCGGATCACCGAGAGCGGCGAACAGTTTCCGCGCGATCCGACCACAAGTTTTGTGCCCACCGCGCTTGACGATTTCGCGGCGCACGAGCTGCTCGAACCGGGAAAGCCCCAACCGCCGGGTCCGGGTCAGCTCGCCGCCGTCGCGGTCACAAACAATGTGTATCGCCGCGGCCCAGGTCTTCGACCGGAACGGCTGCTGCGCGGTGTCCAACGCGCCCGGCCAGACACATTCTCACTCACGATGCTGGTCAGCAGCTGCTCGCGGCGGGCACCCAGATGCCGCAGCCGACCCCAGGTTTCATCCACCGGCTCGGGGGCGCAGCAGCGCAACTGCGCGGTCAGCCGGGCGATCAGCACTGCGTCCTTCTCATCGGTCTTATCCGGTGTCAGGTCTTCCGTGCGCCGCGATAACGACGTCACCGACGGCTGCACGCACACGAACCGCATGCCCCGGCCCGCGGCCAACTGGGCCAGCACCCGCCACCGGTGCCCGGTCGGCTCGCACGCCACCGTCACGCCAGTCCACCCCCTTGGCCCGTGCTCGCTCGCCGGCCCAGTCCAACGCGGTCCCGAGATCCCACGCCCGGCATCGGGATGTCTTACGCGCGAGCACCTTCGAGTCGTGATCGGTCACCACAACCATCTGCTTGCGGTCGGCCAGGTCGATACCGACGATCGCGTTCTCCACGACAGAGCCCGAAGCCGAGCCAGCCGCGCGTTGCGGTTGCGATCGCCCCGAGAGACACCACTACCGTTGCCCACGAACGTCCTCCTTGAATGCGTGGGACACCAAGCCCGAAGCGCATCAGGAGGACGTTCCTACATCCGGCACCGACACGCAGAACGTCTTTCTATGCCGCTGCGCGTGCGCGTTCTGCTGATAAGCAGCCAGGGACTGCCCTCCGGTCGTTATGCGGGGCTCAGCATGGGTGGACTCGCCAGGGCTGGGCCGGTGGGTATCCGATCGGCGACTGTTTCATGCGTCGTTCGGGTCGGCCCGTGTCATCTGGTTCACGACTAGCGTGTCGGTGCTGGCGGGGTCGATGTGTGGCTCCCGGCTGGGTGCTCGTTGGGCGTTGCCCGCCGCCGCCGCGGGGTCGGTCTGGCGGATGGTCTTCTGGGGCTCCCGGCCGGTCTGTGGGTGGGTGGTGTCGGATGACGTAGCCCTGCTGGGCGAGGGTCCAGATGTTGCTGGTGAACCAGTAGAGCAGCACGCCGAGCGGAAAGTTGAAGAGCAGGCCGGACGCGAGCACGCCGAGCGGGATGACGTACATCATCAGCCGCTGCACTTTGGCAGTCGTGTCTGCGGGCACGGTCGTGGCGTTGACGCGCACCAACAGCTGGGTGCAAAGCGTGGCCGCGGCGCTGATGAGCAGCACGATGGCGATCACCAGCCGGGTAGAGCCGACCTGGCCGCCGAGGACGTTCACGATGGTGTGCGTGGAGTCGTGGAAGGACGCGGCCAGAGGCACCTTGCCGAACAGCTTCGCGTGCGCCGCGCTGAGCGTGTCGTGCTTGGTGAAGGTGTAGAGCGTCAGCCGGTCGGGATGGTTCAGCTGATAGCTGGGCGACGCGGCCGCGGACAGGTGACGCAGCACATGGTATAGACCCAGGAAGATCGGGACCTGCAAGAACATCGGCAGGCAGCCGGAGAGCGGGTTGAAGCCCTCAACCTGCTGCAACTTGATCATCTGCCGGTTCAGTTCGGCACGGTCGTTCTTGTACTTTGCACGCAGCTTGGCGATCTCCGGCTGGATCTTTTGCATGTTCCGCGTGTAGTGCAGCTGCCTGATAAACAACCGGAACAGCGCGAGACGAGTCGTGATCACCAGGAAGACAATGGACAGCGTCCAGGTGAGGCCGTCTGCGGGATTCATGCCGAGCGCCGAGAACAGCTGGTGCCAGCGCAACAGCACCCAGGACACAGCCGTGTAGACAAAGTCGAGAAACATCGGAACTCCAAAGGATGAAGCGCGGGCGATTCGGCGAACTCAATCGCCGAGCGCGCGGCCCTAAGGCCTTGGACCGTGCGACGCCCGAAGAGGCAGTGGGGTATGCGGCAGCTCGATCAGAAGGAACCAGACTTCAACCGCGATCGATCACAGCGAGCGCCGCGCAGGTCAACTCAGCGACAACCGGCCACACTCGTGCTGGGCGCCCGCGGCCGCGTGTGACCGGGCGCATTCGGCTCGCACTGGCGAACCGGGTGGCGCGACTCCGCCAGCCGGCGCCGCACCCGTCCGGTCGGGACAACTGCAGGCACATGCACGGCGAGCGCCGCAACAGCGACCGCCAGAGCGAGGAGAAGAACCGAACTCACTACCAGTGGCAAAGCCAAGCCGGAATCGCCGACGAGCCCGGCTGCGGCTGAGGCAACAACCACGCCGACCACGGCGAGCCCGCACAGCGAGGCGACACGACGCGCCGGCCAGATGCGAGCGAATTCGCGCGTCGGCGGAGTGTTCACCCCTCGAATCGCATCGTTGGAACATCCGACTTTCGGCAAACGCGCACGCGCAGCGGCAGTTGCGGGCACTCGCCCCGCGCATTTGAGGTGCGCGAGATCGGCAGTTCCGGTCGTTCAGAACTCAGCTTGTGCGACACCATGGATTCGTGACGGCTAGGGACCTGGTGTTCGAGGCAGGGGATCGAGTCCGTACCTGGGGTCGGTTCGTGGCTGACCCGGGCGGCGATTGGCTGGATCTGGCCCGCATCGATGATCTGCTGTTCAAACCGCCCGGTTGGAAGTCGGATTGGTCCATCCGGCTGCTCGGGGTCGACGTTGGGGCAGTTCGCACCGACTCTGCAGCGAACCGCACGCCGGGCTTTGTCTCGGTGGTCGGGACCTGGCGCGACGAGAGCATCGAGGTCGAGGCACAGTCGCCGGAGATCCCTGATAGGGAGCCGTCGCCGGATTGGACGGAGCCGCCGTGCCGGCCGCCACCCGGCGGCTGGCGACACGGTGTGGCGGTCGGGAACCTGCACTTCCACATTGGCGACCTGGAATCGTCCGGGGCGATGGTCAGCCGCGTGATCTTCCGTCCCTCCGCGGACCAGGAGGTCCTCGTCGTGGCCGCCACCGACATCGACGCGGTGATCCGGCAGTTGTCCCCGAAATTGCCCAATCAACTCTGCGTGGTACCCAGCCGGTTCACCCGCGATCAACTCGACGACGTCGGCGACGTTCTCCACGCCGATTGGCGGGAATGGCGCCTGGAATCCTTCAGCGCCGGTGGCGCAGACGAACAGGCCCAACCGTTCACCACCGCCGAACCACTCAGGGTCACCGCCGAGATGGCCCGAATGGGCCGACACGCTGCCCGAGGGACTGCTCCGCCTCTACCCGGCGATCAGCCCCGCCTGAGAACCGCGCGACCATCGGGAGTTCAGCGCGTCCGAGCAGCGCACCCAACGCGGCATGTGCGGACGGCCACGCCTCATGAATGCGTATCGCCCCGCGGGGCGACGGTTCACTGGCTGCTGCGAAGACGCTTCTGCGTGCGGAACGCACGGACGACCCCGACCGCGGTCAGCGAAGCTGTGACGAGCAGCAGGATGCCGCCTGCGATCAAGACTGGCGCACGCTGCGGGAGCGTCGTTGCTCGAACGAATGCGAAGATGGCGCATCCGAGCTGTGCGACTAGAAACAACGCAAGCCGCGCGACGATCGACATCGTGAGCCTTTCTGCGTCTGCGGTCTGTCCCAGAACATGGTGGCTCGGCTGGGAGCCAACTGCCAATTCCTGCGGGCCGTTTCGCTCGTGCGCGGGGATCATTTAGAAGTGCGCGACGTCGGCAGCATGGCGCGCTCCGCGGCAAATTCGGACGTTCGAGCTCGTGCTGTCGGAGCAGCAACTCGCCCGGAGCGCTGCGAAGCTGTAACGCGGTGAGCTCGCCTTGGATCACGTATTGGCCGGCGGGGAATGACTCGACATCGGTGTCCCAGTAACCCGGCACCGCGAGCTGGTCGCCAGGTTCGATCGAGGTCAGGCGATGGCAGGGCATTGCCTCGAAGCGCCAGCCGCCTCGGTCTCGGCGAAGCCGCTCGCCATCCGGCCCCACCGGCCAGACGGACACGTGGTCGTCATCGATGCCGTCGCCGACCCAGGCGTGCCTGGAGATGTTTCGAACGTGCAGCCGCACCTCGGGACGTGTCCCCCTCCTGCCCGGGATCGAGGCCTCGACCCAGTCAAGTCGCAGACCGGCACGCCGATGCACGCGACCAGGCCGCACCGGCGTGCGGTCCTCATTAATGCACGCCGACCACTTTCCATGGCGGTCGGTGAAGCTCACCTGCATCCACCCGTTCGACGGGTAATCCCACGGCGGCCCACTCCAGGGTGCGGCGAGCATGACGAGTTCGCTCGGTGGAGGAGGTTACGAACCAGAGATGACACGCCACCCGACGACCGGAGGCCGTCCCAAGATTGTGTCCACGCTCGCAGCGCCCTGTGCACCCACCAGGTCCGCCAGCGGCACACCCTCACCAGCCAGCACACGGGCAGGCACGTCATACTGACCGAGCTGGTGTTGATCCTCAGCAGTCGATGTCATGCCCCCAGTGTCACCTAGCACGCGACCATCAATCCGTGCTGTCGGCCTAAACGGGCCTGCCTAGTCCGCGCCCTCCAAGATCGCCTAGAACGCTCGACCATCGGCAGTAGCGCACACCACGCGGCATGAGCGGGCGCGACCCCGTTTGCGCGCGTAGCACCAGCCCGCAAGTACGGCCGGGCTCTGCCCAGCTGGTTGTCCGTCTCCGGACGGCTACCTGGGTTGAACGTCGAGGATCTTCGCCATCCGCGACACCTACGACTTGGAGATGCCCCCGATGCCGTGGGTCTCGACCAGCTTGTCTACGCGCCTAGTCGATACACCCAGCAGATAGCGCGTTGCCACCGCGCTGATCAACGCCTGCTCGGCGCGGGGACACCGATCCAGCAGCGTCTGGCCGGTTGCCTCGTCCGCTGTCACCCGACCCGATTACACAATCGTGTTCGCGTGGCGTTCAGCGAGCTGGCTTCGTCCCTGCGACGGCAGCTAGTCCCGGCAGGGCGTGCCGTGGCACTCGCGCTCGCATCAATGCACTAGCCCGCTACATCAACGGCGGCGAAGACGCGAGGCGTACCCGGGCACCGCGAATTCGAACGCGACCGCCGCGAAGCCGAGCAGCATCCAGAAAGTGCTGCCCTGGCCCCACACGGTGTGCGTGTCCCGCGCCTCGGCGATCGCGCCGACGACGAACGTTCCTACCGCCGCGAGCATGATGATCTTCATTGATCTCTCCTCTGCGTAAGACCAGCACATCCTGTAATAGACCGGCACGTCGGTCCTAGATAGCACTACGGCGCGCCGCAAACTAGCGCAGAACCAGAAGAACAAGCAACAGGTCACAGTAACGCCGCGCTCCCTCAGCAACGAAGCTCATCCACAGTGGACAATGGCTTGCCGAGTAGCCGGGTGGGACGTCGCGCTGGTCGAGTGCAGTGTGGGGCCGCGACCTGCAGTGTGGTCGGGTTGCTGCTGGCGGCGGCGTGGGCGACGAGGCCTGATCCACCTGATGCCACCTCGGTCGGCAGCTGCTCGACATCGCGGAAAGACCAGGGGCGTAACGCAGCTACTCGCTTAACTCCGCACCAGGCGGTGTCTAGCGTCTGCCAGGCGCTCGCGGAAACCGCGCCGGTCCGAAGAAGCTGCGGATGGAACCGACTCTCGGTGCGGCGCGACTGACGCCGTCCGGGGCGCAGTGTCAGGCGCGGCGCCGACTGGCGCAGCCGCGCCCGCCCGCTTGGTCAGCCGCTTGTTCTCGGCTGCCAGCACACGGCGCTCGCCCCTAAGGCGCATGTAGTGCGCGCTGCCCAGACGCATCATGCCCAGTCCGATCAGGCCGATAGCGGTGAGCGCCAGCCCGGCGACCACCAGCCACCGCATGTCGACGTTCCACGCTTGGTTAAACGCGCGGACGGTCACCGTGGCGGGATTCTGGACGATCAGCGCCGCAGCAAGCACCACCACGGCAGCGAAGATCACGAATCCGACGATGATCATGGCGTGCCTCCTGCAGCCGGAAAGCCGGACCGTAAACAGGCCCGTGCCAGGGCCTACCCACAATCGGCGCGAGGCATACCCGGGACCGGGACAAATCGCCCGGGAGCGCTGTCCTCCGGAATGAAACACGTCACTCGGGGGTGAACCAGAGCGGCCATCTCCCAGGTCGGGTAGCCGGCCTGTTCGCGCACTTCGACAGCCGCACCCTCATCGGCTACGAGCATGCGCTCTCTCGACGGCAGATGTGCGCGTTTCCTGTGCGCAGCGCCTACTGGTGAGCCCACGCCGGTGGAGGGTCGGAGGGAGTCGGCTCCCATCCGCTAATTCGAACCAGGCCGGGTTGGCCGTCACGGACCAGTTCCACCCAGACTGTGATGCGTCGTCCTCTTGCCTGGTCTTGGATCCACGCCAATACCTCATGAACGTCAGCTTCGGTCAGCCGCCATTCGTCGCTCGTCCACATTGCATCCGGAACATTCGAGGACGGCTGCCAGAAGTAGACCTGGTATGTGGGTTGATCGACTTCCCACCGGCTGATGCGAGGATCAACAGGCATCGCATGCATCCCGCAATCATCCCTGACGACGCCGCGCTGCCTGTGCGGATGGCCAGCCGATACGCACGATCGCGCGCACCACGCGGCAAATCCACGGGCGGATGTTCCGACGCCGTGATCCAGCCGAGTATCTCGTCTACGTTCCCGTCATGCTGACCGCGTCCGGTGTCGACGAGCGCATCGTTATCGGTGGTGTTGTCATCGGCGTCTTCGTCGTGGTCGCATTGACGGCGTTCCTGGTGAGTTGGATTCGGTCGACGCCGACCGAGCGCAAGCGGTGGAGCTACCGCGGCGGGCGCGATCACGGCGAAGGGCTTGGTCCGACCTTTGAGCGATGGCGAGGGAGGCACCGCGGTAGTTAGGCAATGCCGGACGCACGAGTTGCAGCATGATCGCGCACGTGCCTATCCGGTGACACTGCGAGATCTGGTCTGTAATGCTCCCAGCACGGCTGGTTCACGGGCAGCGGGAGTACAGCAGTGAGGCTCGAGCAGTTGTACCGGATTCGTTTCACCTATCCAGAGAGCTGGGTGGTCGGGCTCGAGGGCGGGTGGGAGCAGCACCTGTTGCTCGCCGAGGGCCGCTGCGAAGGCTCCATCAGTGGTCGCTTCCGGGGCGCGAACTTCCCGCAGCGTCGAACCGCGGCGGGGCCGTTCCGTCCTGACTTCCGCGCTGTCATCGACACCGACGATGGCGCGACAATCATGTTCGAGTGGCACGGATACGGACGCGCCTACCCAGCGGGGCGACGGCAGATCGTCGGCTGCGTCTTTCACCTCAGCGACAGCGACCGCTACCGCCGCCTCAATGACGTTGTGTGCGTATGTGTGGGCGAGGTCCGCTCGCCGGACGACCCGAAGCGCGAGAGCTCCGACCTCGTGATCGACGTTGCCGAACTCATCTGGGAACCAATCGCCGAATGACTTCCTCAACTCAGCACTACCACGCGGACGGCGGCAGATCCGGTCACATTGTTCCGCGTGTGGTCGGGCCGTTGACCGCCTCGCTTGTGAAGTCCTGGCCGTGCATAATCTCGGCGGGCCATCGACGTCCAGCCTCAGATCACTCAAGGTTCCAGCCGGGGTGCGACGCTATTTCCTGTTTGAGAGCTGGACCTTGTCAGATCCCGACACGGCGGCGCGCCATCGCGCGTCATGGCCAGCCTGGCGTCGCGCGATCCGTCCGATCGGTGCCGCTGTGTGGTGGACCGGGGCGGTCATCGGACTGCTTCTCCAGCCGACCTGGCGCACGATGAGCGCCCCGTACAGGGCGTGCGCAATATTCTCGCTGGTGATCCTTGGTGGCTGCGTCGTCTTCGGTGCTATCGACGGCTTCAGGCAGCGACGGATTGATCGCCTGCGCGCTGACACCTAGGCCGACCGTCCACAAGGGCACTCTCTCATCGGCATGGTCGGTCGATTCTGGCCGCCATCCGCAACCGCGTAGCGCTCCACAGGCGGACCGGTGTCGCGCGGATCGCTGGGCGGGGGCCGGCGCCCATCATCCGTCGGAGCACAGCAGCGGCTCGCACCTTGCCGTACTGACCTCTCTTGTGATCAAGGCGCCGCCTACGGGCGGCGCATCGGCCCGGCCACTCGGCCGGCGGCCGGGCAGCGCTATCCGATAAGCAGCCTCGCCCGAGAGGTTCCACGGCAGTTGGGAGTGCCTACCCTCCGCAGCCCGGATCGTCCACGGCTGCCCGGCCGCGACGATGGCGCCTACGGCGTCGCGCGCGATGGCGTAAGCGCCCCCAACGATCGACGCATTCACTGATGCCGTGATCGAGCCGGACGGCCGCGATCCTGTTCTCATAGAAGAGCGAGAACGGCGGGATGTTCGGCGGATGGTCGCCGCTGCGTTCGGCGAGCCCGTCTCACCGGTGGCGCCGAAAAGGCGTCCGTCCTGGTCCCATCGAGGTCACCGCGTCTGACATCCGCACATCGGCACGTCCGTGAGTTCGACATCTTGACGCGCCAGAGGCTTGTCTTGGTCAAGAAGTTGGCACGATGGATCTTGACGGCGGAGAGGGCCGATGCGTCGCTCTTGCCTGAATGACACCCGGCCCAAATTTCAGCATGTGCTGTCGAAACCGCTGCCTCCCGTTCGTGGGAGGTGCAAGAACCCGCAAGAACCCGGCCCCACGAAGGGACATCACCAATGACCGCCACGACGGGAACCGGTAAAGCCAGAGCGTTGCGGTTCGGGGTCGTTGCCCCGCTCACAACTGACCTGCCGACGTGGCGAGATCGGGTGCGCCGTGTCGCCGACAGCGGCTACTCGACGCTGCTGATGCCCGACGTCCCGCAATGGCAGCCGGCGCCTGGACCCACGCTGGCCGTCGCGGCAGCTCTTACTAACCTGCGTGTGGGTACCTGGGTGTACGCCTCCCCGGTGCGCGCGGCATGGAGCACCGCATGGGAAGCGCATTCGCTATCTGTCCTTACCGACGGTCGCTTCGAGATGGGCGTCGGCACCGGCAGGCCCGGGATCGAGGACCAACTCCGCGAACTAGGACTGCCCGTGGTCCCGCCGAGCCAGCGGTTGGCCCAGGTGCGTGAGATCGTCACGGCACTGCGAGATCTCGACGGCCCAGACCTGCACACGCCGGTGGCGATGGCCGCACGTGGGCCGAAGGCCCAGGCGCTGGCGGCCGAGGTCGCAGACACCGTCACCTTCGTCATGCGGCCGGCTGAGCCTCGGGCCGAGGTGGTGCAACTGGCACGCGACTTTCACGCTATCCGCGACGTCGAACTCGCCCTGCATGTGCCGGTGATCGGCGACTCTGTCGCTCCGTTCATGGCGCCCCCCGACACGGACCCTGGCGCGCTTCGCGCGGCGGACTCGCTGGCCATACTTCCCGGTGACCCGGCGGCGGCCGCCGAGGAGATTCAACGACGACGCGAGGAGATCGGCTTCTCCTACTTCGTCTTCGGCGCCGACGTCGCCGACGCCCTCGCCCCAGTCGTAGCTGAACTGGCCGGACGTTAGGTCCGAGGCCGGCAACGTTGACGCAGTAGACGCGTGTCTTAAGCCGTTCGCACAGTTTGATCTTGAGGCGGGGCGCGCTGTCAGCGGCAGATCCGGTCGCTTGCGCGGGCCAGACCGTACTGTCGGGATGGTGTGGACCGGCCGCGCCGCTGGCGCTTTTAATTGCGCGCGGCTTTGCTCGATTTAGGCCGGTGCCGCCGTTCTATCCGTGGCGTGGGCAGGAGATCAGGCATGACGACACGACCGGAGGCGGTCGATGCGGTGACCGGAGCGTTTAGCTACTCCGGCGCCGCGATCGCTCGTGAATTGCAGGCCGCGGGACGCGGGGTGCGGACGCTTACCGGCCACCCGGACCGCGCCGCCCCGACGGCTATGGAGATCGACACGCGGCCACTGAACTTCGGCGACCCCGCCGAATTGACCCGGTCCCTGCGCGGCGTGCACACCCTGTACAACACCTACTGGGTGCGGTTCGCGCGCGGCCACGTCGATCATCAAACGGCGGTGGCGAACAGCCGGACATTGTTTGAGGCAGCGGCGAATGCCGGCGTGCGCCGCATCGTGCATGTGTCGATCACGCACCCGTCAGCTGATTCGCCCTATCCCTACTTCCGGGGCAAGGCCCAGGTCGAACAGATCCTCGCCGACGTTGGCGTCGCCTACGCGATCGCCCGGCCGGCGATCCTGTTCGGCGGCAACGACGTGCTGATCAACAACATCGCCTGGCTGCTGCGGCACCTGCCGGTCTTCGCGGTCGGCGGGCGCGGCGACTACCGGATACGCGCGATCCACGTCGAGGACCTGGCCCGGCTATGCGTCCACCTCGGCGCCCGCGACGACACCGTCGTCGTGGACGCGGTCGGCCCGCAGAGTCTCACGTTTCGGCAGCTGGTCAATGCGGTTCGAAGCGCCGTCGGCAGCCACGCCATCGTGGTACCCGTCCCGGCCATCCTGCTCACCGGCCTGTCGCATGCACTGAGCTTGGCGCTGCGCGACACGCTGCTCACCCACGAGGAGTACCAGGCGATGGTTGACGGGCTGGCCGACTCCGACGCGCCAACGACCGGAACGATCGTGTTCACTGACTGGGTCACCGAGCAGGGACCCACATTGGGCCGACGCTACGCCAACGAACTCGACAGGCACTTCCGCCGGACAGGCACGCTCTCACATGCCGCTTCGTCGTCATGAGCGCAGTCGTCGTTGCAGGCAAGGCTTGTCTCGAGGCGTATCGGTGGCGCTAGCGGGCTGGCTGCTCGGGGGGCCGCGCTCGTCACTGCCGCCCGACCCGGCACCCGCCCACCAGCCCACCAGCGTCATCGCAGCAGGCACCCGCACCATCCGCTGATATGCGGATTTGGATACGATCTGCCGCTGACCGATTGGTAGGCCGTGCGTGACCGTGAGCTGCAGCCCCACGTGCCCGCGATGGGATCGCTGGGCGGACGCTAGTCGCCGCGCTCTACGCGGAGTGCATTGTGGGCCGCACTATCGCCTAGTCGCGCCGCGCCTCCGGCCGCTCATTGCGAGTACGACGATGACGACAATGACCCCGACGAGAAGCAGAGCATCGCCGACTTTGTGGACGTTGAACCCAGACGAGTGCACCGACGTCGCGAACCTCAAGATCACTCCAACCACAGCCAGCACGATCCCGACCGCGATCAGCCCAATCCGGGACCTAGTCTTCACGGACCTGCAGCCCAGCCTTCTGGCGGTTGGATCTTTCGCGCAACAGCGGCAGACATCCGGTCTTTCACAAGTGCGGGTGGCTTGACAAGGCATCGACATGAGAGCCGGGTTCGGGAATGCATTATCGGTGCCGGTCGTGGATTGCGCCCAGCACCGCGACCGCGAGAACGACGCCCCAGACGAGGAACCAGGCGTCCCATAGGAATACGTGCCAGCGAAGGGCGTGCCGGTTGACATCAGCGCGCTGGATCGCTCCGCTCAACACCGCCGCGCCGACCAGGACGTTCGCCCCGCCCCACAGGCATAGGACGGCCGCGGCGAGGATGTCTAGGGCAACGATCATTCGCCATCCACGCCAGGCCGGAGCGAGCAGTAGCAGTGCGAGCAATCCGGCGCCACTCTTGATCACCACGACGGCTGCAGCCAGCGCCAATGCCTCGCCGCTACGGTCACGCGCCAGACGCTCCACAGAACCACCGAGCGTGTCGAGGAGCGCTGTTCCGCCGAATAGCCAATACGCAGTCGTCGCGGCTGATGCGAGCGCTAGCCCAGCGGCGATGTATGCCGCGGCGCGCACCGACCGCCTCATCGTGCTGACGGTAAGCCACGGCGCGACGCCGCAGCCCAGCGCGATCACCCGCCGCCGGCGGCGCACGGCCGTCATTCGCACGATCGGCGGCATGATCGGTCGATTTCTGGACCGTCAACCTGCTTGTTTGGTCCCGGCGACTCGCAGTTGTTCACGACAGGCTTCGCGAACCACGGCGGCGAGTTCCCTGTCTGACCGCCCCCAGCCCGCGCTCCATTCATCGTCGAGTCCAAACAGGGATCCCAACGGCAGGGCGAGCACGCCGGCCGAGTAACCCGACCGAGCGACTATCTCGGTCACCTTGTCCACGATCCACCGTTCACCGGCTCGACCCTCCACCTGCAACCGGGCCAGGCCCGAAAACGCCGTCATCGCCGCGGCTGCGTCCGAAGTCGGGATGGTCACACGGCAGTCGCCAGGGCGTCGGCTAGCACGTCACGCACGTCATGCGGGTCGTCACCGTCCAAGCCAGCTAGTTCTGCCAGAGCATGCCCGTCGTATCCACTAGCAAGCCAGTGCGCGGCGAACAGAGGGATGCGCTCCGTCGCCAACGTGTCGAGGGTCAGCCATGCCGCTACCAGCGTCGGCGAGGGCACGCCCGCCGACTCTGGAACTGGCCATCGTGCATCCATGCATCATTTCGCGGGTACCCCGGCCAGACGAGCGACTTCACGTTTCATCGGCATCTCCGGTGGCTGGCGCGCTGTCGGCGGCAGATGCGGATGTTCGCCGGAGACCTGCGCTCCCGCCCGTCACGTGAACCGACGCGAGTTCAACCGTGGAATGTGGCTGTCGCCAGCATGTGGTCGATCGCTGCCAGCGCCTGATCGTGGTCGCGCGTGGCGCCGGCCAGACATGCGTCCACTTGCACGAACTCGTCATCCTGCCCGGACATTGGCGCCGAGACCGCCACGAGTTCCGCCACCAGCTCGTATTCCCCGCCCACGTTCAGGCACTCGACGGACGGCGACCCTCGCTTGATCGACGCCGGGCGTCCGGCTACCGTGTCGCGCCGGGCCTCGGGTTGCCCGTAGTGGTTCGCGAACGACGCGACGAGCCCGCCGTTGGCCAGCCGTCCGGGCGGCCAGTCACCGCAGGCGATCCCGTCCGAGGTCCTTGCGCAGTTGCCGCGCATTGGCATCGACGCGAGGAACACTGATGGCACGGCCGCTTCGGCCGGATGCTTGTGGTCGCCCGCCTTGATCTTGTGCCACGTCGCCGGGTAGTGAAATGTGAACCCGCCCACGGCAAGTTGCTTCTGCCCTGCCGCATCGGTGGTGTCGTGGTGCGGCATCGTCAAGACCGCCACGACAGCCGCTACCGCCGCGACGGCAAGCGCCGAGGCCAGCGGCAGGAGCAAGCGGCCCCAACGGCGCATCCGCTGGACTGACGCCCCGTCGCCCATCGTGCACCTCCGTCGCAGGTCGTCTTTGAGCTGCGCGAGCTAGGCGACCAGATCGGCCAGTCTCGACGCGACACCCCTGACACGGAGTGTCGATGCACTGACGTCACGCCCGCAAGGCGCCACGGTCGTTGGCTTGTCATGCGCTCCGCTCGAGCCAGTTGCCGAGCGTCGTCAGCATCGCGTGCAGCAGTTCATTGGTTCGGCGCTGCTCGGCGCTCAGCGCGTCGAGGCGTTGGTTCGTCTCGCCCTGGCCCTTCTCGGCCTGCTGGACGATGCCTCGGTCGTGAGTCCCCATGTCGCGGCCTCCGTTCGTCGTCGAGTGACGGCCTACAGACCGCCTGGCGTCGTCGTCGCGACCTGCTCGCCGATCTGTCGTCCGAACGTAAACCAGATCGTGCGCGCTCATCGGCATGGTCGCGCACAACCAACGGCAGATCCGGACGCTTTCTTCGTGTGCGAGATGGCCCGGCTTGCATGGCGTCGGGTGCCGCGCGCGGCTGGGTCAGGTGCGGCAGACTCGACCGGGTGAGCGGACGTCGGCCGGGCGCGCCGGTCGGCCGGTTGACGATCGATCGCGGCCGGGCCCGGCCCGGAGAGCGGCCATACACACTGCCCGCAGTGGCGCACGTGTTACAGCATGGCCTGCGCCTCGACCCCGGGGTGAGCGTGCTGGTCGGCCCGAACGGCTCGGGCAAGTCGACCCTGGTCGAGGCGCTGGCAGCCGTGTGGGCGCGGCGGGTCAGCGTGTTTCGGTCCGACTTCGCGCAGCAGGCCCTCGGCCAGCCCTCCGCAGAGGACTCCGATCTGCACGACGCGCTGCGGCTGGAGTACACGCCCGGCGGTCCCAGCGGCGGGCTGTTCCTGCGCGCCGAGCGGTTCCACGCCCAGGCCCCGACCCTGCTGCCACCCAGTGGGCGTCGTCGCTGGGCACAACGCCTGGAGGGGCATCCGGTGCGAATCCGCAGCCACGTAGAAGGGTTCCTCGAGGTGCTCGCCGGAATGACCGCCGAAACGGGCCTGTATGTGCTCGACGAGCCGGAGTCGGCGCTGTCATTCGATAGCAGCCTGACCTTGCTCGCCCTGATGCATCGGATGCGCGCCGCGGGCAGCCAGATCGTGCTGGCCACCCACTCACCCATCCTTGCCAGCCTGCCCGGCGCCCGGGTACTCGAACTCGACGAGCACGGCATCACACCCATCGACTACGACAGCAGCGACCTGGTCACCTCTTGGCGCTCATTCCTGACCAACCCCGAACGCTACCTACGCCACCTCGCAGCCGAAGACTGACCACACGCAACCCTGCAGCGCCGATCGCGCTCAACCAGCGGCTACTTGTGAAGTGCGATCGAGGACATGATCAACTGTTGGTGGGATCGCCTGTCGCGTGCTGGGCGAACCAGCCGCCCTCGGGCAGTGCTGGCTTGGGTGGCGGCGAAGGTTCGTCCTCCTCCGGCGGCTGCCATGGCCAGAGTTCGATGTTCGCTGAGCGGCCCTGGGCGATGACGGCGGCCGGAATGACCGTGAGTGACTCGGCGATGTTGCGCGCTGGCCAGGCAACGATGATCGTGAGCTCGCCCGGCGGTGGCATGGGCGTCAGCCAGTAGTCCATCTGGAAGGTGCGGCCACCGCCGCCGCCGCCCTGCCCCAGGAGCGTCGGCGCATCCCCTAGCGCAATCGGATCAGGGAAGCTGCTGCCCACGTTGCTGGCGGTTCGACCATCGGGGTAGGCAGCGCCCACGAGGAGCCCAGAGCCGCCCGGACCGTAGGGGTCGGCGTGCAGCCCGTGCGGGGATCGGTCAGCTCGGCGCAGGCGCATCGCGATCTTGATCAACATGCCGGTGCTGTATGCATCGGCGCCCACCAGGACGACCGCGAGGTCATCGGTC
>DASXSF010000054.1:0-33161 GCA_036506155.1 Jatrophihabitantaceae bacterium
CGGCCGCGTCACCGATCTCCACCCCGTACAACTCGGCCTCCGGACCGGCGAGCAACGCGCGCAGCACGAACTGGGTGGGCAAGGTCATCCGCAGCCGATCAGCCATGGTGTAACTCTACCTAGGGGCTAGGTAGCAGTCAACCGTGTCCGAACCGTGGCAAGCATCGCTGCCGCCGCCTGCCCGATCCGGTCCTCGACATCAGCAGCCTGCAGCGGCTCGGACGCGCCCGGCATTCGGGGATTCCGCAGATGCAATCATCCGTGAATGCAGGTCGCGCGACTCTACGGTGCCCGTCGGATCGAGCTTTCCGACGAGCCGGTGCCCGTGCCGCGCGACGGTGAGAGCCTGGTGCGGATCAGCGCGGTCGGCATTTGTGGCTCGGACCTGCACTGGTTCGCCGACGCCGCGATCGGCGACGCGACGCTGACCGAGCCGCTGGTGCTGGGCCATGAGATGGCGGGCGTCGTCGTGACCGGCCCGCTTGCCGGGCAGCGGGTCGCCGTTGACCCAGCGGTGCCGTGCTTCGCCTGCCGGCCGTGCCAGGCCGGCGACCCGAATCTGTGCGAGCGCATCGTCTTCGCCGGACACGGCAGCACTGACGGCGGGATGCGTGAGTACCTGACCTGGCCCGCCACACGCCTACACCCGCTGCCCGATCGCCTGACTGACGTTGACGGAGCGCTGCTCGAACCGCTCGGCGTCGCGCTGCACGCCCTGGACCTGGCGCACCTGCGGCTGGCATCCACCGTGGCGGTGGTCGGATGCGGGCCGATCGGCCTGATCGCCGTGCAGCTAGCGCTGCGCGCTGGGGCCACCGCGGTGCTCGCCGTCGAGCCGCTCGCGCACCGGCGCGCCGCCGCCGCCGCGCTCGGGGCGATTGCCGTGTCACCCGAAGATGCCGCGATCAAAGAGGTGACCGCCGACGTCGCGGTCGAGTTCGCCGGCACCGACGCCGGGCTGGCCGTGGCGATCGAGGCGGTGCGGCCGGGTGCCCGGGTGGTCGTCGGCGGTATCCCGGATGCCGGCCGGTGGACGTTCGCGGCGGCGCCGGCACGGCGCAAGGGCCTCAGTCTGGTCATGGCGCGCCGGATGAAGGACGTCTACGGCCGCGCGATCGCCCTCGTCGCCGCAGGCGCGGTCGACCTGCGCGTCGTGGTCAGCGATCGGCGGCCCTTACACGAGGCGCCCAGCGCGATGGCGCACGCGGCGAGACGTACCGGCCTCAAGACAGTGCTCGTTCCATGACGGCGTTCGGGCTGGACGCGCGTGCGTCACGGGCAGACCTCTGTGCTAGTGACGCACGCGCGTGGTGCGAGCAGCCGCTGTCGTAGTCAGCTCGCGCGAAGGACGCCGAGAAGGCCGTGCGACTCGTCATCCGGCCCGGCGCTGAACCACACCGCGTCAGGACCGCCGGCCGCGGCGTCGCCGACGAGCAGACCCCACAGGCCGTCGATAGCCAACGGCTGGCCGCTCGTGCCGCGCAGTATGCCGAGGACCTCGCCCGTGCTCGGGTCGACCGCGTGGATACGCCCGTCGCCGAAGTTGCCGATCAGCAGATCGCCGGCGAACTGCGCGAACGTGGCCGGTGCGATCGTCATGCCCCAGGGCGAGTTGAGCACGCCGTGAGTGGCGAAGCGGCTCACAAATGCCCCCTCGGTGGTGTACACGTCGACGAATCCGTGCGCCGGACCGGCAACGTCGTCGTGGGCGTCGGCGTCCTGCAGTGCGTAGGTGACGAACACCCGGCCGCCTATCACGGCAACGTTGAACGGCGCGTAGCCGGCCGGCAGCGACGGATCGCTGAACATGCCGGTGTCGGGCAGCAGCGTGAACTGGCCGTCGAACACGTCGATGCGGTTGTCGTGGAAGTTCGCCGCGAGCAGCTCTGGCCCGGCCAGGCTGTGCACGAGTGCCAGTCCCTTGTAGACGGCGCCGTCAGTGTGCCCGACCGCGACCGCCGCCGTGCCCCCGTTCCAGGCCGACAGGTCGCCGTCCTCGCCGGCGAAGATGAACGCCGCCGGCCTGCCGGTGCCCGGCACGAGGAACGCGGTCGTGTCATTGTTCACCTGGCCCGTCGGGGCACCGCCGGGGATGCTCACCACGAGCGGCACGATCGATACCGGCGCCGTTGCGGTGTCGCCGCGGTACAGCGTCGATACGTCAGCGCCGTTGTCCGAAACCCAGATCGGCGAGTTGGCCCCACGGGACATGCCCCACGCGTTGACCAGGTTCGGGTCGGTCAGGGTGGCAACGCCTGGCTGGTCGGACACCAGGTTCTCCTGCACGAATGTGCCCGCCCCGGCCGCGCCCGCCAGGTTCGCGGGCACGGCTAACGCAGCGGCTAACGCCACCCCCACCGCCGCCGCGATGACGCCTCGCTTCATGACCATGACAAGCCTCCTCGAGATAGTCGGCCTGCACCGACACGGCACAGCCGGGGACCTCACGGGGCGGGGCCGGCGTCGGTTCAACGCTTACGGCGTGTCGGCGGCGGGATTCGACAACCGGCCGCCGGCGTGAGATGGAGCGACGGGGCGTCGACACGCCGCGCCGGCTGATCGACGCGCTCTGCCCCGCTCGGCAAGCGGTGGGCTGATGCCGGGAAGCTTCGGCGAGTTCGACCCGGTGTGGCGGTCGAGCGCGTCGAGCTCGGCCGCGTACGCATCCGCTTTGACGTGAGCGCCCCCGATAGGTGTCAGTTGGGGCCCGCGTACCAACAGCGGGAGATTACCCCCGCATCGCTGGAACCGCCTACTGCGCGAAGAATTTGCTCCGGGTCACCGACGGCGGTCGACCCGGTTCAGCACCCGCTCACACCCGGCGCTACCGCTTGCTCGGATCGTCCACAGTGGACGTCAGCTGCGACCCCGGCCGCCGCGCACGCGCACGGGGCCATCTAGCCCGTCGGCTTCGGCGCTGCACATGGGGATCAGGCCGGCGGCCGGCATCAGAAACACGTGCTGGGCCAGGCAGCGCAACCTGACGTGCTCGACCGCGCCGTCCGTACTGGAGAGGTGCGTCCGCCAAACTATCTCGGCAGGCTGGCCACAGCTGGGGCAGCACACGATGTCCATGAGTCCCTCCCTCGCCAGCACGCGCGTGGCCGTACCGTTGACAGGAGGGATGCGCCGCGCGCCTGATACACGCAGCTAGGGCATGTGCGCCTCAGTGCACCCAGGGTTGCGAGGCAATGTCACCCGGGACGGGCGATCCGCATGGGACGCGCGTCGTGATGAGGTCAGGCGTGGTCTTTTACACCGTCATCTTTGCTTGCCTGGCCGTCCTGCTCGTCGTCGGGGGCTTGACCGTCGTGGCGCGTAACCGCCGGACGCTCGAGGCCGACAAAAAGCAGGAGGCCGCTCCCGGACATGCGCGCCGCCAGCAGCGCAAAGCGTCACGCTCCCAGTCCCGTAAGGACCGGCGTAAGCGGCGCTGACGGCAGCCACGTGGCGGACACTGGACATCTGGCTGATTTCGCCACGCAACCGGGCGGCTAAGGTCAATTGCGGGTCTGGGCGGCCGCGATCCCGCTGCGGCCGATTACGCGAGCTGGGGGCAGAATGATCAAGAAGCTGGAAGATCTGCCGGGTGGCGTCATCGGGTTCGAAGTCGCCGGAAAGATACAGGCCGAGGACTATCGCGACGTGGTGCTTCCCGCGCTGGAAGAGGCTGCCCGGGCCGGCGAGGTCCGATTCGTGATCGTGATACCCGAGTTTCACGGCATGACGTCCGGAGCGCTCTGGCAGGATCTCAAGGTGGGAATCGAGCACTTCCGGGCCTGGAAGCGCATTGCGCTGGTGACGGACATCCAGTGGATGCACCACATGACCGCCGCTTTCGGCTGGATGACACCGGGCGAGGTGAAGACCTTTTCTGCCGAAGACCGTGACAAGGCGATTGCTTGGGCGGCAGCCTCAGACTGACAGTCTGGTACCTGCTGTGTCCCCGTTGATGTCCGGACGCCGACGGGGCCGGCTCAGCGAGTCGCGGTTTCCGCTCCGTCCCAGTCGCAGCCACTGCGATGGCCCTCACTGATCACCGCCCCGCACTCGGGGCATACCAGGTGCCCAGCACGCGGGCTCACCAGACTGCTCCAAGCCCACGGATTCGCTGCCGAGCCGCCTGTCGTCCTCCGTCGTCGACGGATGACCGGTGGGCGCCTCGCACCCCGGCCGATCCTGCTCGCTCACGCCGTGCTCCTCACCATGTCCGAGCCCATCGTGCCGACGCGGCGCAAGGGCGATCCCTTGGCAGTGCGCTCAGCTGGTCGACTCGAGTTTCATGGTGAGCTTGACGGCCCGCACCGAGGACATGCCGGCGGCGTACAGGGCGGTGCCGATCGCCAGCAACACGAAACCGAGCACGTGCAGATGCGGCCGCCCCAGCAGGATCAGGCCCACTCGGTCCAGGACGAAGCCGGGGGTCATCGCCACTGCGCTCAACGCGCCGCTGACCGTCCAACGCCCGATCGTCTCCCTCGGCGGCAGCTTGCGCTTCCTGACCCCGAGGATGCGTGCCGGGACGGCGACGAAGCTGATCAGCATCAGGCCGTAGAGCGCACCAATAGCGATCAGGTACAGCCAGGCACGGTCGATCCGGGGAATTCCCACCGCGCCGACCGCCAAGACGAGGCCCATCCCGATCCCGGCGTACAGAATCCACGCTCGGTACGGCCTGGCGCGTCGCGCCGCATCCGCGATCCGCGGCGGTGTGTCACTGATGGCAAACGCGAACACGGTGTTGCACCAGAACGATGCGACGCTGACGGCAACCGTGACGACGACAAGCAGCACCAGACCGCCGGCAGCGAACTGCCGGAACGGCTCACCCCGCAGCGTGTGCTGCTTGAGGTCCCACATCACCAGCCACACCCATGCGGCCGGCACGAGTTCGATCAGCGACAGGCGCCAGTTGAGGATCAGCAGCTTGATGCCGCGCACAAGCAGGACAAGGGCGCCGGCCGCCCAGGCCAGCGGCGCCAAATAGCGCCTGGACTCGCCCAGGCGCCGCGCCGTTGCCTCGATCTCGGTCGGATCTGCGTCTGCGACCGCCCGGGCAAGCTCGACAAGCCTGCGAAGCCTCCCGGCGGACTGCGCCTCCTCATCCGCCGAACCGGCTTCCGTCACGGTTGGGCGAGCTGCCAGGTGCTGGTCGGCGTCGCCGGGTGGCTGGCTCATCTCACGGATCGATTCGGGCCGCGGGCTACACCACGACGTTCGGGATTGCGGCGGCGTTCATGTCCGCATCTCCTTCACACGTCGCGCTACAAGCGGCAGGCGCCCGTCTCGAACCGGCCAAGGGCGAAGTTGTCGCCCAGCACACGAACTATTCGCCTGGCACCTCGGCATCCACAACGGATCCTAAGCCGAGCGCGTCGCCGCGGGTACCACTGCGAGGGCGAGTTGGGCGGACGATCTGAAGGACTTGTGGTCGTTCGGATCCTCTGAACACGCGCATTCGAGCCCGGTGGTTGCGAGGTTGCCGGGACCGGCTCGCCGTTGGTGTTAAGCCATGCGGCCTGTTGCACCGCGAGAGCTGGGACGGGCAGTTGCCGAGCCTGTCCGACGCGCATCGGATCGTGCGCACCTACCTCGTCGTGGCGAGTTTGGCGCCGAGCCCGAGGAAGGACGCGGCAAATGCCTTGCGTATGCGCGTAAGAACTCGCGGCCGCTCGATCAGGTGGCGTCGCGCAGCCGCGGCGAATGCGCCGTAGCCGGCGAACACGACGAGCGTCATTGCCATGAACACGCCGCTGAGCTCGAGCATGTTGACAAGCGGGTGCGGCGCTCGGGCGGGAACGAACTGCGGGAGGAATGCGAAGAAGAACAGGGTCAGCTTCGGGTTGAGCAGGTTGGCCAGAATGGCCGCGGCGATCACCCGGGCCGCGGACTTCTGTGGCTGCTCGGTGATTGCGAGCACGCCGGTGTCTCGCCAGGTTGTCCACGCCATGTACGCCAGGTAGGCGACGCCAAGGATTCGAAATGCCGTGAACGCTTCACCGCTCGCCGAGAGGATGGCGGCCGCACCCGTCACCGCCGCGAGCAGGTGCGGCACGATCCCCAGGGTGCAGCCGAACGCGGCAACGAGGCTCGAGCGGGCTCCGCGCGACAAGCCGGCGCCGATCGTGATCAACACTCCGGTGCCCGGAGTTGCCACGATGATCAAGGACGTCAACAGAAACGCCCAACCCATGACGCCTCACGCTACCAATCAGAATGGGCTGGTCCGGGACGCGATAGGGAGTGACATGTCCGGCCTGAGTGACAGGCTCCGATTACGTGAGATTCCCGAAGTGGCCCTTTGCGCTCCTTGTGGTCGTGCGCTGGTGCCAGGCGTCCCGTCGCGTTCCGCGGCAGCGGCGCCTCGGTCCGAGTGATACCGCGATCACGTTCACTGTTCCGACACCGAGCGGTCCGAACGGCATCTGGCACGTCACGCCCGGGGACACCGCCACCGTCCAGGTCACGACTCCCGGGGGGCTCGTCCGCCTCGGTGCCACGCGCCATCACAGGCTGAGACTTCTGGGCTTGTCATGTGACGGAAACCCGGCCGGCAGATACTGCCGGCGTGACCGTACTGATCGATCGCGCCGACTTTCGGGACCCTGGCCTGGGGCGCTTTTCTCCAAGCTCACCTCGATGAGCTCACACCGACCGCGCCGGCCGAGAGCCGGCACGCATTGGACCTGGAAGCCCTGAGGCGTCCGAGCGTTCGGCTGTGGGTCGCTCGGGAGGGTGCCGACATTGTCGGTACAGCTGCCCTGGCGGCCCTGGAGTTTCGCCACGAGGAGCTGAAGAGCACGCGCACGCACCCCGCACGGCGCGGCGGAGGCATCGCCTCCTGTCTGCTCCATCATCTGCTCGCTGATGCCCGGTCACGAGATGTGCGGCGCGTCTCCCTGGAGACCGGCAGCATGGACTTCTTCGCGCCCGCACGAGCGTTCTACGGCAACGCGGGCTTCGTCCGATGTCCGCCGTTCGGCGCCTACACGAACGACCCGAACAGCGTCTACATGACGCTCGCGCTCTGATTGCCGCGGCGACGCTACGGGACGTACCCCGCCTGCTTGCCGAACTGCTTCTTCCACGTCTCGAAGTCCCACGTACCGAGGAACTCGTCGGTCGCGACCGCGCCCTTGTGGTAGAGCTCCTGCTTCGTGGCTTCGCTCAACTTGAAGTCGGTGGAGCTGACGCCAGAGGTGTCGACGAACACCGTCCGCGCGCAGACCGACTCTTGGTCCACGTAGAGCTGGTCGTGTGCACTGCACATGGTGGAGATCAGGGCCTTGCCCAGCGAGAGCGGGTCGTCGCTCGCGTTCCAGCCGTGCTGCTGCAACGTCAGGCGCGCCGAGAGCTTGACCCCGATGGTGGCGTGGTCGGTGTCGTCGTCGAAGAGCGTGATCGGGAAGTTGGACAGCATGCCGCCATCGGTGAGCACAAGCTTGTCGTGTCCGTCGGCGAGGTCCTTGCGAACCGGCAGGTGCCACGGCCGGAAGAAGAACGGGATCGACGCGGACGCGCGTACGGCGTCGGCGACAGGCATGGCATCCGGGTCATTGCCGAGAAGGGTCAGGTAGTCCCAGGGCAGGCGCAGCATTCGCCCGCGGGAGATGTCCGACACGATGACGACCAGCCGATACCGCTGTTCGACAGGGGTGTTCTCGTCGGCGCCGTCGCATCTCAGGTCGCCCCAGGTGTGTACACCGCCCTTCGCGAGCGTCGCGGTGATCCACTTGTGCAACGCCTCGCCCTTGTAGATGCCTTCGTGGAAGAGAACTTGCTCGCCCTGGCCGACGCGCCCGAGATGGCGTAGGAACCCACCGCCCTGGTCTTCGAAGGTCGCGAAGTTCGTGCTGACCATGATCGACTCAAGCTGGTCGGTCAGCCCGGCGGCCACGAAGGACGCGACGATCGCCCCGGCAGACGTGCCGGCCACGCGGTGGAATTCGAACTGATTGCCGAGGGCGGTCACCGCGCCGGCGAGTCCGGCACCCTTGACGCCTCCACCTTCCAGGACCAGATCTGCTGTATCCACGATTTCCCCCCTCGTCCGGTTTCCGGTGTGTGGAATACGCACCAGTTCGCGGATGAGGAATACTCGCGCGGGCACTCTGATACAAGACGCCTTGCCCAAAGGGATTTCCGAAAAGTCATAGATCACACACGATACGGCGCCGGGCCTACCCGAAAGGGCAGTCGAATTGCCTCGTGGGCCATTGGGTAAACGACGCGCAGTCGAGTAACGTCTGCCGTTCGCGGGCCGGCGGGGGGCCGGTACGGGACGCGCCGGGGGGCGTTGATGACGGCTTCTCCTGTAGATCCGGGCAATAGTGCGCCAATCGCGCTGGCTGGGCGGATCGTAACTATGGACAATGTGCACACTGTCGTCGACGACGGTGTTATCTACGCGCGCAACGGATCGATTACCGACATCTTGCCAAGCGGTGCGCCGATACCACCCGGTTATGAGAATGTCCGGCGAATTTCTACGCGTGGCACGATATTCCCCGGACTTGTCGAATTGCACAATCACCTGCCGTACGACGTGCTTTCGCTGTGGTCTGTGCCGCGGTTGTTCCGCAACCGCGACCAGTGGAGCGGGCCATCGACGCCGGATTATCACCGGCTCGTCTCCGGTCCGATGGCTGCGCTGGGCCGGGACGCGGATGTCGTTCCGGCAGTGGTGCGCTACGTCGAGGTGCGGAGCCTGCTCGGCGGCACGACAACCAGCCAGGGTGTCGCGCTGGCATCCCGTCCCGGCATCGTCACGCACTTCCGCGGCCTGGTCCGTAACGTCGAATCGACCGGCGACCCCCAGCTACCCCCCGCCGCGACGCATATCGCGGACGTCGATGCCACCGATGCCGACCACTTCCTCGCCCGCATCTCCGGGCGGCAGAAGCTGATCCTGCATCTTGCCGAAGGCACGGACACCAAATCGCGCGATCATTTCCAGGCGCTGCACCTGTCCTCCGGGGCCTGGGCCATCACGCCCAACCTGATCGGCATCCACTGCGTGCCACTCGATCGCAACGACTTCGACGTATTCGCCTCGCACGGCGGTTCCATGGTGTGGTCGCCGTTGTCGAATCTGCTGTTGTACGGAAAGACCGCGAACGTCGGTGCCGCCGCGGCGGCGGGAGTGCCGATCGCACTCGGATCGGACTGGGCGCCGTCAGGCAGCAAGAACCTGCTCGGTGAATTGAAAGTAGCCCGGCTGGCGGCGCCCGGAGCGGGCGCCGACGTCGCTGCGCGTGACCTCGTCGCGATGGCCACGACGACGCCTGCCCGGATGCTGGGTTGGGACGAACGCCTCGGCAGCCTCGAGCCCGGCAAGCGCGCCGATGTGATCGTCGTCGACGGCATCACCGGCGACCCGTATGAAGCACTAGTGGACGCGACCGAGGGCGCGATCACCCTGGTCGTGATCAACGGCGTGCCGCGCTCCGGCACGAAGGCATTGATGTCGGGGCTCGGACTGGGTGATGGCGAGCAGATCGAGGTCGCGGGCCGGTCACGTGTGCTCAACCTCGTCCAGTCCGGGGCGGACCCGGCCGTCGAGGCACTCTCGGTGGCCGAAGCTATCGATCGGCTCGAACACGCACTCGCCGCGCTGCCGGAGTCGACTGCCGCCCGGCACGTCGCGGGCATTCGGCCACCGACAGGCCGGGCGCTCCTCGCCGTCGACGGAGTGATCGACAACCACATGTCGCCCCGCCCGCATTTGCCGTGGCGCGGGAGGCTGACCGGGCCCAATCTGCGGGCGTCGAGAAGCGCCGCGGCGATCACCGCGGCACCGCTGCCCGCACTCACGCTCGGTCCGCTGACCACAGTGGACGATCCCGCTTACTACAAGGCACTCGGCGCCGAGGCCAACCTGCCGGCCGATATTCGGGACGGGCTCGCCGCTCTCGGCCCGCACTGACGACTACTGGAGAAGACCGCCGTGAACGCATTGCCTTTCTGTCCCGGCTATCCGCCGCCGTACGACGTACTCGTCGCCTCGTATCCGGACGCGACGGTCTACCCGCCGCGCGCGTTCCGCATCGAGTGGGGACCGATCTTTCACCGCGGCCGCCTCGACGGGACAGCGAGGCTGCTCGTGCTCGGGCAGGATCCTGCGGTCGCGGAGACCGTGACGCGCCGGATCCTCGTCGGCGTTGCCGGCCAGCGGACGCAGGGTCTGCTGGCCCGGCTCGGGCTCACGCGCAGTTACGTCATGGTCAACACGTTCCTCTACAGCGTGTACGGGCAGGGCGGCGGCAACGCACACATCAAGGACGAGTCAATCGCCGCGTACCGGAAGAGCTGGCTCAACGCGATCGCCGGCCACAACGACCTCGCCGCGATCATCACGCTCGGCACGCTCGCCACCTCGGCGTACAACCAGTGGCTCTCCTCAGGCGCCACGTTCAGCGGGCATCACGCGGCAATCCTGCATCCCACCTATCCCGAATCGGCGTCGGCCGCCGGCCAGATCACGCTCGCGGATGCGACCAAGCGACTGCTCGCCGACTGGAACGGCGCGCTGCCCGGCCTCGTCGCGGCGATCGACCATCCGGACGAGCCGCCGTCCGGCGCGCTGTACGGCACGGCGTTCACCGACGCGGACCTGCCCCCGATTCCGCCCGAGGACCTGCCAGCGGGGACGCCGGCATGGATGCGCACTGCGCGCGACTGGGCTAGCCGGCAAGGAGCCGACGCCGACACTAAACGAGCCACCGTCACGGTGACGGTTCCGAGCGCCGCGCGTCAGTGGGTGACGCCACCGTCGCTTCGACGGTCAGGCCGGCGCGGCGCTGAGGCCGGAGTCACGTAGCTGTTTGCGCGAGCTGATGCCGAGCTTGGTGAAGACCTTGCGTAGGTGCCACTCGACGGTCCGGGGGCTGATGAAGAGCCGCGTGCCGATCTCGTGGTTGGACAGGCCCTCGCGGGCCAGCCGCACGATCTGGCGCTCCTGGGCGGTCAGCTCGTCAGGGGTCTCGACCGTGCGTCTGCGCGCAGTCTCACCGGTGGCGAGCAACTCTCGGCGGGCGCGCTCGGCGAATGCTTCCATGCCGATCCCACCGAGCATGTCGTAGGCGACGCGCAGCTGCTGACGCGCATCCACGCGCCGCCCCTCGCGCCGCAGCCACTCGCCGTAGAGCAGGTGCGCGCGGGCGAGTTCCGGACGAAGCCGGGTGCGCGCCAACCGCTGCGTGGCTTCGTGGTACAGCAATTCGGCGGTGTCGCCCGCGCTGAGCAGAGCGCGCGAGCGGGCGCGGATTCCCAGCGCCCAGTCGGTGCCACTGGCAGCCGTCGCCTTTGTCAGACGCTGCAGCGCAGCGGCACCGAGGCGGCTGTTTCCGCTTCTGACGCTTGCCTCGATCAGCTCGGGCAGCGCCCACGCGGAGAGAAACAGTTCGGGTGTGTCCGTGCTGGCTTGCTGAGCAGCGGCCAGCGCCTGCTCGTAGCGGCCCAGGCCGTTGAACAGGATTGCGCGTACCCACTTTGCGTATTGGACGGCGATTCCCTGTCCCCCCGCGGTGGCGCCGTTGATCGCGGAGTCGATCATCGCGGAGGCGTCCCGTCCCCGCAGCGCAGCGAGCAGCATGCCGCCGTACGGCGCAATGCGGGTCTGGGTCGCTTCGGTGATCGCATCGGCTTCCCCGATCACCGCAGCTGCCGTCGCGAAATCACCCCACCACGCAGCAAGAATGGCCGACGCGGTCAGGTCGATCGGTAATCGGGCCAGCGCGCCCGCGTCGCGGGCGAGCTGAAGCTGTCGCGCGTTGATGGCATGCCAGCTCTCGTCGTCCCAGAGCACGTTGGACGGCACCGTCGTCAACCAGCCCCAACGGAAATTGACATCCGAGCTGACCGCATCCCCGGCAAAGGCACGCGTCGCCGCCCGCAGCGCGGGCGCCGCGGCGATACGCCCTTCAGTGCTCAGCATTACCAGCGCGTCCAGCAGCAGGTCGCACGGACGCGGCGGGCGCGGCGGCGGCGGGGCTGACTTCGCGGCCCATGAGGCATCGAGGAGACTCCCCGCAGTTGCGAGACGTCCAGCGAACAGCGCCGCGCCCCAGGCGTCGAGGTAGGTCTCTCGCGCGAGTTCGGGGTCGAGGGGTTCGAGCCGCTTCGCCGCTTCCAGTAGCCGTGGCGGCGCATCACTGCCGTGACCCGACGCGAACGCGATCTGTCCGTGCAAGAGGTCAACTCTGGCCCGCTGGAGTTCGTCGAGTGGTGCTGCTTGCGCAGCGACCAACAGCCCGAGCGCTGCGTCGAAGGCGCCGGCGAGCAGGCTGGCTTGTGCGGCTGCCAACGCGCGCTCTGTGCGCCGCGCGGCGTCGTGCGTGAGAGCAACCGAGCGCTGCAGAAACGCGGCTGCCGCGGCAAGCCCGCCACGTGCCTGGGCGCGGCCGGCGGACCTCTCAAGCTCAAGCGCGACCGCTTCGTCGGGCCCGGGCGCCGCTGCGGCGAGATGCCACGCGCGACGGTCCGGGTCGGCGACGGGGTCGGTCGCCTCCGCCAGTGCGTGGTGCGCTGCACGGCGGTCGGGGGGCGATGCCGATCGGTAGACCGCCGAACGCACCAAAGGATGCCGGAACCGGATCCGCGCGCCGAACTCGATCAAGCCGGTCGCCTCGGCCGCGGCCGCGGGGTCCGCGCCGAGCCCCAGCAGCCCGGCCGCGCGCCAGAGCAGGGCAGCGTCGCCGACCGGGTCGGCGGCCGCCGCGAGCAGCAACAGCTGCGTATCGGTCGGCAGCGACTGCAGCCGGTGAACGTAGCCATCTTCTATGCAGCTGGCCAGTGGCTGCGTGTCAGGAGTGCCGAACCCACCGGCAAGCTCGACCGTGGGCCAGGTGCGGGGCAGTTCGAGCAGGGCCAGGGGGTTGCCTCGGCATTCCGCGATGACCCGCTCGCAAACCGCCGTGTCCAGCGGGACGTGCAGCGCCTCGACCAGCAGCGCGCGCGCATCGTTATCGCCCAGGCCGCGCACCGTGAGTTCCGGCAGCCCGGAGAGGTCGGTCTCGCCACTGGGCTCACGCACTGCGACCACCAGCGCGATCGGCTCTGCCAGCAGGCGGCGCGCAACGAACGCGGTCGTCTGCGCGGAGACCCGATCGAGCCATTGCGCATCGTCGACGAGGCATAACAGCGGCTGTTCCTCGGCGACCTCGGCCATAAGGGTCAGCACGGCCAGCCCGACGAGGAACCGGTCCGGCGGCTCGCCCGGTGTCAGGCCGAACGCCGTTTCGAGGGCAGCACGTTGCGGAACCGGTAGGCACTCGAGCCGATCCAGGAACGGCGCGCAGAGTTGTTGCAGGCCGGCGTAGGCCAACTCCATCTCGGATTCGACACCCGCGGACCGCGCCGTGCGGTATCCCGACGCGCGCCCAAGGAGGTACTCCAACAGCGCGGTCTTCCCGATTCCCGCGTCGCCGCGCACGACCAGCACCCGGCTGTGACCGGCGCGCGCGTCCGCCAGCAGGCGATCAAGCCTGTCGCACTCGCTGCGGCGACCGCGCAGCCCTTGAGCGGGATCACCACTCGCCGCGGGGTCTGAGGTGCCACCACTGCACATAAATCCCCCGGAGGTCGGTGCTCCGAGCGACGAGCTGCACCGCTCAACGCATCAGTCTCCCCGAATTGTGAGCCGAAGGCACTCCCCGTTAGCGTGCTCGTAGCGCGGTATTCACCCTGCGGGCTGTGGGTTGCCAGGCAACACGTCAGCACGGACCAGGGAGTCTCCTGGGCGCGACCCGAGCAGTTCCTGGCCGAGGGTGTCGGTGCGGCGATGATGCGCCGCTCCTGTCAGCGGGCACGGAGGTTGCGATGTGGAAGTGGTTCGGCAAGAGAAAGGACACGCGCCGCGCGGCAGAGCCGCCACGCGATCGGAAACGCGCCAAGCGCCAGCCGCGACGTGACAATCGGCGCGACCGGAAGGGTAGCTGGGACGCCGAGCAGGACTTCATCACGCGGTATGGCGACCCGTTCGACGACTGAGCGAACCCCTCGCCAGCACGACCAGGGTTTGTCCCTGGCTCGACGTAGCCGTCAGAGCGAGATGGTCGACTCCTGACACAAACGCCAGGAGGCCACGATGACCACGACCGAGACAAGCAGCAGTGACGCGCAGGTCGCCAGCGTCGAGAACGTCGACATGAAAGTAGAGGTGGTCGTCATCCCCGTCTCGGACGTCGAGCGCGCCAAGCAGTTCTACAGCCGTGCTGGCTGGAGGCTGGACGTGACTCCGCCCGTCATCGTCCAGTTCACCCCGCACGGGTCCGCCTGTTCTGTCCAGTTCGGCGCCACTCTCACCTCGGCCACGCCCGGTTCCGCCATGGCGTACCTGGTCGTCTCCGACATCGAAGCGACCCGCGATGCGCTGATCGCCGCCCGTGTCGAGGTGAGCGAGATCTTCCACCTCGGCCCGGACGGCCCGGTTAACGGCCTGGATCCGGAGCGTCGCAGTTACTTTTCCCGGGCCACGTTCCGCGACCCGGACGGCAACACTTGGCTACTTCAAGAGGTGACGACCCGACTGCCCGGACGCGTCGACCCCGCCACGACGACATACTCCTCGATCGAGGACCTGGCGGCAGCGCTGCGCCGTGCGGCCACCGCCCACGGCGAGCACGAGAAACGAACCGGCCAGGCCGACGCGAACTGGCCCGACTGGTACGCCGCGTACATGGTGCACGAACAAGCCGGGGACGGGCTGCCGACGTGACGCGCGACTACGGCGCCATCGTCGTCGGCGGCGGAGAGCCCGGCGAACATTGAGCGGCGGCAATCGCAGCCGGCGGCCTGCCCGTCGCCGTCGTGGAGCGTCAACTGCTCGGCGGCACCTGCTGTAGTGCCGGCCCCACCCGCACAGCGCCCCGCTCACCGTTGGTGATCAGTGCGTACTCCCGCAAAAAGTCAGGCCGAACATGGCCACTCCGGACGTCACAGCACGACGGGAGGTAGCTCCTGGAGGCCGAGCACGCCGAACAGGTCGCGCACCGCGTCCCCGAGTGACTCCACCTCGATACTTGGCAATCCCCACGCACGACGGGCGCGCGCCGCCTCGAGCAGCGGGTCGAACGCGTCCAGGTCCGCGCCCAGCACTCCGTCCGCGTGGACGTGCATCACGCCAGGCGTCATGCGGACAACAGTGAGCAGCCCGCGCAGCGCGTCGGTCGCGGCAGCGTCCAGGTCGCCGGCCAAGGTCAATGTCGTAGCGTCAGCATGCAGCTCGAGATTGATGTCGTAGCCGCGCACCTCGACCGGCGTCGGGAGGGGTGAGTTGCCGTGCAGAGCGGTGGACGTCAATTGGCAGCCTCTCGGGTCGCCCCAGGCTGCGGTTCAGCCCGACTACGGTGCTACCCGCTGCGGCGGTGGCTGAAACGGGGGCCTACCTGGGCCGCCGGCCGCGCAGCTGCATCGCCACAGCTGCCACCAGCGCGCTGACGACGCCGGCGGCGAGCCGCGCCCGGTACCGCCAGCCACCGCCGACGCCTCGTGGACCACACCGGCTAGCGCAGCGCCGACGATGAGCGCGACACCGACGACGAGTGCCGCAGCCCATGCCTGCATCGCCATGGCCAGCGCCACGATCGCCGCCGCGACCAGGCACCGGCAGCCGTAGGCCGCCATCGCCCCGGCCCCGCCCATCGTTCCGGCGCCGAGCCCGGCGCGTTTGCCGTTGCGCTGCAAGCGCATGCGGGCAAGTTGGAACTCGGCGCGCGCGAGTCGGGACAGTTCCTCAGTAAGCCGCGACACCAACTGCGTGGTGGACAACCCGTCCGCCTCGCCCGAGGAGGGCGCCTACGCGACGACCGGCCGACCGCTTCCCGTCATGCCTCTGAGATACCCGTTCGGTGCGTGATCCAACCCCGCATCTCGCCGGGCGGAGACATCCGGGCCGCCTAGTCTTCCTCTGTGAGCACGTCCTTCCGTCCCACGGGGGCCATGGTTGCCCTCGTGACGCCGCTCGACGCGGACGGGCGTCTCGATGAGAAAGGCCTGGAACGGCTGGTCGACCGGGTGGTTGCGGCGGGCATCGACGGCATCAGCCCGAACGGGTCCACCGGGGAAGGCGCCCGGCTGGGACGCGAACGGCGAATCGCCGTCGCTACTCGCGTGCGCAGGCTTGCCCCGGACGGCATGCCGGTCATCTCCGGCGTCCCGCTCACCACAATCGACGAGGGGCGCGCCGAGCTCGATGATCTCGCCGAGCTGGGCGCGACGGCCGCGCTCGTGGCACCCCCGTCCTACTATCCGCTGGCGGATGATTCCGTCCTACGGCTGTATGAGGCGCTCGCGCGCGATGCGCCGCTGCCGCTCGTGCTGTACAACATCCCTGTCTTTACGAAGGTTCGCCTAGCCCCGGACGTGGTTGCCCGGCTCGCCGCCCATCCCGCGATCGCAGGTATCAAGGACAGCAGCCGGGACATGGAGTACCAGCAACAGCTGATCGTCGAGACGGCAGATGCAGAGTTTGCCGTGCTTACCGGGGCGGACACGCTGCTGCTCGCCAGCTTCGCGGTGGGCGCCGCCGGCTCGATCTCGGCAGGTGCCAACCTGGTGCCGCAACTGCCCGTCGGCATCGGCCGCGCGTTTCGCAACGGTGATTTCCGTGCAGCCGCGGGGCTGCAGCGCCGCCTGGCCCGGATCGCCGCTGCGTGCAGCGTCGGCGAGCCGCCGGCCGGATGGAAGGCGGCGCTTTCCATCGCCGGGGTCTGCGGGCCGGGCCTCGCCGCGCCGGCGGCTGCGCTTGCCGCGACGCCGCACGCCGCGCTGGGGACCCGGCTGGCCGCCGAAGGTATCGCTCGATGAACCAGCCGGTGAGCGTCACGCGGCCCGCTGCCCTCGCGGAGGGTCCGCTCTGGGACGCCGCCCGGCAGTCGCTGCTGTGGGTCGACATCCCCGCGGGCGACGTGCACCGCTACGACCCGCTCACCGGCAGCGACACCGCCGTGTCCGTCGGCGTGCCTGTCGGCGCCGTCGCCGTGCGGCAGTCCGGCGGGCTGGTGCTAGCCGCCGGACTCGGATTCGCGGTACTGGACGAGGCGAGCGGGCTGTCCTGGCTGTGGACGGACGGCCGCGGTGACCGCATGAACGACGGCAAGTGTGACCCGGCCGGCCGATTTCTCGCCGGGACGATGAGTGCGCAATCCGCCGGGGCAGCGCTGTACCGGCTCGACGGTGGCCGCGTGCAAACGCTGCTGATCGACGTGACGCTGTCCAACGGCCTGGGCTGGAGCCCCACGGGTGAATTGCTCTACTACGTCGACACCCGGACCGAACGCATCGACGTTTTCGACTATGACCTCGCCACGGGCACGCCGCGCAATCGCCAGCTGTTCGTCGACCTGCACGACGCCGCGGGCCAGCCGGACGGGCTGACCGTCGACTCGGACGGGGCGGTGTGGGTGGCCATGGCCTACGGCGGCGTGGTGCGCCGCCATACAGCCGACGGCCGGCTCGATGGGATCGTGGCGCTACCCGCGAGCAAGGTGACGAACGTGGCGTTCGGCGGGGCGGGGCTGTCCGACCTCTACATCACCACGGCCCGAGACGACCTCAGCCCGGCGGAGCTCGCCGAGCAGCCCGAGGCCGGCTGCGTATTCCGGCTGGACGACGTGGGGGTGCGCGGCCTCCCAGCGGTCGCCTACGCCGGCTAGTGTCGCGCGCCCTGAGACGTGTCAAAGTCGGCACGCAGACCTGCCCCATGTCCTACGCTTTCCCGGCGCCCTGACGGCGACCGCGCCCCGGGGAGGGAACATGTGGCAGCAGATCGGCCAGACCGGCAGCGTGTCCGACCGAATCGAACGGCAGGTGCTGGACCTGATCGCGGCCGAGCACCTCAAGCCCGGGGAACGCCTACCGTCCGAGCGTGATCTCGCAGCACTGCTCAAGGTCAGCCGCCCGTCGGTACGCGAGGCGGTCAAGTCGCTCGAGGCCCAGGGCCGGCTTCACGTGCGTCACGGTCGGGGCGTGTTCGTCGCCTCCCCCGCGTCTGCGCAGAACTTGCGGGCCGCGCTGATACAGCAGCAGATCACCCTCAGCGAGTTGTTCGCGATGCGCGAGGTCTTAGAGATCCCCGCGGCCGGCTGGGCGGCCCGCGTAGGCGATTCCATCCGGCTGGGCGCGGCAGCCGAGGCCCTGGACGCGCTCAACGCCGCCGTCCCTGGCAGGAAGCGCGACTACGACCGGTTGCAGCAACTCGACGCCGCCTTTCACATGCGCATCGTGGAGGCAGCCGGCAACCGCTTCCTGCGACAGACGCTCGGCGTCCTTCAAGAAATGCTGGCCGCCGGTATGCAGACCACCTTGCTGGTACCCGGCCGGCTGGAGAGCTCTCGCACCGAGCACGGCCAGATCCTCGACGCGCTGCGAAGCGGTGATGCCATCGCCGCCCGCGCCGCGGCGCGCCGCCACATCCGCCGTGCGCGCGCGGCCGCGCTGTACCGGGTACGCGAGGAACAGGAGGCGGCGCAACGCGAGGCCCATAGCCCGGGTTGATCACCTCACGCACTCGGATACAGCTTGGTGATCACGAACTCGCGGTGTCCCAGCACTTCGGCGCAGGTCAGCCGGCCGTTGACCGTGCGCTCGACGACGTCCATGAGCTTGTCGCCGGACGCGGCGAGGTCGTACTCACGGCGCAGCAGCCCGGAGCAGTCCAAATCGATGTGCTCAGGCATCGTCCGCGCTGTGTGCGGGTTGGCGGTCAGCTTGATCACCGGCTCGACGGCGTGGCCGACGATGTTGCCCTGACCGGTCGGGAACGGGTGGATCACCGCGCCCGCGGCCGCCATCAGCGTGATGCACTCGGCGGCCGCCGAAGAGGTATCCATGAACTGCAAGCCCTTGCGGGTCGGTGCTTCGGCTGCACCGAGCGCGTCGACCACCGGGCAGGAACCGGTCTTGGCGATGTTGCCCATCGCCTTCTCCTCGATCGTCGACAGCCCGCCGGCGATGTTGCTCTGGGTCGGCTGCGAGCCGAGCAGGTTCGCGCCCTCCCGCTCGATGCGCGCGAGGTAGTTGTCGTACAGCGTCTGGAACTTCTTGCGGACCTCGTCGTCGGTGCAACGTTGCGCAATGAGGTGCTCGCCACCGGTCAGTTCGCTGGTCTCGCCGAACAGCACTGTCCCGCCGGCGTCCACCCAGCGGTCAACGACCTCGGCAGTGGTGGGGCACGACGCCAGGCCGCTCGTGGTGTCAGACTCGCCGCACTTGATGCTCATCAAGAGCTCGCCGGCCTCGACCGGCTCGCGCGGACACTCGCTCGCGTCCTGGAGGAACTGGGCCAACCGTCGGGCAGCCTTCTCCAAAGTCGGCAGGTCGCCGTTGCCTTCGATCGAGTAGGCGTCGACCGGCTTTCCCGTGTCGGCGATTCCCTCGGCGACACGGGCAGTCCAATTCGGCTCGATGCCGACCACGACGGCGGCGGCCACATTGGGATTGCCACCGGTGCCGATCAGGGTCGTCGCACGGCGATCATCGATGGGCTCTAGAGTTCAGAGGTCTTACCTCTGACGCTAGCCAGCGGCGCGCCGTGCAGTCAAGAGCGCGCGACGGACGCTGGGATGGCGCGTCACGTCAGCGACTCCGCACGAGCGAGCGCGCCGGACTCCAGGTCGAGCAGGATCCGCTTGTTCTCCAAGCCTCCGCCATATCCGGTCAAGGTCCCGTTTGCGCCGACCACGCGGTGGCACGGTACGACGATGGGCAACGGGTTGCGCCCGTTCGCGGCGCCGACCGCGCGCACGGCGCGGGGGTTCCCGATGTGGAGCGCCACGTCCGCGTAGGACCACGTCCGGCCGTACGGGATCTCCTGCAACGCGTCCCATACCGCCCGTTGGAACGGAGTGCCGGTCGCCGCCAACGGCAACTCGAAGCCGGTGCGCCGTCCGGCGAAATATTCCGCGAGTTGCTCGGCGGCGGCGCGCAGCACCGGATCGCTGTCGAGATCACCCCGCTCGGGCTCGCCGTTGCCCACGAACCAGATTCCGGTCAGCCCGCCGTCGTCAGCCTGCAGCCGCAGCGACCCGACCGGCGAGGCGATCACTGTGCTTGCCATAGCCTCATCTCTCACCACGACGATTGACGCTGCCACCTCCGGCGGGCGCCGGCTGGCGGCAATCGGACGCCGTCGTCACATCTCAGACGGCGGTAAGCCTGATCACGGGCAGCACACGACCGGTCTTGGCCTCGTACGTTGCATAGCGCGGCTGCTCGCTGATGATCCGCTGCCATACGGCAGCGCGGGCGTCGCCGTCGAGTTGCTCCGCGCGCACCTGGATCGTGCCGCGATGCGGCACGTCGATCGACACCTGGTCCGGGTTGGCGGCCAGGTTGTAGTACCAGTCGGGGTTTCTTGCCGGTCGGCGCGCGACGGCGACGATGAGCCAGGCATGATCACCCTCGGCGAACCAGCTCACCGGGGTGGCACGTCGCTGGCCGTTCCGGCGGCCGACCGTGTGCAACACCATGACGTTCATCTCCATCAGCTGCCCGCCCCTGCGGCGGCCCTGGGTCGTAGCACGGTGCATGACCCAGCGCCCGACCGGGCCGACGCGCATTTTGCGCCGGCCCCGCTCACCGGACGGGGTGTGAGTGCTCATCGGACCAGCCCCTCGTGATGGAACGTCCACGTCATTGTTGCGCTGCGCGCACAATAGACGGAGGGCGCAGGCCCGGAGTGAGCGCCAGTGTCACGAGCATCGAGGCGACGGCCAGGCACGCCATTGTGGCGCCTGACGGCAAGACGCTGGCAAGCGCGCCGGCCAATACGGCGCCCACCGCCTGCATGGTGAGCATCCCGGAGCTGTACAGGCCCAGGGCGTGTCCGCTGAGCTCGACGGGTGTCGCGCCCAGCAACTGCTCCTGAAGCAGCAGCGTCGCGGCGTATCCGACACTCGCGATCGCGACCAGCGCGGCCGCGATCCCGATCGGCAGCCCGAAGCCGAAGAGCAGGTACGGCGCGGCGAGCAGAAGGCGCAGCGGCTCGATCAGCCGCTGACGCCGGCCGGGCGCCAGGAAGCGACCGACGACCAGGTCGCCGCTGAGCATGCCGATCGCGCTGGACGACAGCAGCAGGCCGGCCCAGCGCGTCGAGTACGGAACGAACAGCGCCTCGCAGCCGACGATCAGGCCGTTAGGCACCCACATGGCGAGGTAGAGGTAGCGGCGCCGAAGTTCGCCCCACAGCAGTTGGTTGTCCCGCCAGGTCGTGCGGATCGAGGCGCGTCCCGAGATCCGCGGCGCCCGGTCGTGCAGCCCGAGCCGGACGAGCACAGCGGATCCGGCATGCAGCGCGGCGGCGATCACGAGAGTCGTCCGGGCCGAGGTTGCCGCGACGAGTGCGCCGCCCAGGCCGAATCCGGCGATCTGCATGACGCCACTCGCCATTGTGAACAGCGACCGGGCGAGCACATAGCCATCACGTGGGACGATCTCGTTCAGCAGGCCCCACTGGACCCCACCGCCGAACGCGCTCACCAGACCGGCGCTGAAAACGATCGCCAGGAGCGCGCCGACAGGCAGACCCGGAATTGCGAGCGCCGCGGTCGTGGCGGCGAATGCCCACCCCATACCGGCAAGACAGGCGCGCGGCCGCGCCCGATCGGCGAACGACAACAGGGTCGCGGCTCCGAGCACTTGCGCGGCGGAGGGACCGAACATGGATAGCGCCGACAACAATGCTGATCCGGTCCGCACGTAGACCAGAGTGGCGAGGGCGATGCCCTCCATCGTCGCTCCGGCGTAACGCAGCGAAACCGACGTGAACAGCGCACCGAACTCGGTAACGCCGAACAGGTCGCGGTACGTACGCACCCGAGCAGGCTGTCGCGACGGGTCGGGTGACACCTAAAGTTTCGCGTGGAGACGAAACATGGGTGTCTGGCGAATCGGTGCCGACGAGCTGGCGGAGAGCCGGTTCGTGGTGTCGCCGCTGCTCGAGACAGTCGGCGCACTGCTCGTCCTGGTACGCGGGCGGCCCCGTCTGGACCTTGCGCAGTGGTATCGCGCGCACCGGCCCGCGTTCCAGCAGCTAGTCGCCGGCGATCCGCTGCTTCCCGCGCTGCTCGACGGGCTGTTCCGCCCGCGGTGGATCGCCGATTTCGTGATCCCGCCGCCCGATGCCGGTGATCGGACCTTCCATGACGCACTGCGCCGCGTCCGCGCGGCAACGCCCGTGTTCACCCGCAGCGCGCTCCGGGAGGGGTTCGGCGGGCCGCTGCCGCACCGGCTGCGCCGAAACGACCTGGGCGAACGCACGGCGACCTTGCTCGAGTGGGTATGGACGCAGACCGTGCGCGCGGATTGGCCGCGTCGTCGCCAGCTGTTAGGGGCCGACATCGTGGCCCGTACCAGCCAGCTCACGGCGGGCGGATGGAGCGCTGCGCTGGCCGGCATGCGCCCCGGCATGACGTGGCTGGGCGGCAACGAGCTGCGGATCAACGCCTACGACTACCCGCCTCGGGACCTCACGGGTGCGCGGCTGAGCTTCGTCCCGAACACCTCGCCGTACGGCTGGGTCACGTGGGACGAGGCGAATCGGCACGCGGTGATCTACCCCTGTGCCGGCACCCTGGCGGACAGCCGGCCGGCGTCGCCCGAGGCCCTGGCTCGGCTGCTAGGTACCGCGCGGGCGATTGTCTTGACCGCGCTGGACGTGCCGCGGACTACCAGCCAGCTCGTCGCGCTCACTGGGTACGGGCTCGGATCGGTGGGCGGCCACCTCGCGGTGCTGCGCGACGCGGAACTCGTCACCCGGCGGCGCGCCGGACGCTCGGTTCTCTACATCCGCACGCAGCTCGGCAACCGGCTCGTCGCGGCGACGACGAGCGGACGGACCGGCCTCAGCTGAACGCGGCCGCGTGCGCTTCCGCCCACTGCCGGAATGTGTGCGGCGGCCGCCCGGTGACCTCGGCGACGGTCGGCAGCACCGCCGACTCGTCGAGCATTCCGTCGGCGAAGAAACGGAAGAACGCGTCGACGTACTGATCAGGCATCGCGGCACTCATCTCGGTGCGCGCTTCGGTGTCGGTTTGACCGACGAAGCGCAACTCGCGGCCCAGCACAGTGCCGAGCACGCGGACGCGGTCGGCGGGGCGGAGCGACTCCGGGCCGGTCAGCGGGTAGACGCGTCCGTCGTGGCCCCCGAAGAGCAGCGCCTGTCCGGCTACCGCAGCAATGTCGTAGGGGTCGATCGGGGCCACCGGCACGTCGGCGAACGGCGCCCGCACCACGTCGCCGCGGCGCAGCTGCTCGGCCCACTGCAGGGTATTGGACATGAAGCTGACCGGTCGCAGGATCGTCCAGGCCAGGCCGCTGTCCCGCAGAGCGGCCTCGGACGCGACCATGTACCGGGAGATTGCGTTGTCCAGATCACGGGCGCCGGCCGAGCTGCCGGAAAGCAGCACGACCTGCTCCGCCCCCGCCTCGCGGGCCCGCCGCAGCAGCCCGGGCATGTCGCGGTAGCCGGAGAGCAGGAACATCCCCCGCGTGCCGTTCAGCGCGTCGGCGAGTGTGTCCGGCTCGTTCAGGTCGGCGCCGACAGCGGTCACGCCGGCGGGCAGTGCGGCCGAGACCGGCCGGCGGCTAAGCGCCCGCACCGGCTCGCCGGCCGACGCCAGCACGCGGACCAGTTCCGAGCCGACGTTGCCGGTGGCGCCTGCGACCAGGATCATCCCAACTCCCCTACAGGTTCAGGACCGCCGTGGTAACCCACGGCCGACGGAGTTCGCCGTGCTTGCCGGCTCCATCCTCGCGGGCGCGCTCAGCCGGCCGTCGGCGGGCGCATGCCGGCCGGCAGCGGCAGGCGCAGTCGCGGCGGCATCCGGTACTGGCCGGCACGCATCCGCACGATGAGCAGCCCGGCCGTGATCGCGCCCAACGACGCGAGCAACAACGCCAAGCCGATCGCCGCCATGCCGAGCCCGAAGACAACGCCGCGCGGGAGCCCGACCGCAGCGACGATGGGGCTCGCGAGCGCCCCGAGAACGGCGAGCCCGGCGGACAGGAACGCGTCCAGCCACATGACCACACGTAGCGTCCGATCGAATTGCGTCATACACCCGAGCCAACCCACATCTGCGCGGCGTGTCGATTACGTCAGAGGTCATGCTGGCGCTTCCGCTTTGCCCCGATGAGAGATACGTTGCCTGAGTAGGAGGTGACGACCCATGCGAATGCTGATCATCGCCGGCCTCGCGCTCGCACTGTCCCCAGCTGTCGCGGCCGCAGATCCCGCCCCGCCAATTACCGCCCATGTCTGGGTCACGACGCCCGACGGCGCAGAGAAGATGCACGATCGCGGCACGGTCGCGTTCGGCGCGGCGGCGCCCGAAGTGCCGACCGTCGTGGTCGATCCGACGTTGACCTTCCAGCAGATGCAGGGCTTCGGCGGCGCGATCACCGACTCGTCGGCCACGGTGCTGTACCGACTCTCCCCCGCTGCGCGCGCCGCCACGATGCGCTCGCTGTTCAGCCCGGTGCACGGCGACGGCCTCGACTATCTGCGCCAGCCCGTTGGCGCGTCGGACTTCGTCGCCACCGCGGCGTACACGTACGACGACCTGGCGGCCGGCCAGACCGACTACGCGCAGCAGCACTTCTCGATCGCCCACGACCAGGCTCAGATCCTGCCGCTGCTGCGACAGGCAGAGACACTGAACCCGCGATTGCAGATAGTGGCCAGTCCGTGGAGCCCGCCGGCCTGGATGAAGACCACCGACTCGCTGATAGGTGGCCGGCTGATCGACGATCCACGGATCTACCACTCGTACGCGCTGTATCTGCTGAAGTTCGTCGAGGCCTACCGAGCGGCAGGCGTGTCGGTCGACACGATCACAGTGCAGAACGAACCGCAGAACCGCACACCGTCCGGCTATCCCGGCACCGATCTTCCGTCGTGGCAGGAAGCAAATGTCATCGAGCAGCTGGGGCCGATGCTTCGTACAGCTGGACTGCATACCCGGATCCTGGCGTACGACCACAACTGGACCGAGCACCCGGGCGACATCGCGGCGACGCCGCCGGACGAGACCGCGGACGTCAACAGCTACCCGCAGAACGTGCTCAACTCGCCGGCCGCCCGCTGGGTATACGGCGTCGCCTACCACTGCTACTCGGGCGACCCGAGCGCGATGAGCGCGCTGCACGAGCAGTTCCCGGACAACGCCATCTACTTCACCGAGTGCTCGGGCACCCAATCGTCGGACCCGGCGAACACGTTCTCCGACACGCTCAAGTGGCACGCCCGTAACCTGATCATCGGCAACACGCGCAACTGGGCCGAGACCGTAATCAACTGGAACCTCGCGCTCGACCCCTCCGGCGGACCTCACGTTGGCGGCTGCGACACGTGCACCGGCATCGTCACGGTTGGGCCGGGCGACACGGTCACCGACAATGCCGAGTACTACACGCTCGGGCACCTGGCCCGGTTCGTCACGCCAGGCGCGGTGCGCATCGCCAGCACCTCGTTCGGCACGACCCGATGGAACGGGCAGGTCATGGACGTCGCGTTCCGCAATCCGGACGGCAGCACCGTGCTCGTCGCACACAACGAGAACGACAACCCGCAGACCTTCGCGGTGCGCGAAGGGAACAAGTCGTTCGCCTACACGCTGCCCGGCGGCGCTCTCGCCACGTTCACCTGGCGCGGCCAGCCACCCGGCAGCACAGCGCTGCGCCAGATCGCACCGTCCGGGTGGACCGCAAGCGCGGACCCGCCCGGCCCGACCGACCCCTGCTGCTCGGGCGACGTCGCGGCGAACGCCGTCGACGCCGACGCCAGCACGCGCTACTCGACCGGCACAGCGCAGGCTCCCGGGCAGTTCCTCCAGGTGGACTTCGGAGCCGCCCTCCCGGCCCGGCGCGTCGTCTTCGACACCGGCGTGTCGGTGGGCGACTACCCGCGTGGCTACACCGTCACGACCAGCCGAGACGGCACGCACTGGACGACCGTGGCCAGCGGTGCCGGTAGCGGCCAATTCACGACGGTCGATCTCATGGGCGCGCCGGTGCGGTACGTGCGCGCCACGCTGACGGCGGCCGCCCCGAGCTGGTGGAGTGTGGCCGACATTCGGGCTTACCGGTAGATCCCGCCTGCGCCGACCCGAGCTGATTCATCCCGCTTCGCGCCTTCGGCGCGGGCCGCGTCGCAGCGGCGGCCCTTCGCGCGAGCACTCATCGCCGCGTGGTTGCGCTTGCCGGATGCCTCCGGCTGTTTGCTACGCCGTCACTTCGGGGGGAGGGTGCGGGCGTAGGCGACGCCGCGGTAGACCCACTGCGCGAACTCCGCGTCGCTGCCGAGCCCATCCGTGTCGACGCGTAGCCAGCCGTCCATTTCCCGGCCGCGCATGACGAACGGCCGCGCGTGCGGCTGCGCCGCCAGCTGCTCGGTTTGGGCGGGGTCGACTCGCAACAACAGCCCGCCCTGGCTGCTCGCACTGACGGCCATGTTGCCGTTAATCAGGAAGGCAAGCCCGCCGAACATGCGCTTTTCGGTCAGGCCGGGCTCGCCGTTCAGCTGCCCACGGATGCGGTCGGCGAGCTGCTCGTCATACGCCATCGTCGCAGTATCCGCGTCGGGGACGACAACGCGTCAGGACGACGATTTGCGCGGCCGCTCGGTGAACTGGCAGCCACCGCGGTGCCGCTCGGGCAGCATGCAGACACGGCCCGTGGGCAAATGCGTCGTGCCGCAGCGGTGCATGGCCGCTGCGGTCTGGTCTATCTCGATGTTGTGCAGCCCCAACCGGTGGATTGAGCTGACAGGTGGGGGCTGGTACGCCGGCAGTAGGCGACGGTCCATCGCGGCGATCCTCTGTGCTGACGAGGACTTGTGCGCTCCAGCCTGCGCCGAACGTGGCGCCACCGCAAGAGGGCCTCGGTGCGTCCTTGCGCTGCGCGAGATCTGCGCTAGCGTGCTGAGTGGGCCAAACGAACAGCCGACCCGCCAAGGCGCGGGAGCCGTCGTGACACGTATCTGGATATCGCTGTGACGGCCACTCGGGACCGTCCTGTCGTCGAGCTGAGCCCGGCGCCCATCGCGCGCGGGCCGGTGCAACGTGATTCGAAGGGCGCGTGGTTCCTACAACTGCTGCGGACCACCGACCACAAGATCATCGCTCGGCTGTACCTCGTCGCGTCGCTGGGCTTCTTCATGGCCGGCGGCCTGATGGCGATGCTGATGCGTGCGGAACTGGCACGCCCTGGCATGCAGTTCCTGTCGTCGGAGCAGTACAACCAGCTGTTCACCGAGCACGGCACGATTATGCTGCTGCTGTTCGCGACGCCGATGGTCTTCGCGTTCGCGAACTTCGTGCTGCCGCTGCAGATCGGCTCGCCCGATGTCGCGTTCCCGAGGCTGAACGCCTTCTCGTTCTGGCTGTTCCTCTTCGGCGGGCTCATGGTGCTGTCCGGGTTCATCGTGCCGGGCGGCGCGGCCGACTTCGGCTGGTACGCCTACTCTCCGCTGACGAGCGACATGAACTCACCCGGTGTGGGCGGCGATTTGTGGATCATGGGTCTGGTGCTGGCCGGTCTGGGCACGATCTTGGGCGCCGTCAACATGGTGACCACGGTGATCACGTTGCGCGCGCCCGGCATGACGATGTTCCGGATGCCGATCTTCACCTGGAACATCCTGGCGACCAGCATCATGGTGCTGTTGGCATTCCCGATCCTGACCGCGGCGTTGCTCGTGCTGTGGGTCGACCGGCACCTGCACGCGAAGGTGTTCGAGTCCTCCAACGGCGGGGCGATCATGTGGCAGCACCTGTTTTGGTTCTTCGGCCACCCCGAGGTCTACATCGTCGCGCTGCCGTTCTTCGGCATCATCACCGAGATCATCCCGGTGTTCAGCCGCAAACCACTGTTCGGCTACAAGGGCATGATCCTCGCCACGTTCGCGATCATGGGCCTGTCCATGACTGTGTGGGCGCACCACATGTTCACCACCGGGGCGGTGCTGCTGCCGTTCTTCTCGCTGATGACGTTCCTGATCGCGGTGCCCACCGGGGTGAAGTTCTTCAACTGGATAGGCACCATGTGGCGCGGCTCGATCACGTTCGAGACACCCATGCTGTTCGCGGTCGGCTTCCTGGTGACGTTCCTGTTCGGCGGGCTGTCCGGCATCATCCTGGCCTCGCCGCCACTCGACTTCCACCTCGGCGACACGTACTTCGTGGTGGCCCACTTCCACTACGTGCTGTTCGGCACGATCGTCTTCGCCGTGTTCGGCGGCATCTACTTCTGGTTCCCGAAGTTCGCCGGCCGTTACATGGACGAGAAACTCGGCAAGCTGCACTTCTGGCTGACCTTCGTCGGCTTCCACACGACGTTCCTGGTGCAGCACTGGCTGGGTAACGAGGGCATGCCCCGCCGTTACGCCGACTACCTGCCCAGTGACGGGTTCACCACGCTGAACACCGTCTCGACGATCGGCGCATTCATCCTCGGGGCGTCGATGCTGCCGTTCCTCTACAACCTGTACAAGTCCTACCGCTACGGCGAGATCGTCACCGCCGAGGATCCATGGGGCTTCGGCAACTCCCTGGAATGGGCGACGTCGTCGCCGCCGCCCCGCCACAACTTCACCCACATGCCGCGCATCCGCTCGGAGCGACCCGCGTTCGAGTACCACTACCCGACTATCGCCGAACGGCTCGAGGCCGAGGCACACGCGGGACGCGTCACCGAGCACGGCTAGCGCAGCACGTGGGCGTGCCGCTACAGCGGTTCACCGGTAGTAGCGGCGTGGCGGCGCGCCCGGCTCTATGTAGTCCTCGTCGTGGTGGTAGATGTCCGTACGCCGGCGCATGGTCAGCAGCATGACGGAGAGGATCAATCCGATGATGCCGACGATCATGAGGATCACTCCGATCGTGCCGACGTTGAACCCGTTCGTGTTCTGGTCATAGACCGCGAAGCGCAGGATCGCGCCGACGGCAATGACAATGAGGCTGGTTGCCAGACCACCCGTACCCATATCAGCTCCTCACCCAGTTGCGTCGCCAGCCCCTGAGGGTCTCGCTGACGTTCGCTTTCACTCGATCGCTTCGTGCCTGCGTCGCCTCTCGCCGGTCGCCGGTGAGACGGCCCATCAGCACCTTCAGGCGGCCCATGAGGCGCTGCCCGGAAGTACTGATCCTGCGTGTGGTCTGCACGATGTCCTCCTTACGGTCTAGGTGCTACCCGTGGGCTGCGGCGTCCAAACTGCTCCTGACGTGGCGCGCCGGTGGGTACCGGCAGCGTGGCGGGCTCCGAGTCAGGGGAGTCGCCTTGGAACGGCACTGCCCTAGCGTTCGAGCAGCTTCCGGATGAGGTGCAGCGCGGCGACCACGACGCGGCGACGGATCTCGGCTCGCGATCCGGGCAGCGTGATCCGGCGTGCCAGCGTCGTGCCTACGCCGGCCACGCACAGATGCACGAGCCCGACGGGCTTCGCCGCGCTTCCGCCATCCGGACCGGCGACACCCGTGACGCCGACGCCGATGTCGGCGCCGAGCTGTCTGCGCGCGCCGACTGCCATCGCCTCCGCCACCTCGGCGCTCACCGCGCCGACGCCCTCCATGAGCCCGGCGGGGACGCCGAGCTCTTGCTCCTTGGCCGAGTTCGCGTACGCGACGAACCCGCCGAGTACATACGCCGACGAGCCTGGCCGTTCGGTCAGCCGCCCGGCGAGCAGGCCGGCGGTGCACGACTCGGCGGTCGCGATCGTGAGCCCGCGGCGGAGTAGTCCGTCGGCGACGATGTCGTCGATCGTCCGCCCGTCGGGCGAGAACAGCGTGTCCGGGTAGGCCGCGGCGATCAGGGCGGCGAGGTCGCGGTACGCCGGTTCGGCGGCGACGCCGTAGCGGGTGACGATCTCCAGTTCGCCGTCGCGCAGGCAGGTCGTGATCTCCAGGTCCGCGAGCCGTGCGGACGCGTCCCGCAGGGTCGCCGCAAGCTCGGACTCCGGCGTGCCCCACAGCCGCAAGGTGCGCTGCCGCAGCTCGGCGCGCTGTGCCAGCGCCGTCCGGACGGCGGGATCTGCCAGTGCAGCGGGCCACATCGGCTGCAGCTCGCGAGGCGGTCCGGGCAGCACGACGACCGGCGGCCCCGACAGCCCGTCGGCACTTGGTACCACGAGGCCAGGTGCAGTGCCGACCGGCTCTATAACCGAGGCGCCCAGTGGGACGAGCGCCTGCTTGCGGGTGGCCGCGGCCGTCGCGTCCGGGTCGAGGTGCCAGCCGCGCCCGGCACTCAGGCGCTCGACGATTGCCGCGATCCGCAGTTCCAGGGCCACGTCCAGGCGCAGCGGTCGGCCCTGCACCTCGGCAACGACCTCGACGGTCAGGTCGTCGGCGGTGGGACCCAAGCCGCCGGACGTGATGACCAGGTCGGCCGAGCGCGAGAAGCGCAGCGCGGTGCGCAGGTCGTCCGGCCGATCGCCCACCACGAGGACGTATGCGACGTCCACGCCGTCAACCCGCAGCCGCTCTGCCAGCCACGGCCCGTTGCGGTCGGTGACTCGGCCCGTGAGCACCTCCGTCCCCGTCACGATGATCGCCGCCCGGCTCCTCACCCGCGCATCGTAAATGCCTTGCCCGCGCGCCACGCGCTCTGCTGCACTGTGGGCATGCGTGCAGCCCTCATGTCCACTCAGCTGCTATTCGCCTACCCGAAGGACATGACCTGCAGTGCGCACGTTGAACCTGGGAATCCTGGCGCATGTCGACGCCGGTAAGACCAGTCTGACCGAACGCCTGCTCTACGACGCCGGCGTCATCGGCGAGGTAGGCAGTGTCGACCGCGGCAGCACCCAGACCGATACCCTCGCCCTCGAACGGGCCCGCGGCATCACCATCAAGGCCGCGGTGGTCTCGTTCGAGATCGCTGATGTCACGGTCAACCTGATCGACACGCCCGGCCACCCGGACTTCATCGCCGAGGTCGAGCGGGTGCTTTCCGTGCTTGACGGCGCAGTGCTCGTCGTCTCCGCCGTCGAGGGTGTCCAGGCGCAGACCCGGGTGCTGATGCGCACGCTGGAGCGGCTGCGCATTCCAACGGTGATCTTCGTGAACAAGATCGACCGTGGTGGCGCCGACCCCGAACGCGTGCTGCGCGGCATCGCAGAGAAGCTGACGCAGGCGATTGTCCCGATGGGCTCGGTGTCGGCCGCGGGCACCCGCGCCGCATCGTTCGTCACGCAGATGCCCGCGGCGGCGCAGCTGGCGGAGTTGCTCACCGCGCGCGACGACGCGCTGCTCGCGGCATACCTCGACGGCTCGCTCGCACCCGGCCGCCTGCGCCACGAGCTCGGCACTCAGACCCGGCGTGCATTGGTACACCCGGTGTTCTTCGGCTCGGCCATCACCGGAGCCGGCGTGGAATCGCTCCGCATCGGCCTCGCCGGATTGTTGCCGACGACGCGCGGGACCGACGGGCCGGTCTCCGGTGCCGCGTTCAAGATCGAGCGGGGTCCGGCAGGAGAGAAGATCGCGTACGTACGGATGTTCGCAGGAACGCTGCACGTTCGCGACGAGGTGCGCTACGGGATCGGCCGGCGCGGCAAGGTCACCGGGCTGCGGGTGTTCGAGCGCGGGGCGGCGGTGCGCCGCGGGCTCCTCGCCGCCGGGCGGATCGGCCAAGTATCCGGACTCGATCTTCGCGTGGGCGACCGGATCGGCGCCGCGCCGTCAGGGGCCCAGCGCTACTTCGCGCCACCAACGCTTTCCACCGTCGTGTCACCGGTGCGCCCCGCCGAACGGGGCATTCTCCAGGCGGCGCTCACCGAACTCGCCGAGCAGGACCCGCTGATCAATCTGCGGCAAGACGGCGAGCTGTTCGTATCGCTCTACGGTGAGGTGCAAAAGGAAGTCATCCAGGCGACGCTCGCCGCGGAGTACGGGGTGGACGTCACGTTCCGCGAGACGACGACGATCTGCATCGAGCGTCCGTCCGGAACTGGTGAGGCGTTCGAGGTGCTCGGTATGGCCTCGAACCCGTTCCTCGCCACCGTGGGCCTGCGCGTGGCGCCGGCACCGGTCGGCAGCGGCGTGCAGTTCCGGCTCGGGGTCGAGCTCGGGTCGATGCCGGCGGCATTCTTCAAAGCCGTCGAAGACACCGTGCACGACACGCTGCGGCAGGGCCTTTTCGGCTGGCAGGTCGCCGACTGCACGGTCACGATGACCCGTTCCGGCTATGCCCCCCGGCAAAGCCACGCCCATCAGGGCTTTGACAAGAGCATGTCGAGCACCGGCGCCGACTTCCGTGGCCTGACTCCGCTGGTGCTCATGGACGCGCTGCGACGGGCGGGCACCCGGGTGTACGAGCCGATCCACCAGTTCCGGCTGGAGATCCCGGCGGACACGCTGCCGGCAGCGCTGCGCATGCTGCCCACGCTGCGGGCCGTCCCGCTTACGTCGTCGACGCTGGGCGCGACGGCGATGCTCGACGGTGAGATACCCGCCGCGCACGTTCATTCGCTGCGCCGGCGGCTGCCGACGCTGACCCGAGGCGAAGGTGTGCTCGACAATGATTTCGCCCGGTACGAGCAGGTGCACAACGCGGTCCCGACCCGGCCGCGCACGGACCAGAACCCCCTTGACCGCAAGGAGTACCTACTGCGCGTGCAGCGGCGTGTCACCTCGTCCGGCTCCGGTCCGTATCGCGCTGACGGTTCAATGAGGATGCGACGGCGGACGAAACTGACCGAGCGTGGGGTTGCTCAACACGCTCGCTGACCCGGCCGGCTCGGCTGCCTCGACATGCCGAATTAGCCCGCTCGCGGATGCACCACATAACGATGCCGGGTGGGGCTGCTCCATTCGTGAGTGCCGTCGGGTCTGTGTGTGACGTGCCAGCCGGCGTGGTGCTTGACGTTGTGGTGTCTGGTGCAGAGGGCGGAGACGTTCGCGCCGTTCGTCTCACCGCCGTTGCCCCAGGGCTGGGCGTGGTCGAGGTGGCACAGCCTGGCTGGGCGTCGGCAGCCGGGGAACGTGCAGGTGTGGTCTCTGGCGATGACGTGGTCGGTGAGGTTGGCGGGTGGCCGGTGGGTGCGGCGGGCGTAGTCGAGGAGTTGGCCGGTGTCGTCGGTGACCAGCCGCCGCCAGGTGCCGGTGGGGTCGGCGGCGAGGCGGCGGGCGAGGGCGGCGGTGATGGGCCCGTACCCGTCGAGGTGGGCG
>DASXSF010000055.1:0-7132 GCA_036506155.1 Jatrophihabitantaceae bacterium
GCGCCCAGCGAGTGCGGCAGCGAGTGGATGACGCCGGGATGGACGGTGAGCGACACAAAGCGATCGCTGGTCACGACCGGCACCAGCTCCAGATCGAAGGCCCACTTCTCGGCGGTCTTCACGGTAATCCCCATCGGAAAGCCGAGCTTGAACTGATCGCCGATCGTCGTCGTCTCGCCGCCCACGTGGGTCACGAGCGGGAAGACGACGCCGAAGTGACCGCCGAGGCGATCCTCGGCGAGGGATGAGGACGGCACGGCGAGCGCGAACACGGTGAGGAAGAGCGCGACGGCGGTGCGATGCATTGATGACATCGAACGATTCTCCTGCGGCGTGGTTGGATTCGTCGGGGACGGTCTTCAGACCGTCCCGCGCGGGACGCCCTGAAGAGCGTCCCTCCCCTAGATTAGTAGATGAGTTGTCTCGCGGCGGGCCATGCTTATGGGCGAAGGTCACCGACTTTCACCCGCGTCGTGAGGGCGTGCGCCATGGCCCGGCCGGACAGATCGTAGACGTCGCCGGTCAGGGTCAGGCAGTAGCCACTGCCCCGGGGGAGCGGCGCCTCCGGTGTGAACGTCCACGCCTCCGCCGAGGCATTCGACGAGATGCGGCCTTTCACGGCGGCCCCCTGCAAGGTGCACTCGCCCGCCGCGTCGTTCACGGGATGCACCGTGAAGGTCCGCGCCGTGACGTTCATCACCGGCTGGGAGAACACGGCGGTGAGGCCCTCGGCGCCACCGGCCCACACAATGTGGGTGACGACCGGGGCCGTCGGGACCGGCGCGTGCCCGGCGGGGAAGCCGATGGGGATCGTCGTGTCGCCGGTGCCCTCGCCGCGCGCGGCGCTGACCGTGAAGCGCCACCGCACGTCGCGTGTGGTGCAGGCGCCGCCGCCGTGGTCGCAGAGGCCGGCGGCCAGGCGCGCGGTGTAAGTCTCCCCGCCGGTCAGAAACACCCGGTCGGGGAACAGCGCCCAGGTGCCGTCGCCGATCTGATCGACCGACGCCGGCACCGGCCGCCCTTTGGCGTCGACCAGCGTGAAGGTGGTGCGATCGACCCCCCGCACGGGTGTCGAGAAGAACGCCTTGACCACGGCATCCTGAAACACGCGCGTGGCGCCGGGCGGCGGATAGGTGCCGGTCACGCGCGGCGGCACGTGATCGACGCGGGCCTGGTCGATCTGGATCACCCAGCTGCGCACCTCCATCGGCACGGGCGGCGCGCCTTCGACCACCGGCGGCTCGACCGAGGGGGTGCGGCCGTCGCAGGCGCCGCCGAGCACGCACGGCTCGAGCACGAAGTCGCCATCGGTATCGGCCAGGTTGCCGAGGAACTTCTTGGCCACGATCGCCTCGATCGATTGATAGTACACCGCGGCGGTGACGGCCACCGGGCCGGCCGTGCCCGGCGGGATCACGACCGCATAGCGATCCAGCGCTACCGAGGCGCCGGCGTTGGGCAGCGGCCGCAGCCGCGTATCGCGCAAGAACGCATCGTCGTAGCGGTCGCCGTTGCCGTTGAGGTCGCGGAACTGCGGCAGCGCGCGGGGATTCTCCCGATCGATCACGCGGCCGCGGGCGTCGATCGGGAGGCCGTTGGCGTTGGTCACCAGATTCAACGGCGCGGCGTAGACCAGGTCGAGCGTCGGGCAGCCGTCGCCCTGGCTCGCCACGGCCTTGAATTGGTAGGCGTACGGATCGGGCGAGCCGGCCGGAATCTTCCAGTCACAGCCCGGGAAGTTCGGATCGACCATGTCCGCGCCGGTCAAGCCGCCGACCCCGAGCGAGGCGCGGTGCCAGAACGCATCGTCGATCGCCAGCTCCCGGCCGGTCGCGAGATCGACGGCGCGCACCGCCAGCCACGCGACACGCCCCTCCGGGAACCCGGTGGGAAAATTGTGGCCGGCGCCGCTGTTGGTGACCGTGACCTGCAGCGGCGCGCGGCGGCCCGGCGCGGTGTGCCGCGGCCCGGTCACGTCCAGGTCCAGGGCGTTGCGGAGGCGATCCCACGCGAGCCGGGCCTGCTGCGTCAGCGCGCCGCGCCGCTCGGCGTGGGTCCAGAAGGCATTCGCATAGACACTTTTTTCATCCGCCGACGAGAAGCTGAACGCCGACAGCTCCGGATAGGGCTGGACGTTGCCGTACTCGTCGGTGTCGGCGCCAATCATCCGCGGCAGGTAGGCGTTGCCCCCGACGAAGTGATGGCTGAAGTAGGTGCGCGACGGACTGCCGTTCGCGACGCGATCCACGAGCGGGCCGGCCGGTGCGCCTTGTTTGTACAACGTGTGCGCCGTCCCCGGCTGGCCGTAGTCTTCCTGCATGTGGCACGTCTGGCAATCGCGTTTGAACGCCGGATCGAACTGCGTGTTCCCCGCCCGGTCGGCATAGCGGCTGCTCGACCACTCGGCGTAGGTGCGCTCGATCGGGAAGCCGCCGACCCATTTGCCGACGTGATTCTTGATCGTGAGCGGATTGGTCACGTCGTGGCACCCGCTGCAGAACTCTGCGCGGGTCGACAGCACCTGCCGGAAGCCCTGGTGCTTGGACGTGTCCATCTGCTCGTAGGGCGCCGGGGGCTGCTTGAAGACGCCGCTGAGGTAGCTGTCCGAGGTCCCCGCATGCGGTTTCAGCGTCAGCGGGCCCGCCCGGTCGGCGACGCCGATGGCGTGCGGCGACAACCGGAACGCGCCGCCGCCGATGCTGTAGCCGAGATTGGCCGCGTGCTGATCGGGCACCTCGAGGATGTCCTGATCGGCGGCGGCGACCAGCTCGGCGCGCGGCTTGGTACCCAGCGCGGGCACGTAGCCGTGGCCCTGGGTCGAGGCCGCATAGTTGTGAAACGGCGTGTCGCGCGTGTCGACCGCGCTGTGGCACACCATGCACGCGACGCCGGTCTTGCCCGACTCGGTGTTGCGCCGCTGCGCCTCGAGCGTCGCGAACGCCAGGCCGGTCTGGTTGGCCGACGTCGGGTTGAAGTTGGGTTCGAGCCGCCCGTGCTCGGCGCCCGACGGCACGTCGACGGTCACGTTCTGCAGCGGCACGTTGTCGACGTAGTTGGTCGGCATATGACACCGCGCGCACATGCCGTCGATGAGCGAGCCGGGGCGCGCCAGGCGGTGATGCGTGGTGCCGAGGTCGAACACGCTGGCGCACGCGCCGGCCACCGCGAACGGATTGTGCTGGGCTTTCGGCGTGCCGTCGGGCGGCGCGGGCACCTCGCAATCCCCCGCCGTCGAGGTCTCGCGCGACGACAGCAGAAACGCGGCGCGCCACGCCGGATCCCGCCACGCGTTGGCCATCATCGACCCGTTCCACTCGTCGAACACGCGCTGGTGACAGGTCTGGCATTGCCCCGGGTGATCGAGCTTCTCCCAGTACTCTTCGAACGGCGGCGGCACGAACTGCGCTTCGGCCGTCACATACGGCGCCGGCTCCGGAATGCGATTCGGCAGCTCGACATCGGCGGCCGGCGCGCGATACACGAGCGCGACGACGGTGCAGGCCGTCGCGGCGGAGACGAGGAGGTTCAACCTTCGGCTTGGCATAACGGTGACTACTGCTGATGCTGAAGACAATCGACCAGATACGGATCATGTGCGACGACGAGCGGCCGGCGCGCCAGCGCGCCCGACACGGCGTGCCAGACCAGCCCGCCATAGGCCACCGCGATGGCCACTTCGATCAGGCCCACCGCCGGCGCCGGCATCGTCTGCGGCGAGACCAGGAGATAGAGGTCCAGCCAGCGGCCGAGGAGGACCAGCACGGCGACCCCCTTCAACAGGGACGGGCTGCGTTTCGCCGCGCGCGGCAACAGCAGACCGAACGGCACCAGCCAGTTGACAACGACATTGGTGACGAACAGCGGCAGCCAGCCGCCCCCGGTCCGGACGACGTAGTAGCCGGCCTCCTCCGGGAGGTTGCTGTACCAGATCAGGAGGTACTGCGACAGCCAGATGTAGGCCCAGAAGGTCGTGAACGCGAGGAGCAGCTTCCCCAGATCGTGCAAGTGGTTCGCGTTGACCACGTCGACGAGGTGTCCGCGCTCGTGCAGCAGGACCACGACCAGGGTGACGGCGGCCACGCCCTGGACCAGCACGCCCGCGAACACGTAGACCGCGTACATCGTGCTCGTCCAGCGCGGATCGAGCGTGAGGAGCCAGTCGACGCTCGCCAGCGCGAACGACGCCGCGAAGACCACGACGAAGATCGCCGCCGAGCGGACCAGGCGCTGGTGATGCCGCGGATCGGCGCTCGTGTCCTGGTGCGCCGAGGCGCGGCGCAGCAGCCGGGCGCACCCCAGCCAGAGCAGCAGAAAGCCCACCAGCCGCGCACACACGAACGGGACGGCAAAGTACACCGAGGCCAGGGCCGCGGCCGGATGCGCCGGGGCCGGGGCGGCCCACGCATACAGCGACCCGCGGCCGACCACCAGCGCGAGCATCATCACCGCGGCCACCGGCAGCGCGCCCATCAGCGCCTCGGCCACCCGGCGCATCCCCGCCGACCACGCGGCGCCCGACAGGTACTGCACGGCGAGGAACAGCATGCCGCCCAACGCGACCGACAGCACGTAGAACCCGTCGACCAGGAGACTGGTCCAGATCCGCGCCGGGTCGCGCCCCAGCCCCACGGCGATGGCGACCAGCCCGGCGACCGACAGCGCCAGCGTCCGCACGATCGGCGCGCGCATCCCCACTCCACGGGCGCCGCTCATGGCGTCGCCTCCGGCCGGGTCTGCAGCGTCTGGACGTAGGTCACGATGAGCCAGCGATCGCTGGCCGGAATCTGGGAGGCGTAGGACGCCATGCGGCCCGAGCCATACGTGATCACGTGAAACAGCCGGCCGGCCGGCATCGCCCGCACCCGCTCGGACGAATAGGCCGGCGGATTCGGAATCAGCGGCACCAGCGGCCCGTCGCCTTGGCCGCGCGCGCCGTGACACACCAGGCAGAACGTCTCGTACTGGCGATGGCCCTGTTCGACCGCCGCCGGCACGTGGGCGAAGGGATTGGCCAACTCGCGGCCGGCCCGCTCGGCGTCGGCGGCCGTGGTGGTGTAGTGCAGCGGGAGGAAGCCGCGCGGAATCGTCCCGCGCACCGGCGTCTGCAACGTCATGCCGTTCCGTGTCGCAGGGTTCGGCGCAAAGCTGTCGTAGGCCACCGAGTAGGTCATGTCGGGTGTGTACTCCCGGCCCCGCTGGGCCGATCCGCCGCCGCAGCCGCCGGCGACGAACGCCGAGACGAGCACGGCGAGCAGCCCGTGGTGAAGGTCTGGCGTCATCGTGCGATCGCTTTCCGGGACACGTCGCGGGCCCCCTGGTCATACAACAGACGCTCGACCTGGGGATCGAACGCGGTGTGCCGCCACCGGAGCACCAGCGCGAACTGATCGTCGGTCGCCGCCGCCACGACGACGCGCGGGTGCGGGGTCGGGAACAGGCGACACCGCAGGAGCAGCGCCGCCACCGTCGCCAGCCCGGCGCACAGGATCGTGAGCTCGAACGCGATCGGAATGAACGCCAGCATCGAGTTGTCCGGTTTCCCGCCGACGTTGAGCGGCCAGTCGTAGACCGACACGTAGAGCTCGAGCGCCAGCGCGCTGACCAGGCCGAGCACGCCGCCGGCCAGCGTGGCCAGCGGCAGGCGCGAGCGCGTGAGGCCCAGCGCGTCGTCCAGGTGATGCACCGGATGAGGCGTGTAGACGTCGTAGACGCGCAGCCCGCGCGCGCGCACCGCGCGCACCGCGCTGACCAGCCGCCGCGGGTCGTCGAACAGCGCGACCAGATACTCGGGCGCGAACGCCTGCTCACTCATGCGTCGGCTCCGCCGCGGGCCCGGTGCCGGCCTTGACTTCCCACATCGCGATCATCGGCAGGACGCGGATGAACGCCAGGAAGCAGGTGAAGAACAGCCCGAAGCTGCCGATCAGCGTGCCGACCTCGATCAGGGTCGGCTGGTACATCGTCCACGAGGACGGCAGGTAGCTGCGGTGCAGCGAGGTGACGATGATGACAAAGCGCTCGAACCACATCCCGACGTTGACCAGAATCGACAGCACGAAGAGCGCCGCCACGTTGCGCCGCACGCGGCGGATCCAGAGCAGTTGCGGCGCCGTGACGTTGCACCCGACCATGATCCAGAAGCACCAGGCATACGGGCCGGTGGCGCGATTCACGAACGCGTAGCGCTCGTAGATGTTCCCGCCGTACCAGGCGTTGAAGAATTCGGTCGCGTAGGCGAAGCCGACGATCGATCCGGTCAGCAGCATGACCTTGGCCATCACCTCGAGATGGCGGAGGGTGATGTAGTGCTCCAGCTGCATCACCGTGCGCGTGACGATGAGCAGCGTCAGCACCATCCCGAAGCCCGAGAAGACCGCGCCGGCCACGAAGTACGGCGGGAAGATCGTCGCGTGCCAGCCCGGCAGCACCGACGTCGCGAAGTCCATGCTCACGATCGTGTGGACCGAGATCACGAGCGGCGTGGCCAGCCCGGCGAGGATCGTGGTCGCGGTTTCATACCGCGACCACGTCCGCGCCGAGCCGTTCCACCCAAGGCTCAAGAGGCTGTATACCAGCCTTCTGGAGCCTGCCGCCGTGCGATCCCGCAGCGTCGCGAAGTCCGGAATCATCCCGAGATACCAGAACACGAGCGAGATCGTCAGATACGTGTTGATCGCGAACACATCCCACAGGAGCGGCGACCGGAAATTCACCCAGAGCGGCCCCCGCGCGTTCGGGTACGGGATGACCCAGAAGGCGAGCCACGGCCGGCCCATGTGAATCAGCGGAAACACCGCCGCGCACAGCACCGCGAAGATCGTCATCGCCTCGGCGGACCGGCTGATCGACGTGCGCCACTGCTGCCGCAACAACAGCAGAATCGCCGAGATCAGCGTGCCCGCGTGCCCGATGCCGATCCAGAACACGAAGTTCGTGATGTCGAACGCCCAGCCCACCGTCTTGTTCAAGCCCCAGACGCCGACGCCCGTCGAGACTTCATAGGCGACCGAGGCGACCCCGACCGCCAGCGCGAGGAGCGCCACCGCGAACGAGGCCAGCCACGCCGCGCCCGGCCGGCTGACGAGCGGGCGCATGACCTCGTCGGTGATCTGCCGCGCCGACACGTCGGCGG
>DASXSF010000056.1:0-4924 GCA_036506155.1 Jatrophihabitantaceae bacterium
TGCCACAACGGAACGTTTCTACGCCGAAGCGCGGCCTGCCCAGGCGATGACTGCAACAGCCTCAGTCCGAGATCGTGAGCGTTGCTCATCGGCCGGCACCGACAAGCCACCTGCCATGTCGCATATTGCGCGATTATCGCGAACGTACGCGGCTTCGGCTCTTGATAGAACCTTGAGCTGTGGTAGGCGGCCCTCGCCTGTCACACCGGTCTGCTATCAGACGAGCTGACTCCCTGTACGAGATAAAGGCCAGACGCCCATGGCGACGATGCGTAAACGGACCCTGCCCGAGGTCGACGTGCTCTGGTACGCGACCCAGCCGCTCACGCCTACCTACCGAGCGATCGTCCACGTGTTCGCCGACGCCGAGCGTGACACCTTCACCCTTGAGCTGGCCGAACCCGAAGTGCACGAGGCCCTGCGGACCAGCCCGTACGCGGCCGAGGTCGACGACGAGGCCAGCCTGCGGATCCGCCTCGACGAGCTCCATCAGCACGGAAACCTCGGTCGCCGACAGGACGAGCGAGCCACCAGTCTGGAGGATCTCGACCGCCGTCGCTTCCTGTGGTCACTCACCCCCGCGGGCAGGATCGCCCACCGAGCGATCGAGGACATCGAGTCGGGCCTGGGCCTATCCGGATCACTGCAGGTCACCATGCTGGTCACCATCCGCGACAGCCTACGTGCCCTGATCGAAGGCGACCTGAGCGCGAACGACACTAAGGCAATGCTCGACGGCCTCTTCACCGCCCAGGAGCGGTTCACCGGGGAGGCGCAGCGGTACATCGGCCGTATCACCGATCGGCATGTCCTTGGCGCTGGCGGACTTGACGAGGCGGGGTTCGGCCTTCGCAAGGAAGCCATCAAGCTGTACCTGAGCCGCTTCGTCAGCCAGCTCACCCTGCTCGGCCCCGAGATCGACGAGCTACTCCGCATCCTCGACGGAGCGCGGATCAGCGCCCTGATCGACCAAGGCGCGACCGCCGACGACATCCCACCGCCCGACGAGACCGGCGACCCGGCCGCCGAGTGGCGGGCTCGACAGCGTACCCATTGGCAGGGGCTGCTCCGCTGGTATGTGCGAGCCGGCACCCGGCCACCTACCGTCGACCGGCTGCGAGCTGTCGCGCTCGACGCCGTTACGGCACTGACCCGCAGCCTGAGCCGACTCAACGCCGCCCGGACCGGCGCACCAACCCGGGCCGCCGCGTTCCTCCAGGCCGCACGGTGGATGGCGGAGCAGGACACTGGCGCAGCGCATCGGTTGTGGGTCGCACTCACCGGGCTACACCCGGCACGGCATCTGTCCATTCCCGAGGACGACCCGGAGGTCACCAGCAGGTCGGCATCCTGGTGGGACGCCGTTCCCATCGACGTTCCGGTGACCATCCGACGGCAGAACCGGTCCAACAGCACTGGCCGCCCATCCAAGGCGCGCGACACGCACGCGACGAGGCAGCTGCTTCGGCACCGCAGGCGACGCGAACGCGAGCAGGCCCGTATGGCCCTGGCCACGCTGCTCACCAACGGCCCTGCCCGTCTGTCGCACTTCGCCCGCCTGGACCGGCACGAGTTCGACCTTCTGCTCGACCTGCTGTCCGACGCGTTGTCCGCCCGCCGCGCAGGCGGGGTTCGCCGCGTGGTCTCGGGCGCATCCGGGGTCCAGATCATTCTCAGCGACCCCGAGCCCGAGTCGGAACCCGCCAAACTTCAGATCGTCGATGGGGCCTTCACCGGCCCGGACTATCTCGTGGATATCCGAATCGCCGTCGACGACAAAGCGCGAGCCGGTGGTGATGTCGTATGAGCCTCACCGACACGCTCGCCGCCGACCGTATCCAGGCGCTCACCCGCATCCGTCGGCGGCTGCTCGCCGATCCACTGCTGCACCGAGCCAACGAGCCGGAGCTCTGGCCGGCGCTGCTGCGCTACGGAGCGGACCTGGCGCGCTGGTTTGCCGTCAACCTCGGCTGGCGGCTGGTGGTCGATCCGGCCGGGGGGTTCGCCCGGCTGCACAAGGTCGCGGCCCGACCGGACCCGACGCGGCCCGCCAGGCTTAACGACACCCCGCTGACGCCTCGCAAGTACACGTTGCTGTTCCTCGCCTGCGCGGCCCTTGACGAGCAACCGCGCCAGACCACCTTGTCGGTCCTGTCCGAGAACGTCGCCGAGCTGTCCGCGGCCGAGGACCCCATTCCCACCTTCGACCCGTCCAACAGCCACAGCGACCGGGTCGCATTCGCCGGTGCGATCAAGTGGCTGGCCGCCAACCGGATCATCGCCGTCCGTGACGGCAACCTCGACGACTACACCACCGATCCGACTGCTGACGCGCTCCTCGACGTCAATGACCGCCTGCTCGCCCACCTCCTGTCATGCCCGACCAGCCCTGCGTTGGTCGCCGATCCCACCGACGTGCTGCTGGAGGTCTACCCAGCCGGCGCGGCCGGAGACATCGCCCGCGCGGGCCATCGCGTACTGCGGCGGCTGGCCGACGACCCGCTCGTGTACCACGATGACCTCGACGCCGCCGAGCGCGACTGGCTCGGGCCACGCTGGCAGGTCGCCAACCGCGTTGCCGCAGAGCTCGGGCTGACCCTGGAACGCCGCGCCGAAGGGTTCGCCGCAGTTGACCCGTCCATCGGCGAGCCAGTGACCGACGACCGGTTCCCGGCCGCCGGATCGACCGTCGCGCATTGCGCCCTGCTGCTCGCCGAATACCTCGTCGACCGCCACCGGGCCGCCCGTGACCCGGAGGAAGGCCGGGACGCTGCCGCCCCCGAGCCCCTACCGATTTCGGTGCTCGTCGCCCACATCCGCATCCTGATCGGCGACTACGCAGCCCGCTGCGGCTGGGCCCAATGGGTCCTGGACGAGGACGGGCCCGCGCAGCTCACGGCGCGAGCGCTGGATTACCTGGCTCGGTTCCGGCTCGTCCACCGCCTGGACCATGCCGTGGTCCCGGCCCCCGCCGTCGCCCGCTTCGGGGTCGCCAGCCCCACCACTCAGGAGCCGTAGCCGTGAGCCCGAGCATCCAGCCGCTGTTCCGCGCCCAGCACGACCCCGACCGGCTGCCCACCCCGACGCGGCCGCGATACACCCTGCTGCGGATCGGTATCCAGAACGTCTGGGAGTACGACGTCACCACCAGGTTCGTCGCCCGCGACGGACGGCTGCTGCTGCGTGGCCAGAACGAATCCGGGAAGACCAAGGCGGTGGAGGTGAGTCTCCCCGCCGTGCTCGACGCGATCCTGCGCGCCGAACGGCTCGATCCGTTCGGGGAGCAGGCCCGCACCATGCGGGAAAACCTCATCGGCCCGCACACCGACGAGGACGCCACCGTCGTCGCCGGCTACGTCTGGGCCGAGTTCGGCCGTCTCGACGAGCACGGCCAGCCCCGATACCAGACGGCCGGCTACGGGGTGCGGGCCTCCCGCAACGCTTCCGGGTTCACCTCCTGGTTCTTCCTCACCGACCTGCGCCCCGACCTCGATCTTCACCTGTTCGTTGACAGTCGGCCGCGCAGCCAGCGAGAGCTGGACGAGGTGCTGGGCCCGCACGGGGAAGTGTTCGGTGGCCACGGCGACCACCGCGCGGCGGTGAACCGGTACCGCGGGGCCGTGAACCGGGCGCTGTTCGGGTTCGAGGAGATGGCTCAGTTCGACAACCTGTTGACGCTCCTGATCGAGCTGCGCCGGCCCCAGCTCGCCAAGCAGCTCAAGGCATCCGACCTCTCCCGCATGCTCACCACGAGCCTGCCGTCTCTGGATGTCAACCTCATCACCAAGGTCGCCGAAGGCGTCGACCGGCTCGAGGAGCACCGCGCCGCGCTGGAGGCGCTGCGCGAGACCCGCAGGACCATCGCAGGCTTCAATATCACCTACCGGCGCTACCTGCAGACCGTCGTCGCTGAGCGGACCGCTGCGGTGCGCGGTGCCACCACCCGGGTCGACGAAACCGCCCGCGCCCTCAAGGACACCCAGACGATCCTGCAGGGAGCCAGGCATGCCATGCAGGCCGCCTCCACCCGGCGTCGTGATCTGCGCGTGGAGGAAGGCCGGCTGCGAGCCCGCGTTGAGACCATCAAGAACAGCGACGCCTACCGGGCCACCAAGGACCTCGACGCCGCCAAACGGCGGGCCGTCGAGGCGGCCAAGGACGAGGCCCAGGTGGAGGTGCGGCTCAGTAGGGAGCGGAAGGAGTTGGCCGAAGCCGTCACGGGCCGCAAGCGGCTGGACACGGCAGTTGAGGAACGCGCCCGCCAAGTCGCCGGCACCGGTGAGGACGCCAGCGCCGCGGCCCGTCCAGCCGCGTAGCACGACGACCAGCGGCAGGCCGGCGCACTTGTGGGTGCCGGCGACCTCGACGGCGCCGAAGCGGTCATCCAGACCGCGATTGCAGGCCTGCGTGACCGCATCGGTGAATTGAGCCCCCACGACGAGGCCCTCGCCGAGGCCATCCGGCAGACCGAGAACGCCCAGCAACGCCGCGACACGCTCGCCGAGCAGGCCGCCGAAGCCCGCACCGAGGCCGTCCGGGCCGACGCAGCCGTCACCACCGCCACCGCCGAGCTCCGAGAGGCGGTCCGGACGTGGATCGAGCATTTGGACGAGCTGCCGCTCGACGCGGACCTTCGCGACGAACTCGACGTCGTCCAAGTCGACCGGGTCCGGGAGCTGGTGGACGACGCCGCCAGCACCCACCGTGCCGCCCTCGACGAACAGCTCGCCGACGTCGGTGCCCTGCTGCGGCATGCCACCGAAGACCGCGACCGGCTCGACGCCGAACGGGAGCAGCTGGAGCGCGAGGAGTACCCGCAGCCGCCGGCGCCACCCTGGCGGCAGCGACGCCCTGACCGTTCGGGGGCGCCCCTGTACCTGCTCGGCACCTTCCGCGGAGGTACTCTGACCGGCCAGCAGCAGGC
>DASXSF010000057.1:0-3564 GCA_036506155.1 Jatrophihabitantaceae bacterium
TCCGGAAACATGATCAACTGCGGTTTAGTCCGCAAAAAGTCCGCAGGAAGTCCGCGCTCGGTCCGCAGTTGGTCCATCCGGTCGGCCACTTCGTCGAGCCGATCGCCGTACAGATGGCCGTACAAATCGAGGGTCATCTCCATCTTCTTGTGTCTGATATGCGGGTGATCCAACTTCTTGGTCGGCTGGCTGTTTTGGGTGGCTGACCGTGAGCGAGGAGGGGCCCGTGGATCGGTTCGTGCCGCGTTTGACCGTTCGCCGGAATGGGTCGGAGTTGACGTCGATCACGCTGGGACATCCGTTGCTGGATGACTATCTGGTCTTCGTCGCAGCTCGAGCCAGGAGTAATACCTGGCTGGCGATCGCGTGGGATCTGGAGGTCTTCTTCGGTGTGGTGGGGAAACCTCCCGCGGAGGTGGCGGTTGCGGATGTGTTCGCGTTCTTGGCGGCGCAGCGGGCTCCTCGCCGCGGCGAGCGGGTGGTGCGTCTGGATGATGGCGAGGCTGGGTTGGCGGCGCGCACGATCGCGCGGCGGTTGTCGAGCGTGCGCGGGCTGTATGCGTATCTGGTTGTGCGTGGCGATGCCGGTGTGGTCGGCAATCCGGTGCCGGGCAGCCTGGCGGCGCGTCGTCCCAGCGGACGGCGCGGCAACGGTGGGGTGCCGCTGATCCGTACTCCACGCACGCTGCCGCGGGTGTTGTCGCCTGGCGAGGTTGACGCGCTGGTGGGGGCGCTGCGAACGCATCGTGACCGGGCGATGGTCGAGGCGATGCTGCTGGGTGGGCTGCGTCGGTGTGAAGTGCTCGGGCTGCGGTTGGCGGATGTCAACTCAGGTGAACGGCGTCTGTTCCTCGCCGAGGGCAAGGGCGGTCGGCAGCGCGTTGTCCCGGTGTCGGCACGGTTTTTCACTTCCCTCGGTGCGTATCTGGAGCAGGAGCGGCCGGCGACGTCGACGACCACGCGGGTGTTCGTGGTGCTCAAAGGTGTTCGACGCGGAGCGCCGCTGTCGGCGTCGGGGGTGGACGAGATCCTCGACGGCGCCCGGGTTCGGGCGGGACTGGTTCGGGTGACCTGTCATCAGTTGCGGCATACGTGCTTTACCCGGCTGCGGGAAGCGGGGATGGCCTTGGAGGCGATTCAGGCTCAGGCCGGGCACGCCTCGATCGATTCGACCCGTATCTATTTGCACCTGGCCAATGACTGGCTGGCGAAGGAGTATCTGCGCGCGGCCGAGGCGATCGAAGTCCAAGCCGTCGGCCCGGTCGTGCAGTGAGCGGCTCATCGGCGCGCCACGCCGACGTGGAGACATTAGTTGCGGCCTATCGGGCTGACTTGGTCGCCGCGGGTATGTTCGCTGAGCCCCCGGTGACATCCGTGGCCAGGAGGTTCTTCACCCGGGTCGGGGTCGACGGCTGGACCCGGTTGTCGCTGGCCGAGCAATGTGCGCTGCCGTTGAAGGACCGGCGGGTCGTCGGCTGGCTGATCGTGACCGGCCGGGTCCGGCCCAGCCCGGACTATCTGGTTGCCTGCCGTCCCTACCTCGGCGAGGTCGCCGCGCATCACCACCAGGTGTTCTATGAACGGTTCCGCGCGATGTCCGCGCAGCTCGGCTTCGGCCGCATCGTGACGCGTCTGCAGTGGTCGGCGTTGGCGAAGGTCGCGGCGCTGTCCGGTGTGACACCCGAGCAGCTGACGGCGGCGACGATCCGGGCCGGGCAGGACGCGCTGGCCGTGGCGATCGGCCGGCACCGACCTGACAGCCACGGGGTGAAAGCGCTCAGCGCTGCCCTGTTCGGCGCGCAGACCACTTTGTTTCATCTCGGTCTGCTCGACGCCCCGCCCCGTAAGACGACACCGGATCACGCCGCTGAGCGGGCCGCTGCGTGGGCGTCGGTGCCGTCTCGGCTGGCAGGCACCCTGACCGGGTATATCGCCCAGACCCGGCTGTCGCTGCGCCCCGCGACGATGGTGCGGGTCGAAGGCGTGCTGCGCGAGTTCGCCTGCTGGCTGGCCGAACACGCCCCCGAGGTCGGGTGCGTCGCCGACCTGCGTCGTCGCCATATCGAGGCCTACAAACTGCACCTGGCCGCTCGGCCTTCCGCCCGCGGCGCAGCGTTGACCAAGACCAGCCTCGCCGAGCACCTCGGCACGCTGCGCACCTGCTTCGAACGCCTCACCGAATGCAACGGCGAGGACGTCCCAGCAGCCGTGCTCGTCTTCGCCGGCGACCTGCCGGCCCGCGACGCCCCGCTGCCCCGCTTCCTCGATGACGGCGCGTTCACAAAACTGCTGCAGGCCGCCCGCGCCGACACCGATCCGTTCGTCCGCTTGAGCGTGGAGTTCCTGGCCCGCACCGGTCTGCGCAAAGGCGAATTCCTCGACCTCACCGTCGACTCGGTCGTGCAAATCGGCGCCGCCTACTGGCTGCACGTGCCACTGGGCAAGCTACGCACCGACCGATACATCCCGCTGCACCCCCAGCTCAAACAACTCCTCGACGACTGGGTCACCGACCGGCCAGCCGGCCTGCGCAGCCCCTACCTGTTCATCGAGCACGGCCAACGCATCCGGCAAGGCCGCGTCGACCGCGCCGTCGCCAAAGCCGCCGCAGCCGCCGGGATCGGCCACGTCAACCCGCACCGGCTCCGCCACACCCTGGCCACCCAAGCGATCAACCGGGGCATGTCCCTCGAAGCGATAGCTGCCCTTCTCGGGCATCGATCCATGCGGATGACCATGGTTTACGCGCGCATCGCCAACCGCACCGTCGCCGAGGAATACTTCTCCGTCGCCGAGAAAGTCGAAGCCCTTTACGACGCGCCCCGCGAACTGCCCGCCGACGCTGAAGGCGCCGAGATGCGCAAGCTCCGTGCCGAGATGCACCGCCGCATGCTCGGCAACGGCTACTGCGCCCGCCCGGTCGGGCTGGACTGTCACTTCGAATCCATCTGCGAATCGTGCGCGTTCTTCCAAACCACCATCGAGTTCCGGCCCACCCTGCAACGCCAACGCGACGACGCCGCCGACAAAGGCCAACTCGGCCGGCAGAAAGTCTTCGACGGACTACTCACCCGGCTTGAGGACACCGCGTCATGACCGGCCAGCCACTGCACCTCACCGAGCCCGGCGAGCTGCCCGCGCCGCGCACCGACGCCGACAGAGCGACCGTGCTCGCCGACGCGGTCGACACCCTCGCCGCGCTGCGCACCCCGTACTAGCTCGGTGACAACGCTGTCGCCTTGCGCGCACTGACCAGCCTGCTCGCCGAAACAGAACACGCGCTTCCCGCCGCCGTTCAGGCAGCTCGCGACCAAGGCCACACCTGGGCCGAGATCGGGCAGCTGCTCAACCTCACTCCCGCGACCGCGGCCCGTCGATACCGAACCGCACAATGATCAACTTGACTGCGATCACCCGCATAATGCCCGAGTAGCGCGGCGATTGCTTCCAGGCTCATGCCGCGGTTGATCGCCTGGGTTGCCAGGGTGTGCCGCATTTGGTGTGGGTGGACGTGCCCGACACCGGCCGCGGCGGCGGCCTTGTTCAAGTACCGGGTGACGCAGT
>DASXSF010000058.1:0-4732 GCA_036506155.1 Jatrophihabitantaceae bacterium
TGGCCCAGGAGATGCAGGACGCTCGGTTCTTCGACCTGCACCACCCGAGGATGATGTCGCCGACCTAGACGCGCAGTTAGCGGATCGGCGACTTGTGTGCTGGGATGACGCGAATGCCCGCCGTCGGAGGAGTGCGCATGAGGCGCCGGTCCGCACTCGTCTGCGCCGTTGCGGCCAGCCTGGTGGTTTCGGCGACCGCCGCATCGAGCCGGCCGCCGGCGGCCGCCTCGCCGGCGGTGCCGTTGCCGGCCAGCGCCGCGCACCGCCTCGAGCCGCACCAGTTCCTCGCCCCGCCGAGCTCGGACGAGTGCCTGGAGCGCTACCAGCTCACCTGCTATTCGGTCGACCAGCTCCGGGCCGCCTACGATGTCGGGCCGTTGCTGGCCCACGGCAACGACGGCGCGGGAACCACGATCGCTGTCGTCGTGTCATACGGCTCGCCTACCATCGAAGCCGACGTGCGAGCGTTCGACGAGGCCTGGGGACTGCCTGATCCGCCTTCGGTCAAAACGATCACTCCAGCCGGGTCGGTACCGCCGTTCGACCCGAGCGACGCCGACATGACGAGCTGGGCGTTCGAGACGTCGCTCGATGTCGAGTACGCACACCTGATCGCCCCGGGTGCGTCGATCCTCGTCGTGGCGACGCCTGTCGCGGAAACCGCAGGCGTGGCCGGGTTCCCGGAGATCGTCCGGGCCGAGAACTACGTGATCGACCACGGCCGGGCCGACGTGATCACGCAGAGCCTCGGCGCGGCCGAGCAGAGCTTCCCGAACGCCGAGCGCGTCCGCTCGCTGCGCAGCGCGTTCGTCAACGCGGCACGCCACGGCGTCACCGTGGTAGCCGCCGCCGGTGACTCGGGGGCGACCAGCTACGAGAACGACGAACAGGCGTTGTTCCCGTATCCGGTGGATTCGTGGCCCTCGACCGACCCGCTCGTCACGAGCGTCGGCGGCACCCGGCTGCATCTGGACGCCACGGGGCGGCGTAGCGCCCCGGACACGACATGGAACGACGACTACGGCGCCGCCGGCGGCGGGCTCAGCACGGTGTTCTCGCGGCCCGCATTCCAGGACCACGTCCGCGGCGTCGTAGGCGGCGCGCGCGGCACTCCGGACGTCGCCCTGTCGGCGGCCGTCGACGGCGGAGTGCTCGTGTACAGCTCCTACGACGCCGATGACACCGGCTGGACCGTTGCCGGCGGCACCAGCGAGGCCGCGCCGTTGTTCGCCGGTATGGTGGCGCTCGCCGCGCAGCGCGCCAAGCACCCGCTCGGCCCCATCAACCCGGCGCTGTACCGGCTGGCGACCCGCCCGAACAGCGGCATCGTCGACGTGGCCTCCGGCGACAATTCCTTCGGAGACGTGACGGGCTATACCGCCGGGCCGGGATACGACCTGGCCACGGGCCTCGGCACGATCGACGCGGCGCGTTTCGTGCCCGCGCTCGCCGACACGGTGCGCAAGCCGCACTAGCGTCCGTTCGATGCACCCACATGGGTGTGCAGCCAGGCTGTAAGCGGGCTGAGTGATCGCCACGCCCTGGCCACCTCGGTTTTGGCGCGCCGGGTCGACAGCCAGGCTGGACATCCGAAGTCACGGTGTGCGGTCAGGCTCTTGTAGCGCAGCCACTCCGCCCGCGGGTGGTCCTTGGGATAACCCGCCGGAACACGGGTGAGCTGTTGGCCGCTGATCGTGAAGCCGGACTTGCGGACTGCAGCAGTCGCGCGGACGAGTTCGGCGCCGGCCACGTCGTCGGCGACCCCGCGACGCATCCGCTCGACCTGGTCGGATGCGGTGTCCCAGTACCCGCCCGCGACGAACAGCCCCGCTGCGGATATGGCGACATACAGCGACGACTCGCCGAACCAGGCGCCCTGCTGCGTCTTGTACGGCGTCTTGTCCTTGCTGAACCGTACGTCGCGGTACGGGCGGAACAGCTTTGCCTGCCCGAACTCGTCGGCCAGCTCGGCGGCGAGCGCCTCCAGGGGGGCGCGCACCGACTGCTCGTAGACGTGCTTGTGCTCGGTCCAGAAGGCCTTGCTGTTGTCCGCCTCGAGGTCCTCATAGAAGTCGAGGGCGGCAACGGGAATGCCGGTGAAGGCCGGCAACGCTGTCACGGCGTCTCATCCAGCGACACGTGCAGCCTCATCTCGCGGATCTCACCGGCACCTGTATCCAACTCGCGCGCATAACCGTCGGCTGCCCACCCGGCTGAGCGCAAAAAGTCCAGCGATGCCGCGTCGGCGGTCAGGATCCAGGTGATCAGGCGCACCATACCGTCGTCGCGAGCATGGTCGACGGCGGCGGCGAGCAGCCGGGACCCGTGCCCACGCCGGCTCCACCGCGGCTCGACGAGCAAGGGCCCGAGCTGCGCGGTTGCGTCCGGATCGGGGTCCTGCTCCTCGAGGTCGTTCGCAGGCGCCACCGCGGCAAAGCCGACCAGCCAGTGCTGCTCCTGGGCGACGAGAACGTGGTGCTTCGGACTGGGCGGCGCCTGAACTGCGGCCGCCCAGGCGGGTTCGGCCGCCTCGACGGTCAGCGATTCGAGCACGGCCTCCGGCAGGATCTTCGGGTACGCGATGCGCCACGTCTCGATTTGGATGCGCGCGATCTCGGGCACGTCCTCCGGTCGAGCCGGCCGGACGCTCACGTCGGCCACGCCAGCCACCCTAGTGGCCGGGCCGATAGCGCACCCGGCGGTGTCGTCGGGGCCGGCCGCGCGCACCGTCAGGGTCACGCGTCGTCGCCCCGGACAGCCGCGTCGGCAAAGGCTCGTTCCTCGGCGCGCTCCTGGCGGCGCTTGCGCAGATGAATCAGCACATATGCGGCCACCGCCACGACGAGGATGGCGATCGGCAACCAGGTCAGGTACTGACTGACCGTGTTGAGCGCCGACGCGAAGGCATACCCGAGGAAGACGCAGCCGGCGCCCCACAACAGCCCGCCTGCGGCGTTCCACCTCAGGAACGTGGGGTAGTGCATGCCGCTCATGCCCGCCAGCGACGGAGTCAGCGCGCGCAGCAGCGCGACGAGGCGGCCGAGGAAGACCGCCTTGCCGCCGTGCCTGTGCAGGAACGCGTCGCCCTTGGCCCAGCGGGCTTCGCCGATCCAACCGCCGACGCGCGCGCGGCGAAGCGACGGACCGAAGAACCGTCCGAACTCGAAGCCGACCGTGTCGCCGACGATCGCACAGATCACTGCGATTGCGGCCATAACCCAGACGTTCAGCGGTCCGTATCGGCAGAAGTAGCCGGCCACCAGCAACGCGGTTTCGCCGGGGAGCACGAATCCAACCAGGAAGGATGCCTCGGCGAACGCCAGCCCACCGGCGATGACGTACATCCACAAGCCGACGGCGTCGCCGATGTTGTGCATCCACTGCTCGAACACCTAGGCATCGTGACACGTTCTGCCATCGGCAGTCGGGCGCCCTCAGGAAATCGGCTGCCGCTGTCAGTGCCGCCGAATAGGGTGCGGTGAGTGAAGAGGGTCGTGTCGGGACGCGTCTGGCTCGCGATCTGCACCGTATACGTCGTATGGGGGTCGACGTATCTCGCGATCCGCTGGGCCGTCCGGACAATGCCCGCGTTCGCGTCGGCCGGTGTCCGGTTCGTGCTTGCGGCCGGTCTGCTTGCCGTGGTGGCACGCCTGCGCGGCGGGCGCTCGGCCTGGCGCCTCGATGCCGCCGAGTGGCGCAATGCCGCCATCTGCGGCGTGCTCATGCTGGCCGGCGGCAACGGGCTCGTGGTGGTCGCCGAGACCCGGGTGCCGTCCGGTCTCGCGGCGCTGCTGATCGCCGCGGTGCCGTTGTGGCTGATCGTGCTGCGGCGTGTGCTCGGGGACCGAACGCCGGCACTGACGCTGGCCGGCGTGCTCGTCGGGCTGGGCGGACTGGCACTGCTGCTGCTGCCGGGCTCGGCCGGCTCGCACGTCGATCTCGGATACTCCATGCTGCTCGTGGTGGCCGCGCTGTCCTGGGCCGCGGGCTCGGTCCTTGTCACTCGAGTGGAGCTGCCCGGCGATCCGGCCGTGCTGTCTTCGGTCGAGATGTTCGCCGGGGGAGTGGTGTTGCTCCTCGCCGCGGCCGGGGGCGGTGAATTCAGCAAGCTCGACCTCGGCGCGATCAGTGTCCGGTCGTGGCTGTCGCTGGCCTACCTCGTCGTGTTCGGCTCGATCGTGGCGTTCAGCGCCTACGTATACGCGCTGGCGAACGCACCCATGTCACTCGTCGGGACGTACGCCTACGTCAACCCCGTCGTCGCTGTGGCGCTGGGCGTAGTGTTGGCCGGCGAGCACCTTTCCGTGACCGAGGTGCTGGGTGGCCTGATCATCGTCGCGTCCGTCGTGGTCGTGGTCAGCGCCGAGGGACGCAAGCGGCGCACGGCTGCGCAGCCGGCGGTCGTGGTCGACGAACGCGCGGCAGCCTGATGCGCCTCAGCGCGGCGGAGGCACGGCGGATAGCCCTGGCGGCGCAGGGGTTCGCCGACCCGCGCCCGAACGGCCGCGTCGACGCGCGGCACATCCGGAGAGTGCTCGACCGGGTTGGGCTGTTGCAGCTCGATTCGGTGAACGTGTTCTGCCGCTCGCACTACATGCCGGTGTTCGCCCGGCTCGGCCCGTATCCCCGAGAGGCGCTGGACCGGCTTACGGCGCACACTGCCGGCCCTGTCCGGCGCGAATTGTTCGAGTACTGGGCACACGAGGCGTCGCTGATCCCGGTCGAGTTGCAG
>DASXSF010000059.1:0-98932 GCA_036506155.1 Jatrophihabitantaceae bacterium
GACCTAGGTTGTCGGGATCCCTGGGATGGAAGACGTCGCCGTAGGCGATCATGATGCGCCCGACCGCGGCGATCTGCGTCACGCCGAAAACGATCCCCCACGTGCCGAGGAACACCGTGACGAAGCTGCGCGGCCCTCGTATCGGCGCCACAAGGGCGAACACGAGCAGGAATACGACGATGATCAGCCCCACAACCGCGACGACCTCGCCGAGCCACACCATGCGCAGGTGCTGCTCCGGAGTGAATCGCCACGCGAAGCTGGTGAGAGTCGCCTTGAGCCTCTGGGTGCGCGCAAGCTCGTCGGCGGACTCGTGCTTGATGAGGTGGTCGAAGACCCACTGATTGCCGGCGGCCGCCAGCACAACCAGTTCGACGGCGGCCGCGCAGAGCGCGACCAGGAGCGTTGGGGCACGTCGCATTCGCCAGAGGATATGGCGAATCAGCGCTGCCGCGAAGCCCTTCGAGCAATACCAACGCAAGCTTGACACGAGCGCGGATCTCGCCTTGCTAGTCCGCCATAGACTCGAGCCATGACGAGCCCCGGTGACACGCAGTCCCACGCGTCGCACGATCAGCCGATGTCGGACGAGCTGCGCGCCGCCATCGCGCAGGACTGGGACCCGGCGCCCGCCATACCGCATCCGGCTCGCACGGACGGCATTCCCTACACCGCCCGGCGGCGCGCGGAGCTGTCAGCAGCATTCCCCGGCCAGCTGGTGGTCGTCCCGGCAGGCGCGCCGAAGGTACGCGCGAACGACACGCACTTCCCGTTCCGCGCGGCCAGCTCGTTCACGTGGCTCACCGGCGAAACCGTCGAGAGCGCCGTCCTCGTCATGACGCCCACGCCTGCCGGCCATGACAACGTGCTGTATGTCGTCGACTACGCACCGCCCGGGCAGCTCGCGTACTTCACCGATCGGATCCACGGCGCGCTGTGGGTCGGCAACGTGCCGTCGCCGGCCGAGACGGCCGAGGCGCTCGGCATCACTACCCGGCCGCGCAGCGAGCTGTCGACAGACGTAGCCGCATGGCGAGACCGCGACTGCGCGCTGTTGACCGGCTTCGATCCGGACGTGGACGCGCTGTTCCCGCGCGCCGACGGCAAGAAGCTGGGCGAGGTGCTCGACGAGCTGCGCCTCGCCAAGGACGAGTGGGAGGTCGCGCGGCTGCGGGCGGCCTGCGACGCCACTGCGCTGGGCTTCGCCGACGTGGCACGCGAGTTGCCGATGCTGCTTTCACGCGGTGGTGAGCGCGGCGAGCGGTGGCTGGAGGGGACGTTCTGGCGGCGCGCCCGCCTCGAGGGCAACGACGTCGGCTACACGTCGATCGTCGGCGCAGGCGTGCACGGGACGACGCTTCACTGGACGCGCAATAACGGTCGCGTCGAGGCGGGGCAGCTGCTGCTCGCGGACATGGGCGTCGAGACCGATGAGCTCTACACCGCCGACGTCACCCGCACCATGCCGGTCAGCGGCGTTTGGACACCGGAGCAGCTGCGCGTCTACCGGGCCGTCTACGAGGCACAAAGCGCCGGCATCGCCGAGGTCAAGGCGGGCGCCGACTTCCTCGCCGCGCACAAGGCCGCAATGTGGGTGCTCGCCGACCACCTGCACTCGTGGGGCATCCTGCCCGTCACCCCTGACGTCTCGTGTGCCGACGACCCGGAGCGTCCAGGCGCCGGGCTGCACCGCCGCTACACCCTGCACGGCGCGTCGCACATGCTCGGCATCGACGTCCACGACTGCGCGCTTGCCCGTGAGGAGATGTACAAGAAAGGCCCGCTCGGCGCCGGGTACGTGCTCACCGTCGAGCCGGGGCTCTACTTCCAGGTGAACGACCGCACCGTGCCCGCCGACCTGCGCGGGCTCGCGGTCCGCATCGAGGACGACATCCTGGTGACCGACGGCTCGCCGGTGAACCTTTCGGCCTCGCTCCCGCGGGATCCCGACGAGCTCGTCGCGTGGATGGCCGAGGTGCAGGCGGCGCCCGCCGTGCCGTGAGCCGCACTGGCGATCTGGAGCTCGCGCCGGGCCGCGGTCTGCCTGACGGACTGACCATCTCGGCGGACGAACTGGTCGAGCGGTTCAGCCGCTCGTCCGGGCCGGGCGGCCAGTCGGTGAACACGACGGACAGCCGTGTCGAGCTGAGCTGGGACATCACCGCATCGGCCGCGCTGAGCGATTCGCAGCGCGCCCGGTTGTTGGCCCGCCTGAGCGGGCGGCTCCACAACGGGGTGCTCACCATCACCGCATCCGAGCATCGCGCCCAATTGCGCAACCGCGTCGCCGCTCGGGAGCGGCTCGCCGCGTTGATCACCGCCGCACTTGCGCCGCAACGGGTCCGGCGCCCGACCCGCCCGTCGCAGGCAGCGCGACAGGCCCGGCTCGACGCGAAGCGGCGCCGCGGCTCGCTGAAGGCGTCACGCCGCGGCGTTGAACCCGGCTGAGCGAGCGTTCATCGCGGTAGCCGGACGTTGACCCCGCGGGCGCCACGGACGGCTGCCACTCGCTGCGCCTCGCCGTCGACCGCGCGCCGCACCGGCGGCGGCAGTGGGACGAATGCCTCGACCGTGATCTCCAAGCGCGTCTTCGCCGCCTTCGGTCGCCACGTGCCGACCACCTCGCCGTCGACGAACAGCACACCAGGCCGCCCCAGGATCGGCCAGAGCGCCTTCTGGACGGCGCGGTCGGGAACGATCAGGTCGCGGTCGCGGGCTTGCAGGTACGGGTCGAACGGCCCGAGCAGCCGGGTGAGCTGCGGCGGGCGTGCCCGCTTCACGGCGGCCACCGCCTCGCTTGGCAGCCAGGCTGTATGTCCGTGGACGCTGACCTGTTCCAGGTCGTCGGGCCACACCTTCATCAGGTCGGCGCGCCGGGCGTCGAGATAGCCGGCAACATCCGCCGGGGTGGCCGGGCCGAGCAACGTGAGGTAGCTGCGGATCAGCCGCCGCAGGGCATCGCGGTCCGGGCCGGCGGTGCGCGGCGCACCGTTACGGGGCACCAGGACCGGCGGCGCGGTGCCGGGCTCGAGTTCGAGGCCGGCCGGCAGGCTCGCCAGCCGGAACAGTCCCTCGAATATGTGCGTCGCCTGGCAGCTGCGGCAGTAACGGTGCACAGCAGGCGGCGTCGCCCCGGTGACGGCCGTGCTCGCCGCTCCCTTGCCGGTCGGGGCGCGGACGACGCGCCGCATCGCCTGGACCGTCGCCTCGAACCCGGAGAGCCCCCCGATGCCGGCCTTGCGCATGCTGGCCGAGGCGTCCAGCCGGGCCAGCGCGTCGGCGTCCGACAGCGGCCACAGTGCGCCGGCGAGCCAGTCGAGGTCTGGGCCCCGGTGCAGATGCGGCGCGCCGCGCAGCGTCCAGGCCAGGGCCAGCGAGGCGCCGTCGGGCGGTGACGGCAGTCGTGCGTCGAGCGCGAGAGCCGCGGAGCCTGCGCTGTCCTGTAGGCCGATGTCGAGCACGGTCAGGTCGTCGACGGACGCCGGCTCGCGCAGCAGACCCTGCGCAGCCACGCGGTAACCGACGACCTGCGCCCGGGTGAGCTCCATCAGTGCAGCGCGGGGTTGTCGAACGCGTAGGAGATTGTGACCTGATAGGTCGTGTCGCCGGCTGCCGCCGCGACGTCACGCTGCAATCCCGCCAGCTGGCCGGACGCCGAATCGGCGACGATGCGGCGGTTGGGCCGAGCGACGCCGCCGTCATGGCGGCCCTCGTGCGTGACGACGCAGCTGCCGGTACAGAACGTCACGGTGGCGCCCGCGCTGGCGGTCTTACGCACCTGGGATCGGATCATGGGCGTTCTCGTGCGAACTTATTGCGGCGGTCCGGGACCTCGCCGCGCGTTGCCGTCGACCGAACCGTTCGCGGACCCGTTTGCGGACGGGCGCCGCGGCGGCTCGGCAGGTCGTTCGGCGGGCGGCTCGGGCGGTGGCTCGCCGGGGAACTCGTCGCGCACCTTCCTGAGGTGCTTGGTCATCGATCGGAACAGGAAGTAGCACGCTGTGCACAGCAGCAGGATGACCAGCAGCGCGATCGGACCGGCCTTGGCGCCCTCGCCGGTCGGTGCGGCCAGCTGCGTGAGCATCAGGTCACCGCCTTCTCCAGGACGCCGGCGAACAGGTCGTCCTCCGGAACGGAGGTCTCGACGAGCGCGCGGGCCAGTTCGAAGTCCTCGGTGGGCCATGCGTCACGCTGGACGTCGAGCGGCACCTTGAAGAACCAGCCGTCCGGGTCGACCTGTGTGGCGTGTGCGAGCAGCGCCGCGTCGCGTCGCTCGAACCACTTGGCGCAGGTCACCTGCGTCGTGATCTTCGGCTCGCGGCGCTTCCAGTCGGATTCCGCCCAGCGCCTCATGACTTCCTCGTACGGCGACTCGAGTCCCCGCTCCAGCATGGCGCCGTGCAGCGCCGTCATCCGTTCGCGGCTCCACCCTACGTCGTAGTAGAGCTTCAAGGGTTGCCACGGGTCCCCCGCCTCGGGGTACGCGTCCCGGTCCGGCGCCGCGTCGAATGCGGCGACCGTGATCTTGTGACACATGACGTGGTCGGGATGCGGGTAGCCGCCGTTCTCGTCGTATGTGGTGATCACATGCGGGCGGAATTCGCGGATCTGCGCCACGAGCCGCTCGGCGGCGACGTCGACCGGCTGCAGCCCGAAGCAGCCCTCGGGTAACGGCGGTGGCGGATCACCCTCCGGCAGTCCGGAGTCGACGAAGCCGAGCCAGGCCTGGCGCACGCCGAGGATCTCGCGGGCGCGGCGCATCTCGGCCTGACGGATCCGCGCGATGTTCTCCTCGATGTCGGCGCGGCCCTGTAGCGCCGGGTTGAGGATGCTGCCCCGCTCGCCGCCGGTACATGTGACGACCAGGACGTCGACGCCCTCGTCCACATAGCGCGCCATCGTGGCTGCGCCTTTGCTTGACTCGTCGTCGGGATGCGCGTGCACCGCCATCAACCGCAGGGCGTCGTCGCGTCGATTCACGGCTCCATTGTTACGGACCGGACGACACGGTTTGTTCACCGGTCGTGGCGTGGATGAACGCGGTGAGGTCTCTCGCCGGCGCCGGTCTCGCCGGCAGCACGTGCGCTGGGAGCACCGCGCAGGCAAGGCTCACGACCGCCTTTTATGTCGACGTCGACATAGCCGTACCCTACCGGCTGTGGCCGCGTCGACGCTCGGGTTCGCGTTGCTCGGCCTGCTCGCCCGGAAGTCACGCAACGGATACGAGCTGAGCCAGGCATTGCGACGGCCGATCGGCTACTTCTGGACGGCCAGCCACAGTCAGGTCTACCCCGAACTGGCGCGCCTGGAAGCGGCGCGTTACATCACGCACACCGTCATCGACGGCCCGGGCCCTCGCGACACGAAGCGGTACGACATCACTGCGGCCGGGCGCCGCGCCCTCGCGGCCTGGGCGGGATCGCCTGCACCACCGGCACCGGAGCGGGACGAGTTCATGCTGAAGGTGTATTCGCTGTGGCTGGTCGAGCCGGCCCGGGCAAGGACACTCATTGTCGAGCAGCTCGCCCGGCACGAGGCGCAGCTCGCTCACTACGAACAACTCGAACGCGACATGCGGGGTGAGCACGAGGCGTTGTTGTCCGACCCGACGACCCCGCAGTTCAGCGCCTACGCCACGCTGCGCCGCGGACTGTCGTTCGAGCGCCACGCCCGCGACTGGTGTGTTTGGCTGGCGGACGAGCTTCGCTGATCGGCATCGCGCCACGCGGTGGTGATCAGAACTCTTCGCGGAACCCGGGGCCGAGATGTTACGTTCGACCTTCGTCTGTCCGTAGCAGTAGGAGTAGCTCGTGTCTTCCACCGACAGTGTCAACAGCGCCCCGACGGTCACCTGGCTGACCCAGGAGGCCTACGACCGCCTGTCGAAGGAGCTCGAAACGCTGATCGCGAACCGGCAGGCCATCGCCAAGGAGATCAATGATCGCCGGCAAGAGGGCGACCTGCGGGAAAACGGTGGTTACCAGGCGGCTCGTGAGGAACAGGCCAAGCAGGAGGGACGCATCCGGCAGCTGCAGCAACTGCTGCGTGAGGCCCAGGTCGGCGAGGCGCCAACGACGAACGGCACGGGCGGGCCCGGCATGGTCGTAGAGGTGCGCTACCAGGGCGACGAAGAGAGCGAGACCTTCCTGATCGGCTCGCGCGAGGAGACGGCTACCGCCGACATCGAGGTGTACTCGGCGGCGTCACCGCTCGGCAAGGCGCTCACCGGCGCCCGGGAAGGCGACACGGTTACTTACGAGACGCCTACCGGCAAGACTGTGCAGGTCACGCTGCTGAGCGCCAAGCCGTTCAGCGGCTGAGCGTCACCTCAGCGCGTTCACCGCTCGGCACGGCGCAGGAGCGGGAGTACCCGATGCGGCACCGGGTTGGACATCGCAATCACCGTTGAGGTGCGCACGATCGCCTCGTCGCCGTTGACCCGGTCGATGACGTGCTGCAGGTCGGCATTGGAGCGGGCGACGAGCCGGCACAGCATGTCGCCCTGCCCGGTGATGGTGTGCACCTCGAGCACTTCGGGAATCGCTTCGAGATGTTTCAGCACCTGCGCCCCGGAGCCCTGCCGGATCTCCAGGGTGGCGAATGCGGTCACCCCGTAGCCGAGCGCCTCGGGGTCGATACGCGGCGCAAAGCTCGCGATAACGCCGCGTTTGACGAGGCGGTCGAGCCGCGCCTGGGCCGTGGCCCGGGCGACGCCGAGTCGGCGGGACAGCTCCAGCACGCCCACCCGCGGCTCGGCGGCGAGCTCGCGCAGCAGCCGAGCGTCGAGGGCGTCAATCGATTCGGTCACGCCTTTTACACCGCCTCCGGCCCGAGCCACGACGTGGCCGGCAACCTCTGCACGCGAGCACTCATGGTTGATCAGCGTGACAGGCGGCGGTAACGCGCCACGCACAGCGGTACGAGCACCACGAGCACACCGATGGTCAGGGCCGATTTTTCACGACCAGCCCGATCCAGCTGAATGCGAGGCTCAACAGCAGGATCAGGGCCATTGTCCGCGACGATATGCGCAGCTGAGCTGTGGAATCGATAGCCAATAGCCACGCTCACGATGACCATCGTGATCAGCATGAGCGCGACCGGGCCCTAGGCCGGAAATCGCCCGTCCCACGAACATGGCCACCGGCGAGATCGACCTCGACCGAAACCTGAGGCGAGCGTGTCGGCCTCCTCGAGGTACCCATGAGGGCGTCGAGAACACGCGCGGGGCCGTAGCCTTGCCGCCGCCGTTGGGGCCCGGCACGCCAAGAACGCTGCCCTCCGGGACGATCAGGTCGAGGCAGCCACCGCCCGCGTCTCGCCGAAGGACTTGACCAGGGCTTGCGCGACGGCTGCGTCCATACGGCGCAACCTGCCGGGTGGCTGCGACGCGAATCGCCGCAATTTCCCCGACAGCGAACGGCTGGCAGGTCCGGCGGTCAGAACGTAGCGTCGAGTGGGTGACCGCGCCTTCCATCGCCACGCTGGGCGAGCTGCGCTCGTCCGGGCACATCCACCGAAGTGTCAAGACCGAAATCCGCACCAATCTGATCGCCCGCCTCGCGGCGGGCGAGCCGTCGCTTCCCGGCATCATCGGGTTCGACGAGACCGTCACGCCAGAAATCGAACGGGCGCTTCTCGCCGGCCACGATCTGGTACTGCTCGGCGAGCGCGGTCAAGGCAAGACGCGCCTGATCCGGACGCTCGTCGGCCTGCTCGACGAGTGGACTCCCGTTATCGCCGGCTGCGAGATCAACGATCATCCGTACGCCCCGGTATGTTCACGGTGTCTCGCGCTTGTCGCAACCGACGGCGAGCTCACCCCGGTCGACTGGAAGCACCGTACCGAGCGGTATGGCGAGAAGCTGGCCACCCCGGATACGTCCGTCGGCGACCTCATCGGCGACATCGACCCGATCAAGGTGGCCGAGGGCCGCACCCTCGGCGACCCGGAGACCGTTCACTACGGGCTCGTGCCGCGCACCAACCGCGGCATCTTCGCGGTGAACGAGCTGCCCGATCTCGCCGAACGCATTCAGGTGTCGCTGCTGAACGTCCTGGAGGAGCGGGACATCCAGGTGCGCGGCTACCAACTACGGTTGCCGCTCGACCTGCTGCTCGTAGCGAGCGCCAATCCCGAGGACTACACGAACCGTGGGCGCATCATCACGCCGCTGAAAGATCGATTCGGCGCCGAGGTACGCACCCACTACCCCCTGTCGCTCGATGACGAGCTCGCCATGGTGGCGCAGGAGGCCGCCGTGCTGTGGGACGGCTCGCCGCACGCGGCGCCGCTCGTGCCATCGCACCTGCTCGACGTGGTGGGCCGCTTCGCCCGGGCGGTGCGCGACGCGCCGCAGGTGGACCAGCGTTCCGGCGTGTCTGCTAGGTTCGCGATCGCAGGGGTGGAGACGATCGCCGCGTCGGCGGTGCGCCGTGCCGCACTTTCCGGGGAGAGCGCTGCGGTGGCCCGCGTGGCCGATCTGCCGTCGATCGTCCCGGCGTCGCTGGGCAAAGTGGAGTTCGACGACGCGGACGAGGGGCGCGAGTTCGAGGTGCTCGAGCACCTGTTGCGGCGGGCGATCGCCGAGACTTCCCGGGCCCGCCTCGCGGGGCTGGACCTGCGGCCGCTCCAGGAGAAGTTCGACGGCGGCCTGCTCGTCGAGTCCGGTGACACCGTGTCGGCAGACACGCTGCTCAGCCAGATCGGGTCGGTACCGGGCCTGTCCGAACTGCTCGACCGGCTCGAACCGGACGGTGTCGGCGAAGGTCCGGCCGCTGTCGGCGTAGCGGCGGCTGTCGTCGAATTCGCGCTCGAAGGCCTGTACCTGAACAAGCGCTTGGCCAAGGAGACCAGCGGCAACAGGACTGTGTACGGTGCCTAGTTCCCGGTACGGGGCGTATCACGGCGGGCCGGATCCGCTGGAGGCGCCTTATGACATCCGCCGGGCGATCGACGAGATCGGCGAGGACGTGCTGGCCGGCATGTCTCCGCGCGCGGCGCTGAACCGTCTGCTGCGGCGAGGGCCAAGCGGACGCAACGGCCTCGACGCGCTGCGCCGGCGGGCACGCGACCGGGCCCGGGAGCTGCGCCGTAGCGGCCGCCTCGACGGCACGCTCCAGCAGGTGCGCGAGCTGCTCGAACACGCACTCGAGGCGGAGCGGCGGGCGCTGTTCCCCGATCCCGACGACAGCGCCCGCATGGCCGAGGCCGAGCTGGACGCGCTGCCGCGCGATACCGCCCGGGCGGTTCGCCAGCTTGCCGACTACCGCTGGCGGTCTCCCGAGGCGCGCGAGAAGTACGAGCAGATCCAGGACCTGCTGCGCTCCGAGGTGCTCGACGCGCAGTTCGCCGGTATGCGCGACGCGCTCCAGAACGCCACGCCGCAGGACATGGAACGCATCCGCGACATGATGCGGGCCCTCAACGACATGCTCGACGCGGACGCCCGGGGCGAGCACACCGCTGAACAATTCGCACAGTTCATCGAGCGATACGGCGATTTCTTCCCGGAGAACCCTAGGAATCTCGACGAGCTGATCGACTCCCTGGCGCGCCGGGCCGCCGCGGCGCAGCGCCTGATGGATTCGCTCACCCCCGAACAGCGTGCCGAGCTCGGCGGCCTGATGGCCCAGGCGATGAACAACGCCGGCCTGGCCGATGAGATGGCCCGGCTTTCGGCCGGGCTGCGCGCGGCCCGCCCTGACCTTTCGTGGGGCGGCGCGGAGCGCATGGACGGCGACAACCCGATGGGCTACGCCGACGCGACGTCCGCGCTCGCAGAGATCGCCGAGCTGGACGACCTGGCCGAGCTGACCCTCCAGGACTACCCCGGTGCCAGCCTCGACGACATCGACGAGGAGCTGGTACAGCGTGCCCTCGGACGGCAGGCGGTCGACGATCTCGACCAGCTGCGCCGCATCGAGCGCGAGCTGCAGCGCCAGGGTTATCTCGAGCGGGGTGGGGATGGGGTGCAGCTCACCCCGCGGGCGCTGCGGCGGCTGGGCGCCAGTGCGCTGCGCCGCGTCTTCTCGACGCTCGAGTCGGGACGCCGCGGCGACCACGACGTGCGTGACGCAGGCGCCGCCGGCGAGGTCACCGGCGCCACCCGCGAATGGCGCTTCGGTGACGAGCAACCGATCAACGTCGTCCGCACCGTGCGCAACGCCGTGGCGCGCGGCCGGCCGATCCGGCTGCTGCCCGACGACTTCGAGGTCGACGAAACCGAGCGGCGAAGCTCTGCGGCGGTGGCTCTGCTGGTCGACATGTCCTATTCGATGGAGCTGCGCGGCACGTGGGGAGAAGCGAAGACCACGGCGCTCGCGTTGCACTCGCTGGTCAGCACCAAGTACCCGCAGGACTCTATCGAGATCATCGGCTTCTCCGACTATGCGCGGGTGATGACGCCCCGGGCGCTCGTGGACCACGACTGGGACCGGGTGCAGGGCACCAACCTGCAACACGCACTGATGTTGGCTCGGCGGCACTTGGACAAGCACCGCGACGCCGAGCCCGTCATCCTCGTGATCACCGACGGCGAGCCGACCGCGCACCTGGCGCCTGACGGATTCGCGGACTTCGCCTGGCCGCCCACCCGGGAGACGATCGCGGCGACGCTCGCCGAAGTCGAGCGGTGTACCCGGCTGGGCGCCACTATCAACGTGTTCATGCTCGACGACGAGCCGCGACTGGTGTCGTTCATGCACGAGCTGGGCCGCCGCAACGGCGGGCGGGTCTTCTTGCCCAACCGGGGATCCCTCGGCGAGTACGTGGTCTCCGACTACCTGCGTTCCCGCAAAGGCCGCCGCCGCCAAAGACGAGTGGGTTGATCCCGCCCGAGCGCTCATCGCCTGGTGGCTGAGTTCGCGGTGGTCGCCTTCGCTCGAGGGCGCCCACGCCTCTCGCTAGCCTTCGCCTCATGCACGAGTTCCTGCTGGCGCTGCATGTGCTCACAGCGGTGTTCGCGATCGGTCCGCTGGGGCATGCCGCTACGACCGCCTCGCGCGGAGTGCGTCGCGGCGACGCAGCGGCCACGGCGGCGAGTGCCCGGATGGTGCGGGTGTACGGCTACGCGTCGCTGGTCGTGGTCCTGCTCGGCATGTCGCTGGTACGCCCGAAGTGGCACGCCGAGTTCGGTGACACGTGGGTGTGGGTGTCACTCGTCCTGTGGGCGGTCGCGGTGGCCCTGGCGCTGGTGCTGGTCGCGCCGGCGCTCGACCGGGCGACACGGCTGATCACCGCCGGCGAGCGCGCGCCAGCCCTCACCGCACGCGTCGCCGCAGCCGGCGGAGCGGTGGGGGTGATCTTCGCCGGCATCGTGTTCCTCATGATCTACCGGCCCGGAGGGTGAACGTCCAGGTCGTCGGCGAGGCGCGCACCCGCGAGCTGCGCCGCGCGGTGCTGCGTCCACAGCTCCGCCTCTCAGACGTGCTGCCTGGCGATGAGCTCTCGGACGCCGTCCATATCGCGGCGCTCGACGGCGACGAGGTTCTCGGCACCTGCTTCATCCACCCATCGCCCTGCCCGTGGCGGCCCGGCGAGCCGGGGTGGCGGCTGCGCCAGATGGCCACTGCGCCCGCCAGGCAGGGCACCGGTGTCGGGTCGGCCGTTCTTGCCGGTGCCGTCACCTTCGTCGCGGCGCACGGCGGCGGTGTGTTGTGGCTGCACGCACGCGAGGTCGCGGTGCCGTTCTATGCGCGGAATGGCCTTGCCGTTCATGGGGAGCGGTTCATCGAGAACCGCATCCCACATCGCGAGATGTGGCACAACGTACCGGCCGCCCCATCTCGTCCTAGTAGTGATGAGCGATACCGCGTTCCGTGACGTCGTCGAGGCCAACGGCTCGACGCTGCGCCAATGGGGTGCCTCCCGGGCACTCGCCCGGCTGCGCACGGAGGTCTTGCGATGAGCCGGAGCGATTCGGATCTGCGCGCTTCGCTTCGGACCGGTGCGGACGCCGAGCGGCTCGATGTCGACGCAGTCGTCGCACACCCGCGGGCCGTCCGCAGAAGCCGGTGGCGCATCGCCGCGGCGATCACCGGCGCCGCCCTTGCCGTGCTTGCCGTCGCCGGCGTCGTGACCGCCGTCCAGCTCAACCGGCACTCCGGCACGCCGGCAGGTGGGCCGGGTTCGACAGCGCAGGCGGCGCCCTGCCCGGTCAGTGTCCCGGCAGTGTCGCTGGGCAAGGGTTCCGGCGCGCTGTTTCCTGCCGACGTGACGTCGATCAACGTCTGTGTGTACACCGTCGACCGGCTGACCGCCTCCAGGGTGCTGACCGGCACGGTCGCGCGCCGGTACACGCAGCGGTTCGAGGCAGCACCGTCACGCGGCCTGATCTGCCCGCAATACGTGACCCAGACGACCGTCGCCATGCTGCCGATGACCCCCGAGTGGGCCGGCGCCCGCGGTCATCGGCCGGATCAGCGGCTGCGGAACGGTCTCTAACGGGACAGCGAGCCGCGATGCCGCCGAACTGCTGAACGAGCTCTCCAAGGGCATCGTGACGTCACCGATGCCCACGATGCCCAGTCACCGATGAGCCACGGCCAGGACCGTCGTAGGTGGCTCATCGCCCCCGCCGCAAGCGATGATCTTGGAATTAAGGCCCGGCGGTCCAAGATCACGCCCGGCGGGGTGGGCAGACGCGTCACAAGCCGCGCAAACGCCGTGGGCCGGTGTCGGTGCGGGTGGCGGGCGCCGCGACGCGCACCCGCACCGCGGCAACGCGCACCCCGGTGGGAGCCGCCCACGCGGTAAGCATGCAGTCGGCGACCTCGGGAAGGTCGTCGGCCAACGCGGAAAGCCGCAGCACCACGTCAGCCAGCGCGCCCAGGTCTGCCGGCCGGCCCCCGCCGTATCCGGCGAGCAGCGGGAATGCCCTGGGCGCGCGGATCAGCGCGTCCGCATCGACGTCGGTGAGCGGCACAGTGGCGTAGGCGTGATCGCCGAGCAGTTCCGTCGCCACCCCACCGACCCCGAATGACACGAGAGCGCCGAACGACGGGTCGTCATGCACGCCCAGGACGACCTCGACGCCCTCGGGCTCGCCGCCTGCATCGACCGTGATGCCGTAGCAGGCCAGCAGCGCCGCCGCGTCGACCCGGCCCGAAGCCACCAGTGAGCGGGCTCGCACCACGTCCACGTCGAACTCGGGCACGCGACCGGCCGGACGGCGCCGCCACTGTGCGTACCGCACCACGCTGGCCAGGGCGCGCACCGCCCGCTCCGGCGTTCGGTAGGACGGCACCGAGCCCGGCGTCGGCGCGGACGGACCCGGCTTCGCAAGCGCCGTCGGGATTCCCTCGAACCCGAGGAACGTCGACAGTACCGGCTTGTCGCCCACCGCAGAATGCAGCGCTGCTGCATATTCGTCGGCGGCGATGTCCTGCAATGCCGGTACGAACACGGCGACGACCGCATCGACGTCGTCCGCCCGCACCGCGTCCAGCACCGCAGTCTCGAACGCGTGCGGAGTGGCGTCGGCGCCGACGTCGGTCAGCCGGGCGAGCGGCAACTGCGACGACGCGCAGGCATCGGCGACCAGAACGGCGACCGCCGTCGAGTTGCTCACGACCGCCACGCGATCGCCGGGTGGCAGCGGCTGCGTGCTGAGCAGCAGCGCTACCTCGAGCAGGTCGCCCAGCGTGTCGACCCGGATCACCCCGGACGCCTCGAACAGCGCGGCAACCGTCACCTCGGGCAACTCCACGGCAGTGCTCGCCGGGCCGGCCGAGACCAGCCCACGGCCGCTCTTCACCGCGACGATCGGCTTGCGGCGCCCGAGTCGGCGCGCGAGCCGGGCGAACTTGCGCGGGTTGCCGAAGCTTTCCAGGTAGAGCAGCACGACGTCGGTCGCCTCGTCCGTCTCCCAGTACTGCAGCAGATCGTTGCCGGAGACGTCGGCGCGGTTGCCCGCCGAGACGAACGTCGACACACCCAGCCCGTACCGGGCCGCCTCGCCCAGCACGGCGATCCCCAGAGCCCCGGACTGGCAGAAGAAACCCGCGCGGCCCGGCAACGGCGGAGTGGCGGCCAGCGACGCGTTGAGCCGCACCCCCGGGTCAGTATTGATCACGCCCAGGCAGTTGGGCCCTACCACCCGCATTCCGTGCTGGCGCGCCTCGGCGACCAGGGCGCGCTGCGCCTCGAGTCCGGCCGCGTCGCCGCTCTCGCCGTAGCCGCCGCTGATCACGACCAGTGCGTGCACCCCCTTCGCGGCGCACTGCTCCACGACAGGGGGAACCGCATCGGCCGGGATGCACAGCACCGCGAGATCGACCGGATCCGGCACATCCAGAACTGACGCGTAGGCACGCACGCCGGAGACATGCCGGGCGTGCTCGTTCACCGGGTAGAGCGTGCCCGAAAGGCCCATGCGGAGCAGGTTGCGGACGACGACGCTGCCGATCTTGCCGTGGTCGTTGCTCGCCCCGACGACGGCAACCGCCGGGGCGAACAGCAGCCGCCTGATCGACTGCGCCTCGGCATGCTGCTCGCGCTCGCGCATGACCTTCTCCGTCAACGCCGTCTCGTCCACGTCGAAGGTGAGCGTGATCTCGCCGTACTCGAGGTGCCGCGTCGTCTGGTAGCCGGCCTCACGGAACACGCGGATCATCGCGTCGTTCTCGGCGAGCACCAGGGCGGTGAAGCGCGCGATGCCGCGCTCACGGGCCGCCGCTGCGAGATGTTCGAGCAGCACGGAGCCGATGCCGCGGCCCTGGTGAGCGTCCGCGACGACGAACGCGACCTCGGCCTCGTCGGTGTCAGGGATGCCCTCATAGCGTCCGACCGCAATGATCTCGCCGCCGAGCCAGGCGACGAGAGCAACCCGGTCGTGGTGGTCGACGTGGGTGAACCGGTACAGGTCACGTTCCGGAATGCGGGGGTACGCGGAGAAGTACCGCAGATAGCGCGTGCGTGTCGAAAGGCCGCCGTGGAACTTGACCAGCGCGTCGGCGTCGGACGGCTCAATCGGGCGCAGGTGGACGATGCCGCCGTCCGCGACGACGACGTCCGCCTCCCAGTGCGGAGGATAGGTCGTCCGCTCGCGCTCGACGCCGTCCTGCTCAGTCACGGGGGTCGTCGGGGTCGAGGCCGAGCAGGGGGAACGCGGCACGCCGGCTTGCCAGGATGGTGCGGTCCAGCCAGGACTCGCCTCCAGGCATCCATGCCACGTCATCCGGCGGCACGTCGCGCTCGCCCATCCGCTCCGGCGGGCGACCGCCGAGCTCGCGCACGTGTGCTGTCCAGCCCGGTGGGACGGGGGCGTCCAGGGCGACACGCTGTCCGGACGCCTCGGCGATCAAGTGCGTCCACGTGCGCGGCACGCAGCGGAACAACCCGTAGCCGCCACCACCGAAGGCCACCCAGCGCCCGCCTGTCACGTCGTGCGCCAGCGCGTGCAGCTCCGCGATCGCGGTGCGCTGCCCGTCCACGGTCAGTTCCAGGTTGGCGAGCGGGTCGTCACGGTGCGTGTCGCAGCCGCACTGCGTGACGAGGACGTCGGGCCGAAACGCCCGAACCGCGCCGGGCACCACCGCCCGGAACGCGCGCAGCCAGCCGGCGTCGTCGGTGCCCGGCGGCAGCGCGACGTTGATCGACGACCCCTCGGCGGCGCCCACGCCGATCTCGGACGGCAGCCCGGTGCCGGGAAACAGGGTGCGCGGGTCCTGATGCAGGCTGATCGTCAGCACCTGAGGGTCGTCGTAGAACGCTACCTGCACCCCGTCGCCGTGGTGCACGTCCACGTCCACGTACGCGATGCGCGCTACGCCGCGCGCCAGCAGCGCGCGGATCCCGAGCACCACGTCGTTGAAGATGCAGAACCCGGACGCGTGGTCGCGCATGGCATGGTGCAGCCCGCCGGCGATGTTCACCGCGTGCTGCGCGCTGCCGTCGGAGACAAGCTGTGCCGCGAGCACCGATCCGCCTGCGATCAGCGCCGATGCGTGGTACATGCCAGGGAAGACCGGATCGTCCGTCGTACCGAGGCCGTATCCCTCGAACGTAGGATCGTCGGACGCGCGGCGCACCGCGCGCAGGTAGCCAGGGTCGTGGATGGTCAGCAACTGGCTCTCGTCCGCCGGCGTGGGCGGCACGACGCGTACCCCGTCTAGTACACCGAGCTCACGGGCCAGCCGGATGGTGAGGTCGAGCCGCACCGGGTTGAGCGGGTGATCGCCGAAGTCGTAGCCGAGGTACGCCTCGTCCCAGACGACGACCGCCGTGCAGCCCATGCCGCAAAGCTAGCCCGGGCTGAGATACCGCGCGTCGAAGACGTCGTGCACCGTGACGCCGTAGTACGCCAGGCGCTCGGCGATCGTGTGCGCATCGAGCCCGTCAGCCCAGTAGCGCTGGATCGCGGCGCGCACGCTCTCGGGGGTCCCGTCCACCCTCCAGGCGACCACCTCCGGCGCAGGGGTGCCCGTGGCGGAATGGCGCGAGTGGTGGGGGTGGTGCCGTTCGTGGATGCTGTGCCGTGCCACGTGGGCTCCTAGCGGGAGACCCGGGTTGTCGGGCTGGGTGATGTCCGCTTAACGTGCCCCCGACGCGACGGCTTGTCAAGGAGAGTGCATTGGGCGACGAGATTTGCGAAGTGGTCATCACCGGGCCGGACGCCGGCTGGCTGGCCGAGTTCACCCGCGCGCTCATCGCCGACCGGCTCGCCGCGTGCGCCCAGCACACCACCACGATCCGGTCGATCTACCGCTGGCAGGGCGCGATCGAGGACGCGACCGAGGCGCGCGTGGCCCTGCACACCCGTCGCGATCTCGTTGCGGCCATCGTCGAGCGGGCCGATCACGACCATCCCTATGACGTTCCGTGCGTGATCGCGCTGGCCGTCGTCGACGCTGCGCCGGCGTACGCGCAGTGGGTGCTCGCCGAGACGAAACCCGCATGACGGCTCTGCGACGATGATCGGGTGCAACTGCGACCCACGTATCCCGTCCTGACCAAGCGTCTACTGCTCCGCCCCTTCGAACCGGGCGACACCGACGCAATGCTCCGGTACCGGTCCCGCGAGGACGTCTGCCGCTATCTACCGTTTTCACCTCAGACCAGCGAACAGATCTTCGCCCGCTTCGCGGGCAGTCCGACCGAGCTCACCGACGAAGGACAGAACCTCAGCCTGGCTGCGTTGGAACGGGAAACCGGCGCGCTCGTCGGTGACGTCGTGCTGATGTGGCACAGCCGCGAGCAGCGCGCCGGCGAGATCGGTTATGTGCTTGATCCGGACTACTTCGGCAATGGTTATGCCACCGAGGCGGGAGCGGCGCTGCTGCGGCTCGGCTTCGACGAACTCGGGCTGCACCGTATTGTGGGGCGCCTGGACGCGCGCAACACCGCATCGGCGCGGGTACTCGAGAGACTCGGTATGCGGCGCGAGGCGCACTTCGTCCAGAACGAGTTCCTCAAGGGCGAATGGACCGATGAGCTGGTGTACGCGGTGCTCGCCAGCGAGTGGCGCGACCCTGCCTGACCGCGAACAGGTCTCAGGCGCGACGGCGCAAACCCGGGTCAGGCTGGTTGCGCGACCGTAGAGATCAGCCGTCCGAGAGTAGATGTCGAGATTTAGCCGCCTATCGGAGCGGCTGCCATCCGGGCGCGCCATTGCACGGTGTGCTCCGGGCGGGCTTGCGCGAGGGCCGTGCGGGCGTTGTCGGCAATGAGGCCGGTCGTGTAGACGGGGGTGCCTGGCTGTTGCCGCCTGTTCGACCGTAGCGCCGCCCGGTACCAGGGCATGAGCGCGCGGGTCAGTGAGGGGCTTACCGAGGACGGGTCCCCGATGGGCGCCGCCTGCGCCCCGATGAAGAAGAGCTTCGCCCGGCTGTACCGCCGCGCGCAACGCGAAGCCGACGTGCGATCGGACCTCACCGCCGCGGAACTGCTCGCGATGATCCTCGCGTTGCCAAAGCCGCCTCCCGGAGCCCGACGTCCCAGCCCCTACCTCGACGTAATCCTGCGCGGACTGCAGCGATAGACCAGCCGCGCACGGGTCCCCGAGATCGAGAGTCGATCCGGTGGGGTAGGAAGTTGACGGGATCGAACGCTTGTTCGACTATAGAGGGGTGCTCGATCTCGCGCTCCGGGAGACCCTGACCGGTGTGGCCGACAGAGGGCATCGGCGTGTCCCGGCGCTACCGGTCACGCCGGCGCTGCAACCACTGCTGCCGGCCGGACTACGGCGGGGCAGCACGGTGAACGTGTCCGGGTCGATGTCGTTGCTGCTGGCGGTGCTCGGGGCCGCGTCCGCCGATGGAGCCTGGTGCGCATTGGTCGGGTTGCCGCACCTCTGTGCCGAAGCGGCCGACGAGTACGGCATCGACCTCGCCCGCCTGGCCGTGGTGCCGCAGCCGGGCGAGGGGTGGGCCCGGGCAGTGGGGGCGCTGCTCGACGCCGTCGACATAGTGGCGACCTGTCCGCCGGCGCGGGTCGTCCCGGGAGACGTGCGCCGGCTGGCAGCCCGGGCCCGCACCCGCGACGCGGTGCTGATGCCGTTCGGCGACGGCAGCTGGCCGGGCGCCGACGTCAGGCTCAACCTGCACGACGCCGAGTGGCACGGCATCGGCGAGGGAACGGGGCGGCTGCGCCGGCGGCGGGTCAGCGTCACCGTGGAGGGCCGCGGGCAGGCTGCTCGGGCGCGGTCGGTGCAGCTGTGGTTGCCCGCGGACGGCGGCGGCGTCGAATCGGTCGATACCAATGTGGTGGCGCTGCGGGCGGCGGGATGAGCGACGCTTGCGGAGCGAATCAGAAGGGCGCGCGGACGCGCGTTCGGGCTGACGACCCGTCCCCTGCGGGCGGGAAGGAGGCTCGAGAAATAGTGCGATGCCGCCGAGGATGATCGCGGTGTGGTGCCCGGACTGGCCGGTCACCGCAGCCTGCGCCGAGGCCGGAACGTCCGACGAGGCGCCGGTCGCCGTCTTCACCGCCAACCGTGTCGTCGCGTGTTCGCACGAGGCCCGGACGTTCGGCGTGCGCCGGGGGTTGCGCCGCCGCGAGGCGCAGGCGCGCTGTCCTGAGCTCGTCGTGCTGCCCCGCAACGAGATGGCCGAGGCCCGGCTGTTCGAGCCGGTGGTGCTGGCGCTCGAGTCGATCGCGCCGGGCGTCGAGGTCACCCGTCCGGGGCTGGCGGCGATCGGGGTACGTGGCCCCACTCGCTACTTCGGTAACGAGACGGCGGTGCTACACGCGCTGTCCCGGGCGATCGGTGACACGAACCTCCTGATCGGGGTGGCCGACGGATCGTTCGCCGCCGAGCAGGCCGCCCGGCGCGGGGTGATCGTCCCGCCCGGCGAATCGTCCACCTACCTCGCCGAGTTGCCGGTAAGCACGCTCGACCCGTCCGGCAACTTGCCGCTGACCGACCTGCTGCAGCGGCTCGGGCTGCGCACATTGGGCGCGTTCGCGGCGCTGCCCGCCGGCGAGGTGCACGCGCGGTTCGGCCCGGACGGGTTGTGGGCGCACCGCCAGGCCGGGGGCCGCGACGACCGCCCGTTAGCGGCTCGCAAGCCCCCGCCGGAGCTCGTCGCCACCCTCGACCTGGAACCTCCCGTCGACCGCATCGACACCGTGGCGTTCTCCGCACGGGCCACCGCCGAGCAGTTCATTGCCGACCTCGCCGGGCACGGACTGGCCTGCGCGTGCCTCGAACTTTCGGCACTCACCGAAAACGGCGAGGAGACCGTACGCCGCTGGCGGCACGCCGGAGTGCTGTCGACCGTCGACGTCGTCGACCGGATCCGCTGGCAGCTCGAGGGCTGGCTTGCCGGCGACCGACGGCCCACCGGCGGGGTGACCCGGCTACAGCTGGTGCCCGTCGAGACGGTTCCACTCGGGGTGCACCAGCAGGCGCTGTGGGGTGGGTCCGGCGACGACGACGAGCGGGCGCACCGTGCGCTGGCTCGGGTGCAGACCCTGCTCGGGCACGGGTCGGTGCTCGTCCCGGTGCGCGACGGCGGCCGCGATCCGCTGCAGCGCACCCGCTACGTGCCGTGGGGCGACGAGCCGGTGCCGGAGCGTTCTCCTGAGCAACCCTGGCCGGGACGGCTGCCCGCCCCGGCTCCATCGGTGCTGATCGACCCGCCGCGTCCCGTCCAGGTGCTCGACGACGCGGGCCGTCCGGTCACCGTCACCGATCGGGGCGCCGTACCGCGGCCACCGGCCCGGTTCGTCCTGGGGAACCGGACCCTGGCGATCCAGCACTGGGCGGGGCCGTGGCCGGTCGACGAGCGCTGGTGGGCCCCCGATGCGACGAATCGGGTGGCACGCTTCCAGCTCGTCGACGTCGCCGGCCGCGCCTATCTCGTCACGTGCACGACCCCGGGCGCGCGCTGGGCGCTCACCGCCAAATATGACTAAACCCGATTGCGCAAGAATCCTCCGTCCCAGACGAGGAATTCTTGCGCAATCGCTACCTGAGCACGAACCCCGGGACGAGGGGGTCGTCGGGGTCGACCGTGAACACCGACTCCCCGATCGAGTACGCCATGCCCGACACCTGGGGGACGACGGCAGGCCGGCCGTCGGAGACGACGTCGGCGAGCACCCGGGCGGTGAAGCGCGTCCCGACGATGGAGTCGCACAGCAGCTCTTGGCCGGGACGCAGTCGGCCGGTGGCGGCAAGCGTCGCGACCTGGGCGCAAGTGCCCGATCCGCACGGCGAACGATCGACCTCCCCGTCGGCGAAGATCGTGACGTTGCGCCGGTGCAGATCGCCGAGGTCGTCGAACAAGATCGTGCCGTAGACACCGTCGAGCCGCGCGTCGCTCGGATGGCGGGCGGCGGGGTCCAGCGCCCATTTGATCTCCCGGCCGACACTGATCAGCTCGGGCAGGCGGTCGCGCGTCACGGCTAGGCCGAGCGTCGCCGCCTCGACGCAGGCGTAGATCGCGCCGCCGAAGGCGAGGGTCGCGGATGTGCCGGCCACCGGCACATCCGAAACAAGCACGTAGCTCGGCACGTTGACGAAGTCCACGTGGTCGGCGTGCACCCGGGCCGTTACCCGCCCCGAGGGCACGTCGATGATCACGTCGGTCGTACCCGAGGGGTCGGCCGGCACCAGCCCCGACCGCAGCGCCCATACGCCGAGCGCGATCGTGCCGTGGCCGCATGCCGTCGAGAACCCGTCTTTGTGCCAGAACAGCGCCCCGAAGTGCGCGCCCGCGTCGTCCGGCGGCGTGACGAAGCAGCCATACATGTCGGCGTGCCCGCGCGGCTCGAAGCACAGCAGTCGGCGCAGCCCGTCGACTGCGGGGTCGTCGATCGCGAACATCCGGCGCTCTGCCACGGTGGCCCCACGCACGGTCACCGGCGCCCCGACGACGATGCGGAACGGCTCGCCGGCGGTGTGGTAGTCGACGGTCCGGACGGGCGGGAGGATCACGTCGCCCGGCGGGTGACGATGCCACGGATGAACGCCGCCTGGCCGGCATGCTGCAGGTCGTCGGAGATCACGCTGACCAGCCGCACGGCGAGAGTGACCGGCGGATCCCACCGAGTGTCGACAACCCGGCCCAGATCCTCGTCGCGCAGCCCCTGCACGAAGGAGATCGTCTGTGCGTGCACGGCGTCGTAGTAGTCGAGCAGCAACTGCGCCGGCGCGCGCACCGCGGCTACGTCACGCGACCGCTGTGCGTACCCCGTCTCGTCCTGCTGGAACGGCAGGTCGAACCGCTGCCACCACCCGCCGCTCGACCACACCTGCTCGGTGCCCGCCACGTCGGCGATGTGGTCGTCCTGGATGCGAGCGAGGTGCCAGGCCAGCCAGGCGATCGTGTTCGCGTCGGGGTCGAGGCGCTCCTGGAGTTGCGACTCGCCCAAGCCACGCACAGCGCCGTGCACGGCGCCGTGCACGCGCCCGAACCCATCGAGCAGCACCTCAACAGCTCTCATGTCACCACCACCCGGTCGCCGTCACGCAGCCACCATTGTCTCGCCGCGATGCGGTTTGGCCCGCACGACGAACTGGTAGGCGAACATCGTCGGACGCGCCCGAACCAAAGCGTGGTCGACGCGGCGGGCGACGCGGGCAAGTTGCGTGTCTCCGCGGGTCAGCACATCGAAGGGCAGACCGGTATGACGCAATTCCGCGATGTCAAGGCCGTGCGATCTGAAGAGAGTACGCAGCGTCTTGGCGGTGAAGAATCGCAGGTGCGTCTCGTCCAGGATGCCGCGCCGGTCGTACCCGAAGGTGCCGGTGGCGACGCGGATACGCGGATACCAGTGGCCGAAGTTCGGCGTGGAGACGAGGAGTTCGCCGTTCGGTCCGAGCACCTGCGCCATCTGCTGCAGCAGGACGTCCGGTCGGCGCACGTGCTCGATGACGTCGGCCGCGACCACGACGTCAAAGCCGTCGCCCGCCTCGGCGGGAATTCCTTCCTCGAGATCGCCGAGGACGAACCTGTCGACTCGGCCACGAACCTCCGGTATTTCCACGCTGTCCAGGCCGACCACCCGGTGGCCCAGCGCTTGCATCTGCTCCGCTAGCAGCCCACCGGAGCAGCCCACATCGAGAATCCGTCCCGGTGGCCGATTTCGCAGCATCTCCAAGATAACGGTGTGCGAAGTTCCCTCGCTGTCCTTGAGTGCGTACTCCGGCATGCTTGCGACCCACCGATGCGTGCCGAATCCCATCTTTGACAGGCGATATTGCACGACGTCCCGGACCACGTCTCGGGCATATTTCAAGCCGTTCACATAGCAAATCTCGTCACCGTAATATGTCGGGATCGGCACCTCCACGATCCGCTTCCCGGCGTCGAGTAGTTGCACGATGATCTGTGTATCGAAGTCGAATCCGTCAGTATTGTGCGCCAACGGCAATTGGGACAGCGCGGCGACCTTGTACGCTCGGTAACCTGAATGAAACTCAGTTAGCTCCGAGCCGAGAAGCCTATTCTCGACCGTTGTAAGAATCCTGTTGCCGACGTACTTGTACAACGGCATTCCGCCGTGGCGGGCGCTTCCCGGCACCATCAGTCGCGACCCGAAGACCGCGTCGCATTCGTCACGCTCGAGCGGCGCCACGAGGTCCGGCAGGCGTTCCGGTGCGTACTGCCCGTCGCCGTGCAGGAGCACGATGATGTCCACGCCATGCTGTGCCGCGAGCTGATAACCGGCCTTCTGATTACCACCGTAGCCAAGATTCTTGAGGTGTCGCACAACAGTAGTAGGAACGCCATCGTTTTCGGTGCGCCACCTCACTCCCGCGTCGTATGTGGCGTCGGAGCTGGCGTCGTCACAGATGATCACCTCGTCGATCTTGGTACGGAAATCCGCGGGAATGCGGTCGAGCATCGCGGCCAGGGTGCTCTCTGCGTTGTAGGCAACCACCAGGATGCCGATTTTGTAACGTCGAGTCGCTTCGTTCGCTTTGGCTCGCACCTGCGGGACGATAGCGCAGCCGACAGCACCGCGGTCGGCAATGCGCAGGATGTGGCTGCGCTGATCAGGCCGCCAGCGTCGCCGCTACGCTGGCGCCGAGGTCCCAGCACGCGTCGAGATCGTCCTTGGTCGGCTTGTCGATCACGCTGACGTGCTCGTGTACCTGGCGCCAGCCCATGCCCTTCGTGATGCCCTCGACGGCACGCACGGCCCCGGTCGTATCAGTGTTCCCATGCACGTAGAGCCCGTACGGTGCACCCACTTTCGCGGCCAACGCCGGGTAGTACACCAGGTCGAAGAAGTGTTTGAGCGCTCCGGACATGTAGCCGATGTTGGCACTGGTACCGAGCAGGAATCCGTCGGCTGCAAGGACATCGACCGTGGCAGCCGCCAGCGCGGGACGGACCACCACGTCCACGCCCTGGATCTCGTCCGTGGTCGCGCCGGCGAGCACCGCCTCCAGCATCGCCTGCAGCGACGGCGAGGAGGTGTGATGGACGAGGAGCAAGGTGGGCATCCGTACATACTGGCGCGACCGGAGGTGACCATGGACTTCGCCACGCTCGCGTTGATCACGTTGATCGGCCTCGTGGGTCCGCTCTTGGCGTTGCCGCGGCGATGGCAGCTGCCGGTAGTTCTCGGTGAGCTCGGCGCTGGCATCGTCCTCGGCCCGACGGGCCTGGGCCGACTGGACGCCGGTGACAGCACGTTCACGTTCCTCGCCGATATCGGCTTCGCGCTCGTGATGTTCGTCGCCGGCTCGCGTGTGCCGATCCGCGACCGGAACCTGCGGGCCGGCCTCGGGGCGGGAGCGCTGCGCGCGGTGGGCGTAGGAGTGGCGGCCGCCGCTCTCGGCGTGGTGATCGCGAACGGCTTCGGCACCGGGCATGCCGCTATGTACGCCATACTTATGGCATCGTCGTCGGCGGCGCTGGTCCTGCCGATCGTCGACTCGCTGCACCTGGGTGGGACACACGTGTTGCGGATGTTGTCGCAGGTCGCCGTCGCCGACACGGCCTCCATCGTGGCGCTGCCGCTCGCGATCGACCCGAAGCACGCAGGACGCGCCGCACTCGGCGCGCTGGCGGTCACCGGATGTGCAGTCGCCCTATATTTCGGGCTGCGGTACATCGAGAGCACCGGCATCCGCAGGCGCGTGCACCATGTGTCCGAGGAACGCAAGTTCGCCATCGAGCTGCGGGTCAACCTGACCATCCTGTTCGCACTGGCAGCCCTGGCGGTGCGCACGCACGTGTCGATCATGCTGGCCGGCTTCTCGTTCGGGCTCGCCGTCGCGGCCGTCGGCGAGCCGCGCCGGCTGGCCCGGCAACTGTTCGCGGTGACGGACGGCCTGTTCGCACCGCTGTTCTTCGTCTGGCTCGGCGCGTCGCTAAACCTGCGTGACCTGGGGCGGCATCCCTCCTACGCCGTGCTCGGTGTGGCGCTCGGCGCCGGGGCGCTCGCTGCGCACACCGCGATGCGGCTCACCGGCCAGCCGCTCGCCATCGGCGCGCTGGCGGCCGCACAACTCGGCGTGCCGGTCGCGGCGGTGACGGTCGGGACGCAGCAGCACCTCCTACATCCCGGGGAGGGCGCCGGGCTCCTACTCGGCGCGTTGATCACTATCGCCGCGGCCGTAGCGTGCGGCGGCGTGGCCGCACGGGCCGGCTGGATGGCGGAGCCATCCCGCGCAGATCGACCGTGACCACAGGCCTGGCCGAGCGCATCCACAGACCTCACGCTCCGGCGCACCGTCGACGCCGGGCACTTCGTCCAGCTCGCAGCGCCCGACCAGGTGAGCGCGATGACCGAGCGGTTTCTAGCGCTCCTGCAGGACTGAAAGGATGTTGCCTGCCGGGTCCGTGAACCAGGCGATGTACGGCCCGCCGGCGCGCGCGATGCCTTTCTCGTCCTGGTCGATGCCCTCGTAACGCTGGAACGTCACGCCGCGCCCGATCAGCTCGTCGACGGCCGCGTCGATGTCGTCGACCGGGAAGTTGAGGATCGTGTAGGTCGCCGGAACATGGTCCGGCTTCGGGTAGACGAGGACATCGCGGTCACCGGCGAGGTGCAGGCTCAGCAGCCCGTTCTGCTCCGACACACGCAGTCCCAACGTTTCGCCGTAGAACTTCTTGGCCGCCTCGAGGTCGGCCACGGCGAAGCCGCTGAACGCCTTGCTGTTCTCGAGCATGGAGACACTCCCCTTTCGACTGTGGGACAAGATTAGGACGCCTGCCGGGAGGTGGAACTCATCGACGTGCAATGCGGTAGTTGCGCGTTAGCCGAACAACGTGCAACGATACGGTTGCACGAAGGGAGACGAGACATGGAAGATCGCATCGAGCAACAGATCCTGATCAACGCACCGCTTGAGCGGGTCTGGGAGCTGGTGAGCGAGCCGGGATGGTGGGTTCCGTCGTCGACGACGACGCCGGTCGACCACACCCCGGGCCGTCAGGTCGTCCGGGAAAGCGAGAAGTGGGGACGCTTCCCGATCGAGGTCGTCCGCGTGGAACCGCGTACGTACGCCGCCTTCCGGTGGGCCAGCCATGCACCCGGCGACGAACTCACACCGGCCAACACGACCCTGGTGGAGTTCCGGGTCACTCCGCTCGGTGACGCCGTCCGAGTGAGCGTGGTCGAGAGTGGGTTCGCCGCTCTGCCCGAAGATGTGCGCGAGCAGGCGTGGAAGGACAACACCGGCGGCTGGCAGCAGGAGCTGGCCTCGTTGAAGGCGCGCGCCGAGCTGCGATGAGCGCTCGCGCTCTGAGCGACGCTCGCGGAGCGGATGCCGTGCCCGCGCCGCAGGCGCGCTCGAACCGACGACTCGCCCATTCGCGCGGGAAGGAGGTTCGACGACAGGGCCCGCCGGCCGCTGCGCGGGCCGCCCCGACGGCGCGGCATGGCCCGCAGGACGCGCCGCCCGGCGGCGCAGACGAGAGGCAGACCCGGCGGGCTAGGCGTGCCGTGAACGTCGACCGGGTGTTCGCGGCATTGGCCGACCCGACGCGGCGCCGGCTGCTGGAGGAGCTCGGCCGGCGCCCCGCCTCCACCGCGACGACGCTCGCGGCGCAGGTGCCCGTGTCCCGGCAGGCGGTCGCCAAGCACCTCGCGACGTTGCGCGAATCGCGGCTGGCGACGAGCCGCCGCGCCGGCAAGGAGGTGCTGTTCAGCGTCCGCCCGGACGAACTGGCCGCTACCGCTTCCTGGATGACCGGGCTTGCGTCGAGCTGGCAGGAGCGCTTGCAGCTGCTGAAGCACGCGGCCGAGTCGTAGGGTCTGGTCGTGACGGAGATCGACCCGGAGGAGCATGTCGACCGCCTCGCGGCTGACGCCATCGCAGACGGGAATCCGACGGCGTGGTTCGAGCGGCTGTACGCCGAGGCGAGCCGCGGCGAGGCGATCGTGCCGTGGGACCGTGACGAGCCGCACCAGGTGGTGGCCGATTGGTTTCGCGGTGTCGACGGAGACGGCCGGCAAGCGCTTGTCGTCGGCTGCGGGTTCGGCCGTGACGCCGAGTTCGTGTCTCGGCTGGGGTTCGCCACGACCGCGTTCGACGGGTCGCCGTCGGCGGTCGAGGCAGCCCGACGCCGCCACGCCGGGTCGCCGGTGCGCTATGTACAAGCCGACCTGCTCGATCCGCCGGCCGAGTGGCGGCACTCCTTCGACCTGGTGCTCGAAAGCTTGACCGTGCAATCGCTGCCGGTCGCGATGCACCGACCGGCGATAGCCGCCGTGCCCCGGTTCGTCGCGCCGGGCGGGACGCTGCTGGTGATCGCCGCCGGCCGCGACGACGACGTGCCGGACGGCGACGGGCCGCCCTGGCCGCTGTTGCGCAGCGAGATCGATGCGTTCGCGACCGACGGCGTACAGCCCGTGCGCGTTGAGGCCCTGAGCGATCCGGCGGCGCCGGCCGGGCTGCGCTGGCGGGCCGAACTCCGCCGTCCATAACCAATGACATCGCTCTTCGCGCGAGCGCTCATCGAAGTGTCAGAACCGGAGCGCATGATGCCCACATGCGTGTTGCCATCGAGCCGTGGACGGACGCCGACCTGACCATCCTGCAGCGGTCGAACACCCCGGAGATGATGCGGTACCTCGGCGGCCCGGAGAGCGACGAGAAGCTGCTCGATCGGCATCGGCGCTACGTCGAAGGCAACGGCATGTTCCGCGTCGTGCTGCTGCCCGATCGTGCGGTCGTCGGCAGCACCGGATTCTGGGAGAAGATCTGGCTGGGCGACGACGTCTACGAGACGGGCTGGGCGGTCCTGCCCGAGTATCAGGGGCGGGGGATTGCAGCCGTCGCGGTGCGCGCGGTGGCCGCACGAGCGGCGGCTGATGGCACCAGGCGCTACCTCCATGCGTACCCGTCGCTGGACAACGGCCCGTCGAACGCGGTCTGCCGCAAGGCCGGATTCGAGTTCTTGGGCGAGTACGACTTCGAGTACCCGCCCGGACACACGCTGCGCTGCAACGACTGGCGACTGGATCTCAATGCATTTCGTTGAGCAGCTCGTCGATCGTCGGCGTCGCACGAATCTCCTCGGCCACCCGCGCCGCGGCCGTCCGGTAGGACGGCTCGTCGAGTACCTTCTCGATCGCGCTACGAAGCTGCGACGCGTGCTGCGGTCCGATCCGGTCCGCCGCAGGCGCCCCCGGCGTCGGTTCGACTACGACGCCAGCGCCGGCATCCGCCACGCCTCGCGCGTTGCCCGGCTGGTCGGCGAACAGCGGCAGCACGACCAGCGGCACCCCGGCGGCCAGCGTCCCGAACGTCGTGCCCGAACCGCCGTGGCACACCACCGCACTCGCCTCGGCCAGGACATCTGCCTGCGGCACCCACGCCTCGACGTGCACATTGCCGGGCATCGCTCCGAGCTGTGCCACCTCCGTGGCCCGCCCGATCGTGAGCAGCACGCGCACCGGTAGGTCGGCAACCGCTGCCAGCGCGGCCCGGCAGGCCATCGCGCCGATGGACATGCCGCCACTGCCCGGGATGCCACCGGCGACGCTGCCGAACGTCACGTACAGCAGCGGACGGTCCGCGCCGTCCCACCAGTCCGGCAGCGGCCCACTCGGCGCCGGGACGACCTCGCGGTAGCGGCGTGTTACGGGATAGGGCGACGGGTCGACCGACGCGGGGAACCGCGACAGGTAAGGCGTTGCCCGAATGCGCGCGACAATGCCGTCCCCGAACGGCTCGAGCGCCGGGGCGGCCAACCGCAGCGATCCGTCTTCAGCATTCGCCCGGGAGATTGCGATCTGCGCGTGCGGGATGCCGAGCCGGTCCGCGGCGACGGCGGACGCATACTCGGCTGCCTCGTGCAGGACGAGGTCGGGGCGCCACTCGCGGCACGCGGCCTCGACGGCGGGCAGCATCGCGGTGGTGTCGAGGCGGCCGAAGATCTCGCGATTGACGAGCACGGCCGCTTCGTCCGGCGACGCGTCCGGCACTCGTGCCCAAATCGCGTCGAGTTCTGCGGCGGGCGGCGCGGCGCCGATCCGGAACGGGTAGCCGGTCGCCAGCACGGTGTCGGAAAGCCTGGGCGGAACGACGAAGAGGGGCTCATCGCGGCGCTGTGTCAGCGCCGCGGCGAACGGCACGAGCGGGTTGTAGTGGCCGGCCCCCTCGGTCGACGCAAGCAGCACACGCACGATCGTTCAGCATAGGAGGGCGCTCGCCGGACGCACCCGTCTCAGGCGGACGCATCCGTCTCCGGCGGACGCATCCGTCTCAGGCGAGACCGTCACGGCGTCCTTGCAGGAATGCCCGCTCTGCGGCGTTGTCGGTGTGCGCGATAGCCGCCTCATAGGCCGATGCCGCCTCAGCACGGCGGCCGGCACTTCGCAGCAGCTCTGCGCGCACCGCGTGGAACACGTGGTAGCCGTCCAGGGCCAATTCGTCGACCAGCCGCAGCGCCGCGTCCGGCCCGTCCACCTCGGCCACGGCCACGGCGCGGTTCAGCGCGACCACCGGGCTGGGCGTGAACGCCAGCAATTGGTCGTAGAGCGCCACGATCTGTGCCCAGTCCGTGTCCGCCGCGCTCGAGGCGTCAGCGTGCACGGCGCTGATCGCCGCCTGAACCTGATACGGCCCCGGCTCGCCACGCCGCAGGCACAGCCGCACGATCGCCTTCCCCTCGGCGATCAGTTCCTGGTTCCACTGCGAGCGGTCCTGGTCTGCGAGCAGCACAAGCTCCCCGGCGGCCGTCGTCCGAGCGGGACGGCGCGCCGCCGTGAGCAGCATCAGCGCGAGCAGGCCCAGCACCTCCGGGTCATCGGGCATCAGCTCGGCGAGCAGGCGGCCGAGCCGGATCCCCTCGGCGCACAGATCGTCACGGACGAGGTGCTCCCCCGCACTCGCCGCGTACCCTTCGTTGAAGATCAAGTAGACCACAGCCAGCACGGCACGCAACCGGTCCGGCAGCTCCGCTTCGGCGGGCACCCGGTAGGGGATGCGGGCATCGCGGATCTTGCCCTTGGCGCGGACGATCCGCTGGGCCATGGTCGCCTCGCTGATCAGGAACGCGCGCGCGATCTCCTCCGTGGTGAGGCCGCCGAGCAGTCGCAGGGTGAGCGCCACCTGCGCGCCGGTTGCCAGTGCGGGGTGGCAACACGTGAAGATCAGCCGCAACCGGTCGTCACGCACCGGTCCCTCCTCCAGACGTTCATCGCGCGCCTGCAGCAGCGCCGCCTCGGCATGCCGGTCCGCACGGGACGCCTCGCGACGCAGCCGGTCGATGCCCCGGTTACGCGCGGTCGTGATGATCCAGCCCGGTGGGCTGGCCGGTATCCCTTCGCTCGGCCAGCGCTGCACCGCGACGGCGAACGCATCTTGCACGGCCTCCTCGGCAACGTCGATGTCGCCGAACACTCGCGTCAACACGGCGACGGCGCGGCCGTACTCCGCGCGGAATGCGCGCTCGACCGCGTCAGTGCCCATCGGCGAACGGGCGCACCTCGACCGGCAGCGTGCTCGCCCGCGCGATCTTGCGGCCCCACTCGAGCGCCACGTCGAGGTCCGGCGCCTCGACGATCGTGAACCCGCCGAGGTGCTCCTTACCCTCGGCGAATGGGCCGTCGGTAATGAGCACGTCGTCGCCCCGTGGCCGCAACACGGTGGCCGTCGCGGGCGGATGCAGCCCGCCGGCGAACACCCAGCTACCGGCCGCCTTGATCTCGGCGTTCACCACATCCAGGGCGCGCCGGATCCTCTCGAGGTCGACGGTCGGGGGCGGCGGCCCGTCCGGTTGGTAGACCGACATCAGGTACTGCGGCATATCACGTCCTCCCGTAGGTAGCAATGATCACCCCGGTAGTCGTCGTCACGGAATCGACGAGCCGGAGGTCTGCGGCGCTCTCGCCGAACAACCGCGTGCCGCGGCCCATCACCACCGGATGGATCAGCAGCACGTATTCGTCGATCAGGTCGTGCCGGGCCAGCGAGCGGATCAGCTCGCCGCTGCCGAGGATCACGATGTCCTTGCCGGGTCGGTTCCGCAGCTCGGCGACAGATGTCGGCACGTCCGGGCCGAGCAGGGTCGAGTTCATCCACGGCAACGGCTCGGACAGGGTTGTCGACGCGACGTACTTCTGCGTCTTGTTCAGCACGTCGGTGAACGGATTGTCGGTCTGGTGCGGCCAGTAGCCGTAGAAATGCTCGTACGTGCGCCGTCCGAGCAGCAATCCCCCCGTCCGACCCATGCCCTTGGTCACCTCGCGCATCATGACCTCGTCGCTGCGCGGCGCCGCCCAGCCGCCGTGGCGGAAGCCGCCGCGGGTGTCCTCGTCGGCGCCTGCCGGCGCTTGCATCACGCCGTCCAGCGTCACGTGGTTGGTAACGACGATCTTGCTCATGAATCCTCCAGGAAGCACTGCCGTTGTCCACCCCCTATACGAACGGCGCCGCGGCGAATCGACATGCTGGAGGTATGGATACCGAACGACCCGAGCCGCCCCTGATCGCGGGTGAGCGCGAGATGCTCCGCGCGTTCCTCGACTTCCATCGCGCGACGCTGGCCATCAAGTGCGATGGACTCAACGACGACGAACTACGCCGCCGCTCGATGCCGCCGTCTACCCTCACCCTGCTCGGGCTGGTGCGGCACATGGCCGAGGTCGAACGGACGTGGTTCCGCCGCGTAATCAACAGCGAGGACGTCCCGCTCGTCTGGTCGAACCGCGGCGACTTTCAGGCCGCGTATGACGCCAGTGCTTCCACTCGCGCTGAGGCGTTCACGGCCTGGCGCGCCGAAGTCGAGCACGCGCGCCGCATCGAACGGGAGGCCGAATCGCTCGACGTCACCGGGTATCACGCGTCATGGGGCGAGGACGTCTCCTTACGCCTCGTCATGCTGCACCTGATCCACGAGTACGCGCGGCACAACGGCCACGCCGACTTCCTACGCGAAGGCATCGACGGGACAGTCGGCGTGTGACTCCAAGAAACGTTACTGCGATATCGTATAGTACGAGATCGTGGTATCGAGATGGTCGGCGCTACTGGCCCTGCAACGAGCGACGCACACGACGCTGCATGTTCTCAGCGACCAGGTCGCCGAGCTGGGGCTGACGCCCGCTGAGATCAACGCACTGGCGAGCCTGTCCGACGGCACCCCGCGAACCGTGTCGGCGCTGGGCAGCCTGGTCGGCGCTGCGCCGACGACGCTGACAAGCGTGCTCGATCGCCTGGAACGGCGTGGGCACGTTACGAGGGGGACGCATCCGTCCGACCGCCGGGCCGTGCTCGTCCAGCTGACGCCAGCCGGTCGGCGGGCGGCCAAGATGATCCGGCAGGCCGTCGCCAGGCTGGAACGGCGCGCACTTGCCGGGCTTTCCGCCGAGGCGATCGCCGGCTTGCGTGCCGGCCTGGACGCGCTGGCGGAGGTGGGCCGATGACGTTCGACGAGCTGTTCGGGCAGGTCACCGCAGCGGCCGGTCGCTTCGGGCACCGCCAGCACGTCCGGCTGACCTGGTTGGCCGTCCGGCAGTGCGGCATGCCGGATGCGATCGATCTGATCTGCCAAGGCATCCAGCGCACTGCGCGGTACGCCGGAGCGCCGCAGAAGTATCACGTGACGGTCAGCCGAGCCTGGGTCGAGCTCGTGGCACATCACGCCGCGCACGACGGCACCGACGATTTCGAGGCATTCGCCGCCCGCAACGCCCCCCTTCTCGACAAGCGGCTGCTCACCCGCTTCTATCGCTCGACGACGCTGGCCGGTTCACGAGCGCGCACGGGATGGGTCGAGCCGGACTTGGCACCGTTCCCATGGCTCACGTGACACGCTTCGTGAGCGCCACCAGGTAGCGGCACGGCTTGCGCGTCGGGTTGCTGAACGTGCAGTGTGCGGGCGGACCGAGCTGCAGGCAGTCTCCGGTGTCGAGCTCATGTTCGGCGTTGCCCTCTCGGAATCGCAGCCGGCCGTCGAGCAGCCAGATCTGCTGGTCGATGAACGCATAGGTGTCCGCGGCGAACGAGACCTGGGTCCCGGGCGGAAGCTCGACCTCGACGAGCTCCATCGGGCTGCCCGCCGGCGACACGGCGCGGCGCACGTAACCGGTATCCGGGTCGGTCCACGTGGGCTGATCAGCGCGGCGAGCCAGCCGGCCCCCGTTGTCCTCGGCGCGCGCCACCAGCTCCGACAGCGTCATGCCCAGTGCGGCGGACAACCGCCCGAGCAGCACCGCCGTGGGCTGTGCCCCACCCCGTTCGATCTTGGCGATCATCGCCCGGGAAACGCCGGACCGCTCGGCGAGCCCCGTCACGGTCAGCCCGCGAGCCGCGCGGGCGGCATGCACTGTCTCGGCGATGGAGGTAGCGAGCCGATCGGACATAGCCGCCACTATAGGCGCACCTCTCGCTACTATCGTCGTCATGATTCGAGACGCGACGCGGGAAGACGCCCCGGCGTGCGCCGTGATCTACGCCCCGTACGTCCGGGACACGGCGATCACGTTCGAGTCCGCTCCCCCGTCGCCGACCGAGATGGCGCGGCGCATCGCGGCCGCCCAGCGGGCGCATGCCTGGGTGGTGCTCGACGACGGCGGCGTTGTCGGTTACGCCTACGGCGGGCCGTACAAGGAGCGTCCTGCCTACCAGTGGTCGTGTGAGGTGAGCGTGTACGTCGAGCTCGGCCGTCGGCGCAGCGGTGCCGGGCGGGCGCTCTACGAAGCGCTCTTCGCCCGCCTCGCCGAGCGTGGCTACCGCATGCTCGTTGCCGGCATGACCCTGCCCAACGAGGCGAGCGTGGGTCTGCACAGCGCCATGGGGTTCGAGCCCGTGGGGACGTACCGGCGCATCGGCTGGAAGCACAACGCGTGGCACGACGTCGCGTGGACGCAGCGGCAACTGGTGTCCGACGACGGCCCGCCGGCGGAGCTGCGTTAGCTGGCAATCGGCTGCAGGACGTCGAACTCGTTGCCATCCGGATCCTGCATGACGACCCAGCTCACGTCAGGCCCCTGCCCGACGCTGACCCGGCGCGCGCCGAGTTCCTCCAAGCGGGCCACCTCGACAGCTTGATCCTCAGGGCGCAGGTCGAGATGGAGGCGGTTCTTGACGGCCTTGGCCTCCGGCACGCGCAAGAAGAGCAGGTCCGGGGCCACGCCGTCTTCCGGGCTGCCCGCCGGCGGTTCGAGAACGACCTCGTCCGTCGAGTCGTGGGTGCGCCGCCAACCCAGCGCGGCCTCCCAGAACGCCGCCGCGTGCCCGGGCTCGGTCGAGTCGACACATACGCATTGGATACGAATGCTCATGCGGCGATGCTGCCCGGGTTGGCGGAGCGCGTCGACGGGGTTTGCCGTACCGGGCGAGCGGTGGCTAGCGTGGAACCACAGCTTCCCGGCATGCCGAGCCTGCCGGAGGGGGTAGACGATGAGCGTCCATCAATGCCCGAAGTGCGAACTGCGGTTCGCGTTGAAGACCGAGCTCGACGACCACTGCTGGCACGACCATCCCGAATTCCGTCACGAGTATCCAGCCACCAGGCCGGCGCCGCGGGCCGCCGAGGGCGGGAACGCGGAGCGCACCGAGTCCGTCGTCGCGCTGATGCGAGAACCAGGGCGATGGACCGAAGGACACTTGGTCGTGCACGGCTCGTCACTCACGTTCATCCCGTTGCGCCGGCCCGGCGGGGAGGGCTCGGTCGCCGCAACCGTCGCCGGTCACACGGTGCTGCAACAGGCACGCATCCGCCTGTTCACCGAGTACGGCCTCTCGCTGGCGCGGACCTGGCAGCTGACCGCGGAAGACGTCGATGGCCGGCGGCTGCTGTTCGCTCTTCGACCCCAGGACTGCACCGCGATCTCCGCGGCCCTCCGCGGCGCACCGCGGCCGCGCTCCCCGGAGGAGTCGGCCCGGTAGTCGCCCGGCCGCTAGGGCACCGTGTAGACGATTCGTTCGCCTGGCGGATCTTCGCCGACGAGCCCGTCAACCGACTCGCGGATGAGGTCGGCATGGCCCGTATGTCGCGCATATTCCTCGATCAGGTCGACCAGGATGCGGCGCATGCTCGGGGCGCCGCCGTCCGGCCAGGGACGCCGGGACAGCTGCCCGAGACCGCCGTCGGCCAACATCTCCGCCACCGCCGCGCGCGAACGCGCCACGGCGGCGTGCCAGAGGGCCAGCAGCTCCTCGGGCGTGTCGTCGGCCGCTGAGTGCCACTCCCAATCGGGGTCGGCTTCCCAATCCACCGCGTTCCAGGGAGGCCCGAGTTCTCGGCCGAGCAGCTTCCGGGAGAAATAGTTGTCCTCGACGAGGGCCAGGTGCTTGAGCAGCCCGCCCAACGTCATCGACGACGGCGCGTGCGTGGCCCGCGAGCCGGCCGCGTCCAGCCCCCCGCACTTCCACGCGAAAGTCGCACGCTGGCGCTCCAACGAGCCGAGCAAGGTCGCGGCCTCATCGCCCGCGACGGGAGGTTCCGGGTAACTCATGCCGCCGAGGCTAGCGACGGCCACCGACAGGTTCCGCGTCCGCTTTGGTGATCTTGGAGTTCCGGTTGATATTCGACCAGAAGCCCAAGATCACGCGGACGGGCCGGGTGGGGCGGGACTCGCGCGGACGGGCCGGGTGGGGCGGGGCTCGCGCGGACGGGCCGGGCGGGGCTCGCGAGGCCTGCGAGAGTTCACCGGACGCGGCGTTGTGGCGTGCTGCGTCGCCGCATCTTCGTCCGCAGAGCCCGGCGGGCGATCGGGGGCAGCTCGTCGACGATCTCGACCAGGTCGCAGAGGCGTTCCAGCGCGTTGAGGGCGTGCAGTGCGGCCGCGGCGTCGACGCCCTCGTAGAGTTCGAGGCCGAGGAAGCCTGACGTGATGACGCGGGTCAGTCCCGCCGGATCGAGCAGGCCCGCCAGCGCGCTTCGCTCCAGCAGCCGCGTCACCACGGCCTCGAGTTCGTCGTTCCAGCGCGCCAGGCAGTATCGAGCGGTGGCGGCCAGCTGTTCGTTTCGCTGCGCGCCCGACATCAATTGCGCCATCATTGCGACGTTTCCGGCGGCCCGTTCACGTTGGTGCAGCTCGTGCCCGACGGTGAGCAGATCGCCGAACCTACCGGCGGCGGCGAACTGCTCCCGGTAGTTGTGGATGCTCGCGTCGACGGCGGCCCGGCATGCTGCGTCGACGAGCTGCAGGAGGCTGCCGAAGTGGTAAAAGATCAGCGCCTGGTTGATCCCCGCCCGCGCTGCGACGTGGCGGGCGGATAGTCCAGCGAGACCGTCATCGCGCAGCGTGCCGGCCGCCGCGTCCAGCAGGGCGGCTCTCGTCCCGTCGGCGTGCGCCGCCGTTCGCGTGCTCACGGCACATCCGCCGCTCGCCGCATTGGCGCAAACGCAGCTATCGCACCCAATGCGGGTCAGGCCGCGACCGCGTCGTTCACGGCCCCTCACCACCATCGGGCCGAGCACGAGACCCACTGCGACGCACCAGGCCATGAAGGCCGGCGGTTGCCAACCAGAGGTGGAAACGCGCTGCCAGCCACGGGACGCGACCACCGCACCGGCTACCGCAGCGATCCCGCGAGCCTGCGTGGTGACAAGGGCGGTCCGGGCGCCGGCCTCGAGACGGATGGCAGCTCATGAGCGCCGTGACCGAAACGCTCGCCGACGAGCGTCCGCGCCACCCCTGGCGCTGGCTGTTCGCCCTCCTGGCCGTCGTTGCCGTGGCCGGCGTCGCCGTCGCGGTCACACATCCGTTCCATCACTCCGCGTCGGCCGCCGGCAGCAGCGACAACACCGCCGCCACGTCGCTTGCGACGGTGTCGCGTCGCGCACTGGCCGCCCAGACACAGGTGAGCGGGACGCTGGGCTACGCGCACAGCTATGCGGTGGCCGGGCAGGCCCGCGGGACGGTCACGGCGCTGCCCAACGTCGGTCAGGTGATCAAGCAAGGCCAGGTGCTGTACCGGGTCGACGGCCGCCCGGTCGTCCTGCTCTACGGGTCGACGCCGGCGTACCGGGCTCTTTCCGAGGGCGCCACCGCGTCCGACGTGACCGGGGCTGACGTGCGCCAGCTCAACGCCGCCCTTGTCGGGCTCGGATACGCCAGCAGCGACGACCTCGACCCGACGTCGGACGAGTTCAGCTGGGCCACCAAGGCGGCAGTGGAGAAACTGCAGGGCGCCCTCGGGCTCGACAAGACGGGCGCGCTGCCGCTCGGCGACATCGTGTTCGAGCCGACCGCGCTGCGCGTCACCGACGTGACCGCCACACTCGGGGCGCCCGCAGGCGGGTCCGTACTTACCGCGACGTCAACCACGCGGCAAGTCAGCATCGATCTCGACGCCGACCTCCAGTCGACCGTCAAGGACGGTGACGCGGTTACGATCACGCTGCCGGACGGACGTACCACGCCGGGCCGGGTCTCGTCGGTGGGCACCGTGGCCACCAAGGCACAGGCAAACTCGGACTCGTCGCCCACAATTACCGTCACCGTCGCACTGGCCGATCCACAAGCGATGGGCACCCTGGATCAGGCGCCCGTTCAGGTGGCGATTACCACCGACACGGTCCAGAACGCGCTGGTCGTCCCGGTCACCGCGCTGCTCGCCCTGGCCGGTGGCGGGTACGCGGTCGAGGCGGTCGGCGCGGACGGCACGCATCGACTGGTACCCGTCTCGCTGGGGCTGTTCGACGACGGGCACGGGCTGGTGCAGGTATCCGGAACCGGCCTGGCTGCCGGGCAACGTGTAGTAGTGCCGTCGTCATGAGCACGATGAGCGCTCGCGCGAAGAGCACCGTGCTCGAGATCGACGCGGTCACCAAGACCTATCCGAGCCGGCCGCCGGTCACGGCCTTGCGCGGGGTGAGCTTCACGGTCGAGGCCGGTGAGCTGGTCGCAATCGTCGGACCGTCCGGGTCCGGGAAGACCACACTGCTGCACGTGCTCGGCACGCTCGACCGGCCCACGTCCGGCCGGGTGCGCCTCGCCGGTCGGGATGTGGCCGAACTGCCGGACGGGCAGCTGTCCGCGCTGCGCGCCGCGCGCGTCGGCTTCGTGTTCCAGCAGTTCTTCCTGGCCGAGCACTCGACCGCCTTGGACAACGTGGCCGACGGGCTGCTGTACGCCGGCGTACGGCTGGCCCGACGCCGCCGGTACGCCCTGGACGCGCTGCACCGGGTCGGGCTCAGGCACCGGAGCGCCGCCCGGCCGACGCAGCTGTCCGGGGGTGAGCGCCAGCGGGTGGCCATTGCGCGGACACTCGTCGGCGGACCGGCGATCGTCCTTGCCGACGAGCCCACCGGCAACCCCGACAGCGTCACGGGCCAGGCGATCATCACGCTGCTCGAGGAGCTGAACGCCCACGGTGCGACGATCGTCGTCATCACCACGATCGGGAAATCGCGGCCCGATTGCCACGCCGGATCGAGATGCTCGACGGGCGCGTGGTCGTCGACAGCGCCGCCCGCTACGTCGGGAGCCCGGCATGAACCCCCGGCTGCGATTCGGCGACCTGGCGCGGGCGGCCAGCGTCGGCGTGCGCACACGCCGGCTGCGCGCCGCACTCTCGGCGCTCGGAATCGCGATCGGGGTCGCCGCCATCGTGGCCGTGCTTGGGTTGTCGGCGTCGTCGCAGGCAGGGCTCCTGGCGGAGATCGACCGGCTCGGCACCAACCTGGCCGCTGCGCGGCGGCCGCGCCGAGAACGGCGACCGCTTGCCGCGCGGTGCCGGCGTTGAGGTAACGGCCCTGCGCGCCACCTGGTCCGTACGCGCGCGTACGTAGATGGTCGAGGGGTGATCGTCGAAGCCCAGGTATTTCTTAGCGGCCGGGAAGCCGATCAGCACCGCGGTGTCGATCTCGGGAGCCAAGGACGGCTGGTTTGAGGATGCCGGCGAGGTAGAACCACTGACCGCCGACCCAGATCCGCGCGCCCGGATAGATCCGGTCGACACCGAGGCTCATCGGCGCGCTCGCCGGGCTGCTGCCCGCGCTGCGTGCCGCGCGCATGTCGCCCACGGAGGCGTTGTGGACGGTCTAGTGTCCCGGCGTCGGCTCGCCGTGGTGGCCAGCATCCGTGACGGGTCACCACGCGCCGTCGGCACGGCAACGGTCGAGGAACCCCCGTAGTACCTGGTTGAACAATGCCGGCTGGCTCGTGCTCACGTAATGGTCCGCGTCGGGGAAGGTGCGGAGTACGACGTGCGGGAGAACCACAGCCAGCCGTGCCGACGCAAGCCGCACGATCCGTACGTCGCTGTCGCCGACGACAATCAGGCTCGGTGCGGCGATCGCGGCCAACTCGTCGTCACTGATGGTGGGAAGCTGCTCCAGCCAGTCGGACTGACCTTCTCGGTACTCATTGAAGTACGGGGCCTGCATACACAGTCGCGTCAGCGCCGCGCGGGCCACGCCACGGTGGGTTGAGGCCCAGACGTCAAGGTCGAGCGCCACGGACGTCGCGAGGTCTCCGCGTCGCCGCGCCTCATCCCGCGACGCGAGTTGCTCGCGCAACTCGTCGTGGGCAGGCTCGAATTCGTCGGGGACCGGGTCCGACCATGGACCGGCGCCCATGACGGCCAGGGCGGCGACCCGGTCGGGCGTGCGCACCGCAAGCTCCAGGGCGATCTGCGCGCCGATCGAGAAGCCCACCACGGCAGCCGAGGTAACGCCGAGATGATCCAGGACTGCCACCGCGTCGTCGCTCATCCGGTACGGGTGGGTCGGCCGCGGCGAACGACCGAAGCCGCGCATGTCATATGTGATCACCCGGTAGTCGTCGGCAAATTCCGATACCTGGCCGTCCCACAGGCGGCTGTCGGTCGCCCCACCGTGAATGAACAGGACCGCCGAGCCGCTGCCCGTTGCGCGACAGGCGACGCCCGCCTCGTCGACGCCGGCAACTGCGGATGCGGCCACGCGTGGCCTCCTGAACGCTCCATGGTGGGTCGTGGATACGCCGACCTGCACGCGAGCCTATGAGGCGTCGCAAAACTCAATTCATAGTCTGGAGTGAGCCGCACCGGCTGCCCGCCAGTTTCAACGTATATCGCTGCCGGGGGCTTGCCGCAAGCCCCGGGTCGTGCCGCAGACTTGCCGGCCGTGGCTAGGAAATTGGGGTTGTGATGATCGACGTGATCGTTGCCGGTGGCGGACCTACCGGCTCGATGCTGGCCGGCGAGTTGCGGCTTTCCCGCGTGGACGTGCTCGTGCTGGAGAAGGAGGCGGGGCCGACCGGGCACGCGCGAGCGCTGGGCCTACATGTGCGCAGCATCGAGGTCATGGATCAGCGCGGTCTGCTGGAACGGTTCCTTGCGCACGGCAGGCAGTACCCGGTCGGCGGCTTCTTCGGCGGCATCGACAAGCCCGCTCCCGAGCGGCTGGACACCGCGCATCCGTACGTCCTCGGCATCCCGCAGAACGTCACGGAGCGTCTGCTGGACGAGCACGCCGTCGAGCTCGGCGCCGGGATCAACCGCGGCACCGAGTTGGTCGGGCTGAGCCAGGACGACGACGAGGTGACCGCGGAGCTGGCCGACGGCACGCGGCTGCGCTCGCGCTACCTCGTCGGTTGCGACGGCGGCCGCAGCACGGTGCGCAAGCTGCTCGGCGTCGCATTTCCCGGCGAGCCCAGCCGCGTCGACCGGCTGCTCGGCGAGGTGGAGGTGGCCGCGCCGCCGGAGACGCTCGCCGCCGTGGCGGCCGAAGTTCCCGCGCCCCTTCTGCGGTTCGGCCCCGCGCCCCACGCGGAGGGGGTGTACCGCTTCGTGATGCGCGCCGAGGAGGTAGCCGAGGACCGCACGGTCCCGCCGACCCTCGAGGAGTTCAAGCAGCGCCTTCGGACGCTCGCCGGCACCGACCTCGGCCTGCACTCGCCGCACTGGCTCACCCGATTCGGCGACGCCACCCGGCTGGCCGAGCGCTACCGGGTCGGCCGCGTGCTGCTCGCCGGAGACGCGGCGCACATCCATCCGCCGATGGGTGGTCAGGGCCTCAACCTCGGCATCCAGGACGCATTCAACCTCGGCTGGAAGCTGGCCGGCACGGTCAACGGCTGGGCTCCGGACGGGTTGCTCGACACGTACTACACCGAACGGCACCCGGTAGCCGCCGACGTGCTGGACAACACCCGCGCGCAGGCGGAGCTGCTGTCGCCCGAGCCGGGCGCCCAGGCCGTGCGCCGGCTGCTATCGGAGCTGATGGACTTCGAAGACGTGAACCGTTATCTGATCGAGAAGATCACCGCGATCGGGATCCGTTACGACTTCGGCGACGACCATCCGCTCGTCGGACGCCGGCTGCGCGATGTCGGGCTGAAGCGGGGGCGCCTCTACCCACTGATGCACGGCGGCCGCGGACTCCTGCTCGACCAGACCGGGCGGTTGTCGCTTGCGGGCTGGGCGGACCGGATCGACCACGTCGTCGACGTCAGCGAGGAACTCGACGTGCCCGCCGTACTACTGCGGCCGGACGGCCACGTGGCATGGGTTGGCGAAGACCAGGCGGACCTCGTCAGCCAACTGCCAAGGTGGTTCGGCGCACCAGAGGGCAGCCTTGCCTCGAGAAGCGGCGCGGTTTGATCGTGCGCCGCCACCCCGACGGCCGCTCCTCCGCGGTGGGTTCGGCCGTGGCGCGCCGAGCCTTTGGGGACCTCGTCGCGGTCGTGTCGGAATATTCATCAGGCCGCAACCCCAAAGTGCTGCGTGAGGGAGGAGAGTGCGAGGGGCCTAGCGCACGGGTCCATGACGGCTGACGTGTCGGTGCTCGGCGCGCGGCCAGCGGGGACCCCTGTCACGGTTTGCCCCCCGACCTGATCTGTGGTCCCCGCTGCGTGGTGCATGCCGGCCGCCCAGGGCACGCGCGTGATGGCGGCCTCCGATCATTGGCGACGGCCCGCAAGGACGCAGAACTCGTTTCCCTCTGGATCGGCAAGACAGACCCAGCTCTCATCGCCGGTTTGGCCGACGTCGGCCTGCCGAGCACCTAGGTCGAGCAGGCGACGGACCTCTTCGTCTTGCTCCCTGTCGGTCGGGTTGACGTCGAGGTGGAGCCTGTTCCTGACGGTCTTGCCCTCGGGCACCTGCGCGAATGTCAACGCCGGTGGCACCGGGCCACGGTGGTTCTCGCCTTCGGGCGGCCTAGGGGGCCAATTCTGACCGCTCCGTGGTCGTCTTCGTCCAGCACCAGGTAGTCAAGGACCGAGCACCAGAACCGGGCGAGACCGTTGGGGTCGGCACAGTCGATCGCAAGCTCGGTGAACTCGCTGGTCATGCCAGGACCTCCCCGTCAAGTAGCGGTCCGCCAAGGTCCCACGCTAATCGCGGTATTCGACGGCGAGGTAAGCCGCGCCTGGTGTGCGTTCGTCGAGGGCCCGCGTGGGTCTATAGCGCGTTGTAGGTCATCCTTCCGGACCCTCGACTCATTGCACGCTTCTCTGACGGCGTCCACTTCACCAGTGGCGTCGCGTCGTTCAGCGCCAGCCTCTTCGCCGATGAACCCGTCGGTGGGACGGGCCGCGCGAAGAACGTTCATGATGGCGCGTTCGGATTCGATGTCGGCGTCGGTCGCGAAGCAGATCGGCGACTTGCCGAAGCGAGCTAGGGACGAGCCGTATCTCGCGCGCACGGCGTCCGCGCCGGCTTCGGTTGCGGCCACTACCAACTCGGCGTCCGTCACATGCGGCCCAGTAACCGCAGCCAGGCAGACGGCTGCGTCGCCTAGCGCGAGCTACCCACGGCGTGTCAATCGGTGCTGATCGGAGTCGTGTCCGGCCCGACGATCGGCGTTCAAGTCAATGATGCCCGGACCCCGCGAGCTTCGTCGTTTCGGGTTCGTCGGCGGGCCATGGCATGACGGTGAGTCGTGGCCACTCGCGGCGCCACCGTGCCGTCTTGGCTTCGTAGACGTGTCGGGGCGCGAGTACTGGGTTGGGACGTGCCCGGAAGCTGAACAGATCGGTGAAGCCGTAGGGTGCGTAGGTCTGGATGCCTGTGCCGGTGGGCCGGATACCGAAGCACGAGCTCGTGCTGGGAAACGAACGGATCGCTGCCTCGGTGCCGTCGTAGCGCGGGCAGCCGATGCCGAACTTGTCCTCGTACCACAGGTGAACGCGCGCTTCGTTGCGGACCTCGATGCGCGCGTCGAGGTCGGCGAAGAGCTCGGCCGCTCGTCTGATGACCTTGTCCTCGGCGTCCCAACCCAGGTCGGTGTCATCGAAGTAGTTGATGTCGTAGTCATCGATACCGGTACGGGGATCGCGATCGGACATGCAGTTCCACACGGTTTGAGAGAGCGCGCCGGCAGCCAGGTAGCAGCCGGCCAGGCCGAGTTGTGAAATGCGGTCAATAATGGTCGCGATGACGGGGTTGGTCATGACCATCCGCTCGAACGCCGCGAGCTGCACAGTCACCGGCGCCGACGCGAGATCCACGATCCGATCATCCCATCAGCCACGGACCTAGCGCGTGTTGGCAACCCACGCTTCCGCTAGGCGGTACTCGACGACCCAAATGGAAGACCCTGCCAGAAGTCCGACGCGGAGGACGCTTGACAGCTCGAACACATGTTCGATAATAGTGCGATGGGCTGGAGTAACGAAGATATTCCGTGGCGCGAACTCGAACGGCGCCTGTCTGGCCGGCCTGCTGAGGACGAGTCTCCGACATCACGCAAACGGCCCAAGTTCCGGCCGCAACCGATAACGCCTATCCCTGGTCCGTACGTCCCTTATGCCGAGCTGCACGCCCACTCATCCTTCAGCTTCCTCGATGGCGCAAGCGAGCCGGCTGACATGGTTGCCCAGGCCAAGCACCTGTGCCTAGATGCCCTGGCCCTCATCGACCACGACGGCATGTACGGCGTGGTTCGCTTCCACGAGGCGGCCCAGGCGCTGGGCATGCCGACGATTTTCGGGGCCGAACTGTCACTGGACGTCCCCATCCCCTCGACGCAGGCCGAACGCATGATCGCGGCCCGCGTCGGCGAACCGGATCCGCCGGGCAGGCACCTGCTCGCGCTGGCGCGCAACGCACGCGGCTACGCCAGCCTGTCCCGGGTCATCAGTGCCGCACATCGCCGCGGCGGCAGCAAGGGCCGTCCCGTCTACGACCTTGATGAGTTGGCCGAACTCTCCGATGGCAACTGGCTCGTGCTCACCGGCTGCCGCAAGGGAGCGGTACGCGCGGCGCTGGAGGGCGGCAAGCACGGCACGTTTGCCCTCGATCCCGCCCGGCGGGCACTGGCCGAGCTGGTCGACCGGTTCGGCCACGACAACGTCGCCGTCGAGCTCACCTATGCCCTCGACCCGCTCGCTGACGAGCGATACGACGCGCTCGCACAGCTCGCCGCCGAGTGCGGGCTACCCGTCGTCGCGACCACGGGCGCGCACTACGATGCGCCGGCGCAGCGTGAGTTGGCTACCGCGGTCGCCGCGGTCCGCGCGCGCAGCAGTCTCGACGAGATCGACGGGTGGCTCCCGGCGTGGGCGGACCAGCATCTGCGCTCCGGCGCGGAGATGCAGTCCCGGTTCGCCCGCTGGCCGGGCGCCGTCGAGAACACGGTCCGACTGAGCAAGGAGCTGGTGTTCGAGCTCGATCTCATCGCCCCGAAGCTGCCGCCCTTCCCGCTCAAGGACGGTCACAAGACCGAAATGGAGTACCTCCGCTACCTCGCGTACGAGGGTGCGGCCAGGCGCTTCAAAGGCAAACCGCACGAGCAACGGGCGTACCGGAAGATCGCCGAAGAGCTGAAGATCATTGAGAAGCTCGGCTTCCCCGGCTACTTCCTCGTCGTCTGGGACATCGCCCGGTACTGCCGTGAGCACGACATCCTCTGCCAGGGACGCGGCTCGGCAGCCAACTCCGCCGTGTGTTACGCGCTCGAGGTCACGGCTGTCGACGCTGTCCGGTTCGATCTCATGTTCGCGCGATTCCTCGGCCCCGAGCGCACCGAGGAGCCGCCGGACATCGACATCGACATCGAGTCCGACCGGCGCGAGGAAGTCATCCAGTACGTCTACACAACGCATGGACGCGACCGAGCAGCGCAGGTGGCCAACGTCATCACGTATCGGCCCAAGTCGGCGATCCGTGACGTCGCCAAGGCGTTCGGCTACTCCCCCGGCCAGCAGGACGCGTGGAGCAAGGAGTTCGAGCAGGGCTACTACTGGTCCGAGGTCGGCGATCGCGATGAGCGCTCGCCGACAACATCCGCCGGAGTCGGCTCTGCGGGTGCGCCGCTCGCTGCGCTCGGGCGCGACCCTCGAGCCGAGCCGAGCTCCGCTCGGCCCGCGTCGCGGCCGGCGGGCTCTTCGCGCGAGCGCTCATCGCGTTCGTGGTCGAGTGATATCCCGCCAAGAGTGACAGCGCTGGCGCGGGAGTTGGAGCGCAAGCCCCGGCATCTGGGCATTCACTCCGGCGGCATGGTCATCTGTGACCGCCCGATCGTCGAGGTGTGTCCGGTCGAGTGGGGCCGCATGCCCAATCGCACCGTGCTCCAGTGGGACAAGGACGACTGCGCACGCATGAAGCTGGTCAAGTTCGACCTGCTCGGGCTCGGCATGCTCTCCGCGCTGCACTACTGCCTCGACCTGATCGAGGAGCACCACCAGAAGCAGTACACCGTCGACTCGATCCCCAAAGAGGAGGAGTGCGTCTACGACATGCTCGCCGAAGCCGACGCGGTCGGCGTGTTCCAGGTCGAGTCGCGGGCCCAGCTGGCGACACTTCCCCGGCTGCTGCCGAAGAGCCTGTACGAGCTGGCGATCGAGGTCGCCTTGATCCGGCCGGGCCCAATCCAGGGGGATTCGGTGCACCCGTACATCCGCCGCAAGCGGGGCGACGAAGACGTCAAGTACGCGCACTCACTGCTGGAAGGTCCGCTCGAGCGCACTCTCGGCATCCCGCTGTTCCAGGAACAGCTCATGGAGATCGCGATCACTGTCGCGGGCTTCTCCGCCGCCGAGGCCGACAAGCTGCGCCGGGCGATGGGCTCCAAGCGCGGGATCGAGGAGATCGCGACACTGCGCGAGCGGCTCTACGAGGGAATGGCCGCAAACGGCATCACCGGCATGCTGGCCGACCAGATCTACGCCAAAATCCAGGCATTCTCGTCGTTCGGGTTCGCCGAGAGCCACGCCATCAGCTTCGCCCTGCTCGTGTATGCCTCGGCGTGGCTGAAGCGGCACTACCCCGCGGCGTTCTGTGCGGCGCTGCTGAACGCGCAGCCGATGGGCTTCTACTCGCCACAGTCGCTGGTGCACGACGCCAAACGGCACGGCGTCCAAACCCGCCGCCCGGACATCAACATCTCGAAGGCGACGGCCACTCTGGAGCCCGACGACGCCCCGGCGCAGTGCGACCGTTGCCCCGAGCACGCGCCGCCGCAGCCGGCGGTACGGCTCGGCATCGCCAGTGTCCGGACGATCAGCGACGACCTGGCACAACGCATCGTGGCCGAACGCAATGAGCGCGGCGCGTTCACCTCGATGGCCGACCTGTCGCGACGGGTGGGACTGTCCGCCGACCAGGTCGAGGCACTGGCCACCGCCGGGGCGTTCGACAGCTTCGGCGCCACTCGCCGGGACGCGCTGTGGGGGGCAGGCGCGGCGGCCGCAGCGCGTCCCGGCCAACTCGAACTGGCCACGTTCGACGAGTCGGCTACCCCGCCTTTGCCCGTGATGACCGAGCCCGAAGAGCTCATCGCCGACATGTGGGCCACCAACATCACACCGGACCGCTACCCCACCGCCCTGATCCGAGATCGCCTCACCGCGCTGGGCATCGTTCCCGCCGCTGAGCTGCACGATTGGCCCGACCGGAGCCCGGTCACCGTCGGCGGAGTGGTCACACACCGGCAACGCCCGGGCACCGCGCACGGAATCACGTTCATCAACCTCGAGGACGAGACCGGCATGGTGAACATCGTCTGCCACGCCGGAGTCTGGGAGCGCCACCGTCGAGTGGCCCGGCAATCTGCCGGCCTGCTCGTCCGTGGCCGCATCGAGAAGACCGATGGCGTGATCAACGTCGTCGCCCAGTACCTCGAGACGCTTCCGCTAGGTCTGCGCCCGAAGTCGCGAGATTTCCGATGACTGGTGACTTCCGATGGCGACTCGCCGACGACGAACGCGACGGGCAACCCGCGCTGTTCGGTGTCGACGGACTGACCGGGCCGCAGCGTGGCACCGGCCGGCTGTCCGGGCTGGAGTTCCTGCACGTCACCACGAAGCGGATCCTCAATGAGGTCCCGGCCCAATCGAGGATGCCGTTCCGCTGGACGATCAACGTCTATCGCGGGTGCAGCCATGCCTGCGTGTACTGCCTGGCCGGCGACACGCGCATCCTGCTCGCCAACGGGCACAGCAGGCAACTCGCCAAGCTACAGGTGGGCGACCGGGTGTACGGCACGGTCCGCAACGGCCGCACCCGGCAGTATGTTCCGACGGCCGTGCTGGCGCACTGGCAGACGGTCAAGCCGGCGTTCCGGCTGGAGCTCTCGGGCGGCACGATCCTCGTCGCGAGCGCCGACCATCGATTCCTGACCAGGCGCGGCTGGCGGCAGGTCACCGCGCTGGCGCCCGGGGATCGCCTCGCCGGCATGGGTGGCTTCGACGAACCCGATGACGACTCCCAGCTGAACGTGGCCAGCGTCCAACCGCTCGACGTCGAGCTGCCGATGTACGACATCACGACGGGCACCGGAGATTTCATCGCCAACGGCGTGGTGAGCCACAACTGCTTCGCCCGCCCCACCCACGAGTACCTCGGCCTCGACATCGGCGCCGACTTCGACCGCAAGATCGTCGTCAAGATCAACGCCGTGGAGCGGCTCCGCGTCGAACTGGCCGATCCGGCCTGGACGCACGAGGGTGTCGCCATGGGCACCAACACCGACCCGTACCAGCGCTGCGAGGGCAAGTACCGGCTCACGCGCGGCGTCGTCGAGACGCTCACCGAGCACGCCAACCCGTTCTCGATCCTGACGAAGTCGCCCCTCGTACTCCGCGACGCGAAGCTGATCACCGAGGCCGCGCGAAAGGCCGACGTCAGCGTCAACTTCTCTGTTGGCACGCTGGACGAACGGGTTTGGCGGGCCACCGAGCCCGGCACGCCGCACCCACGGCGGCGGATCGAGGCGATGCGGGCCCTGGCCGAGGCAGGCGTCCCCACCGGCGCGCTGATCGCTCCGGTACTACCAGGGTTGTCGGACTCGCCGGAGCAGCTAGGCGAGGTGGCCCAGGCGATCCGCGACGTGGGCGGCCGCGTCATCGGCACGATTCCCCTGCACCTGCGCCGTGGGGTGCGGGAGCACTTCCTCGGGTGGCTCGCCGGGTTCGACCCTGTACTTCACGCCGAATACCGCCGCCGATACGCCGCCAGCGCCTACGCGCCGGCGCACTACGCCGAGCACATCCGGGCTCTCGCTATGAGCGACGCTCGCGGAGCGAATCCGGAGCGCGCGCCGCAGGCGCGCTCGAAGCGACGACCCACCCCTCGGGGCGGGAAGCAGCCCCGATGACAGAGCGACGCTCGTGGAGCGAACCGTGCGATCCGTCTCCGTGCGGCGGTCGAAGGTCCGGCTGTGAGCATCGACCCGGCCACAGCCGAGAAACACCACCGGCGGCCTTGCGGCGCTCTTCCGGAGCGGACGCCACGGGCGCTAGCGTGATCGAAAGACATCCTGGCACGGGGCGAACCGGATGGGGGTGGTCGCGTGAGGATCTTGGACATTCTGCGCCACAAAGGCTCTTCCGTCGTGACGATCAGCCCGCACGAAACGGTGCGTGTCCTGCTCGCCCGGCTGGCCGAACACAACATCGGCGCTCTGGTCGTCGCCGATGGCGACCAGGTCGCGGGCATCATTTCGGAGCGGGACATCGTCCGCCACCTCAACGACCGTGGCGAGCAGATCCTCGACCAGCCAGTGTCCGAGCTGATGACCGCATCGGTGGTGAGTTGCAGCCCCACCGACGACGTCGACAGCGTGGCTGCCGGCATGACTGAGCTGCGCATCAGGCACATGCCGGTGCTCGACAAGGGAATGCTGGTCGGGATCGTGACGATCGGCGACGTCGTGGCGGGCCGCATCAGGCAGCTCGAGCAGGACCGTGGTCAGCTCGAGCAGTACATCACGCAGGGACGCTAGGTGCGTACCGGGATTCGGCGCAGTTCGGCGAGGAACGCATCCAGGGCCGGACGGCGCGGCCCGAGGCCGGCGGCACGCGTCGCGGCAAAGATCGTCCGCTTGAGCCGGGGCCGCTCCAGCGGCGTCACCTCGACATCGGGCGGGACGTTGCGCAGCCCGAGCCCGGCGATCAGGGCCACGCCCAGCTCGGCGGCCACCAGGTCGAGCAGTAGCGCGAACTCAAGCGCTCGGTGCCGGATGTCCGGGTCGAAGCCTGCGTCCCGGCATGCCTGCAAGGTGGCCCGGCCGCACGGGCTCTCGGCATGGCTGGCGACCCAGGGCCGGTCAGCCAGGTCAGTGAGGCGTCCGGTCCCGCACCGCCAGGCACGGGGCGTCACTACGTAGAGCCGGTCGACGCCGAGGCGATGCCGCTCGATGCCGTCCGGCGGCTGCCACGGCACGTGGTCGTATTCCTGGACGATCAGCATGTCGAGCGCTGTCGAACGCAGGTCCACGAGCCCTGGGTCGTCCTCGACCTCGGCCACCCGCACGTCGAGGTCGGGATGCCGCCGCCGGACACTGGCCGCGGCCGGCGCCACCAGCGCGCCCGCCGCCGACGGGAACGACCCGATCCGCACGGTGCCGGAAACCGCCCGTCGCGCCGCTGCGAGGCCGGCAGCGGCACTCTCCAGCGCCCGCAGCACCTCTTCGGCGTGCCTGGCCAACGCCGTCCCGGCGTGGGTGAGCACCACGCCGCGGCCGGAGCGTTCGAGCAGGTCGCAGCCGGCCTCCCGTTCCAGTTGCGCGAGCTGCTGTGACACCGCCGACGGCGTGACGTGCAAGACCGCGGCCGCGCCGGTGACGCTCCCCCGGAGGTTCACTTCGTGCAGCACGCGCAGGCGCCGGGCATCCAGGTCCATAACCATCCCGCCGGTTCGTGTCTCGGCCTTCGTCGCACCGGTCTTCGCACGAGCACCCATCATGTAGCGACGCTACATCGAATGGCAAGCAGAATGAACTGGACGTACATGGTCACCACCCGACACCGTGAACGGTGTGAAGCCGCAGCATCGCGCCCTCGCCGTCCTCGTCACCGTCATCTGGGGTGTCAACTTCGTGGTGATAGACGAGGGGTTGCGCGACCTGCCGCCACTTCTGCTCACTGCGTTGCGCTTCCTCGCGTGCGCGCCGCTCGTACTGCTCGTTCCGAGGCCGACAGCCAAGCTGCGCTTCGTCCTGGGTTACGGCCTGGTGCTCGGCGTGGTCAAGTTCGGCTTGCTGTTCACGGCGATGGCGGACGGAATGCCGGCGGGGCTCGCGTCGCTCGTCCTGCAACTGCAGGCGCTGTTCTCGCTCGGCCTCGCCTCACTACTGCTCGGCGAGCGGCCGACGCCAGCGCAGGCCGCCGGCGCCGTGGTCGCCACGGCGGGCATGGGCCTGCTGGCCAGCGGGGGCACCGGCGGGAGCGTCGCGTTGACCGGCATGCTGATGACGATCGGGGCAGCCGCGGCGTGGGCACTCGGGAACGTCGTCGTGCGAGCCAGTGGCGAGACCCGGCCGCTGTCCATGCTCGTCTGGTCGAGCCTGGTGCCGCCGCTGCCGCTGCTCGCACTGTCCACGATCGTCGACGGGCCACACCACGTCGCTCACGCGCTCAGCCACCTCACCGTGCGTGCGCTGCTCGCGATCGGCTATGTCGCCTATCTGTCGACACTGGTCGGCTTCGGGCTGTGGAACCGGCTCATCGGCACGTACTCGGTCAGCCGCGTCGCGCCGTTCAGCCTGCTGGTGCCGATCTTCGGGCTCACCGCGGCCTGGATCGCCCTCGGCGAACCGCTCACCTGGCGTCTCGCAGGCTGCGCCCTGCTCGTGCTCGCCGGTCTCGCCCTGGTCATCCGCAAGACCTCCGTGGGACAGTCGGTACATGGCAGAACGCAGCTCCTACGCACCCGGCACCCCGTGCTGGATCGACCTGAACACGAGCGACCCGTCCGCGGCACGCGCGTTCTACACCGAGTTGTTCGGCTGGCAGTTCGAGACGAACGAGGAGTCCCATTACGCGACGGCTAGGAAGGACGGTAAGCGGGTGTGCGGCCTCAACGACATGGCCATCACCGAGCAGCCGCCCGCCTGGCTCACGTATTTCGCGACAGACGATGCGCAGAAGCTCGCCGAGTCGATCACCGCCAACGGGGGCGCCGTCGTGCTCGGGCCGATGCAGGTGTACCAACAGGGCAGTATCCTGCTCTGGCTGGACACCGTAGGTGCCACCGCCGGCGCCTGGCAGCCCGGTCTGCACACAGGTGCCGAACTGGTCGAGGAAGCCGGGACGACGGCCTGGCACGAGCTCGCCACGCGCGACCTCGACGGCGCTGTCGCGTTCTATACAGCCGTCCTGCCGGTCAGCGCCCACGACATGAGCGACGGCGAGTTCCGGTACCAGACGCTGCGCGTGGAGGACCGCGACGTCGCCGGCATCTGGCAGATGAGCGCCGACGTGCCTGCCGAGACGCCGCCGCACTGGTCGGTGTATTTCACCGTCGACGACACCGACGCCACCGTCTCGGCGGCCATCGCCCACGGCGCCACCGTGAACGTCCCGGCGAAGGACTCCCCGTACGGTCGTTTCGCCGGGCTGGCCGACCCGCAGGGCGCCGCGTTCTACGTGATTCAGCCGGCAGAGGCGGCGTAATCAAGCGGTGTGAGCCGCGTGCGTGGCCCGGCACGCAGCACGTTCGAGGGCAGTTCCTTGCCCACGTACCGCTGAGCGAGCGCAGCCACGTCCAGCAGCATGTCGATGTCGACGCCTGTGGCGATGCCCATGTCCTCCAGCATCGCCACTACCTCCTCCGTCGCTATGTTGCCGGTGGCGCCGGGCGCGTATGGGCACCCGCCCAGGCCGCCCACGGATGCGTCGTAGTGGGTGACGCCGAGTTGCAGGGCCGCGTAGAGGTTCGCGAGGCCGGTGCCCCGCGTGTTGTGGAAGTGCAGGGCCAGCGCTACGTCGCGCATCGTCTCGCGGGTACGCGTCACTAGGTCGATCACGCGGGTGGGCGTCGCCATGCCCGTCGTGTCGCCGTACGTCAGCGTATCCGCGCCGGCGTCTGCCGCGCGCCGCGCGACGTCGACGACACGCGACACAGGGACGTCCCCCTCGTACGGGCAGCCCCACGCGGTCGAGACAATCACCTCGAGGTTGCCGCCTGCGTCGTGGACCTGCTTGATGATCTCGGCGATGTCCGCCAGGGATTCATCTGTCGAGCGCTTGACGTTCCTGCGATTGTGCGTGTCGGAGGCTGACACGACGACCTCGATGTCCGTGAATCCCGCGTCGATGGCCCGGGACGCGCCGCGCGAGTTCGGCACCAGCGCCGAATAGGTCACCGCGGGGTTGCGCTCGACCCGCGCCCACACGTCGTCCGCGTCGGCCATCTGCGGAATGGCGCGCGGGTGTACGAACGACACCGCCTCGATGCGCGAGACCCCGGTACGCGACAGCTGATTGATCAGTGCGACCTTGGCGGCGGTGGGGACGGGATCCTCATTCTGCAAGCCGTCGCGCGGGCCGACCTCGCGCAGGCTCACTGCGGTCGGAAGCGTCATACAGCTACGGTACGACGCGGGCGAGGAGCGCCCGCGCCATGAGCGACCCAGCCCGCCGCGACGCGAGCCGCGGAAGGCGCCGAGCGGAGCCGGGATGTATCGGTTACGGCTGCGGCGGCTGCCCCGGCGGCGGATACGGCGGCTGCCCGTAGAGCGGGTGATGTTCGTAGGCCTCGCGGGCCCGCCGGTCGGCGTCCTCCTCGATGAGCCGGTTCAGCAGCTGCTGCTGGCGTTCGGAGTTGGGCACGTCCACGAGCGTCTCCTGGCCGTGCTCACCGGCCGACTCGATGGTGAGCGTCCCGGCGCGGACGATACGGTCGAACAGCGACTGGCTGAACGCCACGTCATTGATGCGCTGCAACGCGATGTCCCGGCCGGTGTGCCTGAGGATGCCCCGCCGGATGAGCACCCGGTGCGTAGTGAAGATGTAGTGCGACGTGCGCCAGCGGATCAGCCCGGCAACGGTGAGCCAGCACACCAGGATCAGCCCGACGACGAGTATCGCGATCAGCAGCGGCGTGTGCGCGCCACCCGACGGCAGGAACGCGATGGCAGCGCCGGCCGCGGCGCAGACCACGACGAACCAGAACACCGGGGCCACGAGCGTGATCCAGTGCGGGTGCAGGTGCGCGACGACTCGCTCGTCCTCGGCAAGGATCTTCTCCGGGTAAGCCATGGCGCCCCTCCCTTCGTCTTGTCCGAAACCCTAGCGTGCCCGGCGATGAGCGCTTACGCGAAAAGCCCCGCCGCCGCCACGCGGCCCGCGCCGGAGGCGCGGAGCGGAGCCGCGGGTCCACCCGAGCGGAGCGAGTGGTGGGGACGCGAATCCGCGTAGGGCGGGATTGGATCAGCGGGAGCGCTCATCGCTCGTGGGCTCCGGCGCGGATGTGCTCGACGTCGCCGGCCGCTACGACGTGCTCGCGGCCCTCGGCGGTGACTCGCAGCCGACCCTCGGCGTCGATACTGGTGGCAAGGCCGCGCAACGTTGCCCCGCCGGCGGTGGTGACTGTCACGTTCTGTCCCAGTGTGGCGCAGCGCTCGTGGTAGTCGGCGGCGAGCCCGCACGCCTCTGCGTTCCCTCGGGCGTCACGCCAACGCAGGTACTGGTACCCGAGCTCGGTCAGGATCGTCGCGAGTAGCGTGGTGCGCTCGACCTCGCCGCCTTCGGTAGCCAGCGACGCGGCCGTGGGCACCGGCAGCTCGTCCGCGGTGGTCGAGACGTTCAGCCCGATGCCGATCACAGCGGCCTCGCCGGCGACCTGCACCAGGATGCCTGCCCCCTTGCGCTGCTCGGCGCCCAGCAGCACGTCGTTCGGCCACTTGAGCATCGCCGGGAGGCCGGCCGCGCCGACGGCGTCGCATACCGCCACCCCGCTGAGCAGCGGCAGCCATCCCCAGGTGGTCCGCGGCGTTCCGGGACGCACCAGTACCGAAAAGGTCAGCCCGGACCGGGGCGGAGACGTCCATGCTCGGTCGAGCCGGCCCCGACCCGCGGTCTGGTATTCGGCCACGAGCACCGTCCCCTCCGGCGTGCTCGCTGCCACACCGAGCAGATCGGCGTTGGTCGACGCTGTTTCGTCGACCACGCTCAGACGCACCCACGGCGACTCGAGGCCCGCCGAAAGCGCAGGAACGTCCAGTGGGGCGCGGCTCACGAACTCCAGCCTAGGGTCGAACGAGCCGATACGGCCCGCGCACTATCGTTGGCTGACATGGCAGCTCCGCCGCTCCCGCAGGCTCCCGACCCGCACACCACCGCGGGCAAGCTCGCCGATCTCGAGCACCGATACGACGAGGCCGTCCATGCCGGCTCCGCGCGGGCGGTCGAGAAGCAGCACAGCCGTGGCAAGAGGACGGCTCGGGAGCGGATCGCGGCGCTGCTCGACGAGGGATCGTTCATCGAACTCGACGAATTCGCCCGGCACCGTTCGACGACGTTCGGCATGGACCGTAACCGTCCCTTCGGCGACGGCGTAGTGACCGGCTACGGCACCGTCGACGGCCGCCCGGTGTGTGTGTTCAGCCAGGACGTCACGGTGTTCGGGGGCAGCCTCGGCGAAGTCTACGGCGAGAAGATCGTCAAGGTCCTCGACTTCGCACTGCGCAACGGCTGCCCGGTCATCGGCATCAACGAGGGCGGCGGCGCCCGCATCCAGGAGGGTGTCGTCAGCCTCGGCCTGTACGGCGAGATCTTCTACCGGAATGTGCAGGCGTCCGGCGTCGTCCCGCAGATCTCACTGATCATGGGCGCCGCCGCGGGCGGTCACGTCTACTCACCGGCGCTCACCGACTTCGTGGTGATGGTCGACCAGACCTCGCAAATGTTCATCACCGGACCGGACGTCGTGAAGACGGTGACCGGCGAGGACGTCACCTTGGAGGAACTGGGCGGCGCCCGCACGCACAACACGACGAGTGGCAACGCCCATTACCTCGCCTCCGACGAGGACGACGCGATCAACTATGTCAAGGCGCTGCTGTCCTACCTGCCGAGCAACAACCTGGACCCGCTGCCGGCGTACGACGCTCCCGCGGACCTCGATGTCGACGACTCGTTCCTCGATCGGATCATCCCGGACTCGGCCAACCAGCCGTACGACATGCACCAGATAATCGAGCACCTGCTCGACGACCAGGAATTCCTCGAGGTCCACGCCCTGTTCGCCCCGAACGTCGTGGTGGGATTCGGCCGCATGGACGGACATCCCGTCGGCGTCGTGGGTAATCAGCCCATGCATTATGCAGGCTGCCTGGATATCGACGCGTCCGAGAAGGCGGCGCGGTTCGTTCGCACATGCGACGCGTTCAACATCCCGATCATCACGTTCGTCGATGTGCCCGGGTTCCTGCCTGGCGTCGACCAGGAGCACCGGGGCATCATTCGGCACGGCGCCAAACTGATCTACGCCTACGCCGAGGCGACCGTTGCGAAGATCACAATCGTGACGCGCAAGGCCTTTGGCGGCGCGTACGACGTGATGGGGTCCAAGCACCTGGGCGCGGACATCAACGTCGCGTGGCCCACGGCGCAGATCGCCGTCATGGGTGCGCAGGGCGCTGCGAACATCTTGTACCGGCGCGAGCTCGCGGCTGCGCCTGACCCGGACGCCATGCGTGCCCGCCTCGTGACCGACTACGAGGACACACTCGTCAATCCGTACATTGCCGCCGAGCGCGGCTACGTCGACTCTGTGATTCCGCCGTCGAAGACGCGCTCCTACGTGATCCGCTCGTTGCGCATGCTGCGCAACAAGCGCCAGGCGCCGCCGCCCAAGAAGCACGGCAACATCCCGCTATGAGCGACGGCTACGAGGCTCGTGCGGAGCTGCGCATCGTCTGCGGGGAGCCCACGCCGGAGGAGCTCGCCGCGCTGACTGCGATCGTGACCGCTGCCGGCGCGGCGTCGAAACCGGCAGCCGCCGAGGCGCCGCAGCCGGGCCGCTGGAACGACCCTGCGTACGCGCATCGGCGGCTGTGGTTGACGGGCCCCGGCGCCTGGCGCGCCGGGGCCCGCTGGGGCTGACCGAGGGTTCAGGCGGCTTCGACGGCCGGCTCCCGCCGGGGGCGTGGGCGTAGCCGCGCGGCCGTCACCAGCAGACCCAGCACTGACACGCCGACCACCACGGTCAGCGCCGTTGTCATGTGGGGCAGCAGCCGATGGTCGTGCGTAGGCCGGCTGCCTCCGTTGCCGACGATCGCGGTGACGATCGCCAGGACGATGGCGCCGCCGATCTGGAGGCTGGTGTTGACCAGCCCGGATGCCAGCCCCTGCTCGTGGTCGGCCACGCCAGCTGTGGCCTGCGCGTTCACCGCCGGGAAGCACAGCGCGAAGCCGATGCCGAGCAGCAACATCGTCGGCAGCAGGAAGTTCGCGTACGACATCGACGGGTCGACCCGCAGGAACAGTGCATACGCCGTGACAAATGCCACCAGCCCAAGCATGATCATCACCGGGGTGCGCAGGCGCTCGAACAGCAGGCCGATCCGCGGTGCGGTGGCCACGACGATAAGGCCGGCGGGCAGGAAGCCGAGGGCCATCTCGATCGGGGACCAGCCGAGGGAGTCCTGCACGTAGAGGGTGACGAGGAACTGGAACGCCACGTAGCCGCCGAACATCACCGCCGCGGACGCGTTCGCGTGCAGCAGCGACGCCGAGCGCAGAATGCCCAGCCGCACCAGCGGTTGCGGGTGCCGCTGCTCGATAAACACGAACACCGCCATCAGCACGATGCTCAATGCCAGCAGCCCGATCGTGCTCAGGCTGCCCCAGCCGCGTTCCGGAGCCTCGACAACCGCGTAGACGAGGACAAGCAGCGACGCGGTGCTGGTGAGCGCGCCGGCCAAGTCCAGGTGGGCCCAGTGCACCGGCTTGCGGGGCACCCGCGGGATGACCCGGATGCCGACCAGCACAAGCGCGATTGCTACCGGTCCGGGCAGCAGGAACGTCTCCCGCCAGCCGAGTTCGGTGAGCAGGCCGCCGAACACGAGGCCGAGCGAGAAGCCGCTCGCCCCGCACATCGTGTAGATCGACAGTGCCCGGTTGCGGGCGGGACCTTCCGCGAACGTCGTGGTGATGATCGACAGGCCGGCCGGCACCGTGAAACCTGCCGAGGCGCCCTTGACGAAGCGCAATGCCACCAGGGCGAAGTCGTTGCTGAGCACCGAGCTAACGACGGACGCCGCACCGAACACCGCGACCGCGGTGAGGAACACCTGCCGCCGGCCCAACAGATCCGACGCCCGGCCCCCCAGCAGCAGGAAGCCGCCGTAGCCTAGTACGTACCCGCTGACGATCCATTGAAGTGAGCTCGGCGACATGCCGAGGTCCGAGCCGATAGATGGCAGGGCCACGCCGACCATGGAGATGTCGAGGCCGTCCAGGAACAGCGCCCCGCAGAGGACCACGAGCAGCAGCCAGGTGGTGGCGGTCCATGTCAGCTCGCGGACCACGGACGGCGTGGTTCGATTGGTAGATGGTGTCTCAAGATCGAGTGCCATGGTCGACAGTCTATGCATGTGCATAGGATGTCTGCACATTAATTTCTCGTGCATTTTATGTTTCAGCATGTGCTACGATGCGGTCATGTCGCGGGTGAGCGATGACCAGCTGGCCGCGGTGTGGCACGACCTGATGGGTCGCTACCACCGGGCGATCTGCACGTTGGACCGCGAGCTACTCGCGAATCATCGGATCTCGGCAAGCGACTTCGAGGTGCTCCAACAGCTGTACGAGGCCGCCCCGTCCCGATCGATGCGCCTTTCGGAGCTGGGCGATCGAGTGCACCTGACGCAAAGTGCACTGTCCCGGCTCATCGCCCGTCTCGAGCGCGACGGCCTGGTCGAGCGATGCATGTGTCCCGACGACCGCCGCTCCGTCATCGCCGCGATCACCAAGGACGGGGTCAGCCGGTACCGCGAGGCCAAGCCGACCCAGCGCGCCATCCTCCGCGACCAGGCTGTCGTTTAACCGCCAGAACAACTCACCCTTGCGTCTGCCCAGTCGCCGTGATCGTTCCCGTTCCCGTTGCCGCCGTCGCCGACGATCAGGTCGAGCAACTGCGTCCCGGTGATGTCGACGTCCAGGTTCACCGACGCAGACGAGCCGGTCAGCACCGGAGTGGTGACGAGCGTGCGGCCGTCCGAGACGACGCTGAACGTGACCGACCCCGCCGAGCCCTGCTCGTCGTCCACGCCGACCACCGCGGTGAACCGGGTGCAGTTGCCGCCGAGATAGAGTGCCACGTCGCTGATCGAGTTCGTGCCGAGGCCCTTTGCGTAGACGACCCCGTTGAGCGTGATGGGATGGCCGTCCCCGGCCGCCTGCTCACCGTTGCTGGTGTCGCGCTCGACCGGACCCCAGCCGTTCGTCGCTGAGAAGAACGGCAGGTCACTGACGTAGCTGTCGCTGGTCGGCGGCGCGGGTAGCGCGTGCACGACCCGGGTGTCGCTGAGGCTCAGCGACTCGCTGCGTTGCTGGTAGCCGGCCGTCACGGTCAGCAGTGACGCGTTCGGCAGACCACCCGACGGCGCGGTCACGCGCCATGTCGCGGTCGCCGAACCTCCGCCCTTCAGCACGTCGACGGTGGTGGGCGACGTGGGTGTCGCCGACCATCTCGATGGGACCTGCAGGCCGAAGTTGATGGACGACGCGGGCGGTGCGCCTGCCGGAACGGAGAAGGTCGCAGTCACGTCAGACGTCTGCCCCGGAGTGGCCGTGTCCGGCGCATCCAGGCTGACCGAGGCGTCGTGCGCCGGCGGCGTCGCATACGTCGCGTGGTCGTAGCGCGGACTGTCCACTGTGGACACCTGGACCGGCGAGGCGAAGGAGCCGAACGACTCGAGCGATACTGCGCCGAGCCCACCCGTCGAGGCGTCCGTGTTCCACACCGCGATCGCGATCGTGTTGGTGCCGTTCGGGTCGAGGATGCCGTTCGGGATAGGGAAATCGTGCTGCGGGCCGGTGTCGTTGATATATCTGCCGAGCTGCCAGCCGTTGACGAAGATCAGTGCACGGTAGTGCCGGCTCGGGTCGTCGGTGATCTTCAGGCCGACCGAGGTGTCCTGCCCCTTCGGCAGGTCGAGGGCCACCGTGGTGCGGTACCAGGACACACCCGGCGTGGTGTCCGAGGTGGGCAGGGAGGCCGAGGCCCACGAGTCGTCCGGGAACCCCGGCAGCGACCAGCCGGCTCGCTCACCGTACAGCCCACCTGTATTCATGGGTCCGCGTACCGGGTCGATCAGGTTCTCGCCGCCACGCGAGCCCTGGATGCGCCAGCTGATCGACGTGAGCGGTGAGCCGGCTAGGGTCGCGCCGGTCAGCCCGCGTGCTTCCTTGTTCGAGTCGGCGGCGTTGTAGTCCTCGTTGTGGCCCATGTTCTCGATCAGCACGGACACCTCATTGTCCGCGCCGACATGCAGCACGCCTGGTGGGAACGCGAGCGTGTGCGGGCTGCTGCCGGTCGTACCGACGAACGTGCCGTTCACCCAGACCGAATACGCGCCGGCGCGACCGGTGATCGCCGACACCGCAAGGCCGGTGGCCGCAGACGTGCCGCGGAAGTGCCCTCGGTACCAGACGTCGCCATGGTGGAAGCCGTAGTCGTCGGCGAACAGCACCGGTAGTGTGCCCGGCGGCGTCGTGCTGTTCGAGCTCATCTTGTCGGCCACCTGCCAGGACGAGTCGTCGAACGACGGCTGCGCCTCGGGCGTCTCCTCCTGGTGCTTCCAGTTCGTGAGCACCGGCAGGGTCACCGGCTGTGCGCCGGGCAGACTCCCGAGTTGCGAGCCGCTGATCGTCGCTGTCGGGTGCAGCGTCTTGCCGTTCCAGGTGATCGAGGCGGCCGGTGTGGCCCAAACCTCGACCGGCCCGGCGCCGGCGGTGTCGCCGGTCAATGCCAGCACACCGGTGTCGGAGGACGCCGAGCGCAGCAGGTGCGAGCCGTAGACGAGCACCGGCCCGGTGGCCGTCGACGCCTGCCAGAACTTGGCAGCCTCCTGATCCGTGCCGATGAGTAGCAGCAACGGCCGTACCCCGCCGGTGATCAGCACGCGCGCAAGGCCGGTGTGCGTGTAGTCCAGCCGAACGTCGCCCGTCGTCGCGTCGTACGTCGACGACACATTGCCGGACAGCACGGTGACCGTGGGCGCACTCGGGTAGTTCAGGACGGTCTCGCCGTCTTGCCCGTCGCGGCCGTAAAGCACGCCGACGTCGGTGCCGCTGATCGTCTGGTTGGTAAGGATCTCTGACGTCGAGTACTGCAACTGCGACGCACCGAGCTGGTAGTTCGCGACAATGATCTTCGAGTCACGTCCGGCGAACGTCAGCGTGCCCTGCTGCGGAACGCTCGGGTAAACGCGCGCCCCGGTCGGCGGCACGTCGATCGCGTCCACGGGGACGAAGAATCCCGACGACGACGGGTTCCTCTGCCCGGTCACAACGATCTTCAGCGTGTGCGGGCCGTCGGCCAGTCCGGACGCGGACCACTGCACCTGCTGGTTGACGGTGCTCGGCCCGTAGGTGTCGACGGTGGCCACCTTCGTGCCATCGAGGTACACGTCAGCGAGGCCGTGGTTGGCGGCCTTCGACGCGATCCACCGGATGCCGGTTCCGGTGAACGGCACGGACAGGCTGTCACCCGTCGTGTTCGAGAACGACTCGGTCTGGTGATATTCGCCCGCGGTGTAGCTCTGCTCGGCGCCGACGTGTGACCACGCGCCGCTGTACTGCAACGCGGGATCCGCATCGTCGTAGGTGTAGGTCGTACGAGCGCCGAGATCGATGGAGATGTGCGTCGAGTCCGTCGATGTCGACGTGGAGTTGGTATGCCGCAGCACGTGGAACTGCGTGTCCGTATCAGGATTCTCGCGCGCTGTGTCGATGATCGCGGAGTTCTGCGGCGGCGTGACGGCCAGCGCATCGGTCTTGGTCAGCGGCGCGACGCTCTGCGTGAAGTAGCCGATCAGCTTGTCCTCGTTGTACTTCGCCGTGAGCTGGCGCGACTCGGTGATCGGCGCACCGTAGTCGTAGGAGGTGTAAACCTGGCTCGGGTCGGCCTGCCAGCCCCACGACGTCCCGCCGTAGGTCATGTAGAAGCTCTGCGCAGTCGCTCCGACGGCGATGTTCTGCTTGTAGAACACGTTGGCGAACTGGTCGTTGATCAGCTGGCCGCACTTGTCGTAGCCGGGGCCGCCCCACGGGTCGAACGAGCCGCCCTGGAACTCCGGCGTGTAAAGGGGTTTGCCGGCGGGGTGGTCGTAGGAGATGTCCGGGACGCCGCTCCAGCGCGTCGGGTTCGAGCAGTTGAACCCCTGCGGATACGAGTCCGGGCCGTCGATGTCGAGCGCCCCGACGCCGCTGTTGAACGTGCCGTTGTTGTTGCCGGTGAGCGGGACCGTAATGCCATCGGCGTGGGCGACGTCTTCCAGGTGCTGCATGTACTGGCGCGCCTGCGTCGAGCTGTCGTAGAACTCGTTCTCGATCTGGTCGAGGATGACCGGGCCGGTGCCGTTGGTGAGCTGGTGCCGCGCGAGGATCTTGTCGATCTGGTGCATCCACTCGTCTGCGGCCGCCAGGTAGGTCGGGTCGTTGGAGCGGTCGCGTCCGGGCATGGTATCCAGCCAGGCTGGGAATCCACCGCCGTCGACCTCGGCATTGATGTACGGCCCGGGACGGGCGATGACGTAGATGCCCACCTGCTGCGCGATGTCGAGAAGCTTGTCGACATCGCGCACCCCGGTGAAGTCGTACACGCCGGGCGCGGGCGAGTGATACGCCCAGGAGAAATAGATGGACGCGGCATTGAAGCCGGCCGCCTTCATCTTCTCCAGCACGTCACGCCACAGGTCGGGGCTTGGCAACCGGTAGTAGTGGAACTCGCCGGACCAGATGTAGGTACGTTTGCCGTCGATCATCAGCGAGTAGTGGTCGTAGGTGATCGTATGGCCGGCCACCGGCGCGGCGGCCGCCGTGGACGGGGCCGCGGCGGCCACTACCCCTGGGAGGACGGCCGTGGTGGCGGCGAGCGCCGCGACGAGCCGACTGATGCGGCGAGCGGACCGTGCCATCGGCGACCTCCGGAAGGGCTGGAAAGCAGGCCAGCGCCTGTTGACTTTTGTTGGAATACCGGGCTCCGGTGTGGGGGCGAGATGTGAACTGCACGCTATCTCCCAGCAGGCCTGCCCGTCAATTGCGGCGATCGCACCACATAGCCCTGCCCAGACGTGGTCATGTCGTTGACACGCTCCTCACGCCCAGGCAGCATCCGACGTAATCCAACAAATTTTGACGGACGAGGTCAGCCGCCCCGTAACGCTGCCGGGAGCCCTCATGAGGTATGGACTGGCCGCTGCGGCGGCCGCGCTGCTAGTCGCTGCCGGCATTTGTCAGCGCGGTCAGCGCGCCGGCGGTCGCATCACCGGCCGCGGAGCGTGGCGCAGACCGGCGTGCTGCGTGGTGGCCAACCCGCGCAGCACCTCACCGCCGATGTGACCGGCGCGCACCTGCTGACGCTGAATGTCGGCGACGCTGGCGACGGCAACGGGCACGACAACGCCGACTGGGCCGATGCGCAACTCAAATGCTCCGGATAAGGTTCTCGGCGGCGCCGCCGAGCGGCGCGCAGCGAGAACTTCGCCGCGCCTGTCGGCGCGAGCCGCGTGGCGGCTGGCGCGCTCTTCGCGCGAGCGCTCATCGCCCGGTGGTTTGCGTCCCGCGTTCTTACGAACCACGGAAACCCGGCACCGCTAGGAGGACGCGAACCTAGACTTCGGGTGTGGCGCGTGTACTGGTCGTCGACGACGACCGAACCGTAGCCGGTGTGGTCGTCGGCTACCTCGACCGCGCCGGCCACCATGCGCTGCATGTCGCTGACGGACAGAAGGCTCTCGATGTCATCGCGGCCGATCCACCCGACCTGGTCGTGCTCGACCTGATGCTCCCGGGAGTGGACGGGCTGGAAGTGTGCCGCCGCGTCCGCACCCAGCACCCGCACCTGCCGATCATCATGCTCACCGCTCTCGGGGAGGCCGACAACCGCATCGCCGGGCTCGAGCTCGGCGCCGACGACTACGTCGCCAAGCCGTTCTCGCCGCGCGAGCTCATCCTGCGAATCGAGTCCGTACTCCGGCGTACGGGCGAATCGCCGGGACTGGCCGGGATGCTGACCGCCGGAGCGCTCACCCTCGACACTGCGGCACGGGTCGTGACCCGCGATGGGGCCGAACTGGCACTGACGACGCGCGAATTCGACCTGCTGGCCTACCTGATGGGGCATCCGGGGCGAGCGTTCAGCCGCGCCGAGCTCATGCACCGTGTGTGGGGCTGGACGTTCGGCGACCAGTCGACCGTCACGGTGCACGTGCGGCGGCTGCGCGAGAAGATCGAGGACGACCCGACCGAGCCGTCGCTGATCAAGACCGTATGGGGCATCGGCTACCGGCTCGAGGCACCGTGACCCACACCCTGGCGATCGTCGCAACCGCCGCCGTCTGGGCGGTCGGCGGCGGCGCGCTGACCTGGCTCGCAACGATCCCGCTACACCGGCGCTCGCTGGGCGGGCTGCTCGCGTCGGTCGTCCTCACCGGCGCCGTCGCGTCGATTGCGGCGATGGTCGGCAGCGACCGGGCGATGTACCTGCAGATGCACGACCTGGGCGTGGGATTGATCGTCGCCGTGGTGGCCGGGCTCGTCGGCGCGGCGACCGCGGCGCTCGCAGCGACCCGGCTCTCGCGCGAGAACCGGGCGCTTTCCGAAGTGGTGGCCCAGATCGGCGAGGGGCGGGTACCGCCGGACGACGGCCGGCGGCTCACCGCTCAGCTGGAGCAACTGCGCAACGAGCTCGCCGCCACGGCACGGCGGCTCGCCGAGTCGCGCGAGCGGGAACGTGCCCTCGAGGCGTCCCGCCGGGAGCTCGTCGCCTGGGTCAGCCACGATCTGCGCACGCCCCTTGCCGGCCTGCGGGCGATGTCCGAGGCGCTGGAAGACGGTGTCGCCGACGATCCGGCGGTGTACTACAAGCAGATCCATGCATCCGTCGACCGGCTGGCCGGCATGGTCGACGACCTCTTCGAGCTGTCCCGGATCCAGGCCGGAGCGATCAGCACCGCGCCGGAGCGCATCGGACTGGACGACCTGGTCTCCGACTGCCTGGCAGCGCTCGCCCCGCTGGCCCGGGCCAGGGGCGTGAGCCTTGACGGGCGAGGTGCCGGGCCGGTGGCCGTCGCCGGTAACGGCGCCGAGCTGAACCGGGCGATCACCAATCTCGTGGCCAACGCCATCCGGCATACGCCTTCAGGCGGAAGCGTCGACGTTCAGGCGGCCGCGGGCGATGGTCACGCCCGCGTGGCCGTGCGGGACGAATGCGGCGGCATCCCTGCCAATGATCTGGCCCGGGTGTTCGATGTGGGGTTTCGCGGCGAACCGGCCCGCTCGCAGTCCTCGGGCGGCGCCGGCCTCGGCCTTGCGATCACCCGAGGCATCGTCGAGGCGCACCATGGCTCGGTCGACGTGACCAACATCGGCGGCGGTTGCGCGTTCACGATCTGCCTGCCCGTGGCCTAGTTCTTCTCGCCTGGGCGAATCCGTGGCTCTTCGCGCGAGCGCTCATCGCTAGCAGTCGCAGCGGACGGCGGCCACCACGGTGGTCAGCGGATCGGGACGCCCGGGGCGCATGCCCTCGTCCGTCTCGACGGCCAACCCTTCGCGTACCCAGTACTCGAAGCCGCCGATCATCTCGCGGACCGGGTAGCCGAGCCGGGCGAATTCCAGCGCGGCTCGGGTCGCCCCGTTGCAGGCGGGCCCCCAGCAGTACGTGACGATCGGCGTGCCCTGTGGGATGAGCACGGCGGCGCGACGCGCGATCTCACGGGTCGGCAGGTGCAGAGCGCCCGCGATGCGACCCTGACCCCACGCCTCGTCGCCCCGCGAATCGACGAGGACGAAGCTCGGCCCCGCCTCGAGAGCGGTATGCACGTCCGATACATCCGTCTCGAATCGGAGCTTGGCGCTGAAGTAGGCGAATGCTGTCATGCGATCGACGCTATGTGGCCGGCCCTGCAGGCGGCAGTCGCTCATCCCGGTATCCGTGGCGGTCAACCGGGAATTTCCCGGTATGTTCACGGAATGGCCCTGGATGCTACTGACTGGGCGCTGCTCCGGGAGCTGCAGCGCAATGCGCGCGTTGCCATGAGCGAACTGGCCCGCACCGTATCCATGTCCGCCAGCGCCGTCACCGAGCGGGTACGCCGGCTCGAGGAGACGGGGGTACTGCGCGGGTATCACGCCGAGGTCAGCCTGTCCCGCGTCGGCCTGCCGATCCTGGCATTCGTCCGGCTGCGATACCCGCACGGCAATTACAAGCCGCTGACCGACCTGGTGGACAAGCGCGCCGAGATCCTCGAAGCGCACCACGTCACCGGCGACGACTGCTTCGTGCTCAAGGTTGCCGCGCGCTCGATGCCCCACTTGGAGGAAGTCGTCGGGGCGATCTCGGGGCTGGGCGGCGTCAGCACGAGCATCGTCTACTCGACGACGCTGACCGGCCGGGTGATCGACGGTCAGGGCAGTTCGAACGGCGGCGCTGCGTCGGCGTAGGTGCGCCCGCACTCGCAGTCGTCGGGCTGCTCGGTGGGCAGCCGCTTGACCGTCTCGACCAGTAGTTCGCGCATGCGGGGCAGGTTTGCCGCGAACTGCTCGAGCACCTCCGTATGAGTGACGCCGGTGCCCGCCTCGACACCGGCGTCCAGGTCGGTGACGAGCGCCACCGTCGTATAGCACAGCGCCAGCTCACGGGCCAGCGCCGCCTCCGGCATCGCGGTCATGCCGATGATCGTCCAGCCATGCCGCTGATATTCGAGCGACTCGGCGCGCGTCGAGAACCGGGGACCGTTGATCACGACCAGCGTGCCGCCGTCGGTCACGGGCAGGCCGCTGTCGAGCGCCGCGGCTCGGCCGTGCGGGCAGTACGGGTCGGCGAAGCTGGCGTGGACCACGCCGTTCGCGGCGTCGAACAGCGTGTGCGGCCGGCCACTCGTGCGGTCGACGATCTGGTCCGGGACAACGAGCCTGCCCGGCCCGAGATCGGCCCGCAACGACCCCACTGCCGAGAGCGACACCACCTGCCGCACGCCCAGGGAGCGAAGCGCCCAGAGGTTGGCCCGGTACGGAACGAGATGGGGCGGGAAACGGTGACCTACCCCGTGCCGCGGCACGAATGCGACCTGCCGTCCGGCCAGTTCGCCGACCGTGACCGGGGCGCTCGGCTCGCCGTACGGCGTGGACGCGGGTACCGCCTCCGCCAGTTCGAGCAGCGAGTAGAAGCCGGAACCGCCTATCACTCCGATCACACGTGCGACCGTACCGGAGCGGTTCTTCTAGGCTTTATGGATGCACCGCGGGCATTACGAGGCCGAGCACACGGCGTTCGCCGAGGCAGTACGCATGTTCCTCGACAAGGAGGTCGTGCCGCACTACCTCGACTGGGAGCGCGACGGCATTACGCCCCGTGAGGTCTTCACGGCGGCGGGGCGACAGGGCTTCCTGGGCATGGCGATTCCGGAACGGTACGGCGGTGGCGGCACGACCGACTTCCGGTTCAACCAGGTGCTGGGCGAACAGGTCGCTTATGCGGGCGCGACCGGCACCGGCCTTGGCATCACGCTGCACAACGACATCTGCCTGCCGTACTTCCTCGCGTACTGCTCGGACGAGCAACGCGAGCGGTGGTTGCCCGACATCGCGTCCGGGGCGCTCATCACGGCTGTGGCCATGACCGAACCTGGCGCCGGATCGGATCTGTCCGGCATCCGGACCAGCGCGGTGCGCAGTTCTCCCAGTGGCGATCACTACATCGTCAACGGCGCGAAGACGTTCATCACCAACGGCATCAACGCCGATCTGGTGATCACCGCCGTGCGCACGTCCGAGGCAAAGCACCGCGGCCTGACCCTGCTGATCCTGGAACGCGGCATGGCCGGCTTCGAGCGCGGCCGCAACCTGGCCAAGGTCGGGCTGCACTCCCAGGACACCGCCGAGCTGTCGTTCACCGACGTCCGGGTACCCGTCGCGAACCGGCTCGGTGACGAAGGCGCCGGCTTCGGCCAGTTGGTGGCCAACCTTCCGCAGGAGCGGCTGTCGATCGCGATCGCCGGCATCGCAGCCGCCCGTGCGGCGTTCGACCAAACCGTGGCGTACGTACGCGAGCGTCGTGCGTTCGGGACCTCGATCGGCACGTTCCAGAGCACCCGGTTCGCGCTGGCCGAGATAGCCACCGAGGTCGACGTCGCGCAGGCGTTCGTCGACAAATGCGTGGTCGCGCTCAACGCCGGTGACCTCACTGTCGAAGACGCCGCCAAGGCCAAGTGGTGGTGCACCGAGCTACAGGGCAGGGTGGTCGACCGCTGCGTCCAACTCCACGGCGGCTACGGCTACATGCTCGAGTACCCGATCGCGCGGGCGTACGCCGATGCGAGGGTCACGCGTATCTACGGCGGCGCCACCGAGATCATGAAGGAGATCATCGGCCGCTCGCTGCCGCTATGATCCTGTTCGTCCTCGCCTCGGCGTCGCCGGCCCGCTTTGCGACGTTGCAGGCGGCCGGCCTGGACCCCGACGTGGTCGTCTCGGGAGTGGACGAGTCCGCCGTAGAGGCTGCCGATGCCGCCACGCTGGTCGCCCGGCTGGCCTTCGCCAAGGCGTCTGCCGTGGCCCGTACCCGCCCGGACGCGCTCGTGCTGGGTTGCGACTCGCTGCTCGAATTGGACGGCTCGACGGTCGGTAAGCCGGCCTCGGCGGAGGACGCGGTCGCCCAATGGAAGGCGATGCGTGGCCGCACAGCCGTGCTGTACACCGGCCACGTCTTGGCTTACGGCGATCGCACCCTGACCGAGGTGGTGGGCACGACGGTGCACTTCGCCGACCCCGACGACACCGAGATCGCCGCCTATATCGGGACGGGCGAGCCGCTCGCCGTGGCCGGGTCGTTCACGGTCGACGGCCTGGGCGGCTGGTTCGTCGATGCCGTGGACGGCGATCACCACAACGTGGTCGGCGTCTCGCTTCCCGTACTGCGCCGTATGGTGCGCGAGCTTGGTCTATCGCTGGCCGACCTCGGCTGGCCCCGGCGTTAGCCGCTGGATCGGGACGTCGATGCGGAACGGCTGTTCCAGGTGGGCGGTCTGCCCGGCCTTCCATGTGCCGACTTCGGCATAGACGCCTGCCTCGCCGGGCAGCACGTATGCCGTGAGGCTCACCTCGGGAGACGTCTCCACGCGCCAGTACGCCGGGATGCCGGCGGCAGCGTACTGGGCCGGCTTGGTGATCCGATCAGTTGTGACCGAACTTGGTGATACGACCTCGACGGCCAGCAGCACGTCGGCCGGGCGGATCGGCCGCGTCCTCGTGCCGAAGAGCGCTCCGGGTACCACGGCAAGGTCCGGCGTGCGATACGACGGGTGGAGGTCAATGTCGACGGGCCCGATGACCCAGTACTCGGGGGCCACGGCCGCCTGGATCACCGACCTCACACAGGCACTGACGAACTCGTGGTCGGCGTCGGGGCTTGGGCTCACGACGAGTGCCCCGTCGACGATCTCGTAGCAGTGCGGGTTGACGTCGTACGGCAACGACTCGACGTATGCCACGAGTTCGTCGTACGTCCATTCGCGCGGCATGTCCAGCTGCGGCTGCATGACCGCCTCCTTCAGCACGTGACCAGTCTGACCGACATGCGGCCAGCCTCGCCAGTGCGCGTCAGCGCCGCGCGGGCCCGGCAGGATCTGTGGACACCCTGGGTGGCTGTGGACGCCGGACTTGACAAGCGCGGCACGGGTGAGCGGGCCACCCGGCTGCGGGCACCGACGGCGACCCGCGAGCGCCGCCACTGCTCGTAGCGATCGCCCGTGGCGGCCGGCCGGCGCGTCAGCGCGGCGAGCACGGCGGCCAGCTCGTCCGGCGTGGCCGCCCCGCGCACGCCTATGACGCGACCGAGTGGCGGAGCGCTCATGTCGGTGGCACGCCGTGCCGTTTGCTGGCCAGGTGGCGCGACTTGCCGACCAACACGCGGTAGCGGCGGATCAGCTCCTCGCGCAGTTCACCGGGATCGATCACTGCATCTACTACCAAGTCGGACGCGAGCCGCATCAGGTCGACGTCCTGCTCGTACTCCGAGCGGCGTTCCGCGACGTACGCGGCGCGCTCGTCGGGATCTTCGATCGACGCGATCTTGTTGGCGTATACGGCGTTCACGGCGGCCTCTGGACCCATTACCGCGATCTTGGCGGTCGGCAGCGCAATGCACGCGTCGGGCAGGAACCCCGGACCGTCCATGGCATACAGCCCTGCTCCATATGCCTTGCGGGCGATCACCGATACCTGAGGCACGGTGGCCTCCGAGACCGCGGTGATCATCTTGGCACCATGCCGAATGATGCCCTGGCGCTCGACCTCACTGCCGATCATGAAGCCCGGCACGTCCGCGATATACAGCAGCGGGACGTTGAAAGCGTCGCACAGCCAGATGAAACGCGCCGCCTTGTCTGCAGAGTCGACGAAGAGCACGCCACCGCGCACGGCGCTGTTGTTGGCGAGCACACCGACGGGGCGGCCATCGAGGCGCGCGAAGCCGGTGATCAGTTCGGCGGCGAATAGCGGCTTGACCTCGAAGAACGAGTCGGCGTCGACAATGCCCTCGATGATCTCGTGCATCTCGAACGGCACCTGCTCCTCGGCCGGGATCGCGTCGTCGGTCAGAACGTGCGCCGGTGGCTCGGCTTGCGAGTCGGGTGGCAGCTCGCGCCAGCATGTAGGGAGATAGGAGAAGAACAGTTTGGCCTGCTCGATAGCGTCCTCGTCGTCGACGGCCAGGTTGTCGCCGCATCCCGACACGGTGGCGTGCATGCGCGCGCCGCCCATCTCCTCGAGAGTGACCTTCTCGCCGACCACCATCTCTGCCATGCGCGGCGAGCCGAGATACATCGAGGCGTTGCCCTCGACCATGATCACCACGTCGCAGAAAGACGGGATGTACGCTCCGCCGGCGGCGGACGGTCCGAACAGGCAGCAGATCTGCGGCACCTTGCCGGACAGCGCTACCTGGTTGTGGAAGATGCGCCCCGCACCGCGCCGCCCCGGAAACATCGCGACCTGGTCGGTGATGCGGGCTCCGCCGGAGTCGATGAACCAGAACAGCGGCAGTTCCTCGGTGAGCGCGCGCTCAGTGGTGCGGACGATCTTCTCGACGGTTCGTGCGCCCCACGAGCCGGCCTTGACCGTGGGGTCGTTGGCGACGACCAGCGCGGGACGACCGTCGACCAGGCCCTGGCCGGTGACGACGCCGTCCGCGGGCAGGGTGCCGGCAAGGGCATTGGCGAGCTGGCCGTCCTCGACGAACGTCCCCTCGTCGAAGAGCAACCCGATGCGGTCGCGCACGTACAGCTTGCGCTGAGCAGCCAGTTTGGCGGCGCCACTCGCGGACGGTCGCAGCGTCGTTTCACGCGCGGCCGCGACCTCCTTGGCGCTCATGACACCGGCAGGCCCATGCCACGGGCGATGATCATGCGCTGCACCTCGGACGTGCCTTCGCCGATCTCCAGGATCTTGGCGTCGCGATAGAAGCGGGCTACCGGAAACTCCTCCATGAAGCCGTTGCCGCCGAACACCTGCGTAGCGGTGCGCGCTGCGGACACCGCCGCCTCGGACGAGAACAGCTTGGCACGAGCGGCAGCCTGCTTGATCTCGATGGCCGGCCGGCCGGAATCCTTCAGCCAGGCTGCCTTGTAGGTCAGCAGCCGCGCCGCCTCGACGGCAACGGCGACATCCGACAGCGAGAACGCGACCGCCTGCCGCGACCCGATCGGTGCGCCGAATGTGTGCCGTTCATTGGCATACCGCAGCGAATGGTCCAGGCACGCCTGCGAGAGCCCGACAGCCAACGCTGAGATCGCGATTCGCCCGTCGTCCAGCGCGGCCAGGAACTGGCGGAATCCCGTGCCGCGCTCGCCTAGCAGGTTCTGCTCGGGAACGCGGCAGTCGGTGAATGTCAGGCCGTGCGTATCGGAGATGTGCCAGCCGAGTTTGTCGTACGGCGGCTCGACCACGAACCCTGAGGTGCCGGACGGAACGATGATCGCCGAGATTTCCTCCGGACCGGTTCGGGCCGTGATTGTGACGAGCGACGTGATCTCCGTCCCGGAGTTGGTGATGAACGCCTTCGCGCCGTTGATCACCCACTCGCCGCCGACGAGGTCGGCCCTGGTACGAGTTGCGGCGGCGTCCGACCCGGCCTCCGGCTCGGTCAGCCCGAATCCAGCCAATGCCCGCCCCGCCGCGAGGTCCGGGATCCAGCGCTGCCTCTGCTCCTCCGTGCCGAACGTGAGGATCGGGTTGATGCCCAGGCCCATGCCGGCCTCGAGCGTGATGCCCAGCGACTGGTCGACCCGTCCGAGCTCCTCGATCGCGACGCAAACGGACGTGAAGTCCCCGCCGGTGCCGCCGTACTGCTCGGGCACCGCCAGCCCGAACAGTCCGAGCTCGCCCATCTTGCGCACCACGTCGACGGGGAAGTGGTGCTCGCGGTCCCACCGCGCGACGTGCGGCGCAATCTCCTGCTCCGCGAACTCGCGCACCGTCTTGCGGAACAGCTCGTGCTCTTCGGACAACTCGAACATCGCCAGCTCCTTGACGTTTACGTCAACGTCAATCACCATAGCCCCGTGACGGCGACGAGGGAAGCACGATCCTGGACGGTCGGCGAACTGGCGGACGAGCTCGGCGTCACCACTCGCACGCTGCGCTTCTACGAGGCCGAGGGACTGATCTCACCGCGGCGCGTCGGCGCGCAGCGGGTGTACGGCGCGCGGGACCGCACCCGGCTCAAGCTCATCCTCAGGGGTAAGCGATTCGGCATGACGCTGGCCGAGATCCGCGAGATCGTCGACATGTACGACGGCGCGGCCTCCTCCGAGCAACGGCAGCTCGAGACGCTGCTGGCCCGGCTCGAGGAGATCGCCGGCGACCTTCGCGCCCGGCAGGCCGATCTGCGCCGCACTCTCGCCGAGGTGACCGACGTGGCCGAGCAGTGCCGGACACGCCTCGCAGAGCTCAGCGCAACCGCCGGCCCAGCGCTGCCATGAACCTGGGCGATCCGGCCCACAAGCGGGGCGGCTTCGCCCGCCGTGGCGGGTAGTCTGCCGCCGTACGGCACACCAGTGGAGGCCCGAACGTGCAGAAGGTGCTGATCGCGAACCGCGGCGAGATCGCCGTCCGGGTGATCCGAGCCTGCCGTGACGCGGGCTTCGCCTCGGTCGCGGTGTACGCGGAACCGGACCGCGACGCGCTGCACGTCCGGATGGCCGACGAGGCGTACGCCCTTGGCGGCACCACACCGGGCGACTCCTACCTGGTCATCGGCAACGTGATCGACGCGGCGCGCCGCTCGGGCGCCGATGCGGTGCATCCGGGCTACGGCTTCCTCTCCGAGAACGCCGAGTTCGCGCAGGCTGTCCTGGACGCCGGGCTGACCTGGATCGGCCCGTCGCCGGAAGCGATCGTGGCGCTCGGCGACAAGGTAACCGCCCGGCACATCGCGACCCGGGTCGGTGCTCCGCTCGTGCCCGGCACGCCCGACCCCGTCTCCGGTCCGGACGAGGTCGTGGCGTTCGCGCGACAGCACGGGCTGCCCGTCGCGATCAAGGCGGCGTTCGGCGGAGGTGGGCGCGGGCTGAAGGTCGCCCGCTCGCTCGAGGAGATTCCCGAGCTCTATGCCAGCGCGGTGCGCGAGGCCGAGGCATCATTCGGGCGAGGCGAGTGCTTCGTGGAGCGGTACCTGGACCGGCCACGGCACGTAGAGGCCCAGGTGCTTGCCGACACGCACGGCAACGTCGTCGTCGTTGGCACGCGTGACTGTTCGCTGCAACGCCGGCACCAGAAGCTCATCGAGGAGGCGCCCGCGCCGTTCCTGACGGACGACCAGCGAGCGCAGATCCACTCGTCGGCGAAAGCCATCTGCCGGGAGGCCGGCTACCACGGCGCGGGCACGGTGGAATACCTGGTCGGCACGGACGGCACCGTGTCCTTCCTCGAGGTGAATACGCGGCTCCAGGTCGAGCACCCGATATCCGAGGAGACGACGGGCATCGACCTGGTACGTGAGCAGTTCCGCATCGCGTCCGGCGAGGTACTGCGCTTCTCGAAGGATCCGACACCGCGTGGGCACGCGTTCGAGTTCCGCATCAACGGCGAGGACCCGGGACGCGACTTCCTGCCGGCACCCGGCGTCGTGACGCGCTACGTCCAACCGGCCGGGCCCGGGGTGCGCGTCGATTCCGGCATCGAGCCGGACGCGGTCATCGGCGGGGCGTTCGACTCACTGCTCGCCAAGCTGATCGTCTGGGGCGAGTCACGCGACGAAGCACTTGCGCGCTCGCGGCGGGCGCTCGGCGAGTTCGTGGTCGAGGGCCTCGCCACGGCGTTGCCGTTCCACCGCGCGGTGGTCGACGACCCCGCGTTCACGGCGTCGCCGTTCCGGGTGCACACCCGGTGGATCGAGACCGAGTTCGACAATCAGATACCGCCGTTCGCTGCAGCCGCCGCCACCGGCGCCGAGCCCGAAGAACGCGAAACGATCGTGGTCGAAGTCGGCGGCAAGCGGCTGGAGGTGTCACTTCCGGTGGGCTTCGGCGGCGGCTCCGGCACCCCCCGCAAGGCGGCGCCCAAGCGGTCGGCCCGGGCCAGGTCGGGCAGCGCGACATCCGGCGACACGCTGACCGCCCCGATGCAGGGCACCATCGTGAAGGTCGCGGTCAACGAGGGCGACGTGGTGGCTGCAGGCGACCTGATCGTCGTGCTCGAGGCGATGAAGATGGAGCAGCCGCTTTCCGCCCACAAGGCTGGGACGATCACAGGGCTGAGCGCCGAGGTCGGTGCCGTGGTCACGTCCGGCGCCGCCATCTGCGACATCAAGGATTAGCGCCGACGGCCGCTGATGCGAGCAGGATAGGCACTATGGCAAAGCGGCCGCCGCCGTGGCGCTGGCTGCTCTACGCAGTCGGGTTCGGGCTGCCCGATCGGTACGACGAGTGGGTCTTCCATGACCTGAACGACCGGGGCTGGCGCATCCGCGAGGTCGGCCGGATCATGTTGCTCGCCGTCCCGTTCATCGCCGGGGTGATGTTCCTGCCCGGTGGCATCGGGTTGCGCTTGATGACCGCGTCGTTCCTGGTCGTGGGGCCGCTGTTCGTCGGCGGCGCGTATGCGGACGAGTTCCGGGCGTACCGACTGCGCCAGCACGGCCTACTGCCGCCGTCCGGCCCCGATCCGGACCCGCCGTACCGCCGCTAGCCTGGGGCTGCGCCGCGGCGCGCGACGATCCGATTGATGGCGTCCATGCGCTGCCGGGCGATCGACGCCATCTCGGCCGTACGCCGGCGTATGTCATCGGCGTCGGCGCCCGGAGAGAACACCATCGCCCAGCCGCCGTTCGCTTCCAGGGCCGGCACGGCGTCGACCAGCTCGTCCCTGCTGACAGGGTGCGTGCCGGCAAACTCGTGCGTCTCGTCCACCACCGCGACGAGCACGTGTCCTGCGGACACCTCGGCAACGGCCGCCGCGATCTCGTCCGCATTTGCTCCGAACACCTCGGCGACGGCGATCGTCGCGCGTGCACGCTCCCTGGCCTGCGGTGAAAGATCCGGCATGCGCTCCTCCGTCGAATCGGTCGAGTCGGTCGAGTCAATCGAGATCGTCGTGGTGCATGAGCCGGCGGGCCGCCTCGGCCACCGACCCCGACAGCGACGGGTAGACGCCGATCGTCGCGGCGACATCGTTGACGGTGAGGCCCCGGTGCACCGCCAGCGTCACCGGAAAGATCAGCTCGGACGCGTTCGGTGCTACGACTACGCCGCCGATCACCACGCCGGTGGCCGGACGGCAGTACAGCCTTACGAACCCGTCGCTGTGGCCCTGCATCTTGGCGCGCGCATTCGTGGCCAGCGGTAACGTGACCGTACGCGCCGGTACGGAACCGGACGAGATCGCCTGGTAGCCGATGCCCACCGTGGCGATCTCCGGATGAGTGAACACGGTCGCGGCGACCGTCTTGAGCCGCAGCGGCGAGACCGCCTCGCCCAGGGCATGCCACATCGCAATGCGCCCCTGCATGCCCGCCACGGACGCCAATTGCAGCACTCCTGTACAGTCCCCCGCGGCATACACGCTCGGGACGTTCGTGCGCGACACCCGGTCTACGCCGATGTAATTGCGGTCGTCGAGCGAGACACCGACGTGCTCGAGGCCGAGCCCGTCGGTGTTGGGCACCGAGCCGACGCAGACCAGAGCGTGCGAGCCACCGACCGTCCGCCCGTCGACGAGGTCGACGACCACGCCGCCGTCGCCGGGCCGGATCGCAGTCGCCCGGGCGTGCTTGACCAATGTGCCGCCCCGGCTCGTAAACACGTGCTCGATCACGTCGGCGGCGTCGGGGTCCTCGCCGGGCAGCACCCGGTCACGGCTGGACACCAGCGTTACCGGAACGCCCAGCTCGCAGTAGCCACTCGCGAACTCCGCCCCGGTGACGCCAGAACCGATCACGACCAGATGCTCCGGCAGCTCCTTGAGGTCGTACACGTCGCGCCAGGAGAGGATGCGGTCGCCGTCCGGCAGTCCGTCGGGCAGCGGCCGGGGCGTCCCGCCGGTCGCGAGCAGCACCACGTCGGCCTCGACGGTGCCCGCCATCCCGCCGAGCTCGTCGAGGACTTCGATGACGTACGTACGGCCACGGTGCGTTGCGGCAAAGCGGCCCGCACCGGGCACGACACTGACGCCCTCGCGAACGAGCCGGGCGCTGATGTCGTCGGACTGCTGCCGGGCCAGGCTCTTGATCCGCTCGTTCACCTGGACCATGTCGACACCGACCTCCGTGGTGGCCGTGCGCAGGCCCAGGCGCGGGGCGTCGCGGAACGCGGTCACCGCGTCGCTGGTGGCGATGAGCGTCTTGGACGGCACGCAATCGGTGAGCACGCATGCCCCGCCGACGCCATCCCGGTCGACGAGCGTGACGTCCGCGCCGAGCTGCGCGGCGACGAGTGCGGACTCGTAACCGGCGGGCCCGCCGCCGATGATCACAATGCGCGCTGGAGTACTCACACGGACATTGTCCCGTCTTGACGGGCCGGTCGGTACGCTCCCCCGATGTGGGGCTCTACGGCGCGTACGGATCCAACATGGATCCCGAGCAGATGCTCAAGCGGTGCCCCCACTCGCCCGCGGCCGGCACCGGCTGGCTCAGCGGCTGGCGGCTGACGTTCGGCGGCGAGGACCTGGCCTGGGAGGGGGCACTCGTCACCATCGTCGAAGACACCGACAGCGCCGTGTTCGTGGCGCTCTACGACGTGTCGCCGTACGACGACGAACTGCTCGACCGCTGGGAGGCCGCCGACACCGGCATATACCGCAAGATCCACGTCAGGGTGTCGACGCTCGACGGCGACGTGCTCGCGTCGGTGTACGTGCTGAACGCCTACGAGGGTGGGCTGCCCTCGGCACGCTATCTCGGGCTGCTCGCCGAGGCTGCGGACAAGGCAGGTGCGCCGGACGAGTACGTCATCGACTTGCGCGCCCGCCCATGCCGTTCCGTCGACGAGTGACTGTCACGCCAGCGCGGTCAGCGCTGTGTGCACCATGAATCGCACACCGACCTCGAGTGCGGTCTCGTCGATGTCGAACGTGGGCTGGTGCAGGTCGTAGGACGTGGCCGCTCCGGGTGTCCGCACCCCGAGTCGCGCCAGGGCGCCCGACGCGTGCTCGAGATACCACGCGAAGTCCTCGCCGCCCATGCTCTGCACGGTCTCGTCGAGTGCAGCCGGGCCGAACGCGGCGAGCACCGCGGCGCGCTGTATCTCGACGGCGCGGGCATCGTTCACCACAGGCGGTACGCCCCGCTCGTAGTGGACGATGGCCTGAGCCCCAGTGGGATGCACGATCTCGTCGACGAGCCGGCGGACGAGCGACTCGGCGGTCTCCCATACCTCGTGGTCGAGCATGCGCAGCGTCCCGCGTACCGAACCCTCCCGAGGGATCGCATTGGGCGCGTTGCCTGCCGTCACGCTGCCCCACACCAGCGACAGCGCGGCCCGCGGGTCGACTCGCCGGCTGAGCATCCCGGGCAGGTCGGTGATCAGCTGTCCCAGCGCGTAGACGATGTCGGCGGTGAGGTGCGGACGCCCGGTGTGGCCACCGTCGCCGAACAGGTGCACGTCCAACGTGTCGCAGGCCGCCGTGATCGGGCCGATGCGCAGCCCGATGCGCCCCACGTCTACCCGCGGATCGCAGTGCAGCGCGAAGATCGACTCGACTTCCTTCATGGCACCTGCGGCGATGATCCCGAGCGCGCCTCCCGGGATCCGCTCCTCCGCCGGCTGGAAGATCAGCCGCACCCGCCCGGGCAGATCCATACCGGCAAGTACTGCAGCCGTACCAAGGAGTATTGCCGTGTGTGCGTCGTGCCCGCATGCATGACACGCCCCCGGAACCGTTGAGCGGTACGACACGTTCTTGGCGTCATCGATCGGCAGCGCGTCGATGTCGGCACGTAGCGCCACTACGGGGCCGTCTACCCCGATGTCGCACAGCACTCCGGTGCTGCTGGCCGGCACGTACGGTCGCAACCCGAGCTCACGCAATCGCGAGGTGATGACACGCGTCGTCCGGTATTCGGCGAACGCGATCTCGGGATGGGCGTGCAGGTCGCGCCTGATAGCGACCAATTCGTCGAGGTTCACAGGCTTAGGCCATCGCGCATCTCGGCGATGAGTGAATCGACGACGGGTGCCAGGTCACCGTTGTGCGCCGCGGCCACGGCGCGCTGCCGCTGGTAGCTCGCGCCACGCTCGATCAGCCGCGGTATCGCCTCGAGCTCTTCGGCGCAGTAGAGGCGCCGAGCGATGGGCAGCAGGTCGTCGACCAGATCGACGATCGCGTCGGTGACAGGCTGCACGCGCCCGGAGTTGTCGACCACGATCTCGGCATCAAGGCCGTAACGCGCCGCGCGCCACTTGTTCTCGCGCACCAGCCAGGGCCGTGGTTCGGGCAGCGTGTAGCCGTGGTCGAGCTGCCGGTCGAACCGCTCGACGAGGCACTGCGACAACGCCGCGACACATGCGATCTCGTCGAGACTCGGCAGACCGTCGCAGATGCGCAGCTCGACGGTGCCGAACCCGGGGTGCGGGCGGATGTCCCACCACACCTCGCGGATCGACTGGATCGCGTGGGACGAGATCAGCGCCTCCATGTACTTCTCGAAGGCATCCCATCCCGACAGTTGATACGGCAGCCCGGCTGTAGGCAGTGCCTCGAACACCTTGCTGCGGTACGACGCAAGACCGGTGTCCGAGCCGATCCAGTAGGGGCTGGAGGCCGAGAGCGCCAGAAAGTGCGGCAGGTACGCCAGCAGCGCGTTCACGATCGGGATCGCCTTCTCGGGCGCGCGGACGCCGCAGTGCACGTGCACGCCGAAGATCTGAAGCTGCCTGGCCATCCACTGATTGCGTTCCACCAGCGACTGATAGCGGACATTCTCCGTGATGCGCTGTGTCGCCCAATCGGTGATCGGATGAGAGCCCGAGCACATCAGTCCGATGTTGCGCTCCGCCGCCGCCTTCGACACCTCGGCCACCGTCTCGGCGAGGTCCTCGCGCGCCTGGGCCACCGTCTGGCAGATACCCGTGATCACTTCGACGCACGACTGCAGCAGTTCGTGCTTCGCCTTCGGGTGCTCGCCGTTCGGCGAGATGGCGGCCAGCACGTCGTCGGACGCGCTGATCAGCTGCCGGGTATCGAGGTCGACCAATTCGAGCTCCCACTCGACGCCCAGACTGGTGCGCTGCGAGGAGCTGAAGTCGATGTGCACGCGCTCAGAGTAGCGATCACCAGCGCGATGAGCGCTTGCGCGAACACCGCCGGCTGCTATGCGGGCCGCACCGACGGCGCGGCGTGGCTCGAGGTGTCCGCCCGCAGGGCGGCGGCCACGGACACATCCCGCGGATTAGGCACGCACCGACCAGCCGCCGTCGACGTCGATCGTCTGTCCGGTGACCCAGTCCGACGCGGGCGACGCCAACCAGACGATCGCCGCGACGATGTCGTCCGGCGTGCCCCATCTGCGCTGCGGGTGTGCCGCGGCGACGGCGGCCCGGGCCGCATCGTCCGCGTAACCGGTGTCGACCGGTCCGGGATTGACGCAGTTGACCGTGATGCCCCGAGGCGCAAGCTCCAGGGCCAGCGACGGCGTCAGCTGCTGGATCGCCGCCTTCGATGCGATGTAGGGCAGCTCGTCGGGCATCGGCTCGCGGTGCTGGCCGGACGAGAAGGTGATCACCCGGCCGTGCTCGCCGGTGAACCCGGCCGCGAACTCGCGCACGAGCAGCAGCGTCGCTCGAGCGTTCACCGCGAATGTCACGTCGAGCTCCGCAGCGGTCAGCTGCGCCAGCGACTGGGACGACGACCGGGCGTGGACAGCGAGTAGCACGTCGATGCCGCCGAGCTCGGCGCGAGCCGCGGCGACCAGTCGGGCAGGCGCCCCCGGGTCGGCGAGATCCAGCGACAGATCGGCCGGCGCGACGTCGTGCGCACCCCAGGGCTGCTCCGCATCGTGTGGCGCCCAGCCCGACGCGAACGTCCGCGCGCCCTGGTCAACCAGTCGCCCCGCCAGCGTGTACGCGATACCGGCCCGGCGGCTTACCCCAGTGATCAAGACGCGCCGGCCGTCAAGCTGACCCATGCGCTAGAAGGTATCGGGCGGGCGGTAGGTGCCCCAGACATCGCGTAGTGCGTCGCACACCTCGCCGACCGTGGCACGGGCGCGCAACGCGTCCTTCATCGGATAGAGCACGTTCTCCGAGGTGCTCGCCGCGGCGGCACGCAGCGTGGCGAGCGCCTTGTCGACTGCGGCGTTGTCGCGACCGGCCCGCAGTTCGGCCAGCCGCGCTCGCTGCTGGGCCTCGATAGCCGGGTCGACCCGCAGCGGCTCGTAGACGTCCTCCTCGTCGAGCGTGAACCGGTTCATCCCGACCACCACGCGCGAGCCGTCGTCGATCTGCTGCGCGATCGCGTAGGCCGATCGCTCGATCTCCCGCTTCTGAAAGCCCTGCTCGATCGCCGCGACCGCGCCGCCCATCTCGTCCACCCGGCTCATCAGCTCGCACACGGCAGCCTCGACGGTGTCGGTCATCGACTCGACCGCGTACGAGCCGGCGAGCGGATCGACGGTGGCGGTCACGTCGGTCTCGTAGGCGAGCACCTGCTGCGTGCGTAGCGCCAGCCGTGCCGCTTTCTCTGTCGGCAGTGCGATCGCTTCGTCGAACGAGTTGGTGTGCAGCGACTGGGTACCCCCCAGTACGGCTGCCAGCGCCTGCACCGACACCCGAACGAGGTTCACCTCGGGCTGCTGAGCGGTGAGCTGCACGCCGGCGGTCTGGGTGTGGAAGCGGAGGGTCTGCGACCTCGGGCTCGTCGCCCCGAACCGGTCGCGCATCACGCGCGCCCAGATGCGCCGCGCCGCGCGGAACTTGGCGACCTCCTCGAGGAAGGTCGTCCGCGACACGAAGAAGAACGCCAGCCGCGGGGCGAAGTCATCCACGGCAAGGCCCGCCCGCACAGCCGCCTCCACGTACGCAATGCCGTCGGCGAGGGTGAACGCCACCTCCTGCGCCGGCGTCGCGCCCGCCTCGGCCATGTGGTAACCGGAGATCGAGATCGTGTTCCACTTCGGAATCTCCGCCTGGCAATACGCGAATGTGTCGGTGATCAGCCGAAGCGACTCGGCCGGCGGGTAGATATACGTGCCGCGCGCGATGTACTCCTTGAGCACGTCGTTCTGGATCGTCCCGTTCAACTCGAAGCCCGGCACTCCTTGTTCAGCCGCGACGAGCTGGTAGAGCAGCAACAGCAGCGACGCCGGCGCATTTATCGTCATCGACGTCGACACTTCGCCGAGCGGGATGCCGGCCAGGAGCACTCGCATGTCGTCGATCGAATCGATGGCGACGCCGACCTTGCCGACCTCGCCGGAGGCCGCCGGTGCATCACTGTCCAGGCCCATCTGCGTCGGCAGGTCGAACGCCACGGACAGGCCCGTCGTTCCGGCGCGCAGCAGCTGGTGGTAGCGGACGTTCGACTCCCGGGCAGTGCCGAACCCCGCGTACTGGCGCATCGTCCAGGGGCGCTGGGTGTACATCGTGGCGTAGACGCCGCGTGTGAACGGGTACTCGCCGGGCGCACCGAGACGTTCGGCCAGCCCGTCGGCGACGTCACCCGGCCGGTACACCGGAGCGATCTCGAATCCGGATTCGGCACGCCTACTCATGTCGCCAGGGTGCCAGCCGCTCGCGTGGACGGGTACGAGTTGTGAGCAATTCGGCTGAGCGTCCTCTGAGAGTGCGCCTGGTGTTTGCAACTTCGCCCGCGCGGCGTGCGTCAATAAGGGCATGGACGTCAGGCGTCGCAGCCGGCTGCGCGCCATGGTGTGCGTCGGGCTGCCCGCCCTGGCGCTGGCCCTGTGCGCCGTACTGGGGCTAGGTGCAGGGGCTGCCCACGCGGTGTCCAGCGACCGCAGCCACGCGGCCGTGACGCCGGTCCGCCACCAGCTGCCGAGCGCGTTCCTGCGCATGCACGACCCGATCGCCTTCGACGTCGTAGCGCCCGAGCAGCCGGCCCAGACGTCGCGCACCGCCGACCGCACCGCGCCCCAGACATCAGCGCGCCAGGACAGCGTGTCGGCCAGCAGCGAGCACAACCGAGGACCCCCCGGCGGGGAGCATCACTAGCTCCCATTTCATCGCCGGCAGGAGGACTCCACATGATCAAGTCCGCGACACTGCGCGGAGACCAACTCGCCATGCTGCGTCACATGCTCGACCAGCAACGGCGGTTTCGCGTCGACCAGCTCACCGAACCCGCTCCGGCGCCAGGCACCATGAGCCAACCGGAATTGGAGGTGCGCGAAGCGGTCCTTTCCAGCGCGCAGCTCGCCTTGGCGGATGTCGAGGCGGCGCTGGACCGGATGCGCATCGGGACGTACGGCCGGTGCGTCCACTGCGGCAGGCAACTGCCGATCGAACGGTTGGAGGTCGTACCGCAGGCGGCGCTCTGCATGCCGTGTCAACAGCGCGCGGACGTTACCGCGTGAGCCGTTCGACCGTGGGCACCCGGCCCCGGTTCGCGATTCTCCGCGAGCGGCAGCACGTCGCGTAGGCTGCGCGAACGTGACGGATCCGATGGACGCGGCCCGGGCGGCCGCGGCTGTGCTCGCTGAGCGCACCGGTACCGATCGGCACGACGTGGCGATCGTGCTCGGCTCCGGCTGGGTGCCCGCGGTCGACGCGCTGGGCAGCGCCAGGTACGAGCTACCCGTAACCGACCTGCCCGGCTTCGCGCCGCCCACGGTGGCAGGACATGCCGGGCGCATCCGGTCGCTCGACGTCGCCGGCAGGCGTGTGCTGGCGTTCCTCGGCAGGACGCACCTCTACGAGGGACGTGGCGTCGACGCCGTGGTCCACGGTGTGCGGACGGCCGCCGCGGCCGGCTGCCGCATCGTGATACTGACCAACGCGTGCGGTGGACTGCGGGCCGGGCTCTCGGTCGGCGATCCTGTGCTGATCAGCGATCACATCAACATGACCGGCCGCACCCCGCTCGTGGGCCCTCGGTTCGTCGACCTCACCGATCTGTATTCAGCCAGGCTGCGTAGTTTGGTGCGCGATGTGGATCCGTCGCTCAGTGACGGCGTCTACGCGGCAATGCCCGGCCCGCAGTACGAGACGCCGGCAGAGATCCGGATGCTGGCGACGCTGGGCGCCGACCTCGTCGGGATGTCGACCGTGCTGGAGGCGATTGCCGCGCACGCCGAGGGCTGCGAAGTGCTCGGCATCTCGCTCGTCACGAACCCCGCGGCCGGACTGGGCGAACCGCTCGACCACGAGGAGGTGCTCGCGGCCGGGCGGGCCGCGGCCACCCGCATGGGGCAGCTGCTCGGCAAGGTCATCGAGCGGCTGTGAATCCGCAGCTGCGTGCGGCAGTCGAGGAGTGGATCGCCGACGAGGTGGACGACAGCGCGGCAGCCGAACTCCAGACCCTGCTCGATGCGGACGAGGTCGCGGAACTCGCCGACCGGTTCCGTGCGCCGCTCACGTTCGGCACGGCCGGCCTACGCGGGCCGCTGCGGGCCGGCCCCAACGGCATGAACCGCGCGGTGGTTCGGCGCGCTGCGGCCGGGATCGCGTCCCGGCTGGGCGAGGCCGCGACGGTGGTCATCGCGCACGACGCGCGGCACGGCTCGGCCGAGTTCGCCCGCGATTCGGCTGCGGTTCTCGCCGCGGCGGGCTGCGATGCCCGGCTGCTCCCGGGCCCGCTGCCGACACCGGTGCTCGCATTCGCCGTGCTTCGCCTGCGCGCGGCGGCCGGGATCATGGTTACTGCGTCGCACAATCCCGCGCAAGACAACGGCTACAAGGTCTACGCCGGCGACGGGGCCCAGATCGTGCCGCCGGCCGACAGTGAGATCGAGGCGGCGATCCAGGCCGTGGGGCCTGCGCGTGCGATCCCGATGTCGGACGCCTACGCCGTGTTGGACGGCTCGCTCGTGGACGCGTACATCGCGGCCGTAGCCGGGCTGATCGAACCCGGCCCGCGCGAGCTGCGCATCGTCCATACTGCGATGCACGGTGTGGGCGCCGAGGTGCTCCGGCGGGTGTTCGTACAAGCCGGGTTCGCGCCGCCGACCGAGGTGCCGCAGCAGGCGCAAGCCGACCCTGACTTTCCGACCGTCGCGTTCCCGAACCCGGAAGAGCCCGGCGCACTGGACCTCGCACTGGAGCTGGCGCAGCAAGGCGCCGATATCGTCCTCGCCAACGACCCGGACGCCGACCGCTGTGCCGTCGCCGTACCAGACTCTGGCGTATGGCGGATGTTGCGCGGCGACGAGGTCGGTGTGCTGCTCGCGGATGCGCTGCTACGTAAGGGAATTCGCGGCACCTATGCGACGACGATCGTGTCGTCCAGCATGCTGAAGGCGCTGGCCGAGCGGCACGGCGTGGGCTACGCCGAGACGCTCACCGGCTTCAAATGGATCACGCGAGCGGCGCCCGATCTCGTGTACGGCTACGAGGAAGCGTTGGGATACGCAGTCGCGCCCGGCCTCGTCCGCGACAAGGACGGCATATCGGCGGCATTGCTAGTTGCCGAGTACGCAGCCTTGCTGCGCTCCGAAGGATCGTCACTGCCACAACGGCTCGACGAGCTGGCCGCCGAGTACGGCCGCTACACCACCGACCAGGTGTCGATTCGCGTCGACGACATCGCTGCGATCAGCACGATGATGGCGCGGCTGCGGGCCGCGCCTCCGGCTACCCTGCTCGGTGCGCCGGTGGCTGTCACCGATCGGCTGCCCGCCGCCGACGTGCTGACGTGGTCCTGGCCCGGTGGACGCGTCGTGGTCCGGCCGTCCGGCACTGAACCCAAGCTGAAGGCGTACCTCGAGGTCGTCGTGGCGGACGGATCGCGCGAGGAGGCCAGCCGGCAGATGAGCAGGCTCCGGGCCGAGGTGAGCGCGCTGCTTTCCTGACCGGGTCACCGGCGCGCTCCGACGAACTGGATGCCGGTCGCGTTGAGTTCGCCCCGGTCGATCGCTGCGCGCTCGTCGTCGGGCGATATGCCGTCCAGATCCGCGAAGACGTAGGGACCGCGGGCCAGCAGCACGGTGTCGAACTGGCGCGTCAGCGCGGCGATCAGCACATCGCCCGGGTGCAGGCCCTCCTCGGCCGCCCGCGACGCGAAGTAGCCCGGCCACGGTTGGCCTGACTCCCGCCAGCCGTCGCGGTGCCGGTGCAGCCAGCCCGGCTCGGCGGTGTCGCCCAGCCGGGCGAAGCACCAGCGAGCGGTGCGTTCGTCGAAGCGCGGCCAGTCCCACTCGACGGCGACCAGCACTCCACCGGGATGTAGCGCGGCCCGCACGTGGCCGAGCACCACGTCGGGATCGACCACATGGTGCAACGACGTGCAGGCGATCACGGCATCGGCGGGCCGTGCCGGGGTGAACCGCTCGAACTCCACCCGGTAGTACCCGGGCTCGTCAGGAGCCTCGGTGTCGACGCCGAAGGCTTCGTAGCCCGCGCGGCGCAGCGCCGGCACGAACCCGCCGTAGGGGCCGCAGCCGAGGTCGATCACGCTGGCCGGCGGCGGCGGCAGGCTCAGCCGCACGAAGTCCCACTGGGCGTCGAGCCAGCGCCGCTCGGCAGCGGGCATGCTCGCGGCCGACACCGTCGCCACTTTAGCTATGCCTGTGGCTACGGCTGCGTTGTCGCACTGGTCGTGATTGACACGATGCACGAAGCCGAGTAGGGCATGTGGCATGCGTGCTCACCCGTTCGTGGCAGCTGTCCTCGTCGCGGCGCTCGGCATCCCGGTCGCCTCCGCCGCTCCTCTCTACGTCAAGGAGCCCGTCGCCACCGGCACGGGTGGCGCCGTCGCCTCGGCGGAGTTCAATGCCAGCAAGGCCGGCATCACCACCCTCAAGGCCGGCGGCAACGCGATCGACGCCGCCGTGGCCGTCGCCAGCACGCTCGGCGTCACCGAGCCGTTCGTCGCCGGACCGGGCGGCGGCGGCTTCATGGTCATCTACCTGGCAGGCACCCATCAGGTGGTGACCATCGACGGACGGGAGAAGTGCCCAGCGGCGTGCACGACGCAGCTCTTCATCGACCCGGCCACGGGCCAGCCGCTGGCGTTCGAGGAGGCTCGGCACTCGGGCCTCTCGGTCGGGGTGCCGGGCATGGTTGCCACCTGGGCGAACGCGGTGCGCTCCCTCGGCCTCCGAAGCCTTGCCGCCGATCTTCAGCCCGCGATCACGGTCGCGCAGCGGGGCTTCACGATCTCGCCCGATTTCGTCCAGATCGAGCAGGCATCGCTTCCGGATCTGCAGGCGTTCACGCCGAGCCGGGAGCTGTTCCTGACCCCGGACGGCCAGCCGCTGCCGGTCGGCTCGACACTGCGCAACCCCGAGCTGGCCCGCACGTACCAGGACCTCGCGCGCTTCGGCCCCGACTACCTCTATCAGGGACCGCTCGGCGCGGAGATCGCCAACACCGTGCAGCACCCGCCCGTCTGGCCGGGGACGCCGCTGACGGTCCGTCCCGGCATCATGACGGCGGCGGACGTAGCGAACTACACCGCCCCGCAGCGCGCGCCGACGCATGTCACGTACCGCGGCCTCGACGTCTACAGCATGGCCCCGCCGTCCAGTGGCGGCATCACGACAGGCGAGGCGCTGAACATCCTTTCCGGCTGGAACCTCTCCGCGGAGGACCGGGCGCAGGCGCTGTTCCAGTACCTGGAAGCCAGCCGCCTCGCCTTCGCCGACCGCAACGCGTACATCGGGGACTCCGACTATGTCTCAGTGCCGCAGGGCCTGCTCGACCCAGCCTTCGCCGCGACACGCCGCTGCCTGATCGGCAACACGGCACTTACCTCGCCGGTCGCGCCCGGCAACCCGTTCCCGCCATACGCCCCGTGCACGACGGCGGCGTCCGGCGCCGCAGGGAACGAAGGGCTGCACACGAACCACATCGTCACCGCGGACAAGTGGGGCAACGTCGTCACCTACACCAACACGATCGAACAGCTCGCCGGCAGCGGCATGACCGTGCCGGGACGCGGCTTCCTCCTCAACAACGAGATGACCGACTTCAACTTCGCACCCGCCAGCCCAACTGATCCCAACCTGCCGGCGCCGGGCAAGCGGCCGCGCTCCAGCATGGACCCGACCATCGTCCTGAATGACGGCGTGCCCGACTTCACGGTTGGCTCTCCCGGCGGCTCGACGATCATCACGACCGTGCTGCAGGTCCTGCTCAACCACATCGACTTCGGCATGTCACTGCCGGACGCGATCGCCGCGCCACGGGCCAGCCAGCGCAACACGGCGACCACGCTGGCCGAGCCGGACTTCTACAACTCCGCGCTGGCCCAGCAGCTGACGTCCCAGTACGGCGAGAAGTTCACCCTCAACACCGGCCCGGTGCTGCCACTCCAGCAGTACATCGGCAGCGCAACCGGCATCCAGTTCCTGCCGGGCGGGCGGTTCCAGGCTGCCGCTGAACCGGTGCGCCGCGGCGGCGGCAGCGCGCTGGTGGTGCGCCCGGACTAATCGCGCGCAATCCCTTGTCTAGTACGAGGTAATCCCGCCCGATCCGTTGCGGGTGGGACACGGTTGGGTCGCCAGGTGCGTCGGCGGCGGGCCGGTCTTGCGCAGGCAGCCGGTGGACGCCAACTGGTCGCCGCCGAACCGGTACGTGTTCCAGAATTGGTGGCCCTGGGCGAAGTTCGGCGTGTAGTCGCTGTCGAGGGCGACCACGTCGAGGTCACCGTCGCCGTCCAGGTCACGGGCGAGAACAGTGGGCAGGTCAGCGACGACCGCTGCCCGGGCCGGCGCCACGAGCCGTCCGCCCCGAAGCAGCATTACCTGCGCGACCGACGAGTGGACGCCGTCGCCGTCGGTGAGCACGCACTGCTGCGCACGGCAGGACAGCGCACCCGACCAGCCGTCTCCCGCCGGCCACAGCCACCACTGGACGGCCACGCCGTCCCGCGACAACTCGACGACCGGCTTGGTGCGGAAGTCGCCGACCGTGCCGGCGTGCCAGATGCTGATCGCGTATCCCCCGCCTAGGCTCGCCGTCTGCGCCTGCGTGCAGTTGCTGGTCACGCACTGCTGCGGCTTGACGGCCGGCGCGGATGTGCGCGGCGAGGACGGGTGCGGCAACGCGGCGGGCGTGGACGCTCGTGGCGGCGCGGGCGCGCGATCGCTCCCCAAAGCGACCGCGACGGCCGCGCCCGCAGCCACCACTACCGCCCCGGCCGCGCCGATGATCACCCAGCGCCGCGGTACCCGCTTGCGCCAGGCTCCCCCAGCGAGCACTGGATCCTCCAAGCGGCAGGGCGCGGCACGGCGTGACCGGAACTATCTCTGATAACGGGGTCGCTGACGATTCGGTTGCCATCTTTCCATAACGATCAGGTCAACCTCGTGCAACGAACCGAACTCAGCGCGGACCGAACTGGCGGTCGCCGGCGTCTCCCAAGCCCGGGACGATGAACGCGTCCTCGTTCAACCCCTGGTCGATGCTCGCCGTGACCACGCGCAGCGGTAGCTGGCTCTGCTCTAGCCGCCACAACCCTTCGGGCGCAGCCAGCGCACAGACGACGGTTATGTCGTCGGCACCCCGCGAGGCGAGAAGCGATACGCAGTGCAGCAGCGAGCCGCCGGTGGCGAGCATGGGGTCGAGCACGATCACCGGCCGGCCCGAAAGGTCGTCCGGCAGCGAAGCCATGTACGCCTCGGGCTCGTGCGTCTCCTCGTTGCGGGCCAGTCCGACGAAGCCCATTTGCGATTCGGGCAGCAGGTTGAACGCCGCCTCGGCCATTCCCAGCCCGGCGCGCAGGACCGGCACGAGCAGCGGCGGATTGGCGAGCGTGGCGCCGATGGTCGGACCGATGGGCGTGGTTACCGGGACATCCACCACGGCGCAGCCGCGCGTGGCCTCGTACACGAGCATCGTGGCGAGCTCGCGGAGCGCAGCCCGGAACTCGGCATTGCTACTGGTCTTGTCGCGCATCACAGTCAGCCGCGAGCGGACGATGGGATGGTCGACAACCGTGGTGTCCACGACCCGAACCTTAGCGATGAAGTGACACGGGATGAGCCCACCCGTCATGCGCGCCCGGCGGACGAGTCAGCGATGAGCGCTCGCGCGAAGAGCCCGCCGCCGCGACGCGGCCCGGGCCGAAGGCGCGGAGTGGCGCGAGGCATCCGCCCTTCCGGGGCGGTGGCCCGAGCGACGCGCCCGGCGGATGAATCCGTCGCCGAGTGACCTGCTCGGCAGCTTCGCGGGCCCGGCGCCGGCTCGGCCAGAACGGCAGGTCGAGCAGCACCAGCAGCACGAGGCCGACACCGGCGGCGCTCACGACATACCACGGCCACGGCCCGAGCACGTTGAGCAGGGTCCACTCCCCCGGCGGATCGCGCAGGAACATGTAATTGGCCCCGGTCACGGCGTCAACGAACCCGACGAACGCTGTGTAGACCGCGGTAATCGCGAACACCCGTGCCACCGCGCCGGGCTGAGGCGGAAGCCGTAGGCCGACCACCAGAAACACCGCGGCGAGCACGATTCCGAGGTGGCCGACCAGGTACTCGAAGAACATCAGGTGCGGGAACCCGACGGCCAGGTCAGGGGTGATCACGGCCTGCAGGGTGCCGGCCAGGCCCCAGAAGTAGGTCAGCTCCACGAGCAGCGGAACCCGCCACCAGCAGGCCGCGGCGGCCACGATCACCCCCACGTCGCACAGGGCGAGGGGCAGCGGTCTGCTCGCGGACCAAGTCCTGCGCGATGAGGCTGCCGGTGTAGATGACGGCAACGGCGGCCAGCGTCAGCCCGATCACCCTCGCGCAGACGATTCGCCACGTGCCCGGCCGCTTGTGCGCTGCTATGCATACGGCTGCGCACGTGGCCCCAGCGAGGACCACGGCCGGCCAATACACATCTGGCGACACGGCTGCCATCACAGCGTCCTGTCACGCGCTTCCGCCCGGACTGAACGTCGGTCAGCCGTCTTGTTGCTCGCCATTGTCGTGCGCGCGGTGCCGCTCGTGGGCTATGAGTTCACCGGCGTGGCGAACGTCCGTACGGACCCGGTCGCTCGCGTTGCGCGTCTCGAGCCAGGCGAGCTGCGACACGTGCCTGAACTCCATCCACGCGTGCGCCGCCGCGTGCCGCGCGATCAGGATCCGCGTGGCGTTGGCCGAGGCATCCCCGGCAGTCGCGCGGTCGGCGGCGTGTCGCTCCGCGAGCGCGGCGTGCTCCTCGTCGTGCCGGGCGTATGTCTCTTCGTGCGCGCTCAGATGCCGTCGCGACATCTCAGCGTGGTCCGCCGCGTGTCGCCGTTCCATCTCGGCATGCTCGGCCGACTGGCCGGCGGCGACGTCGGCAGGTACGTCCGGTTCCGCCATGATGATCACCTCACCCAAGCGTTCTCGGCTAGATCCGGAAGAACAGGTTCAAATACAGGTCGGCCATCGCCCGGTCCCCACGGATCGTTCCGGAGTTGCTCCGGCCGAACGCCGTGAGCACGAAGCTTCCCGGGTCGAACTCGAGGACGGTGCCGAGGCCGTCCACGGCAGACGGCTCGTAGGACATCCCGTCGGAGTCGACCGTCACGCGGGTGTCGCCCGCGTTCGGGCCCGACGTGATCCGAATGCCGATCTCGCAGGGCTGGACGTCGCTTGCCGTCGTGTACTTCCAGAGCACGAACATGAACGGGACCAGCAGGTCGGCCGCGTCGCCGGAGAGGCCGTGCGCCCTCCCAGTGCCCTGCCGGACATCCCAGGAGTGCACGCCGTAGTCCATGAGCTGAAACGCCGGATAGAAGAACGCCGGCAGCGGGCCCATGTAGAAGTGCGGTACCAGGAGGCCGGTCCAGTCGTCCTCGCTCAGCGCGTTGAAGATCTCCATCATCTTGTCGAAGTCGCCGCGCAGCCGCTCGACCAGTTCCGTCCGCGGTTGCGATCGAAAGGCTGTGGCCTGTTCGTCGACCCGGGCCGCCATACCGGGCAACCCATACGCAGGCGGCATCTCGCCGTGAGCGCGAGCCGTGTCGAAGGCGACGAAATAAGCCTCGGTGGTGTCGACGAGGTGGCCGACGACGTCGCGAACCTGCCAGTGCCCGGCCCCCGTGGGCGCTTCCCAGGCATCGTCACTGTCGACCATCGCAAAGAACTGCTCGGCCTCTCTGCGCACGACGCCAAGAATCGTGTCCTTGCCGGCGTACATCATGGCGTTCCAGGTGCTCATGCCGACCTCCTTGGTCGTGGCTGCTTACAGCTCCGTCAGGGGGACGTCTGTAGCGCTCGATACTGGCACCTCGCGTCAAGCCCGCGCCGGTGCGGCCCAGGCATGCTCGATCACGTCGGCGGGCCAAGACTAATCCGCCGTCGCATCCGCCGCGAAATCCGTCAGTCGCGCATTGTCGCTGCGCTCCTAGACTGGTCAGGTGACTGCTGTATTGCCCGACGTCACGGGCTCGGACGGTGCGCTGCGGCGCTTCCTTTTCGGGTTGCCTGGCGTCGACCAGGTCGGCGCCGAGGCACGCGCGGCCGGACTCTTCACGCGCAGCATCAAGACCACCGCCAAGGCGTGGGCCATCGACACGGCGATCCGCATGGTCGATCTCACCACGTTGGAGGGCGCGGACACCCCGGGCAAGGTGCGCTCGCTGTGCGCCAAGGCAATGCGGCCCGACCCGGGCGATGCGACCGCACCGCCGGTCGCCGCCGTCTGCATCTACCCCGATCTGGTGACGACGGCGGTGGACGCGTTGCGCGGATCGAGCGTTGCCGTGGCCAGCGTCGCCACGGCGTTCCCGTCCGGGCGCGCGTCGCTTTCGACGAAGCTCGCCGACGTCCGCGACGCGGTGGACGCAGGTGCCGGCGAGATCGACATGGTGATCGACCGTGGTGCGTTCCTCGCCGGGCGGTACCTGGAGGTGTTCGAGGAGATCGTCGAGACCAAGAAGGCCTGCGGGCCCGCCCACCTCAAGGTGATCCTCGAAACGGGCGAGCTGGTCACGCTGGACAACGCGCGCCGCGCCTCGTGGCTGGCCCTGCTCGCCGGCGGTGACTTCATCAAGACGTCGACCGGCAAGGTCACGCCGGCGGCGACTCCAGCGGTCGCGCTCACGATGCTCGAGGCGGTGCGCGACTTCGAGGCGGCCACGGGCGACGCTCGCGGCGTGAAGCTCGCCGGGGGCATTCGATCCAGCAAGGATGCGGTGCGTTACCTGGTGATGGTGAACGAGGTAGCAGGCGAGCGGTGGCTCGACCCGGCACTGTTCCGCTTCGGAGCGTCCAGCCTGCTCAACGACCTGCTGCTACAGCGGCACAAGCTGACCACCGGTGCCTACGACGGCGCCGACTATGTGACGGTGGACTGATGAAGTTCGAATACGCCCCCGCGCCGGAATCGCGCGACATCGCCCGGCTCAAGGCGTCCTACGGCATCTTCGTCGACGGTGAGTTCCGTGCCGGTGCCGGCGAGGCTGTCAAGACGATCAACCCGGCCAACGAGGAGCCACTCGCCGAGGTCGCCGAGGCGGCACCGTCCGACGTGGACGATGCGGTGCGCGCCGCCCGCCGGGCGTTCTCACCCTGGGCCGGCCTGCCCGGCCGGGAGCGGGCAAAGTACCTCTACCGGATCGCCCGCGCCATCCAGGAACGCTCTCGCGAGCTTGCCGTCCTCGAATCGCTCGACAACGGCAAGCCGATCAAAGAGTCCCGCGACGTCGACATCCCGCTCGCCGCGGCGCACTTCTTCTACTACGCGGGCTGGGCCGACAAGCTGGCGTACGCGGGTTTCGGCCCCGATCCGCGGCCGGTCGGGGTCGCCGGCCAGATTATCCCGTGGAACTTCCCGCTGCTCATGGCAGCCTGGAAGATCGCCCCGGCGCTGGCCTGCGGTAACACCGTGGTCCTGAAGCCGGCAGAGACCACGCCGCTCACCGCGCTGACGCTTGCCGAGATCATCGCAGAAGCGGACCTGCCCCCGGGTGTCGTCAACATCCTCGCGGGCGGCCCCTCGATCGGCGAGGCGATCGTCCGGCACGACGGCATCGACAAGATCGCGTTCACCGGTTCGACCGAGGTCGGCAAGATCATCCAGAAGACGGCGGTCGGCAAGCGGGTGTCGCTCGAGCTCGGCGGCAAGGCGGCCAACATCATCTTTGAGGATGCCCCGCTCGACCAGGCGATCGAGGGCATCGTCAACGGCATCTTCTTCAATCAGGGCCACGTGTGTTGCGCCGGATCACGCCTGCTCGTCCAGGAGTCCGTCGCCGACGACGTGATCGCCGCGCTGCAACGGCGGCTGACCACGCTGCGACTCGGCGACCCGCTGGACAAGAACACGGACATCGGCGCGATCAACTCGGCCGCGCAGCTGGCCCGCATCCGCGAGCTGACGGCTTCGGGTGTCGAGGAGGGGGCCCGCGCGTGGTCGCCCCCTTGTGACCTCCCCGAACGGGGCTACTGGTTCGCACCCACCGTGTTCACCCATGTATCACAAGCGAATCGCATAGCCCGCGAGGAGATCTTCGGGCCGGTGCTCTCGGTGTTGACGTTCCGCACGCCCGCCGAGGCCGTCGAGAAGGCCAACAACAGCCCGTACGGTTTGTCGGCCGGTATCTGGACGGAAAAGGGCTCGCGCATCCTATGGTTCGCGCAGCAGTTGCGGGCCGGTGTGGTGTGGGCGAACACGTTCAACCGGTTCGACCCGGGCGCGCCGTTCGGCGGCTATAAGGAGTCGGGCTTCGGCCGCGAGGGTGGCCGCCACGGCCTGGAGGCCTACCTTGACGTTTGAGCGGCTGCGCGTCCGAAAGACATACAAGCTGTATATCGGCGGAGCGTTCCCACGGTCCGAGTCGGGGCGGTCCTATCCGGTGACGGGCCGCGACGGGACCACCCTGGCGCACGCCGCGCAGGCGTCCCGCAAGGACGTCCGCGACGCGGTGGTCGCCGCCCGGAAGGCCTTCGCCGGGTGGTCACGCACAACCGCGTACAACCGTGGTCAGGTGCTGTACCGGGTCGCCGAGATGCTCGACGGTCGCCGCGAGCAGTTCGCCGCCGAGGTGGCCGCCGCCGGCGACGACCCGTCCACTGTGGACGCTGCCATCGACCGATGGGTCTGGTACGCCGGCTGGGCCGACAAGTACGCGCAGGTTGTCGGTGCCACCAACCCCGTCGCCGGGCCGTACTTCAATTTCTCGCTGCCCGAGCCGACCGGCGTCGTGGGCGTGCTCGCCCCGCAGGAGTCGAGCCTGCTGGGGCTGGTCAGTGTGATCGCCCCGGTGATCGTCACCGGCAATGCCGCCGTGGTTGTCGCTTCGGAACAGCGGCCGTTGCCGGCGGCCTCGCTGGCCGAGGTGCTTGCCACGTCCGACCTGCCGGGTGGCGTCGTGAACATCCTGACGGGACGGGTGGCCGAACTCGCACCATGGCTGGCCAGCCATCGTGACGTCAACGCCCTCGACCTCACCGGCGTGGCCGCCGACGCACGCCCGTCCCTGCAACGGGCGGCCGCCGACAACGTCAAGCGGGTGTACCTTCCGCGCGAAAAGGACTGGGCGGCCGATCCCGGCACCAGGCGGCTGGCCGCCTTCGTCGAGACCAAGACCGTCTGGCATCCCATCGGGGTATGACATACCCCGATTGCGCAACAATCGCTCGCCTCAGACGAGGGATTCTTGCCCGATTCGAAAGACGCCGTCGGGGTCGACACGCTGCTCGACCGACTGCAACCGCTGGTACGACTCGGGGGTGTACGCAGACGCTACGAGGGACGGGTCGCGCAGGAAGTTCCGGAACGTGCCCCCCGTCGCGTACGGCGCGAGCGCCTCGGCCGCCTCGGGCGGTCCCTCGACGATGATCGACAACGGCACCTGCCGGTGCCCGATCGGGCCGGCGTCGGGCGCGGGACGCGCCATGGCGCCGCCCCAGTGCCGCACCTCGACGGCGGCCACGCGGCTGCCCGGCGCGCGGACCGCGTCCACCACATGCGCGATCACCGGCTCCGGCAGCGACTCGATCATGTCGAAGTTCAGTGGCGCGACGCCGGGCATCCGCGTCTCGGCGAAGCTGGCCTCCCGGAAGTGCTCCCACAGCGGCGTTCCGGCGACCCGGTAGAGCGGGCGCAGCGCGGCAGCCGCATCCTGCGGCGATCCGGACGTGAGCGCCCGGATGGTGAAGGCCGGGCGTCCCGTCGACGGCCATGACGGCATCAGCACGATCGCGGTGCTGAGTTCGTCCGGTGCGGTGGCAATCCAATCGCGATAGCAGGCGAGCGCGGCAGCCGCCCGCTCGAGCGGGAACGCGGCGCTGCCGGACCAGACGGTAGGCACGTGGTAGAGCCGGAACTCCAGGGACGTGACCACGCCGACATTGCCGCCACCGCCGCGCAGGGCCCAGAACAGCTCCGGCCGCTCGTCCCGGCTCGCGCTGACGATCCGGCCGTCGGCGAGCACCACCTGGGCGCGCAGCACGCTGTCTGCGGCGAAGCCGAAGCGACGCGACAACCAGCTCAATCCGCCGCCGAGGGTGTATCCGGCCACGCCGACGTCCGGCGAGGACCCGGACAGTGGCACCAGCCCGAACGGCGCCGCCGCGGCGAGCACGGCGCCCCAGCGCGCGCCGGCGGCTACCCGTGCCACGCGCCGGTCCGGGTCGACGAGCACCCGGGTCAGGGCCGACGTCTTCAGCAGTACGCCGCCGCCGGCGGCAACGTGCGTGCCGTGCCCGGTCGACTGCACGGTCATCGGCAACTGCCGCTCGCGCGCCCAGGTGATGGCGGCGCTCACGTCCAAGGGGCTTTCCGCCTCGGCGACGATCAGCGGGCGGGCATCGATCCGGGGGTTGAGCGCAGCTCGCCCCTTGTCGTATCCGGGCTCACCGGCCACGGATAGCTGCCCGGCGAAGCGGCGAGGCAGGTCGCGCCGGGCGGCGTGGGCGTCCTCGGCAACGGTCACGATGTGCGCTGTCATGCCAACTGAGACGTCGCAACGCGCGCGAACTCATCGATGATTTCCGCCGCCGGTATACGTCCTCACTGCATGGCCGCAGATCGGATGGCCACGGTGGTGATCGTCCACGGTACGGCCGAGCTCGCGAGCTGGCGGGTCGAAGGCTCCGACCTCGTCTTCGTGGAGGAGCTGGCCTGGCTGGCACTTGCCGCGCGCCGGGCCGGCTACACCGTGCACCTGCGCGACGTCGACGCGGACGTCGCCCTACTGCTCGGCCTCGTCGGGCTGTCAGATGTGTTCGGGCAGCCCGAAGTACGGGAACAACGCGGTGTCGAGGAAGTTGTGGTGTCCGACGATGCGGTCTCCGCGCACCTCGATGACCTGGATCGACCACGGTGAGTGCCCGCCGGCCGGATCAACGTGGTACGACCCGAACGCGGCGGCGCCGTTGGCCGTGGTGGCCAGCAGCCGGGATCCCCGGCAGACGCTGCCCTCGCCGACGAACCACTTACCCATTTCGACCGGACCCGAAAGCCAGAACGGGTACGGCGGCATCGACATCACGACGTCCTCGTGCAGTAGCGACACGAGTGAGCTGATGTCGTAGCGCTCGAACGCCTGGACGTAGTTCGCGAGCAGTGCCCGCTGCCCGGAGTCCAGTGGCTCGCGCCGCACGCCACCGTCGCGTGCCGCGAGCGTGGCACGAGCCCGCTGAAGCGCGCTGTTGACCGAGGCGACGCTCGTGTCGAGCAGCTCGGCCGCCTCGCCTGCCTGCCAGCGCAGTACTTCGCACAGGATCAGAACGGCGCGCTGGCGAGCCGGCAAGTCCTGCAACGCGGAGACGAATGCCAACCGGATGCTGTCGCGCTGCGCGGCCAGCTCGGCGGGGTCGCCGTCGTCGGGCACCACTCGAGCGTCCGGGATCGGCGTGACCCACGCGTTCTCCGGCAGGACCTTCCCGTCGAACGCATCCGCGCCGGACGACCCGCCCAGGTCCATCGGCTGAGCGCGCCGCTGCCGCCCGCGCAGCATGTCGAGGCAGACGTTGGTCGCGATGCGGTACAGCCACGACTTCAGGGCGCCGGCGCCTTCGAGACTGGCGCCGTGCTGCCAGGCGCGGACCATCGTCTCCTGCACGGCATCCTCGGCCTCGAACGCCGAGCCGAGCATCCGGTAGCAGTACCCGGTCAGCTGCCGCCGATAGGGCTCCAGCTCCTCTGGACGGAATGCGTCGGCTTTGTGAGCCAGGTCATTCACATGCGCGGACACCCGGAAAGCGTATCTGCGTGCCCCGACGACGCAGCCCAAATTGCTCATTAGCTATGGTTCGCTCGGTCTGCGGACGCGCGTGGGCCACGCCGCAGCGCATCCAGGGGGCGACATGACGCACTTCTCCGAGCCCGAATGGCCGCACCAAGGTGGTGAGCCGCCGCCGCAGCCCGGCGGCGCGTTCGGCCTGCCACCTGGCAGGCAGCCGCAGTACGGGCAGCCACCCTACGACCAGCCGCAGTATGGGCAGCCGCAATACGGGCAGCCGTCATATGGGCAGCCGTCATATGGGCAGCCGTCATATGGCCAACCCACCTACGGGCAGCCGACGTACGGCCCGGCCGGCGGCTACCCGCCCGGCCCGGGTGGACCGGGCGGCCCCGGCTACGGCCCGTCCGGCGGCCCGCCGCCCCGCAGCAAGACGCCGTGGATCATCGGCGGCATCGCAGTGCTGGCGGTGGCAGGCATCGCGGTGGCGCTCATCCTCACGCTCGGCAGCAGCAACAACAGCTCGGACGGCGCCAAGGCCGCTGTCGCGACGCTGCTCAAGGCCGACGTCAACAAGGACCTGAAGACCGCCCAGAACATCACCTGCGACCCGCTGCACAGCCAGATCGACGAGAGCTTCGTCGAGAATCCCGACAAGAGCTACACGATCCGCAAGGCCACGGAGAACGGCGACAGCGCCACGGTTGCCACCACGGTCGTCGACTCGGACAACGGCAGCCACAACGTGGTCTTCGACGTGCGCAAGCAGAACGGCACGTGGAAGGTCTGCGACGTGAGCGCGGGTGGAGGCGGCAGCGGGTCTGTGCCGACCCCGAGCATCCCCGGGGGCACCGACTTCCCCAGTGGTACCGGTAGTTTCTGCATCACGCCGAGCGGCTCCACGCCGATCTGCATCCCGAACTGACGCCGAGGAGCGAGGACATGACCAGCGGCGAGGCAACCATCGTGCCCATCACGCTGACAATCGGTGGCCGCACCGGGCTCACGCTGTGGGCCCCGCCGTGGGAGGACGAGGACGGCGAGGAGTGGCAGGGGTTCCTCGGCGACGGCGCCAAGATCCTGCTGTACCCGGGTACCCGCGAGCTGGCCGACTTCGTCGCCTCGGGCGACGAGAACGACTTGTCGGACCACCCGGCGTGGGGCCGGGTCATGAAGCTCGCCCCGGACGACCTGCGGCCCACGGCGGACGACGTCTACAACCTCGACCAGGTCTATGACTGGGCCGCCGACGAGCCGGATCCGGCGACCGTCTCGGCACTGGCCAACGTGGTCGACATGGTGGAGAAGATCGCCGATTCCTGCGACGACGGGGCTCTGCGCCGCCTGGTCGGCAGCACGCCGGAGTACGCCGAGCTGGTCAGCGACGACGTCAGCTACCAGGGCAAGGACGGGCGCAAGCGGTGGAACGAGCTTGGCGACGTCATCGCCGAAACGTGGGAACGCGCCCTCAGCCGCGTCGAGAGCTGGCTCCGCTGGGAAGGTGACTTCGCCGAATCGGAATCCGAAGTGGAGACGGAAAGTGTCTGGGACCGCGTGGGCGCCGAGCCGATCGAGATCGTTCTCGAGGACGCCACCTACCTGACGGTGCGCGGCGAGGTCGACGGCAAGCCCGCGTTCCTCGGCGAAGAAGACGATGTCGCAGTCTTCACCGATCCGGCGGACCTCGCCCGGTTCTGCCGCAAGGCGAAGGAGCACGCGCTGGTCAAGCTCGAGGGGTGGACGGAGTTGGCCGAGGCGAGCGACGACGCGTTCGAGCCCGAGGAGAGCTTCGACCTGCGCGAGCCGTCCTCCGACGGCGCGGACCTGCTTCGTGACCTCGTCGCGTTCTGCGACCTTTCAGCCGACGCCGACGACCTCGACGATCCGATCGACCCGGATCGCTGGGCCGACGTGGTCGCCGAAGTCGAGACCTGCTTCCGCCGTCCCTGATCCGCCGGATGTGTCCCTCGGCACCGCCCCCAAGGGGCGGATGCCTCGCGCCACTCCGCGCCTTCGGCGCGGGCCGGGTCG
>DASXSF010000060.1:0-4007 GCA_036506155.1 Jatrophihabitantaceae bacterium
CCACACCCCACTGGTGTCCTTGCCCGTCACGAACGTGATCGGACCACGGCCACCCCCACCACTCTTCTTACTCGAACTACAACCAGCGGCCACCGCCACGGTCAACACCGCGGCCACAACGATCGCCAGGAGTCTGCGGTAGTGCATCCCGATGCCTTTCTCCGACCGAGCGGCTGATACCGCTTACATAGCCCTGCACGATGGCATTTCCAGGCTCTCAAGGGAAACCCCACAACCGGCGCGATACGCAACCGTTATCGAACGCAAACCGGGACGAAACGAGCGCTGCCTATCATAGTGTGGGCTGCCCCCGCCCGACCCGTACGCTGCCCGGGTGACGGCTCCGTCGCGCGCCCCGCTGACCTGGCGGATTCCGCCCTGGCAGCCGGCGCTGCTATTTCTCGTTGCGGCCGGCTGTGCAGCCGTCAACGCGTACGCGCACGTGTCGGTACTGGTGCGGATCGTCACGATCGCCGTCGGTGTCGTCGCGCTCGCGATGGGCATCTTCGCCGTCCGAATGTACTTCGTGGTGGACGACGAGGGCGTCGGCGTGCGCCGGCTGTGGCGGGAACGGTCCCTGGACTGGGACGACATCGCCGGGGTGTCGGTGATCCGGCGCGGCTTCGACACGCTCACCCTGCGGGTCACCACGCACGACGGCCGTTACCTGGACGTGCCGCAGTCGCTGGTCATGCCGTCACGCCCCACGGGGAAGGCCCGGGTACGGGCGCAACTCGGCGATATCGCCCGCCGAATCGAAGCCTACGGCGAGCCCTACACGCGCTGAGCGCTCGCGCGACCGAGCCGCGCCGCCGCTGTGCCCCGAGCTGCGCCGCCCGGCGGCGCAGGGCGGCAACCGGCGGGATTATTCAGCGCCCGGGGTCGTCTTGGCGATCTGCATCAGGAACTCGATGTTGGTGCGGGTCTTGCGCAACCGGTCGAGCAGCAGGTCGATCGCCTGCTGAGGCTCCAGCGCGTGCAGCACCCGGCGTAGCTTCACCGTGACGGCCAGCTCATCGGGCGACAGCAGCAGCTCTTCCTTACGCGTCGACGACAGATCGACATCGACGGCCGGGAAGACGCGCTTGTCGGCGATATCGCGGCGCAGGCGCAGCTCGGCGTTGCCGGTGCCCTTGTACTCCTCGAAGATCACCTGGTCGCCTTGCGACCCGGTCTCGACGAGCGCCGTAGCGATGATCGTCAGCGAACCGCCGTTCTCGATGTTGCGGGCCGCACCGAGGAACCGCTTCGGCAAGTGCAGGGCGGTCGAGTCGATGCCGCCCGAGAGAATGCGGCCACTCGCCGGCGCGGCGAGGTTGTAGGCGCGGCCGAGCCGGGTGATCGAGTCGAGCAGCACGACGACGTCGTGACCGAGCTCGACCAGGCGCTTGGCCCGCTCGATGGACAGCTCCGCGACCATGGTGTGGTCTTGGGGGCGCCGGTCGAACGTGGAGGCGATAACCTCGCCCTTCACCGACCGCTGCATGTCGGTGACTTCTTCCGGCCGCTCGTCGACGAGAACCACCATGAGGTGGCACTCCGGGTTGTTCACCGAGATGGCCTTGGCGATGGCCTGCAGGATCATCGTCTTGCCCGCCTTGGGCGGCGACACGATCAGGGCTCGCTGGCCCTTGCCGATCGGCATCACCAGGTCGATCACGCGGGTGGTGAACATGTGCGGCTCGGTCTCGAGGCGCAGCCGCTCCTGTGGGTACAGCGGGGTGAGCTTGGTGAACTCGACGCGATTCTTCGCCTCGTCCGGATCACGGCCGTTCACCGTGTCGAGGCGGACGAGGGGGCTGAACTTCTCGCGCCGCTCGCCCTCGCGAGGCTGGCGAATCACGCCGGTCACGGCATCGCCGCGGCGCAAGCCGAAGCGGCGCACGAAGGAGTTGGCGACGTAGATGTCGTCCGGCCCGGCGTAGTAGCCGCTGGTGCGGATGAACCAGGTGTTCTTCTCCTCGACGCTGTCGAGGATGCCGGCGACGGGCAGCAGCACGTCGTCCTCGGCGACGGTCGGCTCAGCGTCAGCCGCGGCGCCTCCACCCGGCCTGTCGCGGTTGCGACCCCGGCGGTCCCGATAGCGCCGGCCGCGGCGGCGGCCACCGTCGAAGTCGTCGTCGCGGCCCTGCCCGCCGCCCTGGTTCTGCTGGGTCTGGCCGGCCGGCTCGTCCTGCCGCTGCTCGTCCTGGCGCTGCTCCTGGCCGCGCGGCTGATCCAGCGTCGCCACGGCGTCGGCGCTCTGCGCCGCTGGGACTGGGCTCCCGGCCGGCCGACTTGCCCCCCGGCGCTCGCGGCGGGGCGTGCTCGGCTCGGTAGCGGCGGGGGCAGCAACGTCGGCGCGCACGGCGGTCGCCGGAGCGATCGCGGGCTGCTCGACGGATGCCGCCTCGGCGACCCGCGCGGGCGCGCCGGCGCCGGAGCGGGCCTGCTCGATCGCGGCGACGAGGTCGCTCTTGCGTTGCTTTGCGGTCGGGATGCCCATGCTGCCCGCCAGTTCCTGAAGTTCCGGCAGGAGCATCGACGACAGGGAGCCGCCGCGGCGCCGGGCCGGGCGAGCCGAGTCATCGGCGGGCTGAGCGACGCTGGCGGGTCCGTTCGACGGCGCCTGATCCGTGGCCTGCCCTGACGCGCTGTCAGGATTGGCCATCGTTATCAGCATCTGCTCTGAGGTGTCTGTCACAGTGATCTCGGATCCTTCCGAAGGTGGCCCTGCGAGCGGTGTGCTTAGCTGGGCCTTCTATGACCCGGCCATGCCTGGCCGGGTCGTCCCCGGGCATCAGTGCCGGGACGTCCTTGATTGATCAGTCGCTGTACGCGGAAGAAGCAGCGCGATAACACAGGAACTTCGATCCGAAGTCGCAATGAAACGGCGGAATAAGCGCCGCTGCCTCGACGTGGGCGAAGTCGCTGCGTCGCGACTGACGACAATGAGCGTAGACGCTCGCATCACCCTGAGCAACACAGGGGGTGGCTACCTTGTTCCCGGTCGTGCCAGACGACGTTCAGCGCACGACGTGCGCGCCAATGCGTGCGATGGCCACCTGCTCGGCTCGCCACCCCTCCGGCGCCTGCTCGAGTGCCGCCCCGACCTCTCCGGGCGTGCGCGCGAGCACCAGCACGGTCGGGCCCGCTCCGGAGACGACAGCGGGCAGCCCCGTGGCGCGCAGCTTGCCCACGAGTGCGGCGCTGTCGCGAATGGCTACGGCGCGATACGGCTGGTGCAGCCGGTCGTCCGTGGCGGCGAGCAGCGTCTCCGGCCGGGCAGTGAGCGCGGTGACAAGCAAGGCCGAGCGCGCCGCATTGAAGGCCGCATCCGCATGCGGCACCTGCAGAGGCAGCACGTCGCGAGCGTCGTCGGTCGACGCGGTCGCGGGCGGGACGAACAGCACGGGCGACAGCGCCGCGTCGGGCTCCAGGCGCACCGCCTCGGTGCCGCCGTCGTCGGTCCAGGCGATTGTCAGCCCGCCGAACAGACACGCGGCGACGTTGTCCGGATGTCCCTCGAGCTCCGCAGCCAAATCCAACACGTGTGCGTCGGGTAGCGCAGCGTCACCGCCCACCACCAGCGCGCGGCCAATGAGCACGCCGGCCACGATCGCAGCCGCCGATGAGCCCATCCCCCGGCGGTGCGGGATGCGGTTGGCGCACACCAACTCGATGCCGCGCGGCTGCCCGCCCAGCCGCTCGAACACGGTGCGCATCGCGCGCGCGACCAGGTGCGTGTCGTCGCGCGGCACCTCGTCTGCGCCTTCGCCGGCCACGTCGAGCACCAGCCCGTCGTCGCCGATGCGGGCCACCACGTCGTCGTAGAGTGCGAGCGCCAGCCCGACCGCGTCGAACGCCGGGCCCAGGTTGGCGCTCGTGGCCGGCACGCGTACGTGCACGGTTCCCGCGCGAAAGGCCGGCCGCGGCACTATGCCCTCCGCTCTTCGCGCAAGCGCTCATCGCCGTGATGAGCTTGCGCGCCTCGGCCCGGCGCGGCGACCCTGCGGTGCTCGCTCATC
>DASXSF010000061.1:0-1854 GCA_036506155.1 Jatrophihabitantaceae bacterium
AGCGGCGACGGGAGAGGACCACGCGAATGCTGGCCGAATGCGCGTTGGGGATCGAGATCAGCGAGGCTCGAGATCACCTGTCGATCGCCGCGGCCGGGTACATCGACGGGGACTTCATCCTGGTCGAACTCGCCGCCTACGTGCTGGGCACGGACCCGGTCGCGGACGTGCTGCGGTTGCGTGCCGAGCGGACGGTGCGCTCGGTCGCGTTGGACCCGCGGTCCCCGACGGCGACCGCGGTGAAACCGTTGAAGGACGCGGGGATCGCCGTGACCGAGCTGTCGACACACGATGTCGCGGTCGCGCACGGCGAGTTCATCGACCTGGTCGCCGCCGGCCGGTTGCGGCATTCGGGGCAGGCCGAGTTGACCGCGGCGATTCGGCACGGCCAGCAGCGCAGGTTGGGCGGGTCGGCGGCGTGGGAGCGGCGCGGTCACGAGGTGGACGCGTCCCCGGCGGTGGCCGCAGAGGTCGCGGTGTGGGCCTGGACGCGTCCCCGGCCAAAACCGATGGTCGTGGTTTCTGGGCAGGCCAGGTGATCGCTGGCCGTTCCTGGCCGCTCTTTGGATCTAGTCCGTTGATGGTGACGAAGGGGGCGGCAGCGAGACCCTCGAGTGTTCGAACGGGCCTTGCGGAAATCGCGTGATCGTCGCCGCGAGTGCGCTAGTTGGACACAAGCACCGTCTGAAGGCCGGCTTGCCCTTTGATGGAGCCCACTGGGGTAGGCGCATGCGGACCAACGCCCGCCCTCGTCTGCCGATGTGCGTGCGAACTGGTGGCAGATCCCGGAGTTGTGGCGCCGTCGCCGGGCGACGGGGACCACCGAACCCCGCGCGGTCCACCTTGATTGCGCAGCTGCATCTGCTGGCGCGATCATGAGATGTGGACGGCGCCCTGCCCTACGGCCAGCCGGACACTGGGAGTGGTCCTCATGCCTGAACGCCACATCACGGCGCAACGTCGCATGGGTGCGTCCCCGGGTTCGGTATGGGCCCTGTTCGCCGACTTTCCGCATCTTGCGAGCCATTGGAGTGGCCTGCGGGCTACCAGAGCCATCGGCAACCAGACGAGCGGCGTCGGCGCTCGCCGCCACGTCGAACTGAAGCCGGTCGGCAGCATGGAGGAAACCGTCACCACCTGGGAGGAGGGCCGCAGGATCGACACAGAGAATCATCCGAGCGTGTCGGTGCCGTTCAACCGGGCCGAGACCACGCTCACGCTCGAGCCCGACGGCCAAGGGACGCTGGCCACGTTCGACTATCGGTATGTACCCCGGGGGGCCCCATCGGCCGATTCACCGGCCCATTGATCGACAAGATGCTCACGGCGACCTTCACCCAGATGCTGGCTGCCACCGAGGAGGCCGCCCTCGCGAACGGTGGCGAGCGCTGACGGCGTGCTTCTGAACGCCCGCACATGCCTGCGGGCCGCGCGCACGTGCCGATGGGGCTGCGCCTCGGTCCGCTGACACCGAGGTCGAGGAACAGTCACGCGTGGTCGTCCTTCCGCGTCGCCGTCGTGGCGGCGACCGGTGCGGTCGTCACTGCGTGGCGGACTCCTGCCTGGCGCGCTTGACGGCGTACCGCACGTGGGTGGCGTACTGCGAGCTCCAGGTGCCGAGCACCTCGAGGTCGAGGTCCTGCTCGCATCCCTCGAACAGCCGCTTCCCGCCCCCCAGCACGAGCGGTGCGGTGGAGATCGCGAGCTCGTCGACCACGCCCGCCGCGAGGCCCTGGCGGATCAGGTCGGCACCACCGCCGAGGGAGATGTCGCCGTCGCCGGCGAGCTCGCGCGCCTTCAGCAGCGCGGCGTCGAAGCCGTCGATGAACAGGAAGCCCGTGCTCGGGTCGGGCT
>DASXSF010000062.1:0-51801 GCA_036506155.1 Jatrophihabitantaceae bacterium
AGTCGTCGGCGGAGTCGTCGGCGGCGTGGTCGGCGGAGTCGTCGGCGGAGTCGTCGGCGGCGTGGTCGGCGGCGTGGTGGTCGGCGTGGGGCACGGCCCGTGGCTCAGGTTAAACGTGCCGCTCCAGCCGTCGTAGATGACCGCGGTAGCGCCGGTGACCGTGCTGTCGAGGTTGTCGGTCGTGACGTAGTGCGCTACTCCTCCGGTGAACTTGTCGAGCGGCACGTCCTCGGAGGCACCGTTCGCCCACGTGACGTGAATGGTGGGTGGGGCGTCCGCCTCCGTGTCGATCTGCGTGATCACGAAGTGCCATTCAGTGGAGTCGCACTCGTGATCGGTCAAAGAACCAGGGTTCACGGAGATGTTCTGCGTTCCCTGCGCGGTCGCGACACGGCCGCTGTGACCGAGGCCGACCTGGAGGAGCACGACCGCGAAGCCCGCAAGCGCGGCCACAAGTAACCACGCGATGCGGGGCCGCGACGCGGCGCGGTGACGCCCTATGGATGGACGATCTTGCGCAGACCTTGACATCTGCCGACTCCAATCAGACACGACTGCTGAATTGGGCCCCCGATTCGACACATGCAAAATCGCACTATGCCGTAGCCCCCACGCCCGCCAAAGTATGTGCCCAATACGCGCGCGGAGCAAACACGAACCTGATGTGAGACCATGTCGCAACAGTTCGGCTACCGAGCGTATCGCCCAATTACCCAATGTGGCCATGTTGGTGCGGAATACCCGCTACCAGTGGCAACCGGCGTACGCAACCCGCAGCGGGCCACCATCGGTACGGTACGGGCGTGGCCAGCTACGAGGACGCGGGCGTCGACATCGAGGCCGGCGAACGCGCCGTCGAGTTGATGAGAGCGTCCGTCAAGCGGGCCGATCGCCCGGAGGTGCTCGGAGGGCTCGGCGGGTTCGCGGGGCTCTTTCGGCTCAACCTGACCCGCTACCCACAGCCGGTGCTGGCCGGCTCCACCGACGGCGTCGGGACGAAGCTCGCAATTGCCCGCGCCGTCGACCGGCACGACACGGTCGGGATCGACCTGGTGGCCATGGTCGTCGACGATCTTGTCGTCGTGGGCGCCGAACCCCTTTTCCTGACCGATTACATCGCCACCGGGCGTGTTGTCCCCGAGCACATCGCCGCGATCGTCGCCGGCATCGCCGAGGGCTGTGTCCAGGCCGGGTGCGCGCTGCTCGGCGGCGAGACGGCCGAGCATCCAGGGGTGATGGATCCCGACGAGTACGACCTGTCCGGGGCCGCGGTCGGGGTGGTGAATGCCGACGCCGTACTCGGCCCGGACCGCGTTCGCCCCGGCGATGCTCTGGTCGCGATGGCGTCGTCCGGCGTGCATTCAAACGGCTATTCGCTGGTGCGCCGCGTCTTCGCCGGTACGCCGCTCGAGACGCCGTTCGGCGACCGCACCCTCGCCGACGAGCTGCTCGTCCCGACCCGCATCTATGCGCGTGACTGCCTCGCCCTGGCGTCCGAGTGCGAGGTGCATGCCTTCGCCCACGTCACCGGCGGCGGGCTTGCCGGCAACCTCGCCCGGATACTGCCCCAGACGGTCGACGCCGTCGTCGACCGCGCGACCTGGACGCCGCAACCCATCTTCGAGCGCATCGCCCGCACCGGGGGCGTCGAGCAGGCCGACATGGAGCGGACGTTCAACCTCGGCGTCGGCATGGTCGCCGTCGTGGCTGATGCCGATGCGGCGCTCAGCGCGCTGCGTGCCCGCGGCGTTCGCGCCTGGACGCTCGGCGAGGTGCGACCGGGTGCCGGTACGGTGACCATGACCGGAGCGCACGGATGAGGCGTGTCTTGGCCGTCGGCGTCGCGTTGCTGCTCGCGGGCTGCACCAGCAGGGTGAGCGGGCAGGGCAGTGGGCCGCCCGCGTTGCCTTCTCCGACGCTAACGACGCCCGGCACGCCGACGACGACAGCCACATCGACGACGGCACCGGCGGGAATCGGCGATCCCGGTGCCGCTGACTTGTGCCAACCGGTGCAGGCAGCCTCCTTCGGGGCGAGCTTCGACGACCCGCAGTACGCCGGCTCCTGCTCGCTTACCGTCAGCCGTGGCGGCGTGCCCCGGCTGGGCCTCACCGTCACCGCCGTGCAACCGGAGCAGGCCCGGCCACGTCCCCTGGGTACCCCGCAAACCGTCGAGGGATTGCCCGTGGTTGCGTTCCAGGCCGACCAGTTCAGCTGTGAGCGCGACATCTGGCTGACGCATGTCGTCCTGGCCGTGAGCGCCGACAGTTACGGGTCGACAGTGACGAACCAGGCCATGTGCTCGGCCGCCGACCGGCTCACGCTGCAAGAAGCGCGCGCCCTCAGCGCGTCGACGTTGGCCGAGCGGCCCTTGGCACGCCCGACCCTGGTAGCGCTAGATGTGTGCCGAGGCGTGACGGCCCGCGATCTCCAAGGTGCACCAGGCGGCGGCGTGCTGACGATCGAGCGAAGCGCGTATGGGTTCAAGTGCCACGCGACTAACCTGACCTACTCACTGGGTGTACAAGTTGTGTTTCACAGAAGTGCGCTGAAGGCTGTCGGCTCGACTACTGTCCGTGGTCACCGTCTGGTGTGGTTTGATTCCGAGGGGATTGGCAGCGTCTGTCAGGTGGTGTCCATCCAGAGGCCGACGACCAACCCCGCGATCGTGGAGGGCATCGGTATGTACATGATCACCAAGACGGGACGCCCATCCGGCCAGGGACTGTGCAATCTGCTCACCGGCGAGGCGGCGAAGGTACTCGATCGCCTAGGCCTGTCTTGATCAGGCCCGGCGCCGATACGCAGCGGGCGGACTAGCGGCTGGCGCGCGCCCAGCCGTCGTCCTGGTCCTCATCCTCATCTTCGCGCTCGAACGAGCGCTCCTGGCCCGTCGACAGCTCCCGCTGCAGTGCGTCGAAGTCGGTGTTGTGCGTGCTGTACTTGAGCTCTCGGGCCACTTTTTGCTGCTTAGCCTTAGCACGGCCGCGCCCCATGGCTCGACCCCCTCGCTCACACGGTCGTCCGGGCTGCGGCTGCGGCAGTCGCCGGGAAAGTTGTCATCTCGTGCCGCCAGCGTACCTCGCTCACGAAGCCGTGCGCACACCAGTGCCGCCAGCCCGGCGAGCCACGTGGATGCGGCGTAAGACCCGTGGTCACTCGAACGGGCCCTCGCTGAACCGTTGGCACACAGTGGACATCTAAGAAAGTTTCCGTAGGAACTTTCTGCTCCGATGTGCATACTGGACTCGTGACGCCGAACAGGACCGGCGTTACATAGTGCCCAGAAGGGGGGCCATGCGATGACGACACCACGTCACCGTCCGGAGTCAGAGCCACTGCTCACCCCGTCCGAGGTCGCGACGCTTTTCCGCGTCGACCCGAAGACGGTCACAAGGTGGGCGAAGGCCGGCAAGCTGACCTCGATCCGCACGCTCGGCGGCCACCGCCGTTACCGCGAGTCCGAAGTCCGCTCGCTGCTCGAGGGCAACACGAACACCACCGTGGACGCCTGAGAACACACAACTAAAACGCGTCAGCGCCGTATCGGATCCGTTTCCGGTACGGCGCTGACGTCTGTCCGGGGCTCGAGGCATGCCCTAGAATGCATGTAGCAAGCAACTAATTGTGTGCTGCAAGCAAGCAGGAGGACGGGGCGATGACGCTTGAGCGCGAGCGCCGGACGGCGCCGCCTTTCCACGCACCGTCCGCGGACGACATCGACGAGCTCGCCACGACGTTCAGCGGCCTCATGCGCGCGTACAAGCGGGCCTACCAGCAGTTCCTGCTCAAGGCTGAGCGCGAGGTCGAGTGGACCTCACAGGTCCTGCTGGCGTGCGTGGTCAACGAAGGGCCGCTGCGGGCCAGCGCGCTCGCCGGCCTGGTCGATTCCGATCCGTCGACGGTGAGCAGGCAGGTCGCGCAACTCGTCCGAGAAGGCTACGTGGAGCGGCGTGCTGATCAGGCGGACGGCCGCGCCAGCCTGCTCGTTGCCACGGAGAAAGGCACCGCGGTCCACCGCGAACATTGTCGGATGCGTAACGAGCGCTACCGGCGCATGCTCACCGAGTGGAGTGAGCGCGACGTGCGGAAATTCACCACGCTCTTGCAGCGGTTCACCGCGGCTTTCGAGGCCCACCGCAAAAACTGGTTCGACGATCTAGCGACGACGAGGGAGAGCTGATGGCCTCGGCCACCGCAGCAGCAGCGGCGGAGCGCACGGGGGCGCTGAGTCACCGGCAGGTGCTGACCATCCTGACCGGACTGCTGCTCGGGATGTTCCTCGGCGCACTCGACCAGACCATCGTCGCGACGGCGATCCGTCGCATCGGCGACGACCTGAATGGCCTGTCGGTCCAGGCGTGGGTGACGACCGGATTCCTGATCACCTCGACCATTGCTACCCCGCTGTACGGCAAGCTGTCAGACATCTACGGGCGCAAGCCGCTGTTCCTCATCGCGATCAGCATCTTCATCCTCGGCTCGGCGTTGTGTGGGCTGGCGTCGTCGATGTACATGCTGGCTGCGTTTCGTGCGTTCCAGGGCCTCGGCGCCGGTGGCCTGTTCTCACTGGCGCTCGCGATCATGGCTGACATCGTCTCGCCGCAGGAACGCCCGCGGTACATGGGCTACTTCATGGCGACGTTTGCCACGTCCAGTGTGCTGGGCCCGCTGATCGGAGGCTTTCTCTCCGGTCAGAACTCGATCTTGGGCGTCACCGGCTGGCGGTGGATCTTTTATGTGAACGTCCCGATCGGCCTGTTGGCGCTCGTCGTGGTCATGCGCGTGTTGCACCTCCCGCACCACCGCCGCGAACACCGCATCGACTGGCAGGGCGCGGCCGCCCTGGTCGCCGGCCTGGTGCCACTGCTGATCGTCGCCGAGCAGGGACGCGAGTGGGGCTGGGCGTCCTCGGGTGCGTTCGCGTGCTATCTGATCGGCGCTTTCGGCATCGCCGCATTCGTCTGGGTCGAGGGCCGGATGGGTGACGAGGCGCTCATACCCTTGCGGCTGTTCCGCGTCGGGCCGTTCTCGGTGGGTGCGGCGCAGTCGTTCGTAATTGGTATCGGGATGTTCGGCGGCATCGCCTGTATCCCGCTGTATCTCCAGATCGTCAAGGGCGCGTCGCCGACAAAGGCCGGGCTGTTGACCCTGCCGTTGGTCGCGGGCCTCATGGTTGCCTCTATGGGCGCGGGCCAGTTCACGTCCCGCACCGGCCGGTACAAGCTATTCCCGATCACCGGCAGCGTGCTGCTCGTCGCGTCGCTGGTCCTGCTGAACACCGTCGGGGCTGACACGCCGTTGTGGCGCACCGACATCTATATGGCGCTGTTCGGTCTCGGCATCGGCTTGAACATGCAGACCATCCAGTTGGCGATGCAGAACGCGGTTCGGCCGCGAGACATGGGCGTCGCGACGTCGTCCGGCATCTTCTTCCGGCAGGTCGGCGGCACTCTGGGAACGGCGGTGTTCCTGTCGATCCTGTTCTCCGCGGCGCCACACCGGATCGCGACGCAGTACGCCTCGGCAGAGCACACGCCGGAATTCCAGGCGGCGGCACAGGCACATCCGGACCAGGTCAAGCTGCTGTCCGGCGGACACGCCAGCTTGAACGACACGTCGTTCCTGTCCCGGATGGACGCTGTACTCGCGCATCCGTTCCGGGCCGGCTTCTCACAGGCGATGGACCTCGTGTTCATCACCGGAGCGCTCGCGCTGCTCGTCGCCGTGGTGCTGTCGCTGTGCATCAAGGAGGTGCCGTTGCGCCGGGTGTCCGGCATGGAGGCGGCGCGCATGGAGGCCGAGGCCGCACACGCCGGCGATCCCGGCGGCGCGACTCACTAGGTCGGGCGCTCGGTCAATGGGGCAACGCCGTCGACGGCCGGGGCGGCGGAATGTCGAAAGTCGCCGCTGCGGCGATGTCACGCGACGACGTGCCGACCATGATGCGGTAACTGCCTGAGGCAGTTGCCCAGTTGTCCGCTGCGGTACTCCAGTAGGCGAGATCGGCACGTGTCAGCGTGAAGTCGACGCCCTGCGTCTGTTCCGGCGCGAGCATCACTTTCTGGAAGCCTTTCAGCTGTTGGCGCGGCTCGTCGGCGATCGCGGGCATGCCGGCGTAGAGCTGGACGACCTCCGCTCCGGCGCGGTCCCCGGTATTCGTGACGTCGACGCTGAGCTTCTCCACTCCATTGCCCGATATGTGCTTGGCAGCGACCAGGTCATGGACGGCGAACGTCGTATACGACAGACCGTAGCCGAACGGGAACAACGGCTCGATGTGACGCGCGTCGTACCACCGATACCCTACGTCTATTCCTTCGCTGTAATCCGCGACGCCGGTAATTCCAGGCCATTCCTCACGAGTGTGTGCCGGAGTGTCGGCCGCTGAATTCGGGAACGTTATCGGCAGCTTTCCTGCTGGATTCACATCGCCGAAGAGCACCGCAGCTATAGCACTTCCGTCCTGCTGTCCGGGATACCATGCCTCGATAACCCCTTTGACCTTGTCGAGCCACGGCATGGTCACGGCACTGCCGGTATTGAGCACAACGATGACGTTCGGATTCGCCCTGGCGACGGAACTGATCAAGGCGTCCTGGTTGTCCGGCAGCGACAGACCTGGACGGTCGAACCCCTCACCTTCCTCGTCGCCCGCGAAGACGATCGCGACGTCGGCCTCGCGGGCGGCCGCCTCCGCTGCGCGATATGGGTCCAGCGGCGGCAGCCAGTCGAGGCTGATCCCGGCCGGCCCGCCGGGATCGTGGTACTGGACCTCGACCAGGTAATGCCGCCGCGCTATGAAATGCACCGTGCCAGAACATGTCGAGGGAACCCCGGTCGTGGACATGACAGAGCGGTCGTCGACGAGCAGTCGTGCATCATGGTTGCTGTTGAGCAGGAATGTGTAAGAGCCGGTCGCCGGCGCGATCAGCGTGCCGGTCCACGTCACCGACCAGTCCCTCGCGAATCTGGCAGGATGCGCATTGCGGCCAAGCTGAATGTGCGTCGTGACCCCGGCCAGGACCGGCCGGCCGGAGTAGGTCCCATCAGCGTAGAAGCGGGCCAGCAAACCGTGGCCGAACCTCAGCGACGGCGTGAGGAATTCTCCGGGAATCGGAGGGCTAGGGCTGGCCGTGTACGTGACTGTCACGCCGGGGCCAGCACGGTTCGCGATCGCCTTATACGGCATGACGGCATCGCGGCCGAGAACGAGCGAACCGCCTTCGCCTTGCGTGTGCGCGCCGGTACCGGCATCGCTGCCTATCACAGCGATCGAGTGCAGGCCTCGGTTGTCCAAAGGCAGTATGCCGTCCGCGTTCTTCAAAAGGACGCTGCCCTGCTCGGCAACGGCTCGTGCGAATGCCGTGTGGTCGGGTGAGGTAGCGGTCGTCGTCGCTGCTCCGGATTCGGGCCGATCGAAGAGGTTGAAACGGAACATCTCGCGGAGCAAGCGGCTCACTGCGTCATCGATGCGGGATATAGGGACCCGACCGGAGAGTACGGCCGCCTCCAATACATGAGGTTGGCCCGGCTTCAACGCATCCAAGCCAGCATCGTAAGCGGCCACGACGTTGTGTACAGAGCCCGCGTCGGACCGAACGAATCCATCGAACTTGAACTCGTTGTTCAACACATGATTCATCAGATAGGGGTTCTGGCATGCGTAGTGTCCATCGACCTGGTTGTACGCACACATGATGCTGGCGACGTCGGCGCGCTTGACCGCGGCGCGGAAAGCCGGCAGATATATCTCCTGCAAGGCACGCTGGCTGATCCGCTCGTCGATCGACGCTCGCTTCGTCTCCTGGTTATTGGCGGCATAGTGCTTGACGTCCGACATCGCGCCTGTGCTCTGGATGCCATCGATATTTGCGACCGCGGTGGTGGCGGTGAGATACGGGTCCTCGCCGTACGCCTCGAACGTGCGACCGTTCTCCGGCACGCGGGCGATGTTGATATCCGGCCCCTGCACCACGTCGATGCCCTTGCGCCGCGCCTCCACGCCCTGCACGGCACCGTACCCACGCGCGAGAGCGAGGCTCCACGATGCGGCAAGAGCGATCGGCGCCGGTAGCTCTGTTGCACTCGGCACTGCGGCCACCCCGGCCGGCCCGTCCTGAAGCACCAGTCGGGGGATGCACAGCGAGGGAACCGCCGTGTTGACGTTCTCGTAACCAGCGCCCATCTGCAAACTGAGGAGGCCGACCTTCTCGCTCAATGTCATCCGAGCCAGCACTTGCCGCACCTTGGTGTCAATCGGCAGGCGCGACTCGACCCAAGGGCAGTCGGCACGGGGGCGCGACCTGGCGATGGCGCGTGGGGCGATCGCGAACCGCGTGGGCAGCAGGTAGGCCACGCCCACCACTCCGACGGCCACCGCCACCGCCGCCGCGAGCCAGCGCGCCCGGACCACCGCCACCGTCATTCGGCCACCAATGCTCGAGCGCACTGCACGGACACGTGATTGATATCCGCGTGCCGTAGGCGCCGAGTGTGAGCTCGCTGTGCGAATGCTGGGACGGTGTCAGCGGGATATCAGGATGTCGATAGCAGGGGCAACCGCAGCTCGATCAGGCACGGTGCGCACGCAGGGGTGACTTGTCACCAACCGACCAGTTGTGACCGAACGGGTCTTGGAAGCCACCCTGACGATGCGTTCCCCATGGTGCGCGGTGATCCTCGACCGCAGCCCTCGGGGTTGCACCGGCGGCGACGGCCCGTTCGATGAGGCCGTCCGGGTCATCGGCGAAGACCTCGATCCGGGTGCTCGTGACGCCCGCGTGTTGCGGAGTGGTCTCGCGTGGATTTCCGGGGTTCATCTCATGGACGAAGAACGGGGCACCGTTGATCTCAAGGCCGGCCACGCCGCCGAGGTCCCAGAGTTTCGCAGCCCCCAACGCGGTCTGGTACCACGCAACGGCCGCAGCCGCCTCCGGAACGATCAGCATCACGCTGACTACGAAACCGTCCGCTCCATCAGCCATGAGCAGAGCATGGAGCACGGGGAATGCCGGTGGCCAGGGGTTCGACGCGAATACGCCGAACCCCCCGGACCACGGGCTACCGCAATAGATAGCTCATCGCCTTGCCGAGGACCGTGTCGCGGGTATCGCCACCGGTGATGCCCTCAAGGCCGAAGCCCATGTAGACCGTGTCGGCGGTCCGGACCACCGCTGCCTCGGGGAAGCCACCGGCGCCCAGGCGCTCGAAGTTGTTGGCGTTCGGCGCACTGTCGGCGGGCTGCGTCACGGCCCAGCCGTCGAGGCCCGTCTCGAAGGAGGTACTGCCCTCGCCGGTCGATACCGCGATGTCGTCGACGAACATGCCCAGTCCCTGGGTGGCCCAGTCGCTGACATAGGTGATCGACACTTCGGCCGTCTTGCCGGCGAACGCCGACAGGTCGACGTCCCACTGCTGCCAGCCGGCCGAGTTGCCCGACGCAGCGTTCCACGCACCCGTACTGCCGGTCGGGCTGCACGTGGCGTCGGCGTTGAGTGTCTGGTAGTGGTCCAGCTGCGGGTGCAGGGTCCGCCAGCCCGCCGGGCAGCTCTGGCCGGTGGACTGGCTGGTGTGGCCGTTCTGGTCGGGCAGCGTCGTCCAGTCGTCGCCGCCGGCGGTACGGGCCTCGACGAATACGTGATCCCACTCCGGCTCCGTGTCGTAGGACGTCCAGAACGACAGGTCGGCCCCGCTCGCCGGCACGTTGATGGTCCGGGTCAGCCGCTTGTAGGACACGTCGCTGATCTGTGAGTACACGTAGAACGAGCCGGTGTGTGGGTCGAAGGGGCCGCCCGGCCGGTCGTACTTCGCCGCCGGGACGCTCTCGAACTGCGGGTACTGGTCCGCCGGCAGCAGCGCGCTGATCGGGATGAACGACGCGCTGTGATTCTGGTTCGCGGCACTGTCGGCGCCGTTGAATCCCCACGACATGCCGGTGAACGGGTCGTCGGAGCCGACCACGTCGTACAGGCCGCCGGTCGCGGGGTTCGCGCCGGCCCCTCATTGATCAGGCCGGCGCCGAACCAGTATTCGAGGACGTCGTTCAGGCCGTCGCCGGAACCGCCGAGCGGGCGGCAGCGAGGCGTGATAGCCGGATCCGAACACATCTTGTTCTCGAACGGGTCGTACAGCTGATTGCCGTGACCTTGACCGTACTGGTGACCTGCGTACTTGCCGGTGTAGAGCACCCGGCCGCCCTCGTTGAGGTAGTCGCGCACCGACAGCAGTTCGGTCAGGGCGAGGCGCGAGGCATTCCCGGCACCCCAGCCGGGCTCGCGGGTGATGATGTCATCGCCCGTGTACCAGATGACGGCGTCGTAGTGACTGAGCACGCCGAGCGGATCGGGTGCGGTTCGCCCGTTCGCATCGACGTCGTACACGTCATAGCTGATGCCGTTCGCGTCGAGCGCGTTCGTGTGGTACGACAGGTACTTCGGCGCGCTGACGCCTTGCACCGGCGATGCGCCGGTGTAGTCCTCGGCGGAGAGGATCAGCACGCGGTGGCGCGTGTTGCTCACAGCCTGGTAGGTGAACGAGTCGCTGGTCGCGCCGCCGCCGGTGAACCAGACCTTCACCGAGTCGCCCGGGCTGGTGCCGGTGACATCACCGCGCATGACCCGGTAGTAGTTCGCATTGCCGACGCCGTACCTCTGGCCCTGCGTCCACTCCGACGTAGTGGCGGTATGCTCGGCGCCGCCGACCTGCCAGTGCAGCGTGATTGCTCCGAGGCTGCGCCGGGCGAGGATGCGGACGTCCTGCGGATCGCCGTAGGACTTGTCGAACCGGAAGTCAAACATCGACAGCGCGCCGTTCTCAGGGTCGACTTCGGTCTGGCTGAGATAGAACGGCTTCGTCGTGGCACCGGCCGCAGAGTCAGGAGTCGCCACGTGGGTCGCTGAGGTCGCCAGCGACAGGTCGAAAGGCAGCGTCTTGACGAACTCGGCCTGTACGGCTGCCTCGTCGTCCGGGAACACGAACCCGCACCCCGTGCAGCCCTCGTCGAGCTCAGGGGTGAACGAGATCGTGCCCGCGTGCTTGTCGGCGTAGTCGGTCGTCTCGCCGTTGGTCACGTACAGCTCATCGGAGCTCAGGCCCGGGTCGAATCCGGCGATCGCCGGGTGCGCGTCGGTGCCGGCGAGTGCGGTGTAGATCGGATTGTCGGCGTCCGGAGTGCCGACCTGCCAGCCCTGCGGGAAGAGGATCTCCGGTCCGAACGAATGGAAGTTCGATTGGAGCTTCGGCTTGATGCGGTCGAGCAGGCCCTGCATTGCTCGGGTCTCCGGCTCGGACGCCGGCGCCGGACCGCGATAGGTCTCACTCGACGTCAGCGCGGACGAGCCTTCGTTGTCGTAATTCCAGTGCTCGTTGAAGTTCCGGTTGGGGTCCACGCCGTCCACGCCGGTGATCTGGCCGTCGCCGTTGTTGTCGCGCAGGTTCTTCCGCCACAGCCGCTCGTGGTCGAACGTGTACTGGTACCCGTCCGGGTTCGCGACGGGGACGAACCAGAGTTCGGTGCTCTTCAACAAGTTCTTGACCGCCTTGTCGTTCGCCCGCCAACGGTCGATGAAGTAGTGCAGCAACCGGCGATCGACCTCCGTGCTGATCCATTCCCGGGCGTGCTGCGTTGCGCTGTAGAGCACCGCCGGGCGGGCACCATCGGCAATGTCCCCAGCCCCCTGGGTTAGCTTCAGCGCGAGCAATTCCCGGCCGCCGTAGGTGTGCCCGAGCACCTCTAGCTTGACCAGTTGCGGATTGTTCCGGGCGACGGCGTGCAGGTCATCGCGGATCCCGCCCGGCTCGTCCCACGAGCGCCAGACGGTGAAGCCGGCGGCGGCCTGCGCGGCCGCGCGTTGCGCCGCCGAACGACCCTGCTTGTCTCGAGTGACTTTCACGTCGTATCCGCGGGCCTGCAGGCTGTCGCGCTCTGTGGGACTAAGCACGATCTGGGCCTCGGTCACCGTGCCGCCGGCTTGAGTGAGACGACGTCGAGCCCGCTGCGCGCGAATCCGGCCGCGTCAGCTGCGGGAGCCCGGACGGTGTACATGTCGAGGCGATCCGCGTCGGCCGGTTTGGCATGCGCCGCTTGGATCGCAGCCGCGGAGCTGACGGCCAGTGCGGCCACTATGAGAAGGACGGGGTGACGTTTCACGAGAACCTCCGGCGAACCTGGGTGCGGATACGGAGATTCCTGAGAGATTCATGAGTATTTGCCAAGAGGTGAAGCGAAGACCTCGATCGTGCTGGTGGCCAGGGGCGGGATCGAACCGCCGACCTACCGCTTTTCAGGCGGTCGCTCGTACCAACTGAGCTACCTGGCCGTACTGCCGGTCAGCGCTGCGGGCGAGTTTAGCGGACCCCCGCGACGCCCGCCGATCGATTACCCCTGGGCGTTGCCCCAGCGCCACCCATCCCAGCGCCATCCACCCCAGCGCGCGGTGATCTTGGACGTATGGTCGCTATTCAGCCACAAGTCCAAGATCATCGGGCCGTTGACCGGGGTGCGGGGGCAGCGCTTCGTCGTAGCGGGCGACGATCAGCTCGGCAATCGCGGGATGCGCGCCGAGCGGCGCTGCCACGGCAACCGCACCCGCCTCGGATGCGGCAGCCCGCAGCACGTCGTAGAAGTGCCCCTCGCCGAGCAGGTACGTCGCGATGCCGACCCGTCCGGGCAGCGCGGCCAGCGAATCGGGAAGCGTTGCGCCTACGGTCAGCGGCTGCACCGGGCGGCCCAGCACCGAGGCCAGGTCGCCGGCCGCCGTGGCGAGATCGTGCGCCGCCGAGGCTCGGGTGGACGGCGAGGCGACGAGCGCCACCGTGTCGGCAGCGTCGCCGCCGGCAGCAGCCAGCCGCGCCGCGAGGACCTCGCTGAGCACCCGGTCGGGACCCAGGTGGCGGGCCACCGTCGCCCGAGCGGCCGTCGCGGAGGGAATGTCGTCGCGCACGTGGTAGCCCGCTGATAGCAGCACCGGCACGACCACGACCGGTCCGGAAAGCGCAGCCAGTCGCGGCGCCAGCCGGGGCTCCAGCACGTCCAGGAAGCACAAATCGACCGACAGGCCGGCACGCACACCACGAACGTGCGAGATCAACGCCCGCGTCGTGGCCTGACCGTCCGGCGATCGGGTGCCGTGCACGGCGGCGAGCAGCGTTGGACTCACGGGGGCGCTCATAGGTCCGTGGGTTCCCCCACACCCAAGGTTGTCCCGCATACGCGCCCGGTGACGTCCTGTGGCTTGAGGTACTGGGTGGACGCGGTGACCTGCGGCAATGCACCCGCGGCGACGTCGTTGGTGGAGCTCGGGGCGGCGCCGCTGATCTGGAAGCGCACCACCTTGGTGAACTGGCAGCTCGACGCGACGGATTCGAGGCTGAACTCCGTAGGGGACTGCGGCAGCCCGCGATTGAGCTGGTCTAGGCCGCCTGCTCCTGTCGAGCCCTCGACGAGGTTGATCGGCGCGCCCTTCTTCTGGATGTCGCTCTCAGCGTTCTGCGCGTGGGTGTGTCCCGCGTTGGTCTGCCGGATCTGCTTGCCCAGCTTCTTGACCAGTTCGGCGACGGCGACGGGCTCGTGGGTCGCGAAGATGTCGAAGCGGCTGTCCTCGGGGATGCCGGACGCCACGGCGTCCACGGCCTGCCGTTCGAGTGGGTTTACGCGCGCGTCGTCGGCGGCACCGTACTCGCCCGGGCCGCCGTACACGCGGGGGTCGGGCAGCGCCGCGATCGTCAGCCCGTACGCAGAGAGCTGCTGGGCGCCGACCTGATAGTCGCTTCCGTCGGTGCCGCGCGTCTTCGTACCGAGCACTGTGACACCCGGGACGGAGCGCATGATGGCGACCGTGGTCGGAGAGTCGTGGTTGCCGGCCAGCCAGATCATCGGCGCCACCTTGGTTACCTCCCGCAGCTGGTCAAGGTAGCTAGAGGTCATCTCGGGCCGAGTGCCGAACTCGGCCTCGTCTCCGGTGTTGATGATCAGCTTCACGTCGAAGTTCGTCGCGTACTGCTTGACGAGCGGGTAGGTGCTCGCGAGGTGCATGTCCGAGATGAACATGATGTTGAATGCGGTGTCCGGGACGTCGCCACGGTCGATGTGCTGCTGGAGCCCCGACTGGATTGCAGCGACGGCGCTCAGCACGTCGAGGGCCTTCGCACGCTGGTTGTAGTAGCTGGTCAGCTGTCCGGGGAACAGCTGGAGGGTGGCAAGGGTGCCGGATACGCGTGACTGGCGCGGCCAGTCCTGGTTGTAGGTCAGCGCGCCGTACCCGGCGACCACCGCGAGGACGGCCATCGCCGCGCCGAGCTGTCGCAGCCGGTGACGCAGCTCGTGGTCGCGGCGGGGCAGGCCGCGCAGCTGGCGTATTGCCAGGTTGATGGCTGCTGCCGCGGCCAGTCCGAGCAGTACGCCGACGACGACCTCGCCGATCAGCCAGGCGATGATCGCGGGCAGCTGATCGACGAGGTCTGCGCGCAGCCGCTCGGCATAGCCCTGGGGATCAGCGGCTGCTTGCGAGGCGATGTGCACCAGGTCGACGTTGACGGGGGTGATGTGCGCGCCGATGGGCAGGCCGTCGACATTGGGGAACGTCCAGCTGCCGAATGACGTGTCGGCGCTCAGCGAGTGCCGGGCGAGCAGGCTGCCCTGGATGTGGAAGCGCGCCCCGCCCGCGGTTGCCCGGTATGGCAGCAGTTGGAGCATCGCAGCAGCCCCGGCAAGCGGCAGCCCGATGCGCAGTGCCCAGCGCCCGGCAAACGCGGCGACCACCTTGGCGGCATGCGCGGGCTCGCTGCGCACCGTGGCGACGGCGGCGCGCAGTCGCGTCTGGATGCGTTTCCCGACGCTGCGAAGCTGTGAATTCACGATCCTTCGAGTATGCGCACTCGCCGGTCCGCGACCTGCCGCAGTCGAGCCGGTGGCGTCAGGAGGCGCCGAGCTGTCGCAGTTGCTGCTGGATCGCCTCGCGTCGCTGCTCGAGGATGCCGACGATGGCCTGGTCCTCCTCGGCACTGGTCAGATCGGCAGCGATCTCCTCCGAGTCTCGGACGTCGTCGGTCTCCGCTTCCGAGGACTCCTCGTCCGCCCGGAGCCGGGCGATCTCTGCGTCCAGCTCACGAAGCTCTTGGCGCAGCTGTTCTGGCGTGGTGTCGCCTGTCATTCGCCATCCTCTCGGAGTGCGTGGCCTCCGGCCAGATGGTATGCGAGGATGAGCCGGCCGGCCCGACGACGCCCGGCCGGCCGGCTCTCACGGTGACCGTCAGTCCGCGACGATGCCTTCACCGCCGACGGCACCGGGGACGGTAACGATGCCGATCTGGGTGAGCGATCCGCCGGCGCCGATCCGGAAGGCGTCGACGATGCCGCCGGCGCCGGTCTGCGCGTAGAGGTAGCGGTTGTCCGATGAGACCGCCGCATCGACGGTGCCGGGGTCGGTGCTCGTGTTCCCGAGCGAGGTCAGCGTGCCGGCGCCGTCGTCGTGGTAGCCCGAGAGGCTGGCACTGCCGGCGTTAGACGCGTAGAAATTCGAACCGCTGCGCACGATCCAGCACGTGGCGGCTTGCCCGGTCGGCTCCCGGTCGACGAGGACCAGCGTGCCGTCGGCGTTGATCGTGAACGTCGCGACCGCGTTCGCGGCCTCGGCGACGACCAGATGGCCGGCAGCGTCGAACGTGACCGCGAACGGGATCTGGCCGGGGTCGGCGTTAACGACCGGCTGTGCCGACAGTCCGCCGAAGCGGTTCACGGCGAAGACGTCGATGGCGCTGCCGTTGCCCTTGGTCGTGACCACGAGGTTGCGGCCGTCCGGGCTGAACGCGACCTGCCCCGGTGTGCTCGTGAACTCAGGGGTCAGCGTCGGATCGAGGCCGAGGGAGCGGTGCCACGCGGGAACCGGCAGGAGGATCTGGCCGACGCGCAGGTAGCCCTGCACCGAGCCGCCATCACGGGCGTTGAGCACGTAGAGCAGGTTGCCGTGCGCGGCGATGCTCACCGGGAATGAGCCACCCGAGCTGACCACCTGACGGCGGGCGAGCCGATCGCCCTGCACCCCGAATACGGTGAGGGTGTCGCTGCCGGCGTTGACGGCATAGAGCACATTGTTCCGAGGCTCGGAGGCGAGCGAGCCCTCCGAGGCAAGAAAGTCGACCGCGGCGCCGGTGAGCGCGCCGCCTTTTCCACCGGTGGGGTAGCTGCTGGCCTGATGCAGGCTGCCGTCACCGGCCCGGTCGTAGACGACGATCGTGTTGCCCGCGACGTTGTCGGTCTGGACGAACACGGCGGCCGAGCGCTCGCCTGGCGTCGCCTGAGCCGGCGCGGCCAGCAGGACTGTGGCGAGCGCGGCAATTCCGCCGGCGGCGGCGAGACGCGTGGACTTCCTCATGATGCTCCTCAGCTGGGTGAGTGAAGTTGGACGACTCCAGTTAGCGACGGACGGCCGCGTCGGCGAACCCGCGGGCGCGTTGGGTAAGCGATCGGTAAGGATTGCCCGTCGCCAGACGGCCGCTTCCAGCTGCTGATCGTCACGGAGGACCATCGACGGTACGTCGTCCCGGCCAGCCAGCGGCACACTGATTACTGCCAATGTCATCGGGGACGATGCCTGGACACGGGAGCACCTCCCGGGCCACCACGAGGGCGGACCGTAGCGCCGAATTGCGGGGAGTCAGGCGTTTGGCGCTGGTAGTGGCGGCCCAGCTGTGTGAAGATCCCGCGCATGCACTCGGTGTCCAGCGTGGCGGGCGTTCGGCGCCCGTGGTTGGAGCGGGTGCTGGATGTCGTCCGGCAGCTCGGTGCGAGCCGTGACCTCGACGAGACGCTGAGCCGGATCGTCCAGGGCGTCGTGGACGTGCTCCAGTTCGATGCCGCGGCGATCAACGTCCGCGACGAGTCCGGTGACGCGCTGCGGGTCGCCGCAGTCGCCGGGCCACCCGAGCTCGAGCAGCTGCGCGGGCAGGACAGCCCGCTGCGCTACTTCATCGACCTGCTCGACGCCTCCGAGCAGTGGGGCGCCCTGCGCTTCTTCAGCCACGAACGCGACCAGGAGACGGTCGACCGCGTCGCCAGGTGGACTCCGCACGCCACGGCGGCGGCGCAGCCAGGCGCCTGGCAGCCAGGAGACGAGCTGATGGCCCCGTTGCACGACCGCGACGGCGTGCTGATCGGGGTCCTGAGCGTCGACCAGCCCCGGAGCGGCCTGGTACCGGATGTCGAGCAGCGCACTATCCTGGAGCTGTTTGCCGCGCAGGCCGCGATCGCCATCGCCGATGGCATGGCGCGCCGGGAGTCGGAGTCGCGGCGCCGCGAGGCGGAGCGCCGTTGGCAGCTGGCGTTCGAGCAGAACCCGGTCGGTTCCGCGCTCGTCGACGTGAACGGCCGGTTGACCCAATGCAACGACGCGCTTGTCAACCTGATCGGCTACTCCCGCGACGAGCTGCTGGGGCGCACATTCGCCGAGATCACGCATCCCGACGACATCGACAAGAACCTCGAGCTGTTCGCCGAGCTGCTTGCCGGCAAGCGGGACAGCTACCAGCTCGAGAAGCGGTACGTGCACCGCGACGGTCATGTCATCTGGGGGCTGCTGCACGCAGGCGTGATCCGCGACGAGAACGGCGGAGTGCTCACGCTGGTCGGCCAGATCGACGACATCACGGTGCGTAAGCAGGCTGAGGAGCAGATCGCGCACCGGTCCAGCCACGACCCGCTGACCGACCTGCCCAACCGGCTGCAGCTGGAGGAGGTGCTCGCCGAGTGCATAGCGTCCGGGCACCCCGCCGGTGCGTTGTGCTGCGGCATCGATCGCTTCAAGACCGTCAACGACAGCCTGGGTCACGACGCCGGTGATGAGCTGATCCGGGCGGTGGCAGCGCGGCTGCGCGAGACGCTGCCGTCCGCCATGACGGTCGGCCGCATCGGCGGCGACGAGTTCGTGGTCGTCGTCCCGGGGGAGGCCGATCCCGAGGCACTGCGCGGCATTGCCGGCGCGCTGCTCGCGGCACTGCGCGAACCGGTCCCGCTCCGCGGGCATCGGCACACGGTGAGCATGAGCATCGGCGCGACCGTGAGCAGTCCGCGGCACGCCCATCCGGATGAGGTGCTGCGTGACGCTGACCAGGCGCTGCGTCGCGCGAAGCGGCAGGGCCGGGCGCGCGTCGAGTTCTACGACCCCACGCAAGACCATCCGGCGACCGTCGTCGACCTCGAGCTGGAAGAAGCGCTGCGGAGCGCGCTGGACACCGGCACCGGGCTCATGCCGCACTTCCAGCCGATCGTCAGCCTGGACACGAACGCCCCGGTGGGCTACGAGGCGCTGATCCGGTGGCAGCACCCGGATCGGGGGCTGCTGGAGCCGGACGACTTCCTGCCGATGGCTGAGCAGACCGGGCTGATCGCGCCGCTCGGCTGGCACATGGTCGAGCTGTGCTGCCAAGCCGCGGCAGACCCGCGGCTCACCGGCGGCTGGTCGCGCTGGGTTGCGGTCAACGCCTCGGGTAGCCAGCTCGGGCGCTCCCAGCTGGCGCTCGCGGTCCGGTCCGCGCTCGACGCCGCCAACCTGCCGGCGGAGCGGCTGCATCTCGAGATCACCGAGACGGCACTGGTCGACGCCTCGCCCGCCGCGATCAAAGAGGTGCGCGAGGTCGCCGACATGGGCGTGCGCATAGCCCTGGACGATTTCGGGACGGGTTACTCGTCGCTCTCGCTGCTGCGTGACCTGCCGGTGAGCGTTGTCAAGATCGACCGCAGCTTCATCAAGCCGATCGCATCCGATCGCAGCGCGCGCGCCATCGTCCGCAGTGTGATCGCCCTTTGCCGGGAGCTAGGGGTCACCACGGTCGGCGAGGGTGTCGAGACGGACGAGCAGATCACCTCGTTGCGCGCGCTCGGCGCGACGCTCGCCCAGGGGTACCTGCTAGGGCGGCCAGCTCCGTTGGCGTGAACCCGGTGATCAGGTTTCGCCACCGATGTCTGTTTCGTACGCTTCGAAGACCAACTCGGCCTCGCGCCGGCGATGACGGTCGAGCCGGTCGAGCAGCTCGGCGCCGAGCGCGCGGACCGCGTCCACCGGACCGGCCGGCGCCCACGCACGCATTCCGTCGAGCAGGTCGACGAGCACCGCATGCTCGGCGGTGAGGCGGCCCACGGCGTATGACAGCCGTGGGGCGACCTCGACGACGTCATGATGCAGGCCTTCTGGGCCTTCCGTGACCGCGAGATGACCGTGCACGTCGGCGGACAGCTCGGCGAGTGCCAGCACCACCCGGTTCCGCCACGCCGCGAGGCGTCCGGACGCAGGCGCCGCAAGCGCCTGTCGCAGTCCCGCCATCGACTCGAAGAGCTCGGCGCGACGGCGACGCAACGCGTCCAAATCTGGGGCGAATATGGTCGTATCCCAAGGAGCGTTCATGCGGGCCTCCCCGGGGGCAAGGTGGCGGCTCCTAGATGGTCGCAGCCCGGTGCTGATTCGTCTACGGTCCGTGAGCCCTGTGTGCCGTGGCAGGGTGCATGTCGTGACTGACCGAGTGCGCGAGATGTTCGAACTGTGCTCATCGATCCTGTTCGACGTCGACGATGCCGGTCGCCTGCTGATCGGTAACGACGAGTCGGGTTCCACGCAGTTGCACGAACTTGCTCCGGACGGCCACCGCAGCGTGCTGACCGCCCTCGGCGAGCCGTGCTGGGGGCGATACCTGCCGGGACAGCGAGCCTTGGTCGTCTCCGCGGACGACGGTGGCACCGAGCGCGCCCAACTGTGGCTGCGGAGCCTGGACGGCGACCGACCCGGCCTCGAGCCCCTTGTCACCGATCCGGCCTATATCCACACACTGCTCGACGTCGCCGCCGATCGCGTCGTCTATGCCACCAACCGTCGCAACGGCGTTGACTTCGACGTTGTGCTGCGCACCGTGTCGTCCGGCGCAGAGCAGGTGATATGGAACGGTGGCGGCTGGTTCACCGCGGCGGCGCTGTCGCCGGACGGGCAGTACATCGCGTTGCAGCGTGAGTCGTTGCGGCCCGCGTCGACCCAGCTGTTTCTGGCCGACATCGCGACGGGCACCGTCGCGCCGATCACCGATGCCGAGCTGCCCGGCGAGTGGCTCGCTCCGCGCTGGATGGGCAGCGCGGTCCTGTCGGCATCCGACGCCGGCGCCGAGTTCCACTCGGTGCGACGCTACGACGTGGCGACGCGTTCCTGGTCCGTCCTGCTCGATGCCGACGGCAGCGACTGCGACGCGTGGCCGTCACCCGATGGGACGCGGCTGGCGGTCGTCACGCGCGACGACGGCTCGGACCGGCTCGCGGTGTACGACGTCGTCGGATCGGCGCTCACCGGCCGGGCCGAGGTCGCATTGCCGCATGCCGGGGTCGTCAGCTTCCGCAGGCAGCTCTGCTGGTCGCCCCTCTCGAGCGAGCTCGGCCTGACGTTCTCGTCGCCGATTCAACCGCCGGATGTGTACGTCTGGACGAACGGGGCGATCGAGCGGCGCACCGTCTCCAACCCGCAGCTCGCCACCGCCGGACTCGTCCAGCCGTCGTCGCATCGCGTGCCCACGCCGGACGGCGAGCAGGTGCCGGTGTTCGTCTACGCCGGCGGTGCTACGGCCGTGCTGGCGATCCACGGCGGTCCCGAGGCGGCGTGCGTGCGGGATTGGTCGCCGATGCACGCCGCGTTGGCGCTCGCCGGGCACACCGTGGTGGCCCCGAACGTGCGCGGCTCGGCGGGCTACGGGCGGCGGTGGCTGTCGCTCGACGACGTGGAGCTGCGCCTCGACTCAGTTGCTGACCTTGCGGCCATCCACGGGTGGCTGCCTTCGCTGGGCGTCGATGCGCGGCGCGTCGCGCTGTACGGCGGCTCGTACGGCGGGTACATGGTGCTCGCCGGGCTGGCGTTCCAACCCGAGCTGTGGGCCGCCGGCGTCGACGTGGTCGGCATTTCGTCGCTGGTGACATTCCTCGAGAACACGTCGGCGTACCGGCGTGCGTACCGCGAGCGCGAGTACGGCAGCCTCGCGGACGACCGCGAGTTCCTCGAGAAGGCGTCGCCACTGTCCCGGCTCGGCGACGTGCGTGCCCCGCTGTTCGTCGTGCACGGCGCGAACGACCCCCGCGTCCCGTTGAGCGAGGCGGAACAGATCGCCGCCGCGCTGCGCTCGCGCGGCATCGAGTGCGAACTGCGTGTCTACCCGGATGAGGGCCACGGCCTTGCCAAGCGCGCGAACCGTCTCGACGCCTACCCCCGCGCGGTCGGCTTCCTCTCGCGACACCTACACACCGTTGCCTCGCGATGATCTTGGAGTTGTGGTCGCTATCCGACCGTAAGTCCAAGATCACGCGATAAGGGGCGGCGGAATTCCAGCGCACGGGCGCGCAGCCAGTCGTCGACCTCGGCCACCCAGGCGAGGCCTCCGTCCCGGATTGCCGACGGCGGGTAGTGCGTGACGGCGTAGCCGGCCTTGGTGAGCCGGTTGTGCCGGGCCATCGTGGCCTTCCACTCGGCCTCGGAGAGGTGGTACTCGCGGCTGTCGATCTCGAGCACGGCGCGCAGCTCGCGCCAGAGGATATCGGCGACGGCGATCACTCGACCGCCATGGACGATAGGTGCGTTCAGCTCGAACGTAGGGACGCCGCCGACACTCAAGAGCTCTGCGGCCTCGGCCTCCGCTATGGAACGCGCGCCGGCGACCGCGTCGGCCAGTGCGAGCCGCAGCGCCGCGCTGTTGCGGCGGGCCGCATACTGCAGCTGCGCGGTCAGCTCCTCGACGGAGCACAGTTCGCGCTGGACGGCTGTGGTGACCAGGGCGCGCACGGGGCGCGCCCGGGCAGACTGTAGCGCGTTATCAACCACCGCGCGAGCCGGCATGACCACGCGGGCGAGCGGCAGCAGCGGGTCATCCGCGGCAGTCATGCGGCACGGCAGCGGCCCCGCTACCTTGCGGATCCACACCCGCCCCGCACGGCGGCTGCCGCCACGCGTAGTCACCACGAGCACGTCGTCCGAGGGCGGCGTGCGACTGCCGATTCCGACGAGCCGAGCGGCGTCCCATCCGCTCAGTGCGCCGTGCGATCCGACGATTGCCAGGCCTGCGAGCGCCCAGTCCGCCCGGCTGGGCTCGTCGGGCCGGGTGAGCACCACGCCGCGAGCGAGCTGACGCCACCGCCCGTGCTGAATTTCGGTACGCGCCCTCGCCCGGCTGACGCCGCAGATATCTGCAATCGCCGGGGTAAGCACGCGTGGAAGGTCGGCCGGTCGCACAGCGCTCAGCCTGGGTAGGGCCCGACCCGGGCGCCAGTCCGTCGCGCCTTCTGTGGAGAACCGTTCGAAGGCCGCCCGACCCGTTCGAACACTCTGGGCGGTGATCCGCTGGAGCACCCGGGCCGTGACCTTGGACTTGTGGTCGCTATCCGACCGTAAGTCCAAGATCACGCAATGGGGAGCGGCGGAGCCCCAGTACCGTAAGTCCAAGATCATCGCGGCATGGGGGGTGGCGGCGACTATGACAGCGACTTCAGGCGGTCGGCCAAGAAGCGGCGCTCCACCTCGTTCTCCGTGAGCAACAGCGCCTCTTCGTAGGCGGTTCGCGCCTCGTCCATGCGGCCGAGCCGGCGGAGGAAGTCGGCGCGCGCCGCGGCGAGGTATCCGTAGCCGGCAAGCTGCGGCTCGGCGGCGAGCGCGTCGAGCACGGCCAGCCCGTCGGACGGCCCGGATGCGAAGCCCAGCGCCACGCCGCGGTTGAGTGCCACCACCGGCGACGGCCAGATGTCGACGAGCAGGTCATACAGCCCTACGAGCTCGCGCCAGTCGGTCTCGTCCCAGCTCGGCGCCTCGGCGTGGACGGCGGCGATCGCGGCCATGAGTGCGAACCGCCCGGGCGGGCGGCGGCGCAGCGCCTCACTCACCAGGCCGACGCCCTCGGCGATGGCAGCCTGGTCCCAGCGGGAACGATCCTGCTCGGCGAGCAGCATCAGCCGGCCGTCATCGGCGACCCGAGTCGACCGCCGCGCATCGGTGAGCACGATCAGCCCGAGCAGGCCCGCCACGTCGGCATCAGAGGGCAGGAGCAGCCGCAGCATCCGGGCGAGGTCCAGCGCCCGCTCGACCAGGTCGCGGCGCACCAGTGACGCGCCGGCCGGAGCGGTGTGTCCGGTCGTGAACAGCAGATGCACGACGGTGAGCACCGCGTCAATGCGTTCCGGCAACGCGGCCGCCTGCGGTACCTCGTACGGAATGCGCGCTGCTGCGATCTTCTTCTTTGCGCGCGTGATGCGGGCAGCCATGGTGGGCTCGCTGACGAGGAACGCATGCGCCACCTCGGCCGTGGTGAGCCCGCACAGCAGCCGCAGCGTCAGGGCCACTTGCGCGGGTTGCGCGAGGGCCGGGTGGCAACACGTGAAGATCAGCCGCAAGCGGTCATCGGGAATCTCCGGCTGGGGAGTCGGGTCGGCCTCGTCGAGAAGCAGCGGCAGCCGTGCCCGCAGCGAGGCGTCCCGGCGCAGCAGGTCGAGGGCACGCCGCCGCGCCACCGTGGTGAGCCATGCGCCGGGGTTGGCAGGCACGCCCCGCGAGTCCCAGGTCGAGAGCGCCCGTGCATATGCGTCCTGGACGCATTCCTCGGCCAGGTCGATGTCGTGGGTGACGCGCACCGTCGCGGCGAGAACGAACCCCCACTCGCGACGGTGCGCCTCCGCGACCGCGGCCGCGGCCGCGACTTCAGACATGCTCAGTCGAACACCCGGACCGGCCGGACCTCGACACCGCCGAACGGCGCCGGCACGTCCTTGGCGATGGCGATGGCCTCGTCCAGGTTCGCCGCCTCGATGAGGTAGTAGCCGCCGAGGCCTTCCTTCGTTTCGGCGAACGCCCCGTCGGTCACGGTTCCCTGGCGGATGGACGTTGCGGTATCGCTGGCCCAGAGCGCCTTGCCGCCCCTCGTTGCGGCGCCGTGCTTCTCAGCGAAGGCGTTGTGTCCCTCGAGCACCGACTCGTAGGTCGCCTTGTCGGCGTTCGCCCAGGCCTTCTCGTCCTCGTAGATCAGGATCAGGTACTCGGCCATGATGCCTCTCTCCTTTCAGGCTCGCTCTTCGAGCCGTGCACTGGTTACGACGACTGGGATGCGCTGGAATCGACGCGGCCGTGCAGAAAGCATCGCCGGCACGATGCCCGCTGCGGAGAGGCCGACGGCGACCCACAACGCTAGCGAGAACCGGTCGGTGAACGCCTGGGCTGACCCGTACACGCCGTGATGGGTGAAGGTGGCCGCGAGCACGGCCACGCCGCACACCCCGCCGAGCTCGCGGATCGCGCTGTTCACTCCGGAGGCGACGCCTACCTGCGCCATGGGCACCGAGCCGACCACGGCGTTGGCCACGGTGGGAAAGCACATCGACGTGCCCACGCCCGCCACGGTGAGCGCTACGCCGAGTTGCAGGTACGGCATGCCGGGACGGGCGATGGCAGCCACCCAGCCGAGGCCGATGCCCTGCAACGCCAGTCCGAGGGCCATGAACGGCCGGTTGCCGTACCGGTCGGCCAGAGTGCCCGCGATCGGGGCGATCAGCATCGGGGTCGCGGTCCAGGGCAGGATGTGCAGACCCGCCTGGAACGGCGAGTTGCCCAGCGCGGTCTGGAGGAACTGCGACATCAGGAACACCGCTCCGAACAGGGCGGCGTACATGAAGAAGCTGACCCCGTTGGCGGTCACGAAGCCCCGCCGCCGGAATAGGGCAAGCGGCACCATCGGCGCAGGCGCCCGCCGCTCCCACGCGACGAACGCACCGACGCCGGCCGCGCCGGCCACCAGCACGCCCAGCGTCTGACCGCTCGTCCATCCCGCCGCGTTTGCCCGCACCAGCGCCCACGTCAGCCCGAAGAACCCCGCACCGGCCAGTAGCAGGCCGACGCCGTCCAGGCGGGTGCGCGGCCCGAAGCTCTCCGCGAGACGGCGCCGGGCCAACGGGATCAGCGCCGCGCTGATGGGGACGTTCAGCCAGAAGATCCAGTGCCAGCTCAGACCGTCGATGACGGCGCCGCCGACAATGGGTCCGGCGGCGACGGCAAGGCCGGAGATGCCACCCCACAGGCCTACGGCCATACCGCGGTTCTCCGTCGGGAATGCCTCGCTGATCAGGGTGAGCGTCAGCGGCATGACGATGGCCGCGCCCGCGCCCTGCAGGGCCCGCGCGGCGACGAGGGCACCGACGCTAGGTGCCAGCGCTGCGATCGCGGACGCCGCGGTGAAGACGGCGAGCCCGACCACGAACATGCGACGCCGGCCGAACCGGTCACCCAGAGCTGCCCCGGTGATCAGGCAGCAGGCGAACGACAGGTTGTACGCGTTGACTGTCCATTCCAGGTCGCCGAGGCTGGCGCCGAAGTCGACGCGCAGCACCGGCAGCGCGGTCGACACGACCAGTGTGTCGAGCGCGACCATGAAGACACCGAGCGAGGCGAGGACGAGTGTCCAGCTCTGCCGGTGCCGGATCGATTCGGAGCGCATGACGGTCCCTTCCGAGCTGTCAGTGGTCACCACACCGACGAAGGGACCGTCCTCAGATCGACACCGCCCTACGTTTGGTCTTCTTTGACGACGTGTGAGTCGGGACCGGGAAAGATGAGCCCTTCGTGCCCGTCGTCCCAGCGCACCTGGTACGGGGGCGTGCCGTCAGGGTGGGACACGGACAGGATGCGAGCCCTCCGGGCGTGATGCTCGGTGTCGCAGCCTTCGGTCACCAGCCAGTCACCTGCCTGTGCGCGCATCGCGCGTCGCCTCCTCTCGAACGTGTCATGCTCCAGACTGCGCCCCTCCACGGAGCGACTCAAGAGTGAGCGCGATGTCCTGCGGGGTGACCCGGCAGCAGCCCCCGACCAGCCGGGCGCCGGCCGCGACCCAGCCCGGGGCGGCGGACGGGTCGAATCTCGCCTCGCCGGCCCAGGCGCGCCCCTGCCACGACTCGCCGCTGTTCGGATAAACGACGGCGGGCTTGCCGCTGACCTTCGCGGCCAGCTCGACGAGCGGCCCGGCGTCTGCCGGTGAGACGCAGTTGACGCCTACCGCGAAGACGGCGGGGCAGTCGCGCGCCATCGCGAAGGCGTCGGCCGCCGGTTCCCCGGCCCGGGTCTTTCGGCCCGTGCAGGTTAGCGACAGCCAGGCCGGAGCGCCGAGCTGATCGAGTTCGGCGAGCAGCGCCTCGACCTCCGCCAGGCACGGGACCGTCTCGACGGCCAGCACGTCTGCGCCGGCGTCCGCGAGGACGGACAGGCGCGGACGGTGGAACGCCCGAAGCTCGGCCACGGTGAGCCCATAGTCACCGCGGTATTCGGAGCCGTCCGCGCGTACTGCACCGTATGGTCCGACCGATGCTGCGACCCAGCCGTCCTGCGCTTCCCGGGCAAGTGCGACGCTGCGGCGAAGCAGGGTGGACGCGTCGGGCGGAGCCTGGTAGCTCGCCGTGATCGCGACCTGGGCGCCCGCCTCGGCGAAGGCGCGATGTGCCGCGACGATCTCCCCCGGGGCGTCGTCGATCAAGCGGGCGGACCACAGTGCCGTGGACAGGTCGTTGCCGCGCCGTTCGAGCTCGGTGGCGAGCCCCCCGTCGAGCAGCACGACCTCGTCTCGGATTGCATCGGTGAGGCTGCGCACACTGTCAAGTGTAGTTACATAATGAGGTTATATAATTTTGCCGATGGATGAGGAGATCGCAGAGGGGCTGCAACGGCTGGCACGCTGGGCGGTCCACATCACACCGAAGCAGATCAGCATGACCGCGCTCGGCACGCTCAGCATGTTGTCCGCGGGCCCGCTGCGGGTGTCGGCCCTGGCCGAGCGCGAGGGCACGACGCAACCCGGCATGACCGCGCTGGTGAACCGGCTGGCCGCTTCCGGGTACGTGCGGCGAATCGCCGACCCGACCGATGGGCGGGCCACACTCGTCCAGCTGACCGCGGCGGGCGAACGCACGCTGGCCGATCGCCGTGCTACGCGCGCCTCCGCGCTGCGCGATCACCTCCAGGCGCTGCCGCCTGAGCACCGGCAGGCGCTCGCTGCCGCGCTTCCCGCCATCGACTACCTGACCTCGGGACTGGACAAACCGCGTGACTGACGAAGCAAGCCCGTTCCGCCAACCCCGCGCCGTGTGGGCCGTGGCCTTCGCCTGCGTGGTGTCGTTCATGGGCATCGGGCTCGTCGACCCGATCCTCGCCTCGCTGCGCGACCAGCTCCATGCGTCACCGGCCCAGGTGGAGCTGCTGTTCACCAGTTACCTCGTGGTCACCGCGGTCGCGATGCTGGTCACCGGCTGGGTGTCGAGCCGCACCGGCGCGAAGCGGACGCTGATCGCCGGCCTCGTGCTGATCGTGGCGTTCGCCGCCGCGGCCGGTTCGTCCGACACGATCAGCGGAATTGTGGGCTTCCGCGCCGGCTGGGGACTCGGCAACGCGCTTTTTATCGCGACATCGCTGGCGGTGATCGTCGCGTCGGCCAGCGGCGGGTTCGCCGGGGCGATCGTGCTGTACGAGGCGGCGCTCGGCGTGGGCATCGCGATGGGGCCCCTCCTCGGTGGCGCACTCGGCCAGATCAGCTGGCGCGGGCCGTTCTTCGGTGTCTCGGCCCTGATGGCCCATCGCGCTGATCGCGACCCTCGTGCTGCTGCCACCGACGCCACGCCCGGCCCGACGGCAGCAGCTGCGTGAGCCGCTCGTCGCGCTGCGGCACCGCAGCCTGGCCGCGACCAGCGTGGTGGGCCTGCTGTACAACTGGGCGTTCTTCACCATGCTCGGCTATTCGCCGTTCCTGATGAACATCGCCAGCCCGGAGAGGCTCGGGCTGGTGTTCTGCGCGTGGGGCGTGCTCGTCGCGATCTTCGCGGTTTGGGGTGCGCCGTGGTTGAAGGCACGCTTCGGCCCGCCGCGGACGCTCTACGGCAACCTCGTGATGATGGCCCTCGTCATGGCCGCGATCGGCATATGGCCGGACCGTCCGACTGTCGTGATCGTCGCGGTGATCGTCGCCGGTGCGTTCATCGGCGTGAACAACACGCTCGTCACGACCGCCGTCATGAGCATCGCGCCGGTCGAACGCCCGGTGGCCTCGGCGACATACGGATTCGTGCGCTTCATCGGCGGCGGCCTGGCGCCCTTCGTCGCCGGCAAGCTCGTCGAGCACTACAACGCGCACGTGCCGTTCCTGCTCGGGACGGCAGCCGTGCTGGTCGGCGTCGTGGTGCTGAGCACGGTTCACCGCGCACTTGATGCCGCCGATCGCGGCGAGATCCCCCAGCCGGAGCTGGACGATCTGGATCGCGTCGAGCGGGAAGACGCGCTGCAGGTCGGCGCCGCCCTCGGTAACGAGGCCTAGTGCTCTGAGCGTTGCCGGGATAGTGCGGCTGGCGCATCGGCAGGGACGATCGGGTGCTCGGGAAACGTCGGGCTGATGCGCCGGTACGGCGCGCCGAGTGGTGGGCGCCGGTCCTGCTCGCCACGGTTCGGCCACAGCGACGTCGCCCGCTCGGCCTGCGCGGTTATCGACAGCGCCGGGTTGACACCGAGGTTCGCGGTAAGCGCCGAGCCGTCGAGGACCGATAGCCCGTCGTAGCCGTAGAGCCGGTGATACGGGTCGATGACGCCGGTCGCCGCCGAATCGCCGATCGGGCAACCGCCGATGAAGTGCGCCGTCATCGGGATGTTGAACAGGTCGCCCCACGTGCCCCCGGCCACACCGCCGATGTTTGCGGCGAGCCGCCGGGCCGCCCGATTGGCCACCGGGATCCACGTCGGGTTGGGCTCGCCCTCGCCCTGCACCGAGGTGAGCCGACCCCGGCGCGAGCGGCGCACGGTGATCGAGTTGGACAGGGACTGCATCACGAGCAGGATGATCGTCTTCTCGGACCAGCGCCGCGGCACGCTGGACGCGAAGATCAGCTGCGGGTGGCGCGCCGCGACCCGAAGCCATTGGCCCCACCGGTGCCGGCGGGTGCCGCCGTCGGTCAGGGCCGTGGACAGCAGCCCCATGGCGTTGCTGCCCCTGCCGTAGCGCACCGGTTCGATATGCGTGTCCTCGTCGGGATGCCACGACGATGTGATCGCCACGCCGCGTGTGTAGTCAGCCCTGGGGTCCCTGGAGACGGCGCCGAGCAAAGACTCGGAGTTCGTCCGGGTCAGCCGTCCCAGCCGGTCGGATATGCGCGGCAGCGTGGTGGCCTTCAGTTGGTGCAGCAGCGTCTGCGTGCCGTACGTCCCGGCGGCGAAGATCACGTGAGTGGCCGTGAACGTCTGGTCCGGGCGCCGCCGCCGGCGGCCGGTGCGCAGTGCGTCGACGGCGTACCCCCCGCCGGACAGCGGCCGCACACCGGTCACGGTCGTCAGCGGAAGGATCTGTGCACCGCCCCCCTCTGCCAGGGCCAGGTAGTTCTTGACCAGAGTGTTCTTCGCGTTGTGCCGGCATCCGGTCATGCAGGAGCCGCACTCGAGGCAGCCGCGTCGGGACGGACCGGCACCGCCGAAGTACGGGTCACGCACCTCCACGCCAGGGCCTGGCCCGAAGAAGACGCCCACCGGCGTCAGGTGGAACGTCTCGCCCTTGCCGAACTGGGTCGCGAGCCGCTTCATCTGCGCGTCGGCTGCCGTCATCGTCGGATTGGGTACCACCCCGAGCATCTTCTTCGCCTGGGCGTAGTGCGGGGCCAGTTCGGCGCGCCAGTCGGTGATGTGCGCCCACTGCGGGTCGTCGTAGAAGGGTTGTAGTGGTTCGTACAACGTGTTGGCGTAGTTGAGCGAACCACCGCCCACGCCGGCTCCGGCCAGGATCACGACGTCGTTGAGCAGGTGGATGCGCTGGATGCCCGTGAGGCCGAGCCGTGGCGCCCAGATGAAGTCGCGGATCTGCCAGGACGTGCGCGGCAGCTCGTCGTCGGCGAAGCGCCGGCCCGCCTCGAGCACCGCGACCCGGTACCCCTTCTCGGTGAGCCGCAACGCCGCGACGCTGCCTCCGAATCCGGAGCCGATGACGATCACGTCGTAGGTCAGACGCTCAGGCACGCCGGCGCTCCTATTGATTACTGGCCAGTAGCCGAAGGCTAGACGACGTAGTCGCGCGGACGCTAGGCGGCGCGCACCATGCCGACGACGGTACGGAGGCGCACGTCTGCGAGTCGGGCCAGCCGCACGGCGACAAGTGCCGTGACGATCGCCGGCACCAGCCCGGAGATCAGCATGCCTGCCTGGGGCCCCAGGTGCTCGTCCAGCCAGCCGACGAGCGGCCCGCCGATAGCTCCGCTGCCGATGAACACCATCAGGTACACGCTCATGACGCGCCCGCGGATCGAGTCGTCGGCGGCGAGTTGCACGGTCGAGTTCGCCGACGTGTAGAGCAACAGCGTGGCCACGCCGACGCCGACGAGCACCAGGCAGTACGTCCACTCGGACGGTGCGAGCCCCGCGATCATGTACAGCGTCGCGAGTGTGCCGGCGATGGCGAGCAGTGACCGCAGCCGGGTGCGCGCGCGGCCGGCGGAGATCAGGGCGCCGGTGACGGAGCCGACGGCCAGCACCGATGTGAGCAGCCCGTACCCGCTCGCGCCTATGTGGAACACCGACCGCGCGTACGCGGCGAGCGTCACCGGCAGGTTCACGGTGAACAGTCCGAACACGCCCACCAGGACGGTCGGCCACAACACGTCGGGACGACTCGCGACATAGCGCAGCCCGTCACGGACCCTCGTGCTGCTACTCGCCGCCCGGGCCGGATAGAGCTCACTGTCGCGCATCAGCAACAGGGCCGTCATCGACGCGGAGTACGTGGCGGCGTTGACTGCGAACGCGTACCCAGAGCCTACTGCGTTGATCAACATGCCGCTGATGGCCGGGCCGATCAGCGCTCCGAGCTGGAAGACCGAGGCGTTGATGCCGACCGCATTGCGCAGGTGCTCCGGCCCCACCATCTCGTTCACGAACGATTGGCGCGTCGGGTTGTCGATCGCGACCACGATGCCGAGTCCGAATGCCACCAGGAACACGTGCCAGACCTGCACGTGGTGGCTCAGTGTCAAGATCGCGAGCGTGGTGGCCATCGAGGCCATGCCGACCTGCGTGCACAACAGCACCCGTCGCTTGGGATACCGGTCGGCGATGACGCCGCCACCGAGGCCGAACAGCAGCGTCGGCAAGAACTGCAGGGCGGTGGTGATGCCGACTGCCGTGGCACTGCCGGTGATGCTCAGGACCAGCCAGTCCTGGGCGATGCGTTGTACCCAGGCGCCGGTGTTGGAGACGAGCTGCCCACTGGCGAAGAGCCGGAAGTTGCGGGTGTGCAGGGAGCGGAACGTGGATCTCTTCAAGTCGGCGGGGGCGCTCAACGATCATCCAATACTAGTTTCGTGCGGGTCCTCCGGTCTCCATCCTGGTCATGTCCCGATCATTCTCCAAACGAATTGATCGAATGACTGTAATAACATTTCACTATGACCCTCGATCCGGACCTGTTGCGGTCGTTTCTCGCCGTGGCCCAGTCGCTGAGCTTCACGCAGGCGGCGCAGCGACTTGGAGTGCGGCAACCGACCGTGAGTCAGCACGTCCGCAAACTTGAGGAGGCGGTGGGGCGCCCGCTGTTCATTCGGGATACGCGGTCGGTCACGCTCACTGCGGACGGCGAGGCGCTGGCCGGCTTCGCGCGCACGATCCTCGCCGCGCACGAGCAGGCGGCCGGCTACTTCTCCGGGTCGGGGCTGCGTGGGCGGCTGCGCTTCGGCGTCTCGGACGACCTCGCGCTCACCCAGCTACCGCGGATCCTGCGTGACTTCCGCCAGCTGTACCCACGCATCGACCTCGAGCTGACCGTGGCCCAGAGCGGGGCGCTGCACAGGCGCCTGGAGTCGGGGCATCTCGATGTCGCGTTCGTCAAGCACGACGTCGGCGATGGCAGGGGACGGTTAGTGCGTCGCGATCGGCTGGTCTGGGCGGCAGTGCAGGGGGCGCGGCTTTCCGCCGACCGACCGATGCCGCTGGTGGTGTACCAGGCTCCGAGCCTGTCGCGCTCGCGCGCCGTCGAAGCGCTGCATCGGGCCGGCCGTCCGTATCGGATCACCTGCACCGTGCGCGGTGTCAACGGGATTCTGGCCGCGGCCCGAGCCGGCCTGGGCGTGGCGATCTTCGCGCGCAGCCTCGTGCCGGACGACCTCGTCGAGCTGCCGGCCAGCGCCGATCTCCCCGAGCTCGGCGAGATCGACCTCGTGCTGCTCACCAACCCTCGGGCGGCGACCGAGCCCGCCGAGGCGCTAACCACGGCCATCCTCAGCAGCAACCCGGTGAAGAGAGGGTGACCGTCGTCGATTGCGCAAGATCTGCTCGCGTGAGACGAGGGATTCTTGCTCAATCGGAGGGGGGTTACCCGAATCGGCCGCTGATGTAGTCCTCGGTGCGCGGGTCGCTCGGGTTGGAGAAGATCTTCTCCGTGTCATCCATCTCGACGAGCTGTCCCGGCTTGCCCAGTCCGCTGAGGTTGAAGAACGCCGTCCGCTCCGACACGCGTGCCGCCTGCTGCATGTTGTGCGTGACGATCACGATCGTGTAGGTCTCTTTGAGCGTCTGGATGAGGTCCTCGATGGCGAGCGTCGAGATCGGGTCCAGCGCAGAGCATGGCTCGTCCATCAGCAGCACCTGCGGCTCGACGGCGATGGCCCGGGCGATGCACAGGCGCTGCTGCTGACCGCCCGAGAGCCCGGCGCCGGGCCGATTCAGCCGGTCCTTGACCTCTTCCCAGAGGTTGGCGCCACGCAGCGACTTCTCCGCGACAGCATCCAGCTCGGACTTGCGCATCCGCCCGCTGTTCAACTTGAGGCCGGCCACGACATTGTCGTAGATCGACATCGTGGGGAACGGGTTGGGGCGCTGGAACACCATGCCGATGGTGCGCCGCACGTCCACGGGGTCGACGCGGTTGTCGTAGATGTTGTCGCCGTCGAGGAGCACCTTGCCTTCGACGCGCGCGCCGGCGATCACCTCGTGCAAGCGGTTGATGGTGCGCAGCACGGTGGACTTGCCGCATCCTGACGGGCCGATGAACGCCGTCACCGACCGCGGCGTGATCGTGAACGAGCATTCGCTCACAGCGAGGAACTTGCCGTAGTAGATGTTCAGGTTGTCGGCGTCGATGCGCTTGGCCATCAGCTGGTCCTGCCTAGTAAGTGAACCGAGTGTGGCGCCCGATGATCCGGGCGATGAGGTTGAGTCCCATGACGATAATGATCAAGGTGAGGGCCGCCCCCCACATGCGGTCTACAGCATAGTTGTGGATCGGCTGCCCGGTGAACGACCGGTTTGCGCCGAGGTTGGCAACCTGGGCGTTGATCATGCCCGGCAGCGAGGCTTGATACCCGTTGCTGAACAGGTTGCCGTTGATGTTGTCCGTATAGCCGACCAAGATCAATATAGGGGCCGTTTCGCCGGCGACCCGGGCGATGCCGAGTACGACGCCGGTGATGATGCCCGTCAGCGCCGTCGGCACGGTGATGCGCACCACCGTCTTCCACTTGGGAACGCCGAGCGCGTACGACGCCTCGCGCAGCTCGTTGGGCACGAGCTTGAGCATCTCCTCGGTGGTGCGCACGATGACGGGAATCATCAGGAGCACGAGGGCGAGCGACACGAGCCAGCCGGCGCGCTGGCCGTGGAAGGTCGTGACGAACACGGCATAGATGAACAGTGCCGCGACGATGGACGGCACACCGCTCAGGATGTCGACCATGAACGTCGTCGCACGCGCGAGTGGCCCGCGGCCGTACTCGACGAGGTAGATGCCCACCATCACCGCTATCGGAACGGAGATCAGCGAGCACAGCGCCACCTGCTCCAGGGTGCCGAGGATGGCGTGCCACGCGCCGCCACCCGGGTCACGGTAGGTACGAGTGCCGACGGGTTGGGTGAACCAGCCGTTGCGGGTGATCGCGTTCCAGCCCTTGCTGACAACGGTCCACAGCAGCCAGACCAGTGGGATCAGCGCGACGCCGAACGCCAGCGTCACCAGCACTGTGGCGACCTGGTTCTTCACCTTCCGGGTGCCGTGGCCCGTCGACAGGGCGGCCGGTGCGACGGCGCTCATGTGAACTCCTTCCGCCGGCTGACCACGCTTCGTGCCGCGACGTTGACCGCGAATGTCAGTACGAACAGCACCAGGCCGGCGGCGATGAATGCGCCCGTCTGCTTAGGATCGTTGAACTCGGCGGCGCTGTTCGCGATCTTCGAGGCGAACGTCTCCCCGCCGTTGAAGATCGAGAACGTGAACGGGGCGCCGGGGGATGGCTTGGACAGGATGAGCATGACTGCGATCGTCTCGCCCAATGCGCGCCCTAGGCCGAGCATCGAGCCGCTGATGAGGCCAGGGCGGCCGTACGGCAGCACGGCCATGCGGATCATCTCCCAGCGGGTGGCACCGAGCGCCCACGCCGCCTCGATGTTTTGCGGCGGGGTGCGCTCGAACACGTCGCGGCTGATTGCAGTGATGATCGGCAGGATCATGATGGCCAGCACGACGCCACCGTTGAAGATCGTGCCGACGTCGACATTCTCGTTCTTGAAAAGCGGGAATCCGCCCAGGTGGTACAGCACGCGCTGCACCGGCCGCAGGTGCGGCGCCAGCACGATGATGCCCCAGATGCCGTAGATGATGGAGGGGATCGCGGCCAGCAGGTCGACGACATACGCGACCGGCCGCGCTAGCGATTTCGGCGCGTAGTGGGTGATGAACAGTGCAATGCCGATGGCGATCGGCACGGCGAGCACCATCGCCACGAGCGAGATGATCACGGTGACCCAGAGCAGGTCGACGATGCCGAAGTGCAAGGTACCTGTGTCGACGCTCCAGTCGCGCGAGAAGAGGAAGTTCGACTTGTTGTCGGCGAGTGCCGGTGCAGCGCGGGTGATCAGGAACGCGGCGATCAGGCCGATGAGGATTACTACGAACAGCCCGGAGCCGGCGGCCGCGCCGTGGAACAGCCGATCGCCGACGCGCGTCTTGCCCGCACTGACCAGTCCCGCCCCGGCGACGGGCGGGCCTCCCTCCAGCGTGCTGACCGCCAGGGGCTCCGCCGAAGCGAAGGCGCTCGGCTCACCGGCGCGGACGGCCGCGGCACCGCGCTCGGACACCTGGACCTCGGTCCGGGCGTCCTCCGCGGGCGCGTCGTCGTCCTCGCGGCTGTGTATCGGTCCCTCCACCGACTCCCCTCCGATGCTGGGTGGCGGCAGTGGCGCGGCAGGCCGGTTGGACGTGCCCCCACGCATGGTCTCTCGGTCTGCCATGTCTGTCGCCCCTTATTAGCAAAGTTGTCCGTGTGCCGGGGCGCAACCACCGCGACACACGGACAACCGCATCTGAGTAGAGCGTCTTAGCCGATCGTGGCGACCGACGCTTGGACCTTGGCGTCGATGTCACTTGGCAACGGCGCGTAGCCCAGGTCCGGCAGACCTTGCTGACCGGGGCCGGCCGTGTACGTCAGGAACGACTTGACCAGAGCGCCGATCGACGAGTTCGAGTACTTCTGGCACACGATCTCGTACGTCACCAGGATGATCGGGTATGCACCCGGGGTCTTGGTGGTGTAGTCGAGCTTCAACGTCAGGTCGTTCCCGGTGCCGGTGATCTGGGCTGCGCTGACTGCCTTGCCCGCCGAATCCGCGCTAAGTGCCACCGCGCCGCCGCCGTTGTCGACCTTGGCCATCGAGAGTCCGGCGCTGCCGGCGAACGACCACTCGATGTAGCCGATGCTGCCTTCGGTAGAGCTGATCGCCTGCTGCACGCCCTGCGACTTGGCCTTGCCCTGGCCGGTGCCGGCCCAGGTCTTGCTCGGCTTCGCGGTAAACACGGTGGGCGCCGTCGCGGCGAGGTACTTCTCGAAGTTCTCCGTGGTGCCCGACTCGTCCGAGCGGTAGAACACCGTGATCTTGCTGGAGGGCAGGCTGGCGCTCGAGTTCAGCGACTTGATCGCCGGGTCGTCCCAGGTGGTGATCTTGCCGGTGAAGATCTTCGCGATCACTTCCGGGTTGAGAGTGAGGTCGGTGACGCCGTTGAGTTTGAACGCGACCGCGATCGGGCCGGTGACCATCGGCAGGTTCAGCGCCGGACTCCCGCAGCGCTTTTGCGCGGCCGCCGGCTCACCCTTGTCAGGATTCAGGGCGGAGTCCGAGCCCGCGAAGTCGACCTGGCCGCCGTTGAACTGCTTCACACCGGCGCCGGAGCCGGTCGGGTTGTAGGCGATGGTCGCGCCGGAGCACTGCTTCTGGAAACTCTGGATCCACGCCTGGATGGCGTTCGTCTGGGCGGTCGAACCCTCACCCTTCAGGTTGCCGGACGCGCAGGCTGTCGCGGCACCGGTGGCGCCGGAGGTGCCACCTCCAGCCGGTGTCGTGGTACTGCCCCCATTGTTGTTGCTGCTTGAGCCGCAGGCCGCCAGCGCGAGCGCGCCTGCGAGCACGGCGGCCGCTACGCCAGTCCGGTACAGCTTCACGTTTTTGACCCCTTCGTCATTCGTCTACGGCGGATAACCAACCCCGGAAGGTAGGGCGATCAGGTGGCGCTCCGGGGTGGCTCGGGTAAACGCAAGGTGAACGTGGCTAGGCACGGGTGTGACGCTTCTCGAACGGGCACATGTCCACCGGGTGAACAGCCTCACGGCAGGCGGTACTGCACGTCCAAGTCGTAAGGCGTGAACTCGTAGCGTTCGTACAGGCGCATCGCGGCGGTATTGGACTCATCTGCGTAGAGCATCACCTCGGTCACACCGCGGCGAAACAGGTACCGCAGCCCCGCACCGAGCAATGCCGGTCCGAGATGCAGCCCCTGCGCCTGCGGGGCGACGCCCAGCACGTACACCTCGCCGATGCCGGTGCGGTGCACCTTCGTCCAGTGGAAGCCGACGAGCGTGTCATCCCGCAGCGCCAGCAGGAAGCCGGACGGGTCGAACCACGGCTCGCGCTCACGCGCCTCGAGGTCGTTGCGTGTCCACCTGCCCTGTTCGGCGTGATCGGCGAAGGCAGCGGCGTTAACGGCGAGCCACGCGTCCTCGTCCTGCCCGGCGACGAACGCACGCAGCCGCACGCCTTCGGGCAGCGGCGCCTCGGGAACGTCGGACGGTGGGCGGCGCAGCTGCCACAGCACCCGGTGTTTGGTGTAGCCGCGCGCCGTCGCCGCGGCGCCGACCGGGCTGCGCTTGCCGTGCGACCACACGATCGGGCGCGCGACGAGCCGTTCCAGCTCGGTGAGCAGCGCCGGGGTGGCGTTCGCCAGGTCGGCGATCTCGGCGACGTCGCCGTCGAGCTGCGCGTACCCGTCGATGTCGCCGGCCACGAGATGGGCCAGGCCGGGACGCGACGAGTCGAGCTGCAGCACCGCGTGGTCGCTCAACGGCGGGGCGCCATCACGCGCGTTTACCGCCTCCGCCAGTGCGCGGACCTGTTGCCGCAGGCCGTCGTCGAGAACGTCGAGGACGGCGACCTGCACTCGCTCAAGCTACAGGTCGACCAGATCGTCAGCAGGCGTGCGGCGGGCGTGGGGGACGGCCGGCTCGGATGACGGGCGGACGAACTTGTATCCGACGTTGCGCACAGTGCCGATCAGCGCCTCGTGTTCGGAGCCGAGCTTGGCGCGCAGCCGCCGGACGTGCACGTCGACGGTGCGGCTGCCACCGAAGTAGTCGTAGCCCCAGACCTCCTGGACGAGGTGCGAGCGGGTGAACACCCGGCCGGCGTGCTGGGCCAGGAACTTCAGCAGCTCGAACTCCTTGTAGGTGAGGTCGAGGGCGCGGCCCGAGAGCCGGGCAGTGTAGGTGGTCTCGTCGATGACAAGGTCGCCGATCTGGATGTGGTCGGGCGTCGGGTCGGCGCACCGCGCACGCCGGTCGACGGCGAGGCGCAGCCGTGCGTCGAGTTCGGCGGGGCCTGCCGTGTCGAGGACGACGTCGTCGATCGTCCAGTCGGCAGACAGCGCGATCAGCCCGCCCTCGGTCAGCACGGCCAGCACCGGGACGTCGCGGCCGAGCGCGGCGAGCACGCGCGTGAAGGAGCGCCCCCCCGCGAGGTCGCGGCGGGCGTCGACGAGGATGACCTCGCCGGGGGTGCGCTCGACCAGCCGGCCGGCGTCGAAGGGCAACACTGTGACCGTGTGGGGCAGCAGGCCTAGCGCGGGCAACACTTCGGTGGTCGGTTGCATCGCATTGGTCAGCAGCACGAGTTCCATGGCACGTCTCCTGATGGGCGGACCAGGCGGCGCTGCCCAGCGGCGTCGTAGGCAGGATAGCAATGTGCCTCCTGCGCAGCTCGTCAGATTGACCACATCGGATGATGTGGCAATCGCCGCCGACCACTGGCCCGCCGATGGCGCGCTGGCGTACCTCGTAGCGCACGGCTTCACCGGTTCGGGCCGTGCCCCGCAGGTCCGGCGCATCGCCGCGCAACTCGCCGGTACGGGCGCTGCCGTGCTGGCGCTGGACTTCCGCGGTCACGGCCGTTCCGGCGGGCGCTCGACGCTCGGCGATCTCGAGGTGCACGATGTCGCCGCCGCAGTGGCGTTCCTGCGAGCGGCCGGTCACACGCGAATCGCGCTGGTCGGCTGGTCGATGGGTGGCTCGGCGGTGCTGCGTTACGCGGGACTGGGCGGTGACGCCGACGCCGTGGTCAGCGTCAGCTCGCCGGGTCACTGGTGGGAACGCGGCACTGCGCGGATGCGCCTCGTGCACTGGGCGGCCGAGACGCGCGCCGGTCACGTCCTCACGCGGCTCGTCACCGGGACGCGGCTGCCTGACACCGGGTGGCTCCGGCTGCCCGAGTCACCGGTAGAGGTGGTCGCCGCGATCACGCCGCGTCCGCTGCTGATCGTCCACGGGGATGCCGACCACTACTTCCCGCTGCGGCACGCCGAGGCGCTCGCCGCAGCGGCGGCGAACGCCGTGTTCTGGGCGGAAGCCGGCATGGGCCACGCGGAGAGCGCTACCACGCCGGCGCTCGTCGGGCGGCTGGACGCCTGGGTTCGGCAGGCACTCGAGGCGCCGGCTCTGCGACCATGAGACACGTGGCGAGCGACGGCAGGTGGGTGGACCCACTGAGCGTCACCGCGCAGTTCCCCGTGATCGACGATTACGTGTTCGGGCCGCAGGACCCGAATCCATTCGTCGGCCGACCCCCGGACGCCCCCGAGCCGCCGCGCGCGCCGGGGCGGGTGAGCCACCTCGGCGGTGCGGTGTCCTCGGCGATCGTCACGGTAGGCATCGCCGTCGCGGCGAACTACGGTGCAACCGCCCTGCTGATCGCCGTGGCAGCAGCGCAGGGCGTTCTGGTGCTCACCTGGGTGTTCGGCACCGTGCTGCCGGGGCGGCTCGGGGCAATCGTCGTCGGGGCGCTCGCCGCGACTGGCGCCGACGTCATCGTGTCGAAGTGGCCGCACGGACAGCTCGGGACACTAGTGGTCATCCTCGGACTCGCCATCCCGGCGATGTTCATCCACCAGCTCACCCGCGGTGTGGTGCGTACGCGTGTCGTGGAGTCGCTGTCGGACATCGCGTTACTTGTGGTGGCCGTCGTGTCCATGGCCGCGTTCGTGCAGCTCGGCCACGAGATGCTCGGCACCGAGATGGTCACCGGCGTCGCTCTCGCCGCCGGATGCGCCCTCGTCGCCGGGCATCTCGTCGACATGGTCTGGCCGGTGCCGCGTTTCGATACCAACGTGCGGCGGGGCCTGCTTGCCGTGGTCGTCGCCGCGGCGGTCGGCGCCAGCGTGACGTACCTGCGGCTCTCCGACACTGTCGATTTCGCGTCCGCGCGCTCGCTGTACCTCGGGGCATCCGTGGGTGCGATCGTCAGCTTGTTCGCGGTCGGCGCCGCGTTCGTCCAGTACAGCCTGCCGCGGGGCGGGCGTCTGGCGGCGATCACCCGTCCGGTCGCCGGCGCCTTCATGTCCGTTGGGCTGCTGGCACCGGTCGCCTACCTCCTGTGCCTGATCATCCGTGGGTGAGGGTTCCGGCATTGCTCAGCTGGGTACAGTGCCCGGCGTGAATGACCTAGGGCCGGGACACCGCCGACGCTGGCCGTGGATCACGGCAATCGCCGTCGTCGCGCTTGTCGGCCTGCTCGTCGCCGCTGACCGCGTCACGGCCGGTCTGGCCGAGTCGGCGGTGGCAAAACGGATCAACCAGCAGTCGCCGTTCGTGGACAGCAGCAGCAAGGCGCACGTGACCATCAACGGCTTCCCGTTCTTGACGCAGGCGCTCTCCGGCCGATACGACGACATCCGGGTCACCGGCAACGCGCTCACCATCGACAACGTGAAGGGCGTCAACCTCGACGCGCACATGCACGGCGTCCACGTACCGCTCGGCAACGCGATAAACCGGGACGTGAGATCACTGCCGATCGACCACGTCAGCGCTATGGCAACTGTCCCGTTCTCCGAAGCGGCGCGGCTCACCGGTATCGACGGGCTGCAGCTGTCCGACAACAACGGCGCGCTTCATGTCTCGCTCGGCGTCAGCGTGCCAGTCATGGGCGACGTGACCGCCTCGGCGGACGCCGACGTCCACGTCGACGGCAACACGCTCGCATACCAGGTGGGCCAAATCGTCGTCAACGGCGCGCCTGTGCCGGATGCGCTCTCTTCGACCATCCAGCAGCAGATGAACGGCGCGCTGACGCTGCCGCAGCTGCCGTACCACCTTCAGGTGACCGGCGTACGCGCGACGCCAGCGGGGATCGAAGCCATAGCGCGGGCCGATCACATCGTCGTCGAGACTGACTGATTCCGCCGGTTCGCGTCTCTCGGCCGCGCCCACAAGGGGCCTATCCTCGAGCCGCACCGCCCATGGCCGCCCTCCTCGTACGTTTCGGGTTTTGCCGGTGCCCGGCGGGCGGCTAGTCTTCAGTGCCATGGGCTCCGTGAGCACTCCTTTGCTCACTTCGCGCCGCGCGGTCGACCTGTGCCGTGTGGGCAGCTGCCTGTGTCACGCCCGCTGATCGGGCGCTCTCTCCTTATCCGCGCCCTACCGCGCCTCGTCTATAGCTTTACCCATCTCTATCGCTAAAGAGGAGAATCCTATGAGCCGCGCTGACGTGCTCGTCTCGGCCGACTGGGCCGAAGAGAACCTGAACACTCCGGGGGTGGTCTTCGTCGAGGTCGACGAGGACACCACTGCCTACGACGGCGGTCACATCCCCGGTGCCGTCAAACTTGACTGGAAGAGCGACCTCCAGGATCCGGTAATCCGCGACTTCGTGAGCAAGGAGCAGTTCGACGAGCTGCTGTCCGGACTAGGCATCAGCAACGACGACACGGTCGTCCTGTACGGCGGCAATAACAACTGGTTTGCCGCGTACGCGTATTGGTACTTCAAGCTGTACGGGCACGACTCCGTGAGGCTGCTGGACGGCGGCCGCAAGAAGTGGGAGCTCGACGGGCGCGAGTTGTCCAAGGACAGCGTTTCGCGGCCGGCCACGACCTACCGCGCCAAGGAGCAGGACACGTCAATCCGCGCGTTCCGCGACGAGGTCCTTGCCGCCATCGGCACCACGAACCTGATCGACGTGCGCTCGCCCGACGAGTTCGTCGGCCGGCTGCTCGCTCCGGCGCACCTCCCGCAGGAGCAGGCGCAGCGCGCGGGCCACATCCCGACCGCGCTGAACGTCCCGTGGAGCAAGGCGGCAAACGAGGACGGCACGTTCAAGTCCGACGAGGAGTTGCGCACGCTCTATGTCGACGAGGCCGGCCTTGACGAGTCGAAGGACACCATCGCGTACTGCCGTATCGGCGAGCGCTCCAGCCACACCTGGTTCGCGCTGCACGAACTGCTCGGCTACCCCAACGTCAAGAACTACGACGGCTCGTGGACCGAGTACGGCTCGCTGGTCGGCGTCGGGATCGAGAAGGACGTCTGATGAGCGGGCGAGCATCGCCGCGGCGAAGCGCCGGGGAGCGGAACGAGCGGCGCGATGAGCGCTCGCGCGAAGAGCGGGGGGCATGATGTGCGGCGCACCGGCGCAGGCGCCTGAACTGCCGGCGCACGTCGATCTCACGAAGGAGACGGTGATCTACGGCGTCGTCTCTCGGGAGGGCGCTCCCGTGCCAGCCGCGTACGTGCGGCTGCTGGACGCATCGGGAGAGTTCACCGCCGAGGTCGTCACGAGCGCGACCGGCGACTACCGGTTCTTCGCCGCGCCCGGTGAGTGGACGCTGTCCGTGCTGCACCGCGACGGGTCAGCGCGTACGCAGGTGTACGCCCCCGGGCCGGGCCTGGTGGAGACGTCGGTCGTACTCGTCTAGTAGACGAGGGCCTGCGCGTCGTCGCGCAGCACCTCCTCGACGAACGATGCCGAGCCGGCGATGCGTACCCCGGCGAGCATCTCGTCCTCGGTGATCTCGCGGCGGGCCGCACACTGCGTACATACCGTGAGCGTGCCGCCGGTGAGCACGGCGTCGCGCAGCTCGGCGAGCGGGGTCGCCTTGGGCAGGGCGAACTCCTCGGCGCGTCCTGGCAGGGCGAGCCACGTCGCTTCGCCGGTAAGCCACAACGACACGGTGGCGCCCGCCGACAGAGCCGTCGCGGCCACGGTGAACGCCTGGTTGCACCGCTCCGGATCGTCCGCGCCGGCGGTGCACTTCACCACGAGAGACCTGTGCATGCAGCTATCCTGCCGTGCATGAGCGATGCTTGCGGAGCGATTCAAGAGTGCGCGGATGCGGCGCGCTCGAGCCGACGGTCAGCTCCCTAGGGGTGGCGAGGAGGTCCGAAATGGAAGGCGTGTACCTCGCCGTCTTGGTGCTCGCGTTTGTCGGCCTTGGCATGGCGTGCCTCTACGTCGCGTACAAGCTGCTCGTCCGGTGACCGATACGACCGACCTTCGGAGCGGCGCACCTCTCTCCGACGCGCTGCTAGCCGTGTTGCCGTTGGTCGGCGAGTGGGCCGGGCAGGGGATCGGCGCCGTCGCATCGACCGGTGCCAGCTTCGCGTTCCGCCAGCACGTGACGTTCGCTCACGACGGCCGGCAGTTCCTCGTCTACGAGTCGCGGAGCTGGCTGATCGACGAGGACGAGCACGATATCCGTCCGGCATTTCGCGAATCGGGTTTCTGGCGGCCGGGTGCCGGCCCGGACGACCTCGAGGTCGTAACCGTGTCGATCACCGGCCTCGCGCAGTTGTTCGTGGGCGCTGCGGGCGATCAGCGTTGGGAGATCGCTACCACGTCCATTGTCAGCGCGCCGACCGCTAAGCAGGTCGCTGGTGAGCGTCGCCTTTATGCGATCTCCGGCGACACGCTCGCGTACGCGACCGAACTGGCGCTGACCCCGGACGAGTACACCCCGCACCTGAACGCCACGCTGTTGCGAGTGTGATCAGGCCGTCGCGTCACTGGCGGCCGACTCCGGCGCAGGCCCGCGTGGCGCGCTCCGCTATCGCTGGCAGCGCTGCTGCGGCTGCAGCCGATGCACTGGGTCGAAGCGGCTCGTCACCCGATAGTCGCCCGTCGCTGGCACGGTGATGTCCAACCAGCCGTCGGCATTCGCTAGACACACGCCCACGGCGAGCGTGCCGTCCAGGTGCCGTACCGTGAGGTATGGAGACCACCGCACGCGCATGTGCACCGCTGCCGGGCCGGATGTCTGGATAGTGATGCGCGTCGGTTCGACACTGACCACCCGGGCGCCCTCCGCGAGCTGTGTCGCGTCGGTGACGCGGTACAGCTGCCACGACTCGTTCGACCAGACCAGCCTGAGATAGTCGAGGCCGCCGGACACGAGCTTGGCTTCGTTGACGGCCGAGTAGTCGAGCTTGCCGGCCGGTACGGCCACCCAGCCGACAGCGAGTTCGTGCAGCCACTGGTGGTAACTCGCCGCGGTGAGGGCATCGTCCTTATAGAAGATCGGGTCGTTGGCGACGTCGGCCTGGCGGTCCCAGCCGCGGGCAAGGGATACCTTGCCGGCGAGGTACACAGTGGCGAAGTGGTTGACGGGGTCAAGCACTTCCAGGCGTTCCCCGACGGCTCCCGGACCGGCGCTTGCCTGCTCGCCGCCGAGTGCGCCGAGCAGTGGCTGGTAGAACGCCTCCGTGCTGGACGGCGCAGCGGTCGACGACACCTGCTCGACGACGTCTATCGTCGGCCACAGCGCGAGTAGCGCCAGCACCAGGGCGAGCGTCCAGCGACGCAGCGGCGAGTACGCGACCGCAATCGGGGCGGCACAGATCCATGCGAGCCGGGTCGCGTTGTTGCCGATGGCGCCGGGCACTGCGAGGAAGATCGGCAGGGCCAGCATCAGCAGCAGCGCCGAGGTTCGCACGACGCGCGTCGGGCAGAACAGTGCGACGCCGATGCACATCAGCGTGGCGGGGATGAGGTCGGTGGGCCGGAATGGCATCTGCCCGCTGCCCGGAAATAGCAGCGCCATGCCGACGCCGATTACGAGCAGCATCGCGGCGATCGCGACGGAGACGCGGCGTCGCGACTCGTCGGTGACCACGACCGCGACCAGCACCAGGCCGAGGAACAGCCCGGCCAGTGGGCTGGCGAAGTAGGCGGCGGCGGCCAGCGGTGCGGCGAACAGCGGCGCCTGCTTCTGTAGCGCGAGCAGGGCCGCGGCGGCGAGCGTCACGCCGACGGCGAACGTCACCCGGCCGTCGAGCAGGTTCGCCATCGCGGCCACCGAGAACGCGACCGCGCCCGCCCGCGGGCGTCGTGAGTTTGCCACCAGCCGGCCGGTGATCACGCCGCCGACCACAGCGGCGGCGACCCCCGTCGCGCGCACACCGAAGATCGCCATGGAACTCGGGGTCAGCAGGCTGTAGGTAGGCAGCGACAGCCCACCGAACCAGCCCGTCCACCAGGAGACGTTGCCGGCCGACCGGACGACGTTGGCGCGCGCGATCTGTGCGGCAAGGTCAGGGGCAAGCGGTTGCCATGCGAGGTACACCACGGCAAGGACGCAACCGACGAGCGCCGCCCAGCCGGCTGGTGACAACCGGCCGGCCGCTCGCTGTAGTCGGCTCGCCAACTCGCCGGCCCGCATGGCCTGGCTGATCATCAACACCTTCACTGCGAAGTGGACGCGGCGCTGCGCTCATCCGCGTGAGCCTGTGTCTTTGCATAGAACGCGTTGTGTTGAGACTACCCGTCGGGCTGGTCTCAACGAGGGAACGCAGCCCCCGAACGCCTTCCGCTTACGCGGGCCGGTTGGACAAGCCGACGGTTCGGGGGCCGGGTAGCTGCCGGGGTATTGCTGCGCCGCCGGGGCGCAAGCGCCGGTAGCGGCTAGCGGACAGCCACCTCACGTGTCCGATATGTACTCAACTGCGGACCACCTCCTCTCCCGTGTGTCGTCACCGTACGGCCGGGGCCTGACACGCGGCAATGGGTTTGCCTGCGACCTCTCAGCAAGCGCCGAGGAGCACAGAACTGACCACGACTGGTAACCAAAACAGGGCCAGTAAGCGCTTGCGCGACGGGCCCGAGCGGAGCGAATAGTTCCGATCGGGCTGCGCGCAGGCGGGTTTGGGAAGTCAAAATCCTGCGAGTTTCTGCACGCTGCGTACCAGGTCGATGTCGCGCGGTCGCGCCCGGCCGTCCAGCTCGACCACGTCGACCGGGCCACGCACCGTGCTGATCAGGAACACCGCGTCGGCGGCGTGCAGGTCGGCGACGGTGCCCTCCACGTAGGACGGGCGCCAGCCGTTTTCTGCGGCACGCTCGAACAGCCGCTGTTGGGTCGTGCTGGCCAGGACGCCCGTGGCGCCCCAGGGTGTCGTGCACATCACCTCGCCGACCGTCCAGACGACTGCGGACGTCGGCGCCTCGAGCACCCGGCCGTCCACGCTGACGAAGATCACGTCGTCGGCGCGGCGGCGGACTGCCTCCCGCTGCGCAGCCATGTTCACCGCGTAGGAGATCGTCTTGACGCCGCCGAGTAGCCACGGCGTGTCGGCATAGGCGTCGTGCGTGGTACCGCGATTCAACGTGATCACGCGGACACCGTCGCGGCGCTGCGCCAGGAAGACCGCAGGCACCTCGCCAACCATCACGATGCCCGTCGGCATGCCGCCGGGACGTCCCCGACTGAGGAACCACCGCATGCTGCCCTCGAGGCGCGGCGACCATGCGGCGAGCGCCTCCTCGATGAGCGCCCGCCACGCCGGCTCGTCGAACTCGAGGTCCAGCGCAGCCGCCGAGCGGTGCATCCGGGCGACATGCGCCGCTAACTTGTCGACGGCGCCGTCGATGACCCGGCATCCCTCGAAGCAGCCGTCGCCGCGCGTGAAGCCCAGGTCGTCGGCGGTGACGACGGGCGTGTCGGGATCGACGAGGCCAGCGCCGAGAATCCCTACCACTCTCACCGGGACAGGCTACCTACGATGGTGGAGATGACCGACGACCTGGCCGTCCGGCTGCATTCCCACGGGCTGCGCATGACGCCGCAGCGCGATCACGTGCTTGCCGCAGTGCGCCGGCTTGGCCATGCCACCCCTGAGCAGGTCAGCGACGCGGTGCCAGGCGTGGACATCACCACCGTTTACCGCACCCTCGAACTGCTCGAGCAGCTCGGTCTGGTGCGGCACACACATCTCGGGCACGGGGCGCCGTCGTTCCGCCCGGCGGACGACGAGCATGTCCACGTCGTGTGCCACGTCTGCGGCACCGTGGCCGATGCCCCGGAGAGCCTCGCGGACGAGCTCGCGGACCGGCTGCGCGACGAGCAGGGCTTCGTGCTGGACCGGTCGCACTTCACGGTGTTCGGACGGTGCCGAAACTGCGCGGAACAAACCGTGGCGGCGAAACGATGAGATCTGATGTGTTGATGTCTGCCGTACCGGCCCACTACGGCGACCCGTTGCGCGAACAGCGCGTACTGGAGTCGTCCGCCGGTGTCATCGATCGCTCTGATCGCGGCGTGTTGGTCGTCCCGGGCGAGGACCGCCTGTCGTGGCTGCACACGATCTGCTCGCAGCACGTCGCCGATCTGGCCAACGGTGAATCGACCGAGGCGCTCGTGCTCTCGCCGCACGGGCATGTAGAGCAGCACTGGCAGGTCACGGAGCTCTCCGGCACGGTGTGGCTGGACGTGGAGCCCGGAACCGCCAAGGACGTCCTGGCCTACCTCGCGAAGATGCGCTTCCTCAAGCGCGTGGACCCCGCGGACGTGTCAGCCGACTGGGCGGTGCTGACCGTGAGCGGACCGTCCACCGATGAGGTGTTGCGCGCCGCGTCACTGCCCGATGCCGGGGCCCTGCCGGAGGGCGGGTTCGTGCGGCGCACCGCGTGGGGCGCCGATCTGATCGTGCCGCGCCCGACCGTCCCGGCCGTGCTGGACGCGCTGCGCTCGGCCGGCGCAGCACCTGTCGGCATGCTGGCGTTCGAGGCGCTGCGGGTCGCGGCGCGGCGGCCGCGGTTGGGCTTCGAGACAGATCATCGCACCATCCCGCACGAGGTGGGCTGGATCGGCGTGGCCGTGCACCTCGACAAGGGCTGCTATCGCGGCCAGGAGACAGTCGCGCGAGTGCAGAATCTGGGCCGTCCGCCGCGGCGGCTGGTGTTGCTGCATCTCTCCGGTGAATCGGACGTGCTCCCGCCGCCCGGCACGCCAGTCGAACTCGACCGCCGGCCCGTTGGTTTTCTTGGCACCGCCGTGCACCACTACGAGCTGGGCCCGATCGCCCTAGCCGTGATCAAACGAACCACGCCGGATGATGCTGCGTTGACGGTGGCCGGCGCACCGGTCGCGATCGACGCCGACTGAGCCGGATAGCGCAAGGATCCCTCGTCTCAGGCGAGGGATCCTTGCGCAATCGCCGGAGCTAAACCCGGGTGTAGACCTCGTCCGGCTCGCCGGGCCGGCTCGGCCTGCCGCCCCGCTGGGCGAGTGCGGCGTCCTCGGCGTCGACCGAGATGTGCGGCGTGATCCGGTCGAGCGCCTTCGGGAAGAACCAGTTGGCCTTGCCGAACATGTGCATCAGCGACGGCACGAGAATCGTCCGCAGCACGAACGCGTCGAGGAACACTGCGCTGGAGAGGCCGATGCCTAGCATCTTGACGGCCCGGTTCGGGTCCAACACGAACCCGAAGAACACAGTGATCATGATTAGCGCGGCCGCAGTGATAATCCCGCCCGTCTCGGCCTGCCCGACTGTGACGGCACGCCGGTTGTCGCCGGTGTGCACCCACTCCTCGTGCATGCGGCTAACCAGGAACACCTGGTAGTCCATCGACAGCCCGAACAGGACCGCGAAGAACATGACCGGTGCCCACGCCTCGATCGGTGCGCCCTTGCCGATACCGAGCGCCTCCGAACCCCAGCCCCACTGGAAGATCGCCACCACCAGGCCGAACGAGGCGCCGGCGGCCAGCAGGTTCATCGCCGCCGCGGTGAGCGGTACCACAAGGCTGCGGAACGCCACGAGCAGCAGCAGGAACGACAACCCCACCACGGCGGTGATGAACAGCGGCAGCTTGTCCGACAGCACCTTTGCGAAGTCGACGTAGATCGCCGTCTGCCCATACACGTAGACGCGGTCCGGGGTGCCCTGGTACACGCTGGGCAGAACGTCATTGCGCAGCCTGTTGACCAGGTTGGTGGTGGCCTCGTCCTGCGGTGCGCTCACCGACTTGAACGAGATGAGGTTCAGCGTCGGGGTCAGCGGCTTGTGCGTGACGACGCTTGCCGCGTCGACGTCGTTGACCGTTCGAAGCTTGCTGCTGACTGTTTCGGCTGTCTGCGGCGCGTTCTGCCCGCTGACGACCAGGGTCAGCACGGAGTTGTAGCCCTTACCGAAGCCCTGGGCGATCAGGTCGTAGCCCTTGCGGGTGGTGGTGCTGGCCCGGTCATTGCCCTGGTCGGCGTGGCCCAGCCGCATCGAGAGGAACGGTATGGCCAGCGCGATCACGATCGCCGCGCCGATCACGCCGGTGACCACCTTGCGCCGGGCCACGAGCTCCGCCCACCGAGCCCAGAAACCCCTGAGCTCTCCGGTCTCGAACTGCCCGGCCCGCACTGCACGGCGCTGCGCTCGGGGCAGCACCTTGAGTCCGAGCAGGCTGAGCAGCGCGGGCAGCAGCGTCACCGACGCCACCATGGTCAGGCTCACGGCAATCGCCGTGCCGATCGCCAGGCCGTAGAAGAAGCTGACGCCCAGCAGGGTCAAGCCGAGCATCGCGACACATACGGTCGAGCCGGCGAAGAGGACCGCGCGTCCCGAGGTGTTGATCGATGCAACGATCGAATCCGGCACGCTCATTCCGCGGCGCAGGTTGCGTCGATGTCGCGTCACGATGAACAACGCGTAGTCGACCCCGACGCCGATCACCATCAACTCGGAGAGTTGTGGGGTGATGTTCGAGACGTTCATGGCGTGGCTGAGGATCGCGATGAGGCCCAGACCGCTGCTCAGCGCGGCTATGGCGCTCGCGAGGGGCAAGGCGGTCGCACCGACCGTGCGGAAGACGATCGCCAGGATGATCAGCGCCGCGATGAAGCCCAGCACGACCGGGTTGACGCCGCTCTCCTTCTGGCCCTGCCCCTGGAAGCCGTCGCCGGTGAACTCGACTTGGAGCGTCGAGCTGTTCAGCGGCTTCAGCGCGTTGTAAACGCCGTCGAAGAGCTTCTGGTCGTACTTGTCCGTGTACCAGTTGACATTGACGATGGCGATCGTCTTGTCCTGAGACAGCTGCGTCGGCTGCGCGGGGGCAGGCGTCGCTGTGCCATTGGCAGCACAGTTGTACGACCCCCAGGGGCTGGTGACGCCCGTGACCTTGAAGTTCTCACCGCACAACTTCTGGAGGTCGGAGACGACATTGGCGGGTGGGGTCTCGAGGGTTCCCGTCTTGGCGTGCATGACGACCTGTCCGGAGAGGCCGGTCTGCTGCTTCTGCCCGGAGTGCTTGAGCAGGTTCATGACGGTCTGCGTCTCGGTGCCGGGCAGGCTGAACGAGTCCTTGTAGTTGGCCCCACCGAATGCACCGGCGATGCCCTGTGCGATGAAGATGAACGCGAGCCAAGCGACGATCACGAGCCATCGACGTCGGATGGCCAAGCGAGCAAGTTTTTGCATAGAGCACTCCGGGGGAGATACAGGCAGGGCCGCTAGCAGAGTGCATGATCGACGCTGAGGACGCGATTTGATTCTCAGGTGCCTGACAGCGTTCTTCGGTTGGGTGAAGCAACGCCAGTGCCGCCGCGAGCGGCGGGCGAAGCACGCTCCAGTATGGCGGAGCGGGCCGGCATCAGCATCCGGTTATCGGTGACCCACACCGCACCCGACGGTGCATGTCGGCCGATGCAGCGCTAGCTGCGTGCTTGCAATTGCGAGCACTCTCGGGCAGACTGGATGCCGTGAGAGTCGACTCGGTGCGTGGGCGGGCGAAGAAGGCCGCCACGATCGGGGAGTTCATCCGCGAACAGCGTGAGCAGGCGCAAGTCTCAGTGCGTCAGCTTGCCCGGCTCGCGGGGGTGTCCAACCCGTACTTGTCGCAGATCGAACGCGGGCTGCGCAAGCCGAGTGCCGAGATCCTCCAGCAGATCGCGAAGGGCCTGGCGATCTCCGCCGAGCAGCTGTACCAGCGTGCCGGGATCCTCGAATCGCGGCACGGCGACCCCGAGCTGATCGCCGCGATCCTCTCAGACACGGGCCTCGCCGAGCGGCAGAAGCAGGTACTTATCGAGATCTACGAGTCGTTCCGCCGCGAAAACGCGGCGGGCGATACCACCAACGAGAACCCAAGGAGCAATACGTATGTCGATCGCAAGTGACGTCCGTTCCTACGCCGACTCCGCCCTCGGGCAGGCCCAGGCGCGCGCGACCGAGGTGCGCGGTGACGCGACCGAGTTCGCCGGCCGGGTCCTGTCCCGTGCGGCAGCGACCTACACCGAACTGTGGACCAGGGGTGACGCGCTCACGAAGCGGGCCGGCGCGACCGTCGAGCCATACATCGTGCAGCTGAAGGGCTACGGCACCGCTGCCGCCGAACGGCTCGAGCAGACCTATGTCGAGCTGCGCAAGAACGACCAGGTTGCCAAGGTGGTCACAGCCGCCGAGACCACCATCGGCGCGGTGCAGGAGCGCGTCACATCGCTGCTCGACCGTCAGGCGACTGCGCCGACGCGAGCCGGAGAGCCGACCGGAGCTCCGGCCGAGGCGGCCGCCAAGCCCACAACGCCGGCTAAGCCCACCGCGCCGGCCAAGCCCACAGCGGCCGCCAAGCGCACAACCGCCGCCAAGGCAAAGCCGGCTGGCAACGCCACTGCGGCGAATGCCACGCCTGCCAGGCGGACCACTACGCGCCGGACAACCAAAGCCTGATCCGGACCGCCCGCTCGGATGCCGTCGGAGCGGGGCGGCCGCACCTCGCGGCGACAACTAGTCTTCCTGACATGCAGCTGATCCACGACGTCTACTGGTGGGTCGACTGGGTGCTGTACTGGGGTCTGGTCGCGCTGCGCGCCTGGGCGGTGATCGACTGCGCCACACGCAAGGCGGCCGCCTTCCCGGCGGCGGACAAGCTGACCAAACCGGCCTGGCTCGCCATCACGATCATCGGTGGCGGGCTCGGGTCGCTGTTCTTCTACCCGCTCCACATCGTCTCGCTGATCTCTGTCGTCGCAGCGCTCGTGTATCTGTGCGACGTGCGTCCCGCGGTGCGGGAGGTCTCCGGCGGCAACCGCTGGTGACGGCGTCGGTCAGCTGGGCCGGGTGACGCGACGAGCCGGTCTCGGCATTCGCCGGGGTGCGTGTGCGCTTGACCACTGGCCGTGGCCCTGCCGGTGTCACTTCGGCGCCAATTCGGGCAGAATAATAGACCGAGGCCCCTCCAT
>DASXSF010000063.1:0-12432 GCA_036506155.1 Jatrophihabitantaceae bacterium
CGGCCGCGTCACCGATCTCCACCCCGTACAACTCGGCCTCCGGACCGGCGAGCAACGCGCGCAGCACGAACTGGGTGGGCAAGGTCATCCGCAGCCGATCAGCCATGGTGTAACTCTACCTAGGGGCTAGGTAGCAGTCAAGCATGCTCAGGACTCATCCGGCTCATCGAACACTGGAGCAGGGCCCGCTAACGCTGCGGACAGCGGGCCCGCTCCGCACTTAATGCGCGACGTCAACCACGATCCGTTGGGGTGAGGTGAGGGCGAATACGCTGAACCCGGCCGTGTGGTCCAACGTGAGTTGCACGATGGTGCCGTCTGTGAAGACCCTTGCGATCTGGACTGTCTTTAGCTGCGCCAGTCCGGGGTGGATGATCGTCGGGCCGTGGTATGTGAGTGCACCGTGCTGGTTGCGCACGGTGCCATGTTCCAGGTCCACCTCGAGCCGGTCACCGCGATACGACACGACATAGCGCAGCCCGGTCCGGGGACCTTGGAAATCGAAGACCACGCGGTCGTATTCGGCGTGGGCTCCGGTGCGGACCCCGACCAGATCGGCGTTGCGATCGTCGCCCAGCGCCGAAGATCGAATCGCCGTTGAGGTGGGAGCGGGTAGGTCGGGTGCCGCCCAGTGGTGCGCGACGTCGATCACGAGGCGAGAGTGCGTGCCGGGACCGGCCAGTGTGAAGACACGGAAGGGCAGTCGAGCGCGGACCCCGAGCCCAATTGTCGTGTAGCCCTCGAAGCTGCCGCCGTCTGCGACTTGGCGGAAGGTGCGCCACCCGGCGACGCCGACCAGCTCATTGCAGTTCGCTGGGGCGTAGGTTGGCCTGCCGGTGTTGATGTCGTAGGTCGACGTCAACAGGACAATCTCCAGGAATGCACCGCCACGCAGCGGGAGCACGTCGCCCTTGCCTTGGCGGGTAACCGCCGGCACGTAGCGGACGTGGAACGCGCTGGGCCGTGCGGCGAAGTCCACGACCAACCGGTCGTAGCAGGGATGTTGGCCGGCGCGGACGTTCACTATCGGAGATCGGGGCGAGGGGTACCCGGGCGTCGTCTTTTCGAGCGAGCCCCACCGGACGCCGCAGTAGGGCGCCGGTGAGGCGGCCGTCGATGCCCCCGCTGCGGCCACCCCGATGGCCGTACCGGCGCTGAGCATCAACGCCAGCACCGTCGACCATAGCCCGATCGCTGGTGGCCACCGTCTCGTTAGTCGTGTGTTCATGAGTGCTCCCTCCCTCCGCCGCGTGGGTCCGATACTCACGCGGCGCCTTGTGAGGACGGTCTCGCAGGTCTGTGCCGGGCGGCAGCCATCCCAGGTGTGGGATGTGCCCACCCTGTGGTTGACGGTCGCGTGTTGGCGGCGCACAGTGAGGCGAGGGGTGGAGGCGGCATGACTGAGCCGTCGGGGAGGACTATCGCGCCCGCGAGTAGCGGCCGTGAGCCGGATCCGCTGCCGTACCTATCGCGCTGGAACGTGCAGGGCGAGCAGCGGCGCTGGGAGTTGCAGGGTGGCGTCGTGACGATCGGCCGGGCGCCGTCTGCCGACGTCGTCATCGACGGCGACCCGTTGGTCTCGCGGCTGCACTCGACGCTCGAGCGCGTGGGTGGCGTGTGGACGGTTGGCGATAACGGGTTATCCCGCAACGGGACGTTCGTCAACGGGCGCCGCGTATCGGGCCGTGTCCAGTTGCATGACCGCGATGAGATCCGGGTCGGGTTCACGGTGCTGACGTTCTGCGCGCCCGCCGAGGTGGACGGCGTGCACACGCTCGTCGGTGAACCGCTGCCGACCGCGTCGCGGCTGACGCCGGTGCAGCACGCAGTGCTCGTGGCGCTCTGCCGTCCATACAAACACGAGCAGGCATACGCGACGCCATCGACGAACCAGCAGATCGCCACCGAGCTCTGTCTGAGTGTCGACGCAGTGAAGACGCACCTGCGGGTGCTGTTCCGCAAACTCGGCATCGACCACCTGCCGCCGAATCAGAAACGAGCGCGGCTGGTCGAGATGGCGCTGCAGCACGGATTGGTGTCGCCGCACGACCTCTAGCCCAGCCCGGCATGCGGCATACCGTGCTCGACCCCCAGGCCCCGCGGCAAGGCCTCGACGCCTGAGCTGTGCGTGCGCGATGAGTGCGTGCCCGGTCAGCTTTGGGTCTTGCGGGCGAGCAGGATGACCCCCGCCTGATCGTAGGTGTCGAAATAGACGAAGCCGGAGTGGTTCGGCCGTTGGCCCCGCATGAGCACGCGCACGCCGAGATCCTTCGCCTGCTGCATGGCGACGTCGACGTCGGACTCGAAGCCGACGTGGAAGACGCCTTCGCCGTGGGCGTCGAGGAAGCGGCGTTGCGGGCAGTCGAGCTCGGGCGGCTGGCACATCTGCAGCTGCACGTTGTCGAGGTTGACGAACTTGTAGCGCAGGGCGTGGAAGGCATCCGGGTTCGGCACGTCGAGGTCGGTGTACTCGGTGAGGGGCGGGTAGTCCTGCCACGGCCCGATGCCGATCGACTCGTAGTACGCGACGCTCTGGTCGAGGTCGTGGACCACGAGGCAGATGTGGTGCAGCTGCTGGAACGGGGTGGTCATGCGGTCACCGCGGCCAGGGCTTGCAGGACGCGCTCGTTGAACTGGTCGAGGTCAATCGTCGGCTCGCCGGGTGGGACGAGGTCGTACGTCGGTGGTGCCGTGTCGATCACGTGGTCGAGGGCCTTGCGCACCTGGGTGTGCAGGTCGAGGGCGGCGAGGTCAGGGCACCAGGCGAGCAGATCGATCAGGGCGAGCCAGGCGCCGGTGGGATTGGAGCGGCGGCTGCCGGTGCGGTGCGGCGAGGAACCATGGGCGGGTTCGAACAGCGCGGTCGTGCCGTGACCGAACGGCCGGTCGGGATTGATGGTCGCCGATCCGCAGAGCGCAGGTGAGCCGGCGCGGGCGCACACGATGTCGGACAGGATGTCGCCGAAGAGGCCCTCGGTGACGATGACCGAGGGCAGCTCGGCGTGCTTGACGAGCTCGTAGGCCGCGCGGTCGACATTGACGTCGGCGAACGGGAAGCCGCTGGCATGCGCGGTGCGCCGCCACAGCCGGGACGTGGCGAACACGCTGGCCTTGTCCACGCTGAGCGCTCGGCGGTGTGGCGCCCGCCGGGCGTACTCGACGGCGATGTCGAACACCTCCCGCACTCGGGCGGGGTCGAGAACCAGCAGGTCCTCGGCCGGACCGTTGCCGTCGCTTTCGACACGGCGTTCCGGGCCGGCGTAGGCACCGCCGGTGATGTTGCGGACGATGATCACGTCGTCCTCGCCGGGCACGCGGACGGTGCGCACGCTGATGCGCAGGTCGAAGATGTGCCGCAACTCGATCAGTGCCGCCTCGGGGTTGGGGCACTCGTCAGCGGTGACGCCGGGATGGGTTCCGACAGCACCGGAGAGGATGACGTCGGCGCCGCGGCAGGCTGCGACGGTCTGCTCGGGCAGCGTCGATCCGGTCTGCGCCCAGCCGCTACTGCCGTACGGCCACGGCCCGGTGACGCGGACGGGCGCGCCGTCGCGTTCGAGATGACGCAGAAAAGCGACCGGGCCGTCGAGGATCTCCGATCCGATGCCGTCACCGGGAAGCACAGCAATTGTCGTCATAGCAGCAGGCTCCGGGTCTGGGTGGTCATGATCGCCGTGGCGGTGTCCGTGCCGACATGCTTCTCGAGGTCGACAAGCCATGGGGCGACGGCGATCGCGGGCGGCGGGTGGTGCGCGTGACCGAGGTCGCCACCGAACACGAGCAGCGAGGTCGGGTAGCTGCGCGTGAGCGTGAGACTGGAGTGCTCGGCGTCGCCGAGCAGGTCGGGCAGTATGCCGAGCTCGAGGTGAGCGCCGAGTTCCCGCAAGGCCGTGGACGCCTCGTCGTTCCAGTGCAGGAACGCCATCTTCGGATGGTTGACCAGTAGCCGCTGCACTCCGCGGCGTTTCGCCTCGCGGAACAGCACGACGGTCTCGTCCGCGGAGAGGTGGCCGCTCGCCAGGAGCAGATCGTGCGCGGCCACGACGTCGAGCACGTCGAACCACTGCGGCAGCACGGTGCCGTCCTCGGTGGTCACGTCCACCCGACCGAGTTCGAAGCCGCGGTGCACGGACAGTTCCGGCGACGAGGCTCTCGCCTTGTGCGTGCGCGCGGACACCGTGGGCATCCACACCACCCGCGCGCCGAGGCGTGCCGCGACCTCGACGGCGTCAGGGTTGGCGCCGCCGACCGGGCTGTTCAGGACGATGCCGCCGAAGACGCCGTCGCCTGCGGCAGCGGCGCGCTCGACGGTGCTGCCCTCGTGCGCCTTGAGCACGACGGTGCCGAAACCGACCGCCCGCTCGGCGGCGACGGTTGCGCGGTCGTCGCCGTGACGAGGCAGCAGGCTCGGCGCGGCATGCGTGTGCAGGTCGGCCATGCCTGCCGCCCACTCGGGGAGATTCATGGCAGCTCCACCCAGTCGAGGACGGCATGCTCGGCGAGCAGGCGGCGCTGCACCTTGCCGGCGGCCGCGTCGCGGGGCACCGAGGCGACCCTGGCGATGGCCACCGGGCGCATGAAGGGCGGCAGCTGCGCGATGCGGGTGCGCAGCGCCTCGACGGGCAACGGGTCGGCAACGGCGTAGAGGACGACCTCGTCGTCGACGAGCGCGCCCCTGCGTTTCCACACGGCGTGATCGGTGATCCCCTCGACTGTCGCGAGATGGTTCTCGACATACGGGATCGGCACGAACTCGCCTTTGACGCGGATGGACTCGGCTCCCCGCTCCAGGAAGACCAGGTAGTCCGCGCCGACGGCTCGGCCGAGGTCGCCGGTGTCGAACCACCCCTCGGCGTCGCGTGCCGAATCCAGGCCGTGGGCAGTGACGTAGCCGTCGAACAGCGCCGCGTGCTCACGCTCGCGGACGAAGATCTCGCCGTTGTCGGCTACCCGCCACTCGATGTCGGCCCGGCCGGGGCCGCCGTGCCGGCTCGCGCCGGCGGGGATGTCGTCCGAGCGCGACCAGCGCATCAGGTGCGACACGCCGCCGGCCTCCGTCGAGCCGTAACCCGACACGGCAGCGGGAATCGAGAACTGCCGCAGGAACTGCGCGTCGGCGTAGAACGTCGTGCGCACGACGTGCCCGTTCGACTCGCGAGCTCCGGTGGTCTTCTTGAGGATCTCCACCGGCGGTGCGTGCAGGATCAGCACCGTGACCCGCTCGGCGACGACGGCCGTCCAGAATCCGTTGGCGGAGAATCGCGACACGGTCAGCGCGTCAACGCCGTTGAGCAGCGCGGTGATGATGCCGTAGCCCATCGGGTTGATGTGGAACAGCGGGAGCGGGGCGAGCACGCGATCGGTCGGGTTCAGGTCGAGGGCGGTGGCCATGGCCCGGGCCAGCCGGCGGAAGTAGTCGTGTGTCTGAGCGCAGAACTTCGGCAACCCCGTGGTGCCGGACGTGTGCATGTACGAGGCGATGTCGAAGTCGTCGGCGGCGAGGCCCGGCAGAGCGGCAGCGTCGCCACGGCCCCGGGTCCGAGCCAGCGCGATCTCCTGGGCGTCCAGCACCCGGTGGGGAGCGAGCGGTGCCAGCATGCGCTCGACCAGCTCGTCGGGGTAGGTGGGATTCACCAAGGCGACGGGCGTCCCGGCCAGCAGGCAGGCAAGCCACGTGACGATGTAGTCGGTCGAGGTCGGCGCGACCAGGGCGACGCGCTGCCCGGGCCGCAGCGTCAGGTCGATTGCCCGGCCGGCAGCGAGTTCGAGCGCATCGGCGAGCTCGACCTGGTCGTCGACCGTGCCGACCCGCAGCTGCGGCCGGATGCTCGACTGCTCGACGATTGCACGTGCGAGGTTGCTCATGCCAACCCCTCGTGTCCGGGGTCCTTCAGGATGCGCTGCGCAAGGTAGTTGCGCAGGATCTCCGACGAGCCGCCGGCCACCTTGAGCACTTTGATGTCGTTCAGGATGTCGCTGTACGGAGTGTCGACGTAAAGGCCGTGGCCGCCGACCAGGCTTCCCGCCGCGTCCGACGCCTGCTCGGCAGCCCCGATCGCGAGGATCTTGGCGGTGGTGGTGCGAAGCGCGATGTCCTCGCCGCGCTCATGGGCGATCGCGGCGTCGTCGCGGGCGAGCGAGGCAGCATGCAGCGCGGTCCACGCATCGGCGACCATCCAGCGGATGCCCTGGAAATCGGTGACGACGCGGTCGCCGACTTCGCGCTGCTCGGCATAGCGCAGCCCGAGTTCGAGGGCGCGCCGGCCCAGGCCGATCAGCTCGGAGGCGTTGCCCAGCCGGCTGATGTTGAACGTGGACAGGAACGTCGAAAGGCCGCCACCGGCCGGACCTAGACGCGCCGAGTCCGGGACGCGGACGTTGTCGAACTCGACGTCGGCGGTGCGGATCAGCCGCAGCCCGATCGCCCGCGTCACGTGGGTGCGGATGCCTGGCAATGACATGTCGACCAGGAAGCTGGTCAGGCCCTCGGGGGCCATGGCGTAGAAGAGCGTGACGTCGCAGTCCGCACCGAGGTTGATGTGCGTCTTGCTGCCCGTGAGTAGCCAATCACCCCCGTCGCGCATTGCCGTCGACTTCATGGCCTTGAACGACGATCCGGCGTTCTTCTCACTGATGCACTCGGAGAAGACGATCTCGCCAGTGGCGATGCCGCGCAGCCAGCGCTCCTGCTGTTCCGCGGTGCCCCAGTCGAGCAGCCACTGCTGGCCCTGCGCGGCGATCTGCCCCGACACCAGACCGTGCCGGCCGACCTCCTCGCTGATCACGACGTATTCGGGGACGCCGCCGCCGAGGCCGCCGTGCTCCGCCGGGACGAGTGGGCCGAGGTAGCCGCGCCGGCCGAGTTCGCGGTACAGGTCCCGGGGGAAGCGGTTGGCGCGGTTGGCGGTGTCGAGTTCGGTGCGGTGCTCGTCGCCGAACGCGGTGAGTTCGGCGGCAGTGTTCTTGATCCAGGCGGCCTTCGCCGGGTCGGACTGCAACGTCGGGTACATCAGCGCTCCTTGCCGCGAAGGGACAACGACCACATCGGCTCGACTCGGGTTTCGCCCATCAGAAGACCATCCCTAACCCGTGGCTCGCGGTGCTGGCCGCGAAACGTTCGAGGCGCAGCGCGCTCGCGTCGATGCTGGTGATCGCGCCGTCAATGATCTGCTCGGCCACCAACCGGCCGATCTCCGGCGCCTGCATCAGGCCGTGCCCCGAGAAGCCGCACGCGTTGACCCAGCCCGGCGCGGCTGGGTCCGCGCCGAGGAGGCCGTGGTGATCCGGTGTGTTCTCGTAGGTGCCGGCCCAGCAACCCGCGTGGTCGACCGGCAGGTCGGCGAGCCAGGGGAACCGAACGACAGCCTGCCCCAGCACCGCCTCTAGCCACGGCCAGTCGACGGTGACGTCGTACCCGTCCTTCTGGTCCGGACGAGCCGCGCCGAAGAGTAGCCGCGAGCCCTCACCGCGGACGAACACCCCGGTGCCGACGTCGATCGTCATCGGCACGGCATCGGCGAGCGCGCCCGGCGCGGTTGCGTAGACATTGCGTCGCGAGTGCACCACCGGGGCGGAAAGCCCGGCCAGAGCGGCGAGTTCACCCGCCCAGCCGCCGGCGGCGTTGACGAGGTACGGCGCGTCCAAACGGCGCTCGCCGGCGGTGACCGCCCACCCGTCGTCGAACCCGACGGCTGTGACCGGATGGCGAAACAACACGCGTGCCCCATCCGATCGCGCGAGTTGCAGGTACGCGCTCGTGGCCAGGTGTGGGTCGACGACTCCGTCGGCCGGCCCCCAGGTCGCACCGGCCAGCCCTTCCGGGGCGAACGGTGTGAGGTGTTGCGCGGCCCGCAGATCGAGGACATCGACGGGAACGCCGTGCTCGCGCTGCATGTCAACCGCGGCGAGTTGTGCTTCCCAGGCGACCTCCGGGACCAGGAAGAGGTAGCCGCTGGGCCGGTAGCCGACGTCGATGCCATGCACCTCGGCGAAGGAGCGGTACGCCTGGATGCTGCGCCAGGACAGCTCGATGTTCAATGGGTCTGCCCACTGCGCCCGGATGGACGCGAACGAGCGCCCGGTGCTGCCCTCGGCCGGGCCGGCGAAGGCATCCACGACGACGACCTCGAGCCCGGCGCGGGCCAGGTGGAAGGCGCTGCTCGCACCGAGCGCTCCAGCCCCGACGACGATGACATCTGCGGTCACGGGCTCGCTCCCAACTCGTTGCCGTGAGCCGACGCTAAGCGCGCGATGGGCAGCTTGGCTTCGGCGCTCGGCCGAAAGAAGCAGGGCTGGCTTTCGAATGCAGTCGAAACAGATCACTGAGCGGCGGAGCGGAACGCGGCCAGGCGGAGGGCCATGTGCAGGTCGTCGCGGCCCGGTCCCGCTTTGAGATTGACGCCGGTGAGCGCCTCGATTCGTTCGATCCGGTAGTAGAGGGTGGTCCGATGGATGTGCAGCTCCTCGGCCGCTCGCGCGACGTCCCCGCCGTGATCGAGAAGCGCCCGGGCAGTGACCATCAGGTCCGGTCGCTCCTGGGAAGCGAGCACCTCGGCCGCGGGATGAACGTCGCCGACGGCCAGCTCGTCCGGGGCACTCGCGATGAAATGCCAGGACCCGAGCGAATCCCAGCTGGGGCGGTCGAGGATCGCGCCGGCACGCACCGCCTGAGCCGTCACCCGCGCCCGATGCACGGCCACATGCAGCTGCCCGAGTGGCAGCGGCGGGCCGCTCGTCCCGGTCGCGGCGGCGACGTGGACGCTCATACCGTCAGAAAGCGGCCAGCCACCACGCTGCTCCGGCAGCTGCACCACCGCCATGACGCCAGGGTCGAGCTCCTCGAGTCGGATCAGCTCCCGGGCCGCACTCGGGTCCGGACCCACCGCCAGACGCGCGAGCAAAGCGGCCCGCCGGTGGTCCCGCTTCGCGCCGGTGACGCGCTCCTCGGCGAGAGTCGTAGCGGCGAGCGCTGCACATGCCACGATCTCCGGCAGGTCGGCCTCGGTCACGGTCTCGTCGGGGTCGAGGAGCCACAGGTAGCCGAGCAGATCGCGGCTGACGCGCAACGGCACGCACCACCGCGGCAGCATCTCGGCTTCCGGAACAGCCGGCACGCGCACCGGTCCCTCGGCCCGCGCCAGTCCGAGGCGCACGACGACAGCGGCCGCGGCGGGCGCGGGCTCACGCTGCAGGATGGTGCGCATCCGGGTGCCGTCGACCTCGCCCTGCGCGCTCCACCAGAGCGGGTGGTGGTGCACGTCCTCCACGAGGACGGCCCGGCCCAGCGACGCACCAAGGCGGTCGACCGCCGCCTGAACCTCCGCCGACGCCGTCGTCATGTAGGCCGTGTCCTAACCCCTGCCGGTTCGACAATCTTAGGAAGTCCCAGCGGCAAGTTCCGCTGGCCTGCCGAAGCCGCGGGTGGCGCGGCTGCCTAGGTTTGCGGTAACCCCTCTCGACTCGGAGTACGCGATGACCGCTCCCGCCGGCCGGACGGCCCTGTTTCCCATCGGCCCCACCGCACCGCGCTCTTATGCCGCCGGCTCGCCGGAACGTACGAGCACAGCCGCGGCGCTCGCCGAGGTACGCGCGGCCGACTACGACATCGCCAACCTGATCGGCGGCGTCGAGGTGCGCACAGGCCGGCAGGTTCCCGTTGTCACCCCGCACGAGCACAAGCGCCAACTGGGCCACGTGCACTGGGCCGGCGCGTCCGAAACGCAGCAAGCCATCGACGCAGCACTCGTCGCGTCGCGCTGGTGGGGACGGCTGCCCTGGGAGGAGCGCGCCGCGCCGTTCCTGCGTGCCGCGGACCTGCTGGAGTACGGAACGTGGCGCGACCGGCTCAACGCCGCCACCATGCTCGAATTGTCGAAGACCACCTACCAGGCCGACATCGACGCTGCGTGCGAGACGATCGACTTCATCCGGGCAAACGTCAAGAACATGCTCGACATGTACGGCGTGCAGCCAGGCTCGCGGCCAGGCGAGTGGAACTCCGCCGAGTACCGCCCACTCGAGGGCTTCGTCTTCGCCGTCACCCCGTTCAACTTCACCTGCATGAACAACCTCGCGTTCGCCCCGGCCATCCTGGGCAACACCGTTGTTTGGAAGCCGGCCGAGAGTGCCTCGCTCGTAGCGCAGCTGTCGCTTCAGCTGTTGCGCGAGGCCGGGTTGCCCGACGGCGTCATCAACGTCGTCCACGGCGCCGGGCCGGAGATCGGATCGGTGGCCCTCGCGCACCGCGACCTCGCCGCCGTGCACTTCACCGGTTCCACCACGACGTTCCAGCACATCTGGCGCACCGTCGGCACGAACGTCGCGTCCTACCGCGGCTACCCGCGCCTTGTTGGCGAAACGGGTGGGAAGGACTTCATCCTCGCCCACTCCACGGCCGACCTCGACGCGCTCGCCGTCGCCTGCATCCGCGGCGCGTACGAGTACCAGGGGCAGAAGTGCTCGGCGGCGTCCCGCCTCTACGCGCCCCGGAGCGTGTGGCCGGCCTTGAAGGACCGTCTCATCGCCCTCACCGAGTCGGTCGTCGTGGGCGATCCGACCGAACCCGAGACCTTCGTCGGCGCAGTGATCAACGCGAAGCAGTACGCCAAACACGCGGAGGCGTTGTCGCGTGCCCGCAGCGAGGGCATCGTCGCAGTCGGCGGAAAAACCGACGACTCGACGGGATGGTTCGTCGACCCGACCGTCCTCGAAGTCGACGACCCGACATCGCCGTTCCTGACCCAGGAACTGTTCGCCCCGGTACTCACCACCTATGTCTACGACGACGCGGACTGGGAGCAGACGCTCCGGCTCGTCGACGAGTCGACCCGGTACGGCCTCACCGGTGCCGTCTTCGCCGAGGACGAGGCCGCCGTCCGCCAGGCCGACGACGCGCTGCGCTACACCGCCGGCAACTTCTACGTCAACGACAAGCCAACCGGCTCGGTCGTCGGGCAGCAGCCCTTCGGCGGCGCCCGTGCGTCCGGCACCAACGACAAGGCCGGCACGGTCTGGAATCTGATCCGCTTCGCCAGCCCCCGCTCGACCAAACGCAACCATCTGCCGGTCGGCGACTACCGCTACCCGCACCTCGAACCCTGAGCGAAGAACCCCGGCCCGTGATCGGCATGACTGTCCTCGACCTGCTCGACGCCCTCGTCCGCATCGACTCGGTCAACCCCGGACTCGACCGCGCGGGCGCGGGTGAGGCGCAAATCGCGGCCTTCGTCGCGGAGTGGGGGCGAAACGCCGGACTGGATGTCGACGAACTCGAGGGCACACCCGGCCGCCCGAGCGTCGTCCTGCGCGGTGGCCGCGATGTCGGGGGCCGCCGACTGCTGCTCTGCGGCCACCTCGACACCGTCGGCTTGGCCGGTGCCCGCGACGCCCTGATCCCTCGCGTGGCCGGCGACCGCCTCTACGGCCGCGGCGCCTACGACATGAAGGCCGGCCTCGCCGGCGCTCTCATCGCCTGCCGCGACGCGTCCCTGGCCGGCATCGATGGAGAGGTCATCGTGGCCGCTGTCGCCGACGAGGAGCACGCAAGCCTGGGCATCCAGGAAGTGCTGGCCTCGCCCGACCTGCCGAGGATCGACGCCGCCGTCGTGACCGAGCCCACCGAACGACAGGTCGGCACCGCTCACCGCGGATTCGTATGGACGGAGGTAACCGTCAGGGGCGTTGCCGCCCACGGCTCACGGCCGCACCTCGGCGCCGACGCCATCCTCGGCGCCGGCCACTACCTGGTCGCTTTCGACGAGTTGGACCAGGAGATTCGCAGCCGGCTCCACCCCTTCCTCGGTTCGGGCAACCTCCACGCATCGCTGATCGCCGGCGGCACGGGGGAGTCGACCATTCCGGACCGCTGCGTGTTCACCGTCGAGCGGCGAACGCTTCCTGGCGAGACGCTCGAGCGGGTCGAGGCCGACGTTGCGGATCTACTTGAACGGCGCCGTCCCGCCGATCCGCGTCTGACCACCACCGCCCGCACCGTTCTGGACCGTGCCCCGATGCAGACACCCCACGATGCCGAGATCGTTCAGGCGCTGCTGGCCGCTGCCGGAACCGGCACGACGGTGGCGCCGATGTCCTACTGGGCCGACTCGGCCTTCCTCGCCGCCGCGGGTATCCCGACCGTGCTCTACGGACCGGAAGGAGACGGGGCTCACGCCGACGCGGAGTGGGTCAGCCGCACCGGCACGAGCACCGCCGCTGCCGTTCTGACGCAGCTCACACGGGACTTCTGCAGCTGAGCCCCCGCTTAGGACCCATGAATTTCTGCGATTCATGGTTGAGGATGTCCCGTTCGTCGTTGATTTTCGGTAGCGGCCCTCATGATCGTCAGGCGGCGATCATGGGTTCATCTTGACGCACGGTGCCGACAGTTTCGGTGGCGACATGCTCATCGAGCGCCTTGCGGAGTGCGGGCAGGTG
>DASXSF010000064.1:0-17728 GCA_036506155.1 Jatrophihabitantaceae bacterium
GGATTGATCGACGCGTCGGTCTGGATTGCGTTGATCACCGGGTCGTTCGGATCACTGCCCTCCGGGAGCGGCCGGTCCAGGGCGGACACGATGCCGCTGGTGACCGTGCCTCGCAGGCCCAGTGGAGAGCCGATCGCGATCACCGGGTCACCGACGGCAAGTTTGCTCGAGTCGCCCAGCGAGGCGACGGTCAGCTTCGACTTGTTGACCTTGATCACCGCCAGGTCGGTCTTTGTATCGCGGCCGACCACGCGGGCCGTGACCCGTGACTTGTCGTCGAAGGTCACCCAGATGTCGCCGTGGCCGATCGCGGCGTCCTCGATGACATGGTTGTTGGTGAGGATGTAGCCCGCCTTGTCGATCACCACGCCGGCCCCCACTCCGTCGACCTGGTCGGTGCGCTCCTCGATCGAGACGACCGTCGGCGAAACGCGCTGGACGATGTCCGCGACGGAGCCGGGTGGACGGTTGGCGGGTGTGCCCGTCTTCGCGAGCTTGAGGTCGCCGTTGTGCAGGGCGCTGTGCGCCCGCGTTGCGAACCAGTATCCGGCGCCGCCGCCCAGTGCTCCCGCGACGAGCGCGACCACCAGGGCCAGCACAAGGGCGCTCAACCCGAACGGGCCGGTGCGCACCGCCTTGACCGGTTCCGGCGCAAGCTCCTCCTCCGGGGGGAGCTCCTCACCCTGCTCGGCGTCCTCCTCGGGCGGCAGCTGCGACGGGCGTCCGCCGGCGAACACGGCAGGACGCCCCAGCCAGAACGGTGAACGCGGGTCGCGCCACGGGTCGCGTCGCGCATCAGGCTTCCACCACGGCGATTCGGGTTCGCGCCCGCGCGGGTTGATACGGCTGCCCGGCTCGGGGTCGAACGCGCCCGAACCGGCCGGTCGTCCGTAGTCGCGAGTGAGCGCGGGAGAGACGGGCGGTGCGACGACGCGGTGCGCAGGCGGGATGCGCTCGCCGGGCAGCGGGGCGAACTCGGCGTCGGTGCCGGCCGGGCGGCGGAACTCGGCGTGCTCCTCGGGCGATACCGTCGGCGGGGGTGGGCTGTAGATCGGCTCCGGCTCATGCGCGGCGAACGAGTCCTCGACGCCGGGCGGCCTGGCGTACTCGCGCTCCGCCGCCGGGTCAGCGGGGACCGACGGCGGGACGGCGTCGTCAGCGCTCATCTATCGGACCTCCTTCCCGCCCGAATCGGGCGGGTCGTCGGCCCGAGCGCGCCGACCGCGCGCGTACCTGATTCGCTCCGCAGGGTCGCTCATGCAGTCGTGGTCCTCTCGCGCTCCCTGTCGAGTCTGCCTCAGCCTCGTCCAGGGCGGCTACCGGGTCAGCGGACCGTGCGCGCGAAGATGGAGGTAGCCGATGCCGGCTGGACGATCAGGTCGGCGGTGGAGCCACCGCCCGGCTGGACCTGCACCGGCGGCGTCGCAGGCGCGAAGGGCGCCCCGGAGCCGGCGTCGCTCGTACCGGCGACAGCGCCACCGACCGCGCCGAGCGCGATCACCGCGGCGGCGGCGGTGAGCAGCCCGTACGGACGCCCTCGCCGCTGTGACATCTCGGCACGGTCATCGCTCGGCTCCGCGAACGCGGCCGTGCCGAACGCGGGGAAGACAGCAGAGCCGTCGGAGTCGATCGCGATGGGCTGTCCGTTCAACGGCGTCGTGGACGGAACGGCGCGTAGCCGTTCGAGCAGATCCCCCGGCAGCGCAGGCACGGGCGCGGCGCGCAGTGCCCACACCGCCTCGCGCTGCACGGCAACGGCGTGCGCGCACTCGGCACATTCCGCCACATGCCGGGCGGCACGGGCGCGCGCGCCGTCGGTGAGAGCGCCGTCGGCAAAGGCGGCGAGCGCCTCGTCGCTCAGGTGCTGGACCGGCAGATTCATAACACCGCCTCAGCGGCTACGCCAGGCTCGGACGGACGCACTCCGGGAGCGCGGTGGGCCAGTGCCTCACGCAGCAGCACTCGCCCGCGGTGGATCCGCGAGCGCACCGTGCCGACCTTGATACCTAGCGTTGCGGCGATCTCCTCGTACGACAGCCCTTCCAGGTCGCACAGCACCACCGCGGCGCGGAAGTCGGCGGGGAGCGCATCGAGCGCGTCCTGTACCTCCGGGTCGAGGTTGCGCTCGGCGTATGCCTGCTCGGGAGTCGCCGTGTACGACGCCAGCCGGTCGCCGGCATCGTCGGGCAGCGCATCGAAACGGATCCGCTGGCGGCGGCGCACCATGTCGAGGAACAGATTCGTCGTGATGCGATGCAGCCAGCCCTCGAATGTCCCCGGCGTGTACTCGGCCAGCGACTTGAAGACCCGGACGAACGTCTCCTGCGTGAGGTCCTCGGCGTCGGCGCGGTTGCCGGACAGCCGGTAGGCAAGCCGGTAGACCCGGTCGGCGTGCTCGCGCACGACCTCGTCCCAGGTGGGGGGAACCCACACGGCATCTGTCACGTGCTACTCACCTCGTCTGCGGCACCGATTGTCGCATCAAGGCAACCAACGCCGACTGTGCGCTCTTAGGAACGCCTCAGCGTTCCCTTACGTTCCCTCGCATGCCACACTTCTCGACACAGCTTGCCGAGAGCTGTGCATGGGGGAGGTGTCCGCTGTGGTGCTCTGGATCGTCCTAGGGGCCCTCGCCATCTGTCTCCTTGGCGTTGTGTGCAGCCGGATATTGCGGGCGCGCAGCCGCCTGGAACCGCTGCAGCCTGCCGATCCCGAATTGCGGAAGCGTCTGACGGCCGAGGCGAAGGCGAACCGCGTTCACAGCCGGGCCGCGCACGGGGAACCATTCGGGGGCGGCTTCTAGCGCACCTACGCTTTCGGCGTGCACCACTACACGCGCGACGACGACGTCCTGGCCCGCGCGCTCGCGGACTACTGCCTCGGCCGCCTGGCGATGATCGCACCGCTGGATCGGCCGCGCACGCCCGATGAGCTGGAGGCCGCCGTCGGCGCGACAATCACGGAGCACGGCATCGGCGGCAGCGAAGCGCTGCGTCTGTGGGCCGACGTCCTCGGGCCCGCATGTCTGTCGGTCGACCACCCGCGCTACTTGTCGTTCATCCCGAGCGCGCCCACCAAGGCAGCCGCGGCATTCGACATGCTCGTCGGCGCGTCGAGCGTGTACCCCGGGTCCTGGCTTGAGGGCTCGGGTGCCGTGTACGTCGAGAACCAGGCGCTGCGCTGGCTGGCCGACCTTGCCGGGCTGCCGCCCGGAGCAGGGGGCGCGTTCGTCCAGGGCGGGACGATCGGCAACCTCTCGGCGCTGGTCGCCGCGCGCGAGGCGGCGCTGGAGCGGCGCGGCGGCATCCGTCCGCCACGGTGGGCGGTCTGCGTCGCCGAGGAGACGCACTCGTCGGTCAAGCACGCGCTGCGCATCGTGATGGACGTCGACATCATCGAGGTGGCCGGCGACGCGCGCGGCCGAATGACCGGTGCGACGCTCCGCTCGGTCGTCGACGCGCTCCCCGACCACCTGCGCGAGAGCGTCTTCGCCGTGGTCGCCACGGCCGGCACCACCAACACCGGCGTCGTAGACGACATCGCCGGCATCGGCGCGGTGGCCCGCGACCAACGCTGGTGGCTGCACGTCGACGGCGCTTACGGCGGGGCCGGGCTCGTCGCGCCCAGCGTGCGGCATCTGTTCGACGGCATCGAGCTCGCCGACTCGTTCATCGTCGACCCGCACAAGTGGCTGTTCGCGCCGTTCGACTCGTGCGCGCTGATCTACCGGAATCCGGTGCTCGGGCGCGCAGCCCATACGCAGTACGCGAGCTACCTCGACCCGGTGACCGTGGACGGCGAGTGGAACCCGTCCGATTTCGCCATCCAGCTGACGCGCCGGGCGCGCGGACTGCCCTTCTGGTTCTCCCTAGCGGTTCACGGCAGCGCGGCATATCGCGACGCCGTCGAGCAGACGCTGTCAGTCGCACGCGCCGGCGCGGAGCTGATCCGCAAGGCCGAGCACGTCTCGCTGCTGGTCGAGCCCGACCTCAGCGTGCTGATCTTCGAACGGCTCGGCTGGCGGCCCGCCGACTATGAGAGGTGGAGCACCCGGCTGCTCGACGAGCAGACCGCATTCGTGACGCCGACCAGCTATCACGGCCACCCGTGTACCCGATTCGCGATCGTCAACCCGGTCACCACGGAAGACGACCTCGCATTGATCATCGACACGATGAAGTAGCGTTCCGGCATGGACGCGATGCTGGACCTGCGCAGCCTCGCCTACGCGGAGTCGTTCCATCCCGAGGACGAGGTAATCGCGGCCGCTCGGGCCAGGGCCGCCGAGCTCGGCTGCGTCCCGATCGGGGCGGGCGGTGGCGCCGCGCTCCGGCTGCTTGCCGCGGTGATCGGCGCCCGCGGCGTCGTGGAGATCGGGACGGGCACCGGCGTGTCCGGGCTGTGGCTGCTGCGCGGCATGCGGGCCGACGGCGTACTCACCACGGTCGACGTCGAGGCAGAGCATCAGCGCGCCGCGCGTGAGGCGTTCACCGATGCCGAGGTTGCGACGCCGCGTTATCGCATGATCAACGGGTCCGCCGCCGAGGTGCTGCCCCGGCTCACGGACGGCGCGTACGACCTGGTGTTCGTGGACGCCGACAAGTCCTCGTACGGCATCTACTACGAGCAGGCGCTGCGCCTGTTGCGGCCGGGCGGCGTCGTGGCATTCGACAACGCGCTCTGGCACGACCGGGTGGCCGACAACACCGCGCGCGACCCGGACACGGTGACCATTCGGGAGCTGGGCAAGACAGTCCGCGACGACGCGCGCCTCGTGTCGGCGATGCTGCCGGTCAGCGACGGCCTGCTGGTCGCCGTCAAACGCTGAGCTCGTCCAGCGCAAGCACCAAGCGTTCCTCGATGCGGCTGCCGGCGCCGTGCACCGGCTGCTGCTCCCCCGTCGCGACGAATCCGGCCCGGTCGTAGGCGCCGCGCGCCGCCGCATTGCCCACAACGACCCATAGGTGCAGCTCCCTTGCCCCGCCGGCGCGGGCCCACTCGGCGATGGCGCCGATAAGCCGGCCCGCGACGCCGCGCCCCCGTACCGCAGGCGATACCCACATCGACACCAGGTCGCGCGAGCCCGGGCGAGTGTCCTCGTCGAACAGGCCGATCGCCATGCCGACCGGCTGCTCCCCGACGAAGGCCAGGAAGACGGGATGGGTACCGGCACGTCGGCGCCACTCGTCCTCGCCGAACGCGAGGCTGCCCTCGTACGTCGACTCGAACGCCTCCGGAGCGTCCTGGAGCGCCGCCAGCCGGGTGGCACGCAGCATCTTCCAGTCGTCAGGGCCGATCCGCCGGATCTCGATCACCCTTCAATCGTCTCGGGTCGCGTCAAAGGCATTGAGCACGGCCCGTACGACAGGACGCGCAGCGCCACCGGTCCGGGTCACCGCGCTGATCCGCCGGCGCAGCCTGGGAGCACGCAACGGCCGGACGTCCACGTCCGCGGCCTCCGCGGCGACGGCCAGCCGAGGCAGCACGCTGACGCCGTGGCCGGCCGCCACGGCGCGGACCAGCAACAGCATGTCGTCGGTCTGCCACCGCACGCGCGGCTCGAAGCCGGCCGCACGGCAGGCCGAGCGCACCGCCTGCCCGCACGCGGCCGAGTCCGACGGCATGACCCAATCGGCGTCGGCGAGCGACGCCAGCGCGACCGCGCGCGGCAGGGCACCCGGCGCGCCCACCGCGACAAGCGGCTCGGTGCGCAACTGACGGGCGTCCAGGTGATCCGGCAGTGCGAGAGGCACGTAGTCGTACTCGTCCACCACGGCGATGTCGACGTCGCCGGTATGTAGCAGGTCCAGCGCGTCGCGCGGCTCGGCGACGATCACCGACACCTCCACGCCGGGCTGCCCTTTGCGCAGGCGCAGCACGCCGTCCGAAACGAGAGTCCCGGCGGCGCTGGCCACGGCGGCCACCGTCACCGGACCGCTCACCGAGCCGCCGAGCCGGTCCAGGTCGGCACGGGCCGCGGCGAGAACGTCGACAATGGCGCCGGCGCGTTCGGCCAGGGCACGCCCCGCCCCGGTGAGCGCCACGCCGCGCGGCGAGCGGTCGAGCAGCGCACAGCCGGCCTCTCGCTCCAATACCGCCAGTTGCTGCGACACCGCCGACGGGGTAAGCCCGAGGGAGCGCGCGGCCGATGCGATCGTGCCGCGCAGGGCAACCTCGCGCAGCATCACCAGCCGCCCCGCGTCCACCATAAGAAGAACTTACGACATACTGGGGGAGGCCGTTAGGAGGAGATGTGATCAGCTCGATCCGAGTCATCGGACTGGGCAAGGTCGGCGAGCTGGTCGCCACCTTGCTCAACGACTGCGGGTTCGCGGTCAAGGCATACGACGCTCGAGAACGGACCGACCTGCCGTTCGAGACGGCCACGCTTGACGTCCGAGACGCCGACGGCATGCACGCGGCCCTGAAGGGCGCGGATGCCGTCGTCTCGTGCATGCCGTACCACCTCAACCTCGGCGTCGCCGAGGCGGCTCACGAGGTCGGCGTCCACTACTTCGACCTCACTGAGGACGTTCCGACGACCAATCTGGTCAAGGAACTCGCCGCCAAGGACAGGGACATCGTGTACGCCCCGCAGTGCGGCCTCGCCCCCGGGCTCATCGGCATGGTCGGATCCGCGTTGACCAAGCACTTCGAGGAGATCCGCAGCATCGAGCTCAAGGTCGGAGCGCTGCCCCGCCACCCGGCCGGCCTGCTCGGCTACGCGTTCAACTGGTCGCCGGAGGGTGTGGTCAACGAGTACCTCAACGACTGCGAGGTGCTGCGCGGCGGCGCCCGGCAGATGGTCCCCGCCATGACCGGCCTCGAGCGCGTCGTCATCGGCGGCGTCGAGCTCGAGGCGGCGCTCACGTCCGGCGGACTCGGCACGATGTGCGAAACGTTCGAGGGACGTGCTCAGCGGCTGGATTACAAGACCATGCGCTACAAGGGCCACTTCGAGCTGATGCGCTTCTTTTTCGACGAGCTCGGCCTGCGGCAGCGCCGCGAGCTGGCCGGCGAGCTCCTCGTCAACGCCAAGCCGCCGGTCGACGACGACGTCGTGTACCTGTACGCCGCAGTCGAGGGCACTGCGAACGGGGTCGGCGACACGGCGGCCGGCCAGCTGGCCCGCAAGCAGTACGTGCGTGCCTACCAGCCGCTTTCCATCAACGGGCGGCTGTGGCGGGCGATCTCGTGGACGACGGCGGCGTCTGCGGTCGCGGTCGTCGAGCTGGTCGCCGCCGGCAAGCTACCGGCGAGCGGCTTCATTTCGCAGGAGACCATCCCGTTCCAGGCGCTGCTGGAGACTCGCAACGGCGCCCGGTTCGCCGAACTAGGGCAGGTGTGATCATGCTTCCGGCACACGACTCGCTAGTTGACCAGACCCGCGGACTACTTGCCCGCCTCGGCGTGGCCGAGCTCCCGGCGGGCGACGATCTGATCGTCCGCTCCCCCATCACCGGCGGCGAGCTGGCCCGGCTTTCCGCGAATACGCCGGCCGAGGTGGCCGAGATCGTGGGACGCGCGCACGAAGCGTTCCAAGCCTGGCGGCTGGTGCCCGCACCGGTTCGCGGGGCGCTCGTCCGTGAGCTGGGCGAATTGCTCCGCGAGCACAAGGATGATCTCGGCACGTTGGTGTCGATCGAGGCGGGCAAGATCCGCTCCGAGGGGCTGGGCGAGGTGCAGGAGATGATCGACATCTGCGACCTCGCCGTGGGCCTGTCCCGGCAGCTGTTCGGGCTGACGATCGCCTCCGAGCGGCCCGGCCACCGGATGATGGAGCAGTGGCACCCCCTCGGCGTGGTGGGCATCATCAGCGCGTTCAACTTCCCGGTGGCGGTGTGGTCGTGGAACGCCGCGCTGGCGTTCGTCTGCGGCGATCCGGTGGTGTGGAAGCCGTCGGAGAAGACGCTGCTCACAGCGCTCGCCTGCCAAGCGCTCGTGACCGAGGCGGCCCGCCGCGTCGGTGCCCCTGAGGCGATCAGCTCGGTGGTGCTGGGCGGCCCCGCCGTGGGTGAGGCGCTCGTCGACGACCCACGGGTCGCGCTGATCACCGCGACCGGCTCCACCCGGATGGGCCGGGCGGTGGCGCCGCGGGTGGCCGGGCGGTTCGGGCGGCTGCTCCTCGAGCTGGGCGGCAACAACGCCTCGATCGTTACGCCGTCCGCCGACCTGGACGTCACGGTGCGCGGCATCGTCTTCTCCGCGGCCGGCACGGCCGGCCAGCGCTGCACCAGTCTGCGCCGGGTGATCGCGCACTCCGCGATCGCCGACGAGCTGGTGGCCCGGATCCGATCCGCCTATGAGTCGCTGCCGATCGGCTCGCCGCTGGAGTCGGGCACCCTGGTCGGACCGCTCATCGACGAGGGCGCATTGGAAGCGTTCACCACCGCGCTGGGCAAGGCGGCCGCCGACGGAGGCGAGCTGGTGACGGGGGGTTCGCGCGTGCTGGCATCCGAGGCGCCGGACGCGTACTACGTCCAGCCCGCGTTGGTACGCATGCCGGCGCAGACGGATATCGTCCGCGCCGAGACGTTCGCACCCATTCTGTATGTCCTGACCTACGACGACTTCGACGAGGCGGTGGCGCTGCACAACGACGTCCCCCAGGGGTTGTCGTCGTCGATCTTCACGTTGAACATGCAGGAGGCGGAGCGGTTCCTCGCTGCGGACGGGTCCGACTGCGGCATCGCCAACGTCAACGTCGGCCCGTCGGGAGCGGAGATCGGCGGTGCGTTCGGCGGCGAGAAGGAGACCGGCGGCGGTCGCGAGTCCGGGTCGGACGCGTGGAAGGCGTACATGCGCCGGGCGACGAATGCGGTCAACTACTCGAGCGAGCTGCCACTGGCGCAGGGCGTCGAGTTCGGCTGAGGGGCCGCCGGGTCACGCGCCGATGCGGCGGGCAGCCAGCTCGATGCGCTCGTCGGGGGCTACGGCGGCCACCCGGAAGAATCCGGCCGACTGGGCGCCGTAGAACTCGCCGGGCGAGACGACGATGCCGGTCTTGGCCGCGATGTCGTGCGCAGCGGCCCAGGCGCTGCCGTTCGGCGCAGGCGCCCACAGGTAGAACGCGCCGCCCGGCAGCGGCGCGTCGTAGCCAGCCGCCTTCAGCACCTGCTGCAGCCGCTGCAGCCTTCGCAGGTAGCGGGCACGCTGTGCCTCGACGTGCGTGTCGTCGTCCAGGGCGATGACCGCGGCCGCCTGCACGGGCCCTGCCGGCATCAGCCCGGCGTGCTTGCGCACCTCGCGCAGGTAGTGCACGAGGTCGGCGTCGCCGGCGTAGAAGCCGATGCGTGCACCGGCGAAGTTGTCCCGCTTGGACAGCGAATGGACCGCCAGGACTCCGTCGACGCCGGTCGCAAGGACGGTCGCCCGCGAGCCGTGCCAGACGAACTCGGCATAGCACTCGTCGGAAAGCACGGTGACGCCGCGGTCGCGGCCCCAGCGTGCCGCCGCATCGAGGTCGAGCAGTTCGCCTGTCGGGTTGGCCGGCGAGTTGACCCACAGGCACAGCGCCCGCTCGGCATCGCGGTCGTCGATGTCAGCCAAGGCGCGGTACGGCACCGGGCGGCAGCCGGCGAGGATCGCGCCCATCTCGTACGTCGGATAGCTGATCGCCGGGTAGAGCACGGTGTCGCGCGACGGTTCGCGCAGCCGCAGGTACTGGGGCACGGACGCCACGAACTCCTTGGTGCCGACACACGCCGCAAGCTGCGTGCCGGGGTCGACGTCGACGCCGAAGCGGCGGGTGATCCAGCGCGCCGCCGCCTCGCGGAAAGCCGGGGAGCCGATCGACGACGGGTAGGCCCGTGCGTCGTCCCCCGCGGAGAGTGCAGCGATCACCTGTGCCGGCGCCGGGTCACACGGCGTACCGATCGACAGGTTGACCGCGCCACCGGGGTGCTGCTCCGCGATCGCGATGACGTCGCCTAGGCGCTCGTACGGGTACGGGGGCGGAACAAAGCCGGTCATCGCGCTTCCTTGTCGAGTAGTTCGGCCAGATGGATCGCGCGCCGCCCCGCCAGCTGGTCGAGCTGGGTACGGCAGGAGAACCCGTCGGCGAGCACGATCGCGTCCCCGGAGGCGGCGCGGACCGCAGGCAGCAGCGCGGTCTCGGCGACGGCCACCGACACGTCGTAGTGGCCGCGCTCGACGCCGAAGTTGCCGGCCAGCCCGCAGCAGCCGCCCACCGCGTGAATGCTCGCTCCCGCGTCTGCGAGCAGCTCCGCGTCGGCATTCCACCCCAGGACTGCGCGGTGGTGACAGTGCGGCTGGGCAACACCGTGCACGTCGTCGAGCCGGGGCGGCGCCCAGCCATGGGTGCCACGCAGCAGCTCCGCGAGCGTCGTCGTCGCGGCCTTCACGCGGGTGGCGCGCGGATCGCCGGGCAGCAGCTCGACGAGGTCAGAACGCAGCACAGCTGTACAGGACGGCTCCAGTCCGACGATTGGAACGTCGTCGTGTGCCGCCAGCGCGTCGAGGGACCGCCGCAGCTGACGGCGGGCACCGCCGAGCTGCCCGGTCGATATCCACGTGAGCCCGCAGCACACGGGCTGCGCCGTGATCCGTACGGAGTAGCCGGCGCGCTCCAGCACCCGGACGGCCGCCTTCCCGACGCCGGGCGTGAAGTGGTCCGTGAACGTATCCACCCACAGCAGCACGGGTGCGCCCGGGACCGGCGTCCGCTCGGCAAACCAGGCGCGGAACGTCTGCGGCGCGAACTCCGGCAAGGGCCGGCGGAGGTCGATACCGCCCAGCCGCTTGGCGATCCTCCCGAGCCTGCGCCGCCGCAGTGCGGCGTTGGTCAGGCGCGGCATGTGCGAGGCGAGCCGCGCCCAACGCGGCAGCCAGCCCAGCGCGTAGTGCGCCGCCGGCCGTGGCCGCCGCCGGTACCGCTGGTACAGCACCTCGGCCTTGTACGTGGCCATGTCGACCCCTGCCGGGCAGTCCGACGAGCATCCCTTGCAGGACAGGCACAGATCCAGCGACTCGGCCAGCTCGGGCGAATCCCAACCCCTGACGAGCGAGCCGTTCGCCAGTTCCTGGAGCACCCGTGCCCGGCCGCGGGTGGAGTCCTTCTCGTCACGAGTCGCCAGGTAGGACGGGCACATCACCCCGCCCGTGTCGGCTCGGCACTTCCCTACCCCCACACAGCGGTGCACAGCCGTGCTGAGATCCGCGTCGTCGTGCGGATACGCGAAGCCGAGGCGGGTAATTGGCCGCGCCGCCGGTATCCGCAGGTCGGCGTCGAGCGGTGCGGGGCGCACGATGACACCCGGATTCAGCAAGTCGTCCGGGTCGAACGCGTGCTTGATCGCGCCGAACGTCTCGATGGCCGCGGGCGTATACATGTCGGGCAGCAGCTCGCCACGCGCCCGCCCGTCACCGTGTTCGCCGGACATGGAGCCGCCATAGCCGCCGACGAGGCGCGCCGCGTCCACGACGAACTCCCGCAGCACGGACGGCCGCGACGCCAGCGGAAAGTCGATACGGGCGTGTACGCAGCCGTCGCCGAAGTGCCCGTATACCAAGCCGTCCACCCCGTGCTGCCGCATCAACGCGGCGAACTCGCGCAGGTACGCACCGAGCTTCTCCGGTGGGACGGCAGCGTCTTCCCAGCCGGGCCAGGCGGGCCTGCCTGCCGGGGTGCGGCCTGCCAACCCTGCGCCGTCCTCGCGCATCCGCCATGCAGCCCGGGCCACAACGCCGGCGACCACCACCGAATCGAGGCAACCGGCGTCAGCGATCAGCGCGTGCGCGGCGGACACCGCCTCCTCCGCGGTATCGCCGGCCGTCTCTGCGAACAGCCAGCCGCTGCCGCTCGGCAGATCCGGCACCGCGCCGCGCCGCGCCTTCACGACATCGGCGAGGCGGGCGTCAAGACCCTCCAGCGCCACCGGGCGGAGGGGCAATAACCCGGGCGCTGCCTCCGCGGCGGAGGCAAGGTCGGGGTAGCCCAGCACGGCGAGCGCCGTGAAACGCGGCGCCGCCGCGAGACGCACGGTTGCCCGTGTGATCACGCCGAGCGTGCCCTCGGTGCCGACCAGAAACTTCGCGAGGTCCGCGCCGTTCTCGGGCAGCAGGTGCTCCAGCGCGTAGCCGGACGCCTGCCGGGTGAACCGGCCGAACTCTGTGCGGATCAGCGCCAACCGGGAACGAACCAGTGCGCTCACGGCGGTCGGAACGCCGTCGATGCGCGTGCCGTCGCCCGCCAGGACGTCCAGCGCGACCACGTTGTCGGCCGTGCGACCGTACGCCAGCGCACGGGCGCCGCACGCGTTGTTCCCCAGCGACCCCCCGACAGTGGCGCGCGCGTGCGTGGATGGGTCAGGGCCGAAGCGAAGTCCGTGGGGTGCTGCCGAGGCCGTGACCGCGTCCAGCACCACGCCCGGTTCGACCGTTGCCGTACCGGCCTCGGGGTCGACGGAAAGCACCCGGTTCAAGTGCCGCGAGAAATCCAGCACCAGGCCGGAGCCGACGGCGTTTCCGGCGACCGACGTCCCGGCGCCGCGCGCGGTCACAGGCACTCCGTGCGCCCGGCACGTCGCAAGCGCTGCGGCAACCTCGTCGGCGTGCCTCGGGAAGGCCACGGCAGTGGGCACGACACGGTAGTTAGACGCGTCCGACGAGTACTCGGCGCGCCGCCGCGTCGAGACGTCGACCTCGGCGACTCCCGCCCGGCGCAGCGCGTGCGCGAGTTCGCTCACGGGCCCATTCTGGCGTGCGAGCGTCAGCGCACCCCACGGGGACGGAACTGGACGCTGATGCGCGGGCCGACCGGTCGCGCCGTCTTGGGTACGCAGTGCTCCCACGTCCGCTGGCAGCTGCCGCCCATCACGAGCAGATCACCGTGGCCGACGTCGAATCGCAGGCTTGGCGCGCCGCCACCCCGGGGCCGCAACCGCAGCGCCCGCGGCTCACCCAGCGAGACGATGGCGACCATCGTGTCCTGCGTGCTTCCGCGCCCGATGCGGTCGCCGTGCCAGGCGACGCTGTCGGAGCCGTCGCGGTAAAGGCACAGCCCCGCCGTGCGAAACGGCTCCCCCAGCTCCGTGGCGTAGTGCTCGTCAAGTGCCCGCTTCGCGGCATCGAGCGCCGGGTCGGGCAGCGGCTCGTCCTCGTCGTAGAAGCACACCAAACGCGGGACGTCGACGACCCGCTCGTACATCGGACGCCGCTCAGCGCGCCAGGGCACGCCGCGCTGTAGCCGGCCGAACAACACGTCGGCACCGCTGATCCAGCAACGTCGCACGTCGACCCAGGCGCCCTGCGTAAGCGTCGTGCGCCGCACCGCCGGGCCCAGGGGCCCGACCCGCACGTCTTCGGCGAGGTCCAGCAGGGACCCCTGGAAGGCACCGCTCATGCATTCATCGTACAGGTGTTCGATCGACCTGACGCGCAGAACCTGCGCACCAAGCCGGCGGCGGCGTCCCGTCGAGTGCGAGCGCGACCGCCGCCCGGGCAGTCAGCGGGCCGACCAGGTTGCCGGTTCCGCTGTATCCGCCGCACGCGGCGACATGAGGCCGTACCTCGACGCACAGCGGCCGGCCATCCGGTGTATAGCCGACCGAGGCGGCCCAGCGGTGCGTGACGCCGACCGGTCGCCCGGCCAGGCCGTGCGCCACCTGCTCGATCCATGCCTGGACCGGCGCCGTGGGCGTCGCCTCGAGCGTCCACTCGTCCTCGGCGAACCGGTCACGGCCACCGCCCACGAACATGCGCCCGTCCGCGAGCTGTTGCGCATAGTCGTAGCCCCAGCGGCAGTACACCGGACACGGCAATCTCGCAGGCACCGGCGCGGTAGCCAGCATCTGCAACCTGGCTGTACGAACGCGGCCGGCCAGCTCCGGCAGCAGCACTTCGAAGCGGCCGTCGACGGCGACGATCACGGCACCGGCGCTGATCACCCCGCGGTCGGTCACGACTCGCGCGGCATCCACCGCAGACACCCGAGTGTGCTCGTACAACGATGCGCGGCCGGCGAGAGTACCGGCCATCGCCATCGCACGGCGGACGGGGTTCATCGCGGCGTCGTCCGGCAGAAAGAGCCCACGACCCAGCTCACCGTCGTACTCCTCGACCGCGAATCCGTGCTCTCGCAGTGCCGCCGCATGGCGCGCGCAGTCAGTCAGCTCGCCCTCGTCGGAGGCAAGCCGCAGCGAGCCGATGCGGCGCACCAGCTCGTCAGGCATGCGGGCGAGCTCGCCGAGCGTCGCCCGATAAAGGTCGACCGCGACGTCCTGGCCCCAGCGCGCGATCGCCTCGTGGAGGAACGGCGCGCCACCGCCGAGCAGGAACCCGCCGTTGCGACCGGCCGCCCCGGCCGCGACGCGTCCGGCGTCGACGCCGACCACCGATAGGCCACGGTCGGCGAGTTCCGCGACGGCAGCCAGCCCGGACGCGCCGAGGCCGACCACGCAGGCGTCGGTTGTCGTGTCGCCGGCGAGCTGCGGCAGGCCCGGCCGGTCCACCGCCTCGTCCCACGCAACTGTCAAGGCAGCGCCGTTTGGCTCTTGCCGAGCACCACTATGCCGCTGTCGGTGACCTTGTAGCGGGCTTTGTCGAGTTCCGGGTCGACGCCGATGTGCGCTCCGTCGGGCACCACGACGTTCTTGTCGAGAATGGTGCGCCGGATGACGGCGCCGCGCCCGATCTGCGCGTTATCCATGATCACCGACGATTCGATATAGGCGCCCGCATGCAGCCGGATGTTCGGCGAGATGACGCTGTTGCGCACGGTTGCGCCCGCGACGATTGTTCCTGAGCTGACGATGGATTCCTGCGCAATGCCACCCTCGACGAACTTCGCGGGCGGCAGCTGCGGCGGGTGCGTGTAGATCGGCCACAGCTGGTTGTAGAGGTTGAAGATCGGGTGCACAGCAACGAGGTCCATGTGCGCGTCGTAGTACGCGTCGAGCGATCCGACGTCACGCCAGTAACCGCGGTCGCGTTCCTCGGCGCCGGGCACGTCGTTGTCGGCGAAGTCGTACACGTACGCGGAGCCCTGCTTGACCATCAGCGGAATGATGCTGCCGCCCATGTCGTGGACCGAGTTGTCGTCCTCAGCGTCGATCTTGAGGACTTCGAGCAGCGCCTCGGTCGTGAAGACATAGTTCCCCATCGAGGCGAAGCTCTCGTCCGGGCTGCCGGGCAAGCCCGGTGGATCTTTGGGCTTCTCGATGAACTCGACAACATTGCGGTCGGCACTCGCGTCGATGATCCCGAACGCGCTTGCCTCGGACCTGGGCACCCTGATGGCGGCGATCGTGACGCCCGCCCCGGATTCGACGTGCTGCGCCACCATCTGCCGCGGGTCCATGCGGTAGACGTGGTCGGCACCGAACACCACGATGTAATCGGGCTTGTCGTCGTAGATCAGGTTGCTCGACTGGAGAATCGCGTCGGCGCTGCCCGTGTACCACCGCGGCCCGAGTCGCTGTTGCGCGGGCACCGGGGTGATGTAGTTGCCCAGGACACTCGACATCCGCCAGGTCTGGGTGATGTGCCGGTCCAGCGAGTGGGACTTGTACTGGGTCAGCACGCAGATGCGCAGGTAGCCGGCGTTGACCAGATTGGACAGCACAAAGTCGATCAGCCGATAGTTCCCGCCGAACGGCACTGCGGGCTTGGCGCGATCGGCTGTCAACGGGAACAGGCGCTTACCCTCGCCGCCTGCGAGAACCATCCCCAACACTCTGGCTTCCCGGGCCATGAACCCACCCTATCGATCCTTCCGCGCTGGGCGACCCGTGATAGCGCAGTAATGTCTGCCGCATGCGCATCGGAATGCTCACTCGCGAGTACCCCCCGGAGGTATATGGCGGTGGTGGTGTTCACGTGGAGTTCCTCGTTCACGAGCTGCGCAAGCTTGTCGACGTAGAGGTGCTCTGCTTCGGCGCTCCACGATCGGAGCCCCGCGTCTTCGCCTACGGCCCACCCACCGAGTTGGCCGGCGCGAACCCAGCACTGCGCACCCTAGGCGTCGATCTGCAGATCGCCGACGCCGTGGGCTCGGCGGACTTGCTGCACTCACACACGTGGTACGCCAATCTCGCCGGAGTGCTGGGCTCGATGCTTTACGGCATCCCGCACGTGCTGACCGCGCACTCGCTGGAACCGCAGCGCCCGTGGAAAGCCGAACAGCTCGGCGGTGGCTACCGCATCTCGTCGTGGGCCGAGCGCCAGGCGTACGAGACTGCTGCAGCGATCATCGCGGTCAGCTACGGAATGCGTGCGGACGTCCTCGATGCGTACCCGTTCGTCGATCCGGCCCGAGTGCATGTCATCCACAACGGCATCGACACGTCTTTGTACGCTCCGTCGTCATCGCTTGACACTCTGTCGCGGTTCGGAATCTCCCGCTCCCGTCCGGCGGTGCTCTTCGTCGGGAGGATCACCCGGCAAAAGGGGATCGCACACCTGCTCGCTGCGGCCTCGTCCTTCGATCCGGACATCCAGCTCGTGCTTTGCGCAGGCGCCCCGGACACCCCCGAGATCGCGGCAGAGACGCAAGCGGCGGTGGCGTCGTTGTCGGCGTCGCGGTCCGGCGTGGTCTGGATCCAGGAGATGCTGCCGCGCCCCGCCCTGGTGCAACTGCTGACGCATGCGGCGGTGTTCGTGTGCCCGTCCGTCTACGAGCCGCTCGGCATCGTCAACCTGGAGGCGATGGCCTGCGAGACCGCAGTGGTGGCAAGCGCCGTCGGTGGCATCCCCGAGGTCGTCGCTGACGGGGTGACCGGCTTGCTCGTGCCCTACCTGGCGGTCGAGCCGGAGGAATTCGAGGCAGGGCTGGCCGTCGCGGTGAACGAACTGGCCGGCAATCCGCCGCGAGCCACGGCAATGGGCAAGGCCGGCCGGGACCGCGCCGAGCGCGAGTTCAGCTGGGAGACGATCGCGCACCGTACAGTAGAGCTGTACGAATCGCTGCTGTGATGGTCTCGCTTTCTGGAACTTTCGGTAGCGGCGGGCGTTTCGCCGCCGGCGCTGCCCCCGCGGCGAGGACACGGCGGCGCTGCTGCAGCTCGACGTTGGCGCGGTGTCCGATGCCGGGCGGGTGGATCTGCTGGTCGCCCTCGAACGGCACCTCGCGCTGTTGCAGGCCGCGCAGCAGCAGGTGCTCGCCTCGTTGGACGGGCGGGCGTTGGACTGGTCCGGCAGCAAGCTCGTGGATTACCCGCGAGCAGGTCGGGGCCGCGTTGCGGCTCTCCCCCGGCACCGCGGAACGGCGGTTATCCATAGCGCGGACCCTGGTGGATCGGTTGCCGGCGACCCTGGAGTTGCTGCGCACCGGGCGCATCACGTACCTGCACGCGATGAAGCTCGCCGAAGCCGTCAACCCGTTCGACGCCCAGACCACCGCGAAGATCGAACAACGGGTGCTGGCCCGGGCCGCCGACCAGACCCTGTCGCAGTTCGATGCGTCGCTGCGGCGGGCCGTGATCGCGGTCGATCCGCGCCGCGCCGACCAGCGCCACCACGACGCGATAGCCGAGCGGCGGGTGGTGTTCACCCCGCACGACGACGGCATCACCGAACTATGGGCGCTGCTGCCCGCCGACGGCGCCGCGGTGATCGAGACCGTGCTCAACTCCCTCCCGAGTGCGCAGACCGATGCCCGCAGCGCCGACCAGCGCCGCGCCGACGCGCTCGTCGACGTGTTCACCCGGGTATTAGGCGACCCGGCCCTGCCCGAGCAGCACGGGCAGCGCCCCGCGATCAACGTCACCGT
>DASXSF010000065.1:0-33878 GCA_036506155.1 Jatrophihabitantaceae bacterium
GTGCTGCTCGCCCGCCAGGTCGGCGTCCCCTACATCGTGGTGGCGCTGAACAAGGCGGACATGGTCGACGACGAGGAGATCCTGGAGCTCGTGGAGCTCGAGGTGCGTGAGCTCCTGAACACCTACGAGTTCCCCGGCGACGACGCTCCAATAGTGCGCGTGTCGGCGCTGAAGGCTCTCGATGGCGACGCCGAGTGGGGCGAGAAGGTGCTCGAGCTCATGAACGCCGTCGACGAGGCCGTTCCCGAGCCGGTGCGCGAGATCGACAAGCCGTTCCTGATGCCGATCGAGGACGTCTTCACGATCACCGGCCGCGGCACGGTCGTCACCGGCCGCGTGGAGCGTGGCGTGCTCAAGGTGAACGAGACGGTCGACATCATCGGCATTCACCCGCAGAAGCAGAGCACCACGGTCACCGGCGTGGAGATGTTCCGCAAGCTGCTCGACGAGGCGCGGGCGGGCGAGAACGTCGGGCTGCTGCTGCGCGGCATCAAGCGCGAGGAGGTCGAGCGCGGTCAGGTCGTGATCAAGCCCGGCACGTCCACCCCGCACACCAACTTCGACGGCACGGTCTACATCCTGTCCAAGGACGAGGGCGGGCGGCACACGCCGTTCTTCAACAACTACCGGCCCCAGTTCTACTTCCGCACCACGGACGTGACCGGCGTGGTGACCCTTCCAGAGGGCACCGAGATGGTCATGCCGGGTGACACCACCGACATGAAGGTCGAGCTGATCCAGCCGATCGCCATGGAGGAGGGGCTGCGCTTCGCGATCCGTGAAGGCGGCCGGACGGTAGGCGCGGGCCGCGTCATCAAGATCAACAAGTGAAAGTGCGGCGGTCGGGGCGACCCGGCCGCCGCTCAGCGTGAGCATCCGCCCCGACGCCGAGCGCCGCGGGCTCGTTCCTAGACGAAGGTGAGCTAAGCCAGACATGGCGGGACAGAAGATCCGCATCAGGCTCAAGGCCTACGACCACGAGGCGATTGACGCCAGTGCGCGCAAGATCGTCGAGACGGTGACGCGCACCGGCGCTCGCGTCGTCGGGCCCGTGCCGTTGCCGACGGAGAAGAACATCTACTGCGTCATCCGCTCGCCGCACAAGTACAAGGACAGCCGCGAGCACTTCGAGATGCGCACCCACAAGCGGCTCATCGACATCCTCGACCCGACGCCCAAGACGGTCGACGCGCTGATGCGTATCGACCTGCCGGCAAGCGTCGACGTGAACATCCAGTAGGGCTGGCAATGACTGCGACGAAGGGCATTCTGGGCGAGAAGCTCGGCATGACTCAGGTCTTCGACGAGAACAACCGGATCGTCCCGGTGACCGTCGTCAAGGCCGGGCCATGCGTCGTCACCCAGATCCGCACCCAGGAAAAGGACGGCTACACCGCCGTTCAGCTCGCCTATGGGCAGATCGATCCGCGCAAGGTCACCAAGCCGGTGGCCGGCCACTTCAAGGCGGCGGGGGTCACCCCGCGGCGGCACCTCGTGGAGCTGCGCATCGACGGGATCGAGGGCTACGAGGTCGGGCAGGAGCTCGGGGCCGACGTGTTCGACGCGGGCGCGAAGGTCGACGTCAGCGGCACCACCAAGGGCAAGGGCACCGCGGGCGTCATGAAGCGGCACGGCTTCGGCGGCCTGGGCGCGGCGCACGGCACGCAGCGCAAGCACCGCGCACCTGGCTCGATCGGCGGCTGCGCCACCCCGGCCCGGGTCTTCAAGGGGCTGCGCATGGCCGGCCGCATGGGCCATGAGTCGCAGACCACGCAGAGCCTGACCGTGCACAAGGTCGATGCGGAGAAGGGACTGCTGCTCATCAAGGGCGCGATCCCCGGTCCGACGGGCGGCCTCGTACTCGTCCGCACTGCTGCGAAGGGCGGTGCGCGATGACGACCGTCACGCTTTCCGACCCGACGGCGGAGAGGACCGCGAAGGGCACCGTCGAGCTGCCCGATGACGTCTTCGACGCGAAAACGAACGTGCCGCTGATCCACCAGGTGGTGATGGCTCAGCTGGCCGCTGCCCGCCAGGGCACCGCATCGACGCGGACACGGGGCGAGGTGCGCGGCGGCGGCAAGAAGCCGTATCGGCAGAAGGGCACCGGGCGGGCACGCCAGGGCTCGACGCGGGCGCCGCAGTTCACCGGTGGCGGCATCGTCCACGGCCCGAAGCCGCGCACGTACGACCAGCGCACGCCCAAGAAGATGAAGGCAGCCGCCCTGAGGGGCGCGCTGTCCGACCGGACGCGTGGCGAGCGAGTGCACGTCGTGTCGGCGCTGGTGAGCGGCGAGACCCCGTCCACCAGAGAGGCGCTGGCGGCACTGAGCAAGATCACCGAGTCCAAGCACGTGCTCCTCGTTGCCGAGCGCTCCGACGAGCTGACCTGGAAGAGCGTGCGCAACATCCCGACCGTGCACCTGCTCGATCCGGGTCAGCTGAACACCTACGACGTGCTGATCAGCGACGACGTGGTGTTCACGCAGAGCGCGCTGGAGACGTTCCTCGGCGGGTCGCTGACCGTCGAAATCACCGAGCCCGAGCCCGTCGCGGACGAGGTGGTCGAGGAGCGGCCGGCCAAGAAGGCGCCCGCGAGGAAGGCCGCGGCCAAGAAGACGGCGGCGAAGAAAGCACCGGCGAAGAAAGCACCTGCGAAGAAAGCCGTACCGGAGCAGGCGGCGGCAGAGACCGAAACTGCCGAGGCTCGGGCCGCGACCGAGGCTGCCGAGGCTCCGCCCGCGACCGAGGCTGCCGAGGCTCCGCCCGAGACCGAGGCTGCCGAGGTGCCGGCCGAGACCGAGGCCGCCGAGGTGCCGGCCGAGCAGGACGCCACGCCGGCGACCGAGCCTGCCGAGGCCGACGAGGAGGAGCAGGGCTGATGTTCGGGAACCCGCGTGACGTGCTGCTCGCTCCGGTGATCTCGGAGAAGAGCTACGGCCTGCTGGACGAGAACAAGTACACGTTCGACGTTCATCCGCTGGCCAACAAGACGCAGATCAAGATCGCGGTGGAGCAGGTGTTCAACGTCAAGGTGATTGACGTGAACACGCTCAACCGGAAGGGCAAGCGCAAGCGGACCCGGTTCGGCTACGGCCGGCGCAAGAACGTGAAGCGCGCCGTCGTGACGCTGCGCGCCGGCGACCGGATCGACGTGTTCGGTCAGATTGGGGTCAGCTGAGCATGGGTATTCGGAAGTACAAGCCGACTACGCCGGGGCGGCGCGGCGCATCCGTCGCGGACTTCGTCGAGGTCACCCGCGACGAGCCGGAGAAGTCGCTGGTGCGCCCCCTCTCCGGCAAGGGCGGCCGCAACAACCAAGGCAAGATCACCACGCGGCACCAGGGCGGGGGGCACAAGCGCGCCTACCGGTTGATCGACTTCCGCCGGCACGACAAGGACGGTGTGCCCGCGAAGGTTGCGCATATCGAGTACGACCCGAATCGCACCGCCCGGATCGCGCTGCTGCACTACGCCGACGGCGAGAAGCGCTACATCCTCGCGCCTCGGCTGCTCAAGCAGGGCGACATCGTCGAGAACGGCCCGCGCGCCGACATCAAGCCGGGCAACGCGCTGCCATTGCGCAACATACCGGTGGGTACGGTGGTGCACGCGATCGAGCTACGCCCCGGCGGCGGCGCCAAGATTGCGCGGAGTGCAGGGGCCTCCGTGCAGTTGGTCGCCAAGGAGGGTCCGTTCGCGCAGCTGCGTATGCCGTCCGGCGAGATCCGCAACGTCGACGTGCGCTGCCGGGCCACGGTCGGTGAGGTGGGCAACGCCGAGCAGTCCAACATCAACTGGGGTAAGGCCGGCCGCATGCGCTGGAAGGGCAAGCGCCCGTCTGTGCGGGGCGTCGCGATGAACCCCGTCGACCACCCGCACGGTGGTGGTGAGGGTAAGACGTCCGGTGGCCGTCACCCGGTGAACCCGAACGGCAAGCCCGAGGGACGTACCCGGCGCCATAAGCCCAGCGACAAGCTGATCGTCCGCCGCCGGCGCAGCACGAGGAGAGGCCGCTAATGCCGAGGAGCTTGAAGAAGGGGCCGTTCGTCGATGCCCACCTGCTCAAGAAGGTCGACGAGCAGAACGACAGGAACTCGAAGAGCGTGATCAAGACCTGGTCGCGGCGCTCCACGATCATCCCGGACATGCTGGGGCACACGATCGCGGTGCACGACGGCCGCAAGCACGTTCCGGTGTTCATCACCGAGGGCATGGTCGGACACAAGCTCGGCGAGTTCGCGCCGACCCGGACGTTCCGCGGGCACATCAAGGACGACCGCCGGGCACGGCGAGGCTGAGGAATAACGATGGCAGACGAAGCAGTGAACACGGCGTACGCGAAAGGGATGTACGTCCGGGTCACGCCTACCAAGGCGCGCCGGGTCGTCGACCTCATTCGCAACCTGCCCGCGCAGGAGGCGCTGTCCGTGTTGAGGTTCGCCCCGCAGGCGGCGAGCGAGCCGGTGGCCAAGGTCCTGGCGAGCGCGATCGCTAACGCGGAGAACAACTTCTCGCTCGACCCCGAAACGCTGTTCGTGTCCCGGGCCTATGTCGACGAGGGCCCGATGCTCAAGCGGTTCCGTCCACGCGCGCAGGGCCGGGCGTACCGGATCAACAAGCGCACCAGTCATATCACGATCGAGGTGGAGAGCATCGAGACGCAGAGGGGCCGGAAGTAATGGGCCAGAAAGTCAACCCGCACGGGTTCCGTCTCGGCATCACCACGGACTTCAAGAGCCGTTGGTTCGCCGACAAGCAGTACTCGGATTACGTCAAGGAAGACGTCGCGATCCGCCGCCTCATGAGCAAGGGCATGGAGCGCGCCGGCATCGCCAAGGTCGAGATCGAGCGCACCCGTGACCGGGTCCGCGTCGACATCCACACCGCCCGTCCCGGCATCGTGATCGGGCGCCGGGGCACCGAGGCCGAGCGGTTGCGCGGTGAGTTGGAGAAGCTCACCGGCAAGCAGGTGCAACTGAACATCCTCGAGGTCAAGAATCCCGAGGGCGACGCTCAACTCGTGGCTCAGGGCGTTGCCGAGCAGCTGTCGAACCGGGTGAGCTTCCGGCGGGCGATGCGCAAGAGCATGCAGTCGGCGCTGAAGAGCCCGGGCGTGAAGGGCATCCGCGTGCAGTGCTCAGGTCGGCTCGGCGGCGCAGAGATGTCGCGGTCGGAGTTCTATCGCGAAGGGCGGGTCCCACTGCACACGCTGCGCGCCAACATCGACTACGGCTTCTACGAGGCCCGCACGACGTTCGGCCGCATCGGCGTGAAGGTGTGGCTGTACAAGGGCGAGGTGCCGACCGGCTCGCGTGCCGAGCGTGAGGCGGCCGCTGCTGCCGAGGCACTGCGCCAGCGCCGTGAGCGTCCGTCCGGGCGGCCGCGACGCTCCGGCTCGCAGGGCACCACCGGCACGAGCACCGAGGCCGGACGTGCCGCGTCGGGCGGCCGCGCAGAAGAGGGCGCGCGGCTGCGTGACATCGAGGCGGCGGCGGTCGAGGCCGATGAGGCCACCCGCATCGCCGCTGAGGAGGCAGCCGTCGCGGCACGTGAGGGCACCGCGCCGACCGTTCCTGAAGAGGCCGTGGACGAGGTGCAGATCTCCCCGGTTACCACGGACGCTGAGGCCGCCGACGAAATCGCCGTCGAGGCACCGTCGCCGGTCCCGACGGACGACGTCACGAACGAAGGCACGGAGGGCTGACCTATGTTGATGCCACGCAAGGTCAAGCACCGCAAGCAGCACCACCCGAGCCGCAAGGGCATGGCAAAGGGTGGTACGCACGTGGCGTTCGGCGAGTACGGCATCCAGGCACTCGAGCCGGCGTATCTGACGAACCGGCAGATCGAGTCGGCGCGTATCGCGATCAACCGGCACATCCGGCGTGGCGGCAAGGTGTGGATCAACGTCTACCCCGACCGTCCGCTGACCAAGAAGCCGGCCGAGACCCGCATGGGTTCGGGCAAGGGCTCGCCGGAGTGGTGGATCGCCAACGTCAAGCCGGGCCGGGTGCTGTTCGAGCTGAGCTATCCGAACGAGCAGGTCGCCCGAACCGCGCTGACCCGCGCCATCCACAAGCTGCCGATGAAGTGCCGCATCGTGAAGCGCGAAGTAGGTGAGGTCTGATGGCCACCACGCCGGCCGAGTTCCGCGAACTGCACGATGACGAGCTGGAGACCCGGCTGCGCGAGGCCAAGGAAGAGCTGTTCAACCTGCGCTTCCAGATGGCCACCGGGCAGCTGGACAACAACCGGCGGCTGCGCACCGTGCGCCACGAGATCGCGCGGATCTACACGATCCTGCGTGAGCGTGAGCTGGGCCTGTCCGTCGCGCCCGAGGAGAACGCCGTATGAGTGAGCATCGCAATTTCCGTAAGTCGCGCGAGGGGGTCGTCGTCAGCGACAAGATGGACAAGACCGTCGTCGTCGCTGTCGAGGACCGCGTCAAGCACGGCCTTTACGGCAAGGTCATTCGGCGCACCAGCAAGCTCAAGGCCCACGACGAGTCCAATCAGGTCGGCGTCGGTGACCGCGTACTGATCATGGAGACCCGTCCGCTGTCGGCCACCAAGCGCTGGCGCGTGGTCGAAGTGCTGGAGAAGGCCCGATGAGCGCTCGCGCGAAGAGCCAGGAGGCACGGTGATTCAGCAGGAATCGCGGCTGCGGGTAGCCGACAACACCGGGGCCAAGGAGATCTTGTGCATCCGGGTGATGGGCGGCTCGGGCCGGCGCTACGCCGGCATCGGCGACACCATTGTCGCCACGGTGAAAGACGCCCTCCCCGGTGCCGGCGTCAAGAAGGGCGATGTGGTGAAGGCCGTGATCGTCCGTACCGCCAAAGAGCGGCGGCGTCCCGATGGCAGCTACATCCGCTTCGACGAGAACGCGGCGGTGCTGATCAGGCCGGACGGGGAGCCACGCGGCACCCGCATCTTCGGCCCGGTCGGCCGGGAGCTGCGCGACAAGAGGTTCATGAAGATCATTTCGCTCGCACCCGAGGTGTTGTAACCGATGAAGGTCAAGAAGGGTGACGAGGTCGTCGTCATCGCCGGCAAGGACCGGGGCGTCCGGGGGAAGGTCATCTCGGCCGATCCCGCGACGAACAAGGTCGTCGTCGAGGGCATCAGCCGGGTCACCAAGCACAACCGCATCACCACGACCGGACGGGGCGCCAAGGCGGGCGGCATCGAGCACTTCGAGGCCGCGATCAACGCCAGCAACGTCATGGTGATCGACGGCGACGGCAAGGCCACCCGTGTGGGCTACCGGCGCGACGACGAGAGCGGCAAGAAGGTTCGCGTGTCGCGCCGCTCCGGGAAGGACCTGTGATGGCCGCACCGACGACGTACCCGACGCCGCGGCTCAAGACGCGCTACCGCGACGAGGTGGTGCCGGCGCTGAAGTCGCAGTTCGGCTATGCGAATCCGATGCAGGTGCCGGGGTTGACGAAGATCGTGGTCAACATGGGCGTCGGCATGGCTGCCCGCGACGCCAAGCTCATGGACGGTGCGGTTCGCGACCTGACGCTGATCACCGGGCAGAAGCCGCTGGTACAGCGTGCCCGCAAGTCGATCGCGCAGTTCAAGCTGCGCGAGGGCATGCCGATCGGCGCAAAGGTCACGCTGCGCGGAGACCGGATGTGGGAGTTCCTCGACCGGTTGCTCACGCTGGCGCTGCCCCGGATCCGTGACTTCCGCGGACTGTCTGATCGGCAGTTCGACGGCAAGGGCAACTACACGTTCGGGCTCACCGAGCAGTCGATGTTCCACGAGATCAACCCCGACACCATTGACCGTCCGCGCGGCATGGACATCACCGTCGTCACAACGGCGGCCACCGACGACGAGGGACGCGCGCTGTTGCGGGCACTCGGCTTCCCATTCCGCGAGACAGAGAGAAGTTAGGCATGGCGAAGAAGGCACTGGTCAACAAGGCGGCGGCCAAGCCGCGGTTCGCCGTGCGCGCATACACCCGCTGTCAGCGGTGCGGCCGCCCGCGCTCGGTCTACCGCAAGTTCGGCCTGTGCCGGATTTGCGTCCGCGAAATGGCGCACGCGGGCGAGCTGCCCGGCGTGACGAAGTCGAGCTGGTAATTACCGACGACGCGGCAGGCCTCCGGGAACCGCCGCGAGGAAAGAGACACATCCGATGATGACCGATCCGATCGCAGACATGCTGACCCGTCTGCGCAATGCGAACTCGGCGTACCACGAGACGGTCGAGATGCCGCACTCGAAGCTGAAGAGCCACATCGCCGAGATTCTCAAGCAGGAGGGATACATCGCGGGCTTCGCGGTCACCGACTCCGCCGATGACAAGCCGGGCAAGGTGCTGACCTTGACGCTGAAGTACGGCCCGAACCGCGAGCGCAGCATCGCCGGCGTGCGCCGAGTCTCGAAGCCGGGGCTTCGCGTATACGCCAAGTCGTCCGGGCTGCCGAGGGTGCTGGGCGGGCTGGGCACGGCGATCATCTCGACGTCGTCCGGGCTGCTCACCGACAGGCAGGCCGCCAAGCGAGGCGTGGGCGGGGAAGTCCTCGCCTACGTCTGGTGAGTGCGATGAGGGCTGCGATGAGCACTCGCGGATCCGCCCAGGCGGGATTGGAGTTGAGATGAGTCGCATCGGGAAGATGCCGATTTCGGTGCCCACCGGCGTCGACGTCGCGATCGACGGCCAGCGCGTGACGGTCAAGGGTCCGAAGGGCACGCTGAGCCACACCGTCGCCGAGCCGATCACGGTCAAGCGTGGCGACGACGGCGTGTTGCAGGTCAGTCGTCCGGACGACGAGCGTGAGTCGAGGTCGCTGCACGGGCTGTCGCGCACGCTCATCGCCAACATGGTCACCGGCGTGACCTCCGGTTACACGAAGACGCTCGAGATCGTCGGCACCGGCTACCGCGTCCAGGCCCGGGGTAGCAACCTCGAGTTCGCACTGGGCTATTCGCATCCGGTGGTCGTCGAGGCGCCGGACGGCATCACGTTCCGCATCGAGACCCCGACCCGGGTCGCCGTCGAGGGCATCGACAAGCAGAAGGTCGGCGAGGTAGCCGCGAACATCCGCAAGCTGCGCAAGCCCGACCCATACAAGGGCAAGGGCGTGCGGTATCAGGGTGAGGTCATCCGCCGCAAGGCCGGAAAGACAGGTAAGTAGGCATGGCAGCGACCAGTGTTCTCAAGCAGGCGCGCCGGTCGGCCGGCGTGTCCGCCGCACGCCGGATCTCCCGGTCGCGACGGCACTTTCGGCTGCGCAAGAAGGTGCTGGGCACGGCCGAGCGGCCCCGCCTGGTGGTCACCCGCTCGGCGCGGCACCTGTTCGTCCAGCTCGTCGACGACAGCAGGGGCGCGACGCTGGTGTCGGCGTCCACCTACAAGCTGACCGACGGCGACAAGACGGCGCGAGCCCGGCAGCTGGGCGAGCAGCTGGCCACGGCCGCCAAGGACGTGGGCATCACGCGCGTGGTGTTCGACCGCGGTGGCAACACCTACACCGGCCGGGTGGCAGCGTTCGCCGAGGCCGCTCGGGAAGCAGGTTTGGAATTCTAATGAAGGAGATCATCTGATGCCGGGACCGCAGCGCGGAGGCCGTAGTGGTGGCGAGCGCGGGGAGCGGCGCGAGCGCCGCGACGGCGGCCGGGGCGGGGCTTCGGCCCCGGAGAAGAGCCCACACATCGAACGGCTCGTCACCATCAACCGGGTGGCGAAGGTCGTCAAGGGTGGACGCCGGTTCAGCTTCACCGCGCTTGTCGTCGTCGGAGACGGTGAGGGCACCGTCGGTGTCGGCTACGGCAAGGCCAAGGAGGTGCCGGCGGCGATCGCCAAGGGTGTCGAGGAGGCCAAGAAGAATTTCTTCAAGGTGCCGCGCATCCAGCAGACGATCCCGCACCCGGTGCAGGGTGAGGCTGCGGCGGGTGTTGTGCTGCTCAAACCGGCCAGTCCCGGTACGGGCGTCATTGCCGGTGGGCCGGTGCGCGCCGTGCTGGAGTGCGCCGGCATCCACGACGTGCTGTCGAAGTCGCTCGGCTCCGACAATCCGATCAACATCGTGCACGCCACCGTAGCCGCCCTGAAGAGCCTCGTCCGGCCGGAGGAGGTGGCCGCACGGCGCGGTCTGCCGCTGGAAGATGTCGCTCCGGCGGGCATGCTGCGGGCGCGCGCCGGTCAGGCGGTGTGACGTGAGCCGATTGAAGATCACCCAGGTCCGATCCGGGATCGGCAAGAAGGAGAACCAGCGTCAGACGCTGCGCTCGCTGGGTCTCAAGCGGGTCCACGACGTTGTCGTCAAGGAGAACCGGCCGGAGATCCGCGGCATGGTCAAGACCGTGACCCACCTGGTGACGGTCGAGGAGGTTGAGTAACCAAGTGACGCTCAAGGTGCATCACCTGCGCCCGGCGCCGGGCTCGCGCACCAAGCCGACCCGTGTCGGCCGGGGCGAGGGCTCGAAAGGCAAGACGGCCGGGCGTGGCACGAAGGGCTCGAAGGCCCGCGGCCGGATTCCGGCGACCTTCGAGGGCGGCCAGATGCCGATCCACATGCGGCTGCCCAAGCTGAAGGGCTTCCGCAACGCGTTCCGGACGGAGTACCAGGTCGTGAACGTGGCCCGGCTGGCCGAGCTGTTCCCCGAGGGCGGAACGGTCGGGCTTGACGATCTCGTCAGGGCCGGCGCGGTCCGCAAGGGCGAGCCGGTCAAGGTGCTCGGCAACGGGGACCTCACCGTCAAACTGGACGTCACGGCACACGCTTTCTCCGGCAGCGCGCGGGAGAAGATCCAAGCGGTGGGCGGTACGGTTACGCAGCTGTAAGGGCCCGTTAGTCAGCGGCCTGTTAGCCTGAAACACCTGAACGTAAGGGGCCCCGCGCCCACCGCTGCGTAGCAGCGGCCAACGATCGCCGACCACCGCGCAGGAGGATCTGTGCTCAGCGCCTTCGCCTCGGCCTTCCGCACGCCGGATTTGCGGAACAAGCTGCTCTTCACGCTGGGCATCATCGTGCTGTACCGGGTCGGTGCATCGGTGCCGACGCCCAACACGAACACGCACAACATCAACACGTGTCTGAATACGGCGAGCCAGGGCACGAAGAACGTCTACTCGCTGATCAACCTGTTCTCCGGCGGGGCGCTGCTCAAGCTCTCGGTCTTCGCGCTCGGCATTATGCCGTACATCACAGCGAGCATCATCATCCAGCTGCTGGTGGTCGTGATCCCGCGCTTCGACCAGTTGAAGAAGGAAGGCCAGGCCGGGCAGCAGAAGCTGACCCAGTACAGCCGCTACCTGACGATCGGCCTCGCGCTCTTGCAGTCGACCGGTTTCATCGCGCTGGCCAAGTCCGGGCAGCTGTTCTCCGGCTGCGCAGACGCGCAGGGTAACCCGCTGTCGGTTCTGTACAAGACGGACACCTGGACGCTCTCCACGATGGTCCTCTGCATGATGGCCGGCACCGCGGTGATCATGTGGATGGGCGAGCTCATTACCGACCGCGGCGTCGGCAACGGGATGAGCGTGCTGATGTTCACCTCGATCGCGGCGCGCATCCCCAACGAGGGCAACACCATCCTCACCCGCTCCGGCGGATTCGTGTTCTTCCTGATCATCTGCCTGGGCCTGGCGATCATCGCTGCGGTGGTGTTCGTCGAGCAGGCGCAGCGGCGCATCCCGGTGCAGTACGCCAAGCGGATGATCGGACGGCGTCAGTACGGCGGGACGTCGACCTACCTGCCGCTGAAAGTGAACCAGGCGGGTGTCATCCCCGTCATCTTCGCGTCGTCCCTGCTGTACATCCCGCAGCTGATCAGCCAATTGCAGGGCAATACATCGAGCGGGTTCCAGCGGTTCGTCAACACGTACCTGATCAACCAGCAGAGCTGGTTCCACATCAGCCTGTACTTCATACTGATCATCTTCTTCACGTTCTTCTACGTCAGCATCACCTTCAACCCGGTCGAGCGGGCTGACGACATGAAGAAGTACGGCGGCTTCATCCCCGGCATCCGGCCCGGGCGCCCGACCGCTGAATACCTGCAGTTCGTGCTGTCGCGGATCACCCTGCCCGGCTCGATCTACCTGGCCATCGTCGCCGTGCTGCCGAACTTCTTCTTCTCCATCACCGGCGGCAACAACCAGAACTTCCCGTTCGGCGGCACCGCGGTACTGATCATGGTCGGCGTGGCGCTCGACACAGTGAAGCAGATCGAGAGCCAGCTGATGCAGCGCAACTACGAGGGCTTCTTGCGGTGAGGTTGGTCCTCGTCGGTCCACCGGGCGCCGGGAAGGGGACCCAGGCGGAGTTCATCGCAGAGCACTTCAAAGTCCCGAAGATCTCGACCGGCGACATCTTCCGGGCGAATGTCTCCGGTGGAACCGACCTGGGCAAGCTTGCGAAGAAGTACATGGACGCCGGCGACCTGGTACCTGACGAGGTAACGATCGCGATGGTGCGCGACCGGCTCGCACAGGATGATGCGAAGGACGGCTTCCTGCTCGACGGGTTTCCCCGCACGATCGGGCAGGCCGACGAGCTCGACGCGATCCTCAGCGAGCTCGGCACCGCACTCAGCGTGGTGCTCGACCTCGAGGTCGACAACGACGAGGTAGTGCGCCGGCTGTCCGGGCGGCGACTGTGCAAGAAGTGCGGTCACGTCTGGCACGTCGAGTTCGACCCGCCGAAGGTTCAGAACGTGTGCGATAGGTGCGGCGGCGAGCTGTACCACCGCGACGACGACTATCCGGAGACCGTGCGCCACCGGCTCGAGGTGTACACCCAGCAGACCCGGCCGCTGATCGAATACTACGACTCGCGGGGCCAGCTCGTGAACATGGACGCGCACGGCCCGGTCGAGGACGTCACCGAGCGGGCGATCGCACTGCTCAGCCCGTTCGCCGACTAGACGCTTATGTTGCGGCGCCGCGAGCCGATCGAGCTGAAGTCGCTCGACCAGATCAAGCTCATGCGCGAAGCCGGACTTGTAGTGGCGCGCGGTCTTGAGGCGATGCGTTCGGCCGTTGCGCCTGGCGTATCGACGGCCGACCTGGACGCCCTTGCCCGGGACGTTCTGGCGTCGGAGGGGGCAACGTCCTCATTCCTCAACTACGGCTTTCCGCCGTTTCCAGCCGTGATCTGCGCCTCGGTGAACGCCGAGGTCGTGCACGGCATCCCGTCCCCTCGCACCGTGCTGCGCGAAGGGGATCTGATCTCGATCGACTTCGGAGCGATCGTCAACGGCTGGCACGGCGACGCCGCGGTCACCGTGCCGGTGGGCGCGGTGTCAGCCGAGGCGGCCGCGTTGTCGAGCGCCTGCGAGAAGGCGTTGTGGGACGGGCTGGCCGCGGCGCGAGCCGGAGGGCGACTCACCGACATCTCTCATGCCGTGCAGGAGTCGGTGCGCGCATCCGGCACGTTCGGCATCGTTACCGGGTACGGCGGGCACGGCATCGGCTCGCAGATGCACATGGATCCGCACGTCCACAACACCGGCCGCCCGGGCCGCGGGCCGCACCTGGTGCCCGGCATGGCCCTGGCCGTCGAACCGATGGTGACACTGGGAGTAGCCACTACCCACGAGTTGGCCGACCACTGGACCGTTGCCAGCGCCGACGGCTCGCTGGCCGCGCACTGGGAGCACACCGTCGCCATTCTGGACGACGGCCCGTGGGTGCTGACTGCGCCCGACGGCGGCCGCGCCGAGTTGGCAGCCCGCGGCATACCCCTTTCCGCCCTGTCCACCGCGGTGTAGCCGGCGACCCGGTCCCCGGCTGCCGGTGGTCCGCATCGTCCCGATATGGTTCGGCGCGAATTCCCGCCGGCCGCGAAGGGATCTCGCGATGACGTTCCAACAGCCAGGCATGTCTCCGCAGGCGCCGCCACCACCTGGGCCACCCGCCGGGCCGCCTCCGCCCGGCCGCTCGAGCGGACCGCCGACGGCACAGCTACCTGGTCCGCTGGCCGGGCCGGTGCATCAGATGCCGCGGCCGCACGTAGCGGTGACCCTGTTCGCAGCCGCGAGCCTCACGGCGGTCGCGATCGGCATCTCGGTCCCGGAGGACGGGCACAACGCGTGGCACACCGTCAAGGCCTGGGGCGGCGTGGCCCTCGTCGCGGCCGCGTTGACATTCGCCCCGTCCGTCGGCTCGGCGCTTCGCCTCTCGGCGTACCGGGCCTGGCAGGTCGCTGTCGGCGGAGCTTCTGGGTTGGCGCTGTACTGGGTGCTGTTCGTGCTCCCCGACATCGCCAAGAACACGTCTCTGATCACCACGCTGGGCGAAGCCGCCGGCATCGTCGTCGCCTGGATCGCACCAGGACGCCATGCCCCCGGCGCACCGCCGCGGCCACCTGGCCCGACCTGGTGAGCGGCGACCCGTTCCGATTCCTGCCGACGTCCACCCGAATGTGGGCGGCTTGCGCGTTGTCGCTGGTGCCGATCGGGCTGGCGGAATCGGTCGCAGTGGTCAGGTCGGCGCCGATCCGCGTGCTGCTGGCAATCGCGGCGGTCGGTTTCCTCAGCGCGGCCGTACTGCGTACCGAGAGCACCCGTCGCCTGGCGCGGGTCGCGACGGGTGCTCTCGCCGGGGCGCTGGCGCTGGCGTTGGCAGCCCGCCTCAGCGCAGTGACGCTCGTGGTGGTCGCCGCGGGACTGCTTGCCGGCCCGCCGGTCTGGCGCGCGCCCAGGGGCGGATTGGCGCCAGGACGGCCGCCTGCGTAAACTTGTCGCTGGCGTACGCCGCCCTTCTTGCATGCCCGCTGTGGCCGCGGGTCGCAGATGGGAGATCCCTCTCCAGGCGGCGCCGGTTCTGGCACTGTCGCTCGCCTTGGGCGCTCGTGTGCCGGGACAGGAGTACCGACGAAAAGCGGAGGACATGGCCAAGAAGGACGGGGCTATCGAGGTCGAGGGGCGCGTGGTCGAGCCGTTGCCGAACGCGATGTTCCGAGTGGAACTGAGCAATGGGCACAAAGTGCTCGCCCACATCAGTGGGAAGATGCGCCAGCACTACATCCGCATCCTGCCTGAGGATCGTGTGGTGGTTGAGCTTTCTCCCTACGACCTCACCCGCGGCCGCATCGTCTACCGCTACAAGTAATGGACATCAACGAGAAGGATCGGCCTTGAAGGTCAAGCCGAGCGTGAAACCGATCTGCGACAAGTGCAAGGTCATTCGTCGCCACGGTCGGGTCATGGTGATCTGCGAAAACCTGCGCCACAAACAACGCCAGGGCTGACCGGGGGAGCTTGCGCCCCCGGCCATGAGCACAGCACCGACGAATGCGCACGCCTGATGTCGTCGCCGAAGGCGACGGTTAAGCACCCCCGGACGGAGGCCGGGGCCGTTCCACTGCGGACGGACGGGTGCGCACCACACCTCCCCCAACGAGTTCAGGAGAACGATGGCACGTCTTGCCGGCGTCGACCTGCCGCGTGACAAGCGGCTCGAGGTCGCGCTCACCTACATCTACGGCGTGGGACGAACCCGTGCCCTGCAAGCGCTCGAAGCCACCGGCGTGAGCCCGGACCTGCGCGCCCGCGACCTCGGCGACGAGGACCTCGTCAAGCTGCGCGACTACATCGAAAGCAACTACCAGGTCGAGGGTGATCTGCGCCGCGAGGTCGCGTCCGACATCCGGCGCAAGATCGAGATCGGCTGTTACGAGGGCATCCGGCACCGCCGTGGCCTGCCGGTGCACGGCCAGCGGACCAAGACCAACGCACGCACCCGCAAGGGCCCTAAGAAGACCATCGCCGGCAAGAAGAAGGCAGGGAAGAAGTGAGTGAGCATCGCAGGGCTGCCTACGGCCCGAGGAGCGCAGCGAACCCAGCGATGAGCGCTCGCGCGAAGAGCGGGAGGGCATAGCGTGCCTGGTCCCGCACGGAAAACCGCCGCCAAGAAGGTCCGGCGCAAGGAGAAGAAGAACGTCGCGCACGGCCACGCGCACATCAAGAGCACGTTCAACAACACGATCGTCACGATCTCCGACCCGCAGGGCAATGTGATCAGCTGGGCGTCCGCCGGTCACGTCGGCTTCAAGGGCTCGCGCAAGTCGACACCGTTCGCTGCGCAGATGGCCGCCGAGAGCGCCGCCCGCAAGGCCCAGGAGCACGGACTGCGCAAGATCGACGTGTTCGTCAAGGGCCCGGGATCGGGCCGCGAGACGGCGATCCGCTCACTCCAGGCCGCCGGCCTCGAGGTCGGCACCATCGCCGACGTCACGCCGCAGCCGCACAACGGCTGCCGTCCGCCCAAGCGCCGGAGGGTCTGATCTCGCAATGGCTCGTTATACAGGTCCCGCGACGCGCATCTCGCGTCGCCTGAACGTCGATCTGGTCGGCGGCGACAAGGCGTTCGAGCGTCGGCCGTACCCGCCCGGCCAGCACGGCCGCGCCCGCATCAAGCAGAGCGAGTACCTCCTCCAGATGCAGGAGAAGCAGAAGGCGAAGTACAGCTACGGCGTCCTCGAGAAGCAGTTCCGCCGGTACTACGAGGAGGCGGTGAAGCGTGCCGGCAAGACCGGCGACAACCTGCTGCAGATCCTCGAGTCGCGGCTGGACAACGTCGTGTACCGCGCCGGGATCGCCCGCACGCGGCGGCACGCCCGGCAACTCGTGAGCCACGGCCACTTCCTGGTCAACGGGGAGAAGGTCAACATTCCGAGCTATCGCGTCTCGCAGTACGACGTCATCGACGTCAAGGCGAAGTCCCTCGAGACGACGCCGTTCCTCATCGCCCGGGAGACGCAGGGCGAGCGGCCGGTGCCGGCCTGGATCCAGATCATCCCGAACCGGCTGCGGGTGCTCGTGCACCAGTTGCCGGAACGCGCCCAGATCGACATTCCGCTGCAGGAGCAGCTGATCGTGGAGCTCTACTCGAAATAATCGCGTTGCCGGCGGCTACGATCGCCGGCCCGACACAACTGAATATCCCTATCTATGGACGTCATATGGCGGGCGTCCTAACCCAAGGAGTACTGCTGTGCTGATCTCTCAGCGCCCCTCGCTCACCGAGGAACCCGTTGCCGACAACCGCTCCCGGTTCGTGATCGAGCCCCTGGAGCCAGGGTTCGGCTACACACTCGGCAACTCGCTGCGCCGCACGCTGCTGTCGTCCATCCCGGGCGCGGCCGTGACGAGCATCCGCATCGACGGCGTATTGCACGAGTTCACCACCGTCGAGGGCGTCAAGGAGGACGTCACCGACATCATCCTCAACCTCAAGGAGCTGGTGATCAGCTCTGAGAGCGACGAGCCGGTCGTCATGTACCTGCGTAAGCAGGGACCCGGCGAAGTGACTGCCGCGGACATCGCGCCGCCGGCGGGTGTCACCGTGCACAACGCCGACCTGCACATCGCGACGATCAACAAGAAGGGCCGGCTGGAGATCGAGCTGGTAGTCGAGCGGGGACGTGGCTACGTCACCGCGGTGCAGAACAAGCAGCCGGGTCAGGAGATCGGCCGCATCCCGATCGACTCGATCTACTCGCCGGTGCTGAAGGTGACCTACGCCGTAGAGGCGACGCGTGTCGAGCAGCGCACCGACTTCGACCGCCTGGTCGTCGACGTCGAGACCAAGTCGTCGATCACGCCGCGCGACGCGGTGGCCTCCGCGGGGCACACCCTGGTCGAACTGTTCGGGTTGTTCCGCGAGTTGAACGAGGAGGCCGAGGGCATCGACGTAGGGCCGTCCCCTGCCGAGGTCGCCGACATTGCCGCGTTCTCGATGCCGATCGAGGAGCTCGACCTCACCGTCCGCTCGTACAACTGCCTCAAGCGCGAGGGCATCCACACGGTGGGTGAGCTTGTCGGGCGCAGCGAGGCCGACCTGCTCGACATCCGCAACTTCGGTTCGAAGTCCATCGACGAGGTCAAGATCAAGCTGGCTGGCCTGGGATTGTCGCTCAAGGACAGCCCGCCCGGGTTCGAGGTCAGCCGCGTTGAGTCCTACGGCGACGACGACTTCGACGGCGAGGACCACGACTACGCCGAAACCGAGCAGCTCTGACCGCGGCGGGCCTGCCGCGCTAACCCAGTAACGGAGTTCATTGCCATGCCCACGCCCAGCAAGGGCCATCGCCTCGGCGCCGGCCCCGCGCACGAACGGCTGATGCTCGCGAACCTCGCGACCTCGCTGTTCGAGCACGACCGGATCACCACCACAGAGGCCAAGGCGAAGCGGCTGCGCCCGCTGGCCGAGCGGCTCATCACGTTCGCCAAGCGGGGCGACCTGCACGCGCGTCGTCAGGTCATGCGGGTCGTCCGCGACAAGGACGTGGTGCACAAGCTGTTCGCCGAGATCGGGCCGAAGTTCGCCGAGCGGGCGGGTGGCTACACGCGCATCGTCAAGACCGGCCCGCGCAAGGGCGACAACGCCCCGATGGCAGTGATCGAGCTTGTCGAAGCGCTGACCGCGGCACAGTCGACCGTGCGTGACGCCGAGCGGGCCCGCGGGACGAAGTCCGCGCCGCGCAAGGCGGCGCGTGGGAGCACCACCGAGATCGCCGAGGAGGCCAAGGAGGAATCGCCGACAGCCGCGTCGGTTGCGGCAACTGCCGCCTCCCAGGTTGTCATCGGCGGCGACGAGGAGGCCGAGGCGGTCGAGGAGTCGGCCAGCACCGAGGAAACACCGTACGGCGAAGGCTCTCACGTCGCGCTCGACGACGGCTCCCAGCCCGAGGGCTTCCCGATCAAGGGCGACGAGGGCTCGAAGCAGTACCACGTGCCGGGCTCGGAGTCCTACGACGACACCGGCGCCGAAGTGTGGTTTGCGACGGCCGAGGATGCCGAGGCAGCGGGCTTCTCGCTGCCCCCGTCGGAGCAGGAGTCCGCAGACGAGGACCGCAACGCCTGAGCGTGCCGAGCCCGCCGCGCCTGATCCGGGTGGCGGGCTCGTTCGCGTCCGGCTCGACGTCGCCTACGACGGGACCGACTTCTCAGGCTGGGCGGCGCAACCCGGCCGACGCACGGTGCAGGGCGTGCTGTCCGAGGCACTGACACGGATCGTGCGAGCACCTGCCGCACTGACGGTCGCGGGGCGTACCGACGCCGGCGTGCACGCGAGCGGGCAGGTGGCGCATGCCGACCTCCCGGTAGTGCCCGAGCCGCGGCGGCTCAACGGTGCGCTGCCTTCCGACCTGCGAGTGATGGCGGCGACGCCCGTACCGAGGGAGTTCGACGCACGCTTCTCCGCGCTGTGGCGCCGTTACGTGTACCGCATATGCGACGGCGTGATGAATCCGTTGCGCCGCCGCTACGTTCTGAGCCGGCCCCGTTCCCTCGACGTCGAGGCGATGTCCCGTGCTGCGGCGAAACTGCTCGGAGAGCACGACTTCGTTGCCTTCTGCCGGCGCCATGAAGGCAGCACCTCGGTGCGCCTGCTCACCTCGTTCGACGTATCGCGCGACCGCGCCGAGATCGTGTGCACCGTTCAGGCCGATGGGTTCTGCCACTCCATGGTGCGCTCGCTCGTCGGCGCGCTGCTCGCCGTGGGCGAGGGCAGGCGGGACGAGGCGTGGCCGGTGTCCCTGCTCGAACGGACCGATCGTGCCGGCGAGGTCAGCGTTGTGGCCCCACACGGGCTCACCCTGGTGGCAGTGGGCTACCCGCCGGACGCGGATCTAGCCGGCCGCGCTGCCCAGACACGCCGCCTGCGTACACACTGATCAATCGGCGAACGCCGGCGTTCGGTGGCGGGCGGTCTGCGCGACGATCACTCCGGCGATCACGATGAGCGCACCGATGACCTGGGAGGTGTCGAGCGTCTCGCCCAGCCACAGCCACGCCACCGCGAATCCGAACAGCACCTCCGTCGTCGCGACAACGCCCATGGGCGTTGCGCCGAGCCGGGACAGCGCTATGAAGTCCAGGAAGAACGGCACGAACGACCCGAGCGCCATCACATAGCACAGCAGCGCCCACACCGGCAGCGAAGTGCCCGCGAGGTGACCGCCCAACGAGACCCGGCGGGTAAGCACCGCAGGGTCGATCGTCCACCAGTCGCTGAACACCGACCAGAAGAGCGCCGCGAACAGCATGGACCAGAACGCGGACGCCAGCGGCGACGTACGCGTCGCAAGCCGTTCGCCGAGCATCAGGTACGTGGCGAATGCAACTGCGGCGAGCCCGGCGACGCCCACCCCGGCCGGTGCCAGGTCGCTGGACCAGATCTTGGCAACGACGGCGAGGCCGACCAGCACGCAGCCGATCGCCAGCCACAGCCGCGGGCGGACGTTCTCGGCGAAGAAGACCCGGCCGACGACCGCAACCATCAGCACGGCTGTATATTCGATGAGCAGCGCGACGCCGACGGGCAGCCGCTCGATCGCCACGGCGTACAGCCACTGCACGAGAGCGACGCCGACAATGCCCAGGACGGCGGAATGGACGAGTTCGCGGCGGCTCACCCGCAGCGCACGGCGGTCGGTCATGAGCACCACGACGCCGCCAACCAGCGCCGCGGACAGTGATCTGAACAGGGTCAGCTGCGCGGGCGTGATCCCCGCACCCAGGGCTACCTTGGCCACGCTCCCGTTCGCCCCGAACAGCAAGGCCGCAAGCAGCGCGCAGCCGTATCCCATGACCACTCCCGTCAGGTTCTAGTAGCCTGTTAGCACGTGACGTTAGGCGGATGGGTCGTCAGGAGTCAACGTGGTTTTAGCTCATGACACGGAACGAGACATCGTGGCCGCCGCCGCGCTCGTCAACACCGCGGCCCGGGGCGAGGAGACGCTGACCGACCTCGGCGCACTGGAGGTATTCCTCGACAAGCATGACTTCACCGGACGCCGAGACCGCACCGCCGCAGAGCTACGGCAGGTCCGCGCACTGCGCCCGAAACTGCGCGCCGCCTGGGAGGCCGGCGACACGCAGGCCGTTGTGGCGCTCGCCAACGGGCTGCTGCGGGAGGCACACGCGCGTCCCTGGCTGATCGATCACGACGGCTGGGGCTGGCATCTTCACGTCAGCGAGATGGACGCTCCGCTCGTCGATCGACTCGCCGCGGAGGCCGGAATGGCGCTGGCCGATATGATCCGGTCCGGCGAACTCGACCGGCTGCGTATCTGCGCCGCAAAGGACTGCGACGCCGTCCTGGTCGATCTGACGCGCAATCGCTCGCGCATCTACTGCGACACCGGCAACTGCGGCAACCGGCAACACGTCGCCGCCTACCGGGCGCGGCAGAAGGGAGAGGCACGATGAGCGACCACCAACGCGATGACCGCTCGCGCGATGTGGTGGGGCCCCCCGATGCTCGCCAGGTTCCCCGCTTCGCCGGGCCGGGGACATTCGCGCGACTGCCTCGCTTGGACGAGGTCTCGCACGCGGACGCCGCCGTTCTCGGCGTCCCGTTCGACTCAGGTACCTCCTATCGGCCCGGGGCACGGTTCGGCCCGGAGGCGATCCGCGCCGGATCCAAGCTGCTGCGCCCTTACCACCTCGGGCTCGAGATCGAGCCGTGGACGGCACTCCAACTCGCCGATGCCGGCGACGTGAGCGCTAATCCGTTCCACATCATGGAGGCGGTCAGCCAGATCGAGGAGGCCGCAAACGCCCTATACCGCAACGCTGATCGCATCGTCGCGCTGGGCGGAGACCACACGGTGGCACTGCCGCTGCTGCGCGCCGTGCACGCCAGGCACGGGCCGATCGCGCTGGTCCACTTCGACGCGCACCTCGACACGTGGGACACCTACTTCGGGATGCCGTATACGCACGGCACACCGTTCCGCCGGGCGTCCGAGGAAGGCCTGCTCGCGCTCGACAACTGCGCGCACGTCGGCATCCGCAACTCCGTCTACGCGCGCACCGACTTCGACGACGACCGCCGGCTCGGATTCGCCACGGTGTCGACGCTCGACGTGGCGCGCGGTGGAGTCGACGCCGCCCTCGATCGGGTGCGTGACCGGGTCGGCAGCCATGCTGTGTACATCAGTATCGACATCGACGTGCTCGATCCGGCCCACGCACCTGGCACCGGCACGCCCGAACCCGGCGGGCTCACCACCCGCGAGCTGCAGCAGTTCCTGTACGGGCTGGCCGACCTGCGTGTCGTCGGCGCGGACGTGGTGGAGGTGTCGCCCGCCTACGACCACGCCCAGCTGACCGCGCTGGCTGCAGCGAACATCGTCTACGACCTGCTCGCGATGTTCACCCGGTGAACGCGAGATTGTCGCGTCCGCACCAGTCGAGCATCGCAGGCCACGGCCCGAATCCCGCCTCGACGTTGATGTGCCGCGTTCCGGGCAGCACCGTGGTCGCCATCTTGAGCGTCCGGCCGTACGCCAGTGCGGCGCCCTCTGGGCAGTACGGGTCGTCGTCCGAGCAGACCAGCACGGTGCCGTCCGCTGCGTGGCGCACCAGGTCGACGGAAAGCGGTACGGGGAGGAACGGCGCCAACTCGGGCACCGGGGTCCGTGGCGACGGCGGCGCGACCAGGACCACCCGGGCCGGCCGTGGTCCGGCACCGGCCCGCACATGGTGCAGCCAGAGCAGCACACCTAGGGAGTGGCATACCACGTCGAATCCGTCGTCCGGCAGGCCGTCGAGCGCGGCATCCAGCGCGCTGAGCCACGACGAGAGCTGCGGCGTAGCCGCATCAGGTAGCGACGGGTAGCACACCTCGCGGCCCGCGTCCGAAAGTCGCGCCGCCAGCCACGTCTGCCAGTGCGACGGTTCGTTGCCCTGCCAGCCGTGCAGGATGACGGTCGGGACGGTACGGGTCGGCCGGCGCGGCACGAGGTCAGGCTAGCGTGGCGGGCATGAGCGACGCGGTGCGCGCGAGCTACGATGCCGTGGCCGGCGAGTACGAGAAGCGGATCGCCGGTGAGCTGGCCGGCAAGCCTCTCGACCGGGCGCTACTGGCGGCGTTCGCGGAGTTGGTGCCACCCGAACTGCCGGTCGGCGACATTGGCTGCGGCCCCGGGCACGTAGCGGGCCACCTGGCCGAGCTAGGTTGCGACACAGTGGGGATCGACCTGTCGCCGGCGATGGTCGACATTGCCCGGCGGTGCTATCCGCAGCTCAGCTTCCAGACAGCGTCGATGCTCGAGCTCCCGGTCGCGGACGACGCCTGGGGCGGCGCGGTCGCGATGTACTCGATCATCCACTTCTCCGGGCAGGAGCGGCGCGCTGCGTGCCGCGAGTTGGGCCGGGTCGTTCGGCCCGGTGGCACCGTCATGATCGCGTTCCACGTCAGCGACCCGGCACACGAGCCGGGCGACGCGATCGACGAGGACGAGTTCCTCGGCCAGCGCGTCCGGTTGACGATGCACTTCCTGCGGCCCGACGACGTCGCGGCCGATCTTCAAGCGTCCGGCTTCGCCGAGACGGCGCGGGTGCTGCGCGAGCCCGACCCGGCAGTCGAGTACCCGTCCCGGCGCTGCTACCTGATAGCGCGCCGCGCGGGACACTAGACATGTGAACCCACAGGCCGCCAGCCCGCAGGCGCTGGCTGAGGCCCTCGAGCGCACCGGCTACCTGCCCGACGAGGGGCTCGCCACCGCGGCGTTCCTGGCGCTTTCGATGCATCGGCCGCTGTTCCTCGAGGGCGACGCCGGCGTCGGCAAGACGAGCCTGGCCGGGGCGCTCGCGGAGGTGCTCGATGCGCCGCTGGTGCGGTTGCAGTGTTACGAGGGCATCGACGCGGCGCAGGCGCTCTACGACTGGGACTTCCCACGCCAGGTGCTGCACCTGCGCGCCGCCGAGGGCCGTGATCCGGACGAGCTCGAGCGGTCGCTGTACGACCGGCGCTTCCTCGTCGCGCGGCCGATCCTGCAGGCGATCGAGCAGGCGCCGTGCGTGCTGCTCATCGACGAGATCGACCGCGCCGACGACGAGTTCGAGGCGTTCCTTCTGGAGGTGCTGGCCGAGAACGCCGTGACGATTCCGGAGATCGGCACGATTCGCGCGGAGACCCCGCCGCTGGTCGTGCTGACGTCCAACCGAACTCGCGAGGTGCACGACGCGTTGAAGCGGCGCTGCCTCTACCACTGGCTACCGCACCCGTCCTACGAGCGCGAGGTGGCGATCCTGCAGCGGCGGCTGCCGGAGGTCGCCGAACGGCTGGCCCGCGACGTCGCCCGGGTCACCGCCCGGCTGCGCGAAGCCGACCTGCTCAAGCCGCCTGGGGTGGCCGAGTCGCTCGACTGGGCGCTGGCGCTGCACCTGCTCGGCGCCCGGTCTCTGGATGCCGACAACGCTGCCGCGACGCTGGGAGCGGTGCTGAAGTACCACGAGGACGCGGTGCGCGCACGGGCGACGGTGCTCGCCGAGCTGACCGGATGACCGCTTCGGCCCTCGGCATCGTGCTGGGCTTTGCCCGGACGCTGCGGCACGCCGGCGTGCCGGCCACGCCCGACCGCGTCCAGGCCATGATCACGGCCCTGGATCACCTTGACGTGGCATCGCCCGTCGACACGTACTGGGCCGGCCGGCTGACCCTGTGCGGCGACCCGGCCGACCTCGCCCGATACGACGCCGCGTTTGCCGCATACTTCGGCGGGGTGCCGATAGTGCGCCCACCGCGGGTGGTCACGCAGCTGCGCGCCGTCCCGCTCGATGTGGACGAGGACGAGGGCAGCGGCGAGGGTGGCGACGCACGGCTGGCCGGGCGGGCGAGCCGGCAGGAGGTGTTGCGCCACCGTGACCTCGCTGGGCTCAGCGCCGCCGAGCGCGACGAGGTCCGCCGGATGCTCGCTCTGCTCGCGCCGCGCGTGGGGCGCCGCCGTACCCGTAGGTATGGCCGAGCGCGGAACGGCAGGGTCGACCTGGAGCGGACGGTGCGCCGGATGCTGCGGCAGGGCGGCGAGCCGACCCGCCTCGCCCATCGCGCCCGGCGGCGCAAGCCGCGCCGGCTGGTCGTGCTCGCCGATGTGAGCGGCTCGATGGAGCCGTACGCGGACGCGGTGCTCCGCTTCGCGCACGCCGCGGTGCGTGCCGCGCCGTTCAACACCGAGGTGTTCACGCTCGGGACGCGGCTCACGCGGATCACCCGGGAGCTGCGGGCCCGGGACCCGGATGCCGCACTGCGCGCTGCCACGGCAGCCATCCCGGACTGGAGCGGAGGCACCCGGCTCGGGGACGCGCTCAAGGTCTTCCTGGACCAGTGGGGGCAGCGGGGCGTCGCCCGTGGCGCGGTCGTCGTCCTCTGCTCGGACGGCTGGGAGCGTGGCGACCCCACACAGCTCGGCGCGCAGGTGGCCCGGCTGGCCCGCCTAGCGCACGCCGTCGTCTGGGTGAATCCGCACAAAGGCAAGCCGGGATATGAGCCGATCACCGGCGGCATGGTCGCCGCACTCCCACACATCGACCACCTGGTCGCCGGGCACAGCCTCGCCGCCTTCGAGCAGCTGGCGCAGATCATCGCGGAGGCTTGACCCGCCGCGCTCCGGGGGCTTGTGTGGTGACCACACAACCTCATGCGCGGGAGGTCCAATGACGCAGGTCGACGTGAAAGTGGACGGGGTCGCGTACCGGGACGACGTCGAGCCCAGGACGCTGCTCGTGCACTACCTCCGAGAGCAGCTCGGCAAGGTCGGGACCGTGGTGGGCTGCGACACCAGCAACTGCGGGGCGTGCACCGTCCTACTGGACGGGCGAAGCGTCAAAAGCTGCTCGGTGCTTGCGGTGCAGGCCGATGGTCGCGAGGTCACCACGATCGAGGGACTCTCCGGCGCGGACGGCGCGCTGCATCCGGTGCAGCAGGCCTTCCACGACGAGCACGCACTGCAGTGCGGGTATTGCACGCCGGGGATGATCATGGCTGCCTGTGACTTGCTGCGCGACAACCCCGACCCGAGCGAGACCGAAGTACGCGAGGGTATCGAGGGCAACCTGTGCAGGTGTACCGGCTACCAGAACATCGTCCGGGCCGTGCAGAGGGCCGCGAAAGCGACGGTGACGTCATGACTGCCACGGCAGAACGTCCCGCCGAGATCGGGCAGGCCCGCAGGCGCAAGGAGGATGCGCGCCTTGTTACCGGCCGCACCATGTGGACCGACAACCTGACGCTGCCAGGCATGCTGCACATGGCGATCCTGCACAGCCCCGTGGCGCACGCGCGGATCACACGCATCGATGTGTCGGGCGCGCGGCAACGACCCGGCGTCGTCGCGGCGTTCTCCGGACAGGACTTCAAAGACGTCCAGGGCACGATCCCGTGCGCGTGGCCGGTCACGGAGGACACGGTCGTTCCGAACCATCCGAGCATCGCCGTCGACCAGGTCAACCACGTCGGCGAGTCGGTAGCGGTGGTCGTCGCCCGGTCGAAGGCCGAAGCGCAGGACGCCCTCGAGGCGATCGACATCGAGTACGAGCCGCTGCCGCCCGTGCTGGACATGGAGGCCGCACTGGCCGACGGTGCACCGCTCGTGCACCCGGACTTGTCGTCGAACAAGTCCTTCACCTGGGAGTTCGAGTCGGGCTCGGCCGGCACCGGGCGTGCCATCGACGACGTGCTGCGCGACGCCGACGTAACGGTGACGCGGCGGTTCCGCCAGCAGCGCCTCATCCCGGCATTCTTGGAGCCCCGCTCCACAGTCGTGCAGCCCCAGGGCGAGGGCGTCACGGTCTGGTCGTCCACGCAGGTGCCGCACGTGCTGCGGACGTTGATGTCGTTGTCGCTGGGCATCCCCGAGCACAAGCTGCGGGTGATCGCGCCCGACGTCGGCGGCGGCTTCGGCGGCAAGCTGCAGGTCACGCCCGAGGAGTTCTTGACCACGCTCGTCGCCCGCCGGCTGGGCAAGCCGGTCAAGTACACCGAGTCGCGGTCCGAGTTGATGATGAGCGGGCACCACGGCCGCGACCAGATCCAGGACGTCACGATCACCGCCACGCGCGACGGCCGGTTAACCGGCCTGGATGTGCACATCCTGGCGGACATGGGCGCCTACCTGCGGCTGATCACGCCAGGCATCCCGATCCTCGGCGCGTTCATGTACAACGGGATCTACAAGTTCGATGCGTACCGATTCGTGTGCGACGGTGTGTTCACGACGAAGACGCCCACCGACGCGGTCCGCGGCGCCGGGCGACCCGAGGCGACGTTCGCCATCGAGCGGATTGTCGACGAGTTGGCCGTTGAACTCGGCATGGACCCGATGGATCTCCGCCGAAAGAACTGGATCACGCACGACCAGTTCCCGTTCACCACGGTCACCGGAATCACCTACGACAGCGGCAACTACGAGGCGGCGACCGACCGGGCGCTGGATTTGATCGAGTGGGACGAGCTGAAGAAAGAGCAAGCCGAGCGGCGCGCCCGGCATGACACGGTGCAGCTTGGGTTGGGCATCTCGACGTTCTCCGAGCTGTGCGGCTGGGCGCCGTCGCGGCTGCTGGGCGCCCTGCGTTACGCGGGAGGGGGCTGGGAGCAGGCAACCGTGCGGGTGCTCCCGACCGGCAAGGTCGAGGTGGTCACCGGCGCCAGCCCGCACGGCCAGGGCAACGAGACGACGTGGAGCCAGATCGTCGCCGACCGCCTCGGCGTGCCGTTTGACGACGTCGAGGTACTGCACGGTGACACGCAGACCTCACCCCGGGGCTGGGATACCTATGGGTCGCGGTCGGCGGCGGTCGGCGCGGTGGCCGTGTCGAATGCTGCGTTGCGCGTCGTGGAAAAGGCGAAGCGGGTGGCCGCCCACCTGCTCGAAGCCAGCGAGGACGACATGGAGTTCGTCGATGGCAAATTCAGCGTGCGGGGAACGCCCGGGGCCGAGAAGACGATCCAGGACCTGGCGTTCGAGGCGTTCGCCGCGCACGACATGCCCGAGGGCGTCGAGCCGAACCTGGACGCCGAAGCGACATTCGACCCGGTGGCCCTGTCGTTCCCGCACGGCACACACCTGTGTGCCGTCGACGTCGACACCGAAACCGGACGGGTGACAATCCGCAAGTACGTCTGCGTCGACGACGTCGGGACGGTGATCAATCCCCTGATCGTCGAGGGCCAGGTGCATGGTGGGGTGGCGCACGGAATCGCGCAGGCGCTCTACGAAGAGGCCGTGTTCGACGACGACGGCAACCTCACGACAGGCACGCTGGTCGACTACATGGTGCCGTCCGCAGTCGACCTTCCGTCGTTCACCACCGACCGCACGGTCAGCCCGTCCACGACTAATCCCCTGGGCGTGAAAGGGGTGGGCGAGACCGGAACGATCGCGTCGACACCGGCGGTGGTGAACGCGGTCGTCGACGCGCTGCGGCCGTTCGGCGTGAACGACGTGCGAATGCCATGCACGCCGGAACGAGTGTGGCGGGCTCTGCAAGGAGGCACGCGATGATCCCGGCAGCGTTCGACTATGTCCGACCGTCCACAGTGGACGATGCGGTGGCTGCCCTGGCAGCAGCCGGCGACGACGCCAAGGTGCTGGCCGGCGGGCAATCACTGTTGCCGGTGTTGCGGCTGCGGCTGTCCTACCCGTCGACCCTCGTCGACCTGGGCCGCATCGAATCCTTGCGGGGGGTGCGCGACGACGGCGACGCGCTCGTGATCGGCGCGATGACAACACACGATGAGGTGCTGCACGACGCGCTCGTGGCGCGACACGCCCCGCTGCTCGCGCAGGCGGCGGCGACTGTCGGCGACCGGCAGGTGCGCCACCTCGGTACGCTCGGCGGCTCGCTGTCGCACGCCGATCCCGCAGGTGACCTGCCCGACGTCGCGCTTACCCTGGACGCTTCCCTCGATGTCGTCGGTCCGTCCGGGTCGCGGACCGTCGCGGCGCATGACTTCTTCGTCGACTACCTCACCACGGTGCTCGCACCGGACGAGGTGCTGACGGCGGTGCGCGTCCCCAAGCTCGGCGCGGACTGGGCCACCCATTACGAGAAGTTCAACCGTATGGCGCAGGCGTGGCCGATCGTCGGGGTGGCGGCGGCGGTCCGACGTTCGAACGGTTCGATCGCCGAGGCGCGGGTCGGGCTCGCCAACATGGGCTCGACGCCGCTGCGTGCGTCGGCCGTCGAGCAGGCGCTCGCCGGGGCGGACGCCTCGGCTGACGCTGTGCGGGCGGCCACCGAGCACGCCGCCGAGGGCACCCATCCGCCGAGTGATCTCTCAGGCGGCGCCGACTATCGCGAGCACCTGGCCCGCGTGCTGACGCGGCGGGCCGTCATGGCTGCGGCGGGTATCCAGCCATGAGCGCTCGGGCCAAGAACACCCGCCGCCGCGGCGTCCAGGCGGGAGAAGACTGATGCAGCTGGAGCATTCGTTCACGGTGCCGGTCGGCATCGAGGAGGCATGGCGCGGCCTGCTCGACATCAAGCGGGTCGCGCAATGCATGCCGGGCGCCACACTCGACAGCATCGACGGTGACACGTTCACCGGCACGGTCAAAGTGCGAGTCGGACCGATCGCGCTCCAGTACCGCGGCAAGGCGAGCTTCATCGACAAGGACGAGGCCGCGCACAGCGCCGTCATTGACGCCCAGGGCAGCGACACCCGGGGTAACGGCACCGCGGCGGCAAAGGTGAACACGTCGCTTTTCACCGACGGCGATCAGACTCGCGTCGACGTCGTCACCGACCTGTCGATCACCGGCAAGCCCGCGCAGTTCGGCCGCGGCGTGATCGCCGACGTGAGCAACAAGCTGATAGGGCAGTTCGCGGAATGCCTGGCCGGGCAACTGAGCGGGATACCCGAGTCGACCGCAGAGTCGTCTGCTGCCGGGACGCCGGCCGGGGCGACGCAGACGGCCGAGGCGAAGCCGATCAACCTGGTCCGCACGGCCGGCCCGGCGGTCGCGAAGCGGGCTGTGCCACCGCTCATCCTGCTCATCCTGCTGTTCGTCGTGCTCCGGCGCTGGAGGCATTAAAGGGCATGCTCCTCGCTTCGTTCGTCACCGTCATCGGAACCGATCAGGCGACGAAGTGGTGGGCCTGGCGCCACGTCAGCGGCGCGTTCGTCAACACCGGCGGCTACATCCTGCTCGGACGAGCCCGCTGGTGGTTCGCCGACCCTGTTATCGGCGCACTGGCCGACGTGGTGGGTAGCGCGCTCGTCGCGGTTGCCGTGTGCTGGCTGCTGCGTCCGCGTTCGGCCGCCGCGCGGCTCGGCGGGGCGCTGGTCGCCGCGGGATGGGCCAGCAACATTCTGGATCGGCTCGGCGCGCACCGCTTCACGGCACCGGGCAGCGCACGCGGCGTCGTCGACTTCATCCCGGGCGGCGGACCGGGTCGGCACAACGTCGCGGACCTGTGCATCGTCGTCGGCCTGATGCTGCTCGGCTGGGTGCTGATCCGCCGCCTGCGGGGCCGCGCGCCGATCGCGGTGCGGCCCCCGAGCCTGCGCGAGGGCGTCGTCGTGCTCGCGGTCACTGCGCTGGCGGCCGCGCTGGCCGCCGGCAGCGCGATCGACCACGCCGGCCGCTACGCGCCCGGGTGATGCCTACGGAGAGCGCGCTACAGTACCGCCCCGGGGTTGAGGATGCCCTGCGGATCGAGGGCGTGCTTGATCCGCCGGGACAGCTCCATGACGTCCGCGCCGAGATACGCCGGCAGCCACGCCTTCTTCAGCCGGCCGACCCCGTGCTCGCCGGTGATGGTGCCGCCGAGTGAGATCGCAAGGTCCATGATCTGGCCGAACGCCTTCTGCGCGCGGGCCGCCTCATCGGCGTTCGACGCGTCGAAGACGATCAGCGGGTGCGTGTTGCCGTCGCCCGCGTGTGCGACGACGGCGATCAGCACGTCCTGCTCCTTGGCGATTGCTTCGACTCCGGCGACCAGCGCGGGCAGCTGCGGTAGCGGCACGCCTACGTCCTCGAGCAGCAGATTGCCCTTGCGCTCCAAGGCCGGAAACGCAGCGCGCCGAGCGGCCGCGTACGCTTCGCCCTCGTCGGGGTCATCCGTGGTGTACAGCTCGAAGGCGCCACATGACGTACAGGCTTCCTGTACGACCGCGATCTCGTGCGCAGCTGCGACACCCGGCGCATCGGACCGGGCTAGCAGCAGTGCGCGAGCGGTGCGGTCCAGGCCCATGGAGACGTAGTCCTCGACGGCGTTGATGGAGGCGTTGTCCATCAGCTCGAGGGTGGACGGGCGCAGTTGGCGGACGATCGCCAGCACGGCCTGTGCTGCCTCCTCTACCGACTCGAAACACGCCACCAGCGTGGACATCGGCGGCTGCGCCGGAAGCAGCCGCAGCGTCAGCTCGGTGATCACTCCGAGGGTGCCCTCGCTCCCGACGAAGAGCTTGGTGAGCGACAGCCCCGCAACGTCCTTGATTCGCGGACCGCCGAGCCGCACCGCGGTCCCATCCGCGAGCACCACCTGCATGCCGAGCACGTAGTCAGTGGTGACGCCGTACTTGACACAGCACAGCCCGCCTGAGTTCGTCGCGGCGTTGCCCCCGATCGAGCACATCTCGAACGAGGACGGGTCGGGTGGATACCACAGCCCGTGCTCGGCGGCAGCTTTCTTTACCTCGACGTTCAGCGCTCCGGGTTGGGTGACAGCCACCCGCATCGCCGGATCGACCTCGATGGTGCGCATCTTCTCCAGGCTGACGACGAGGCCACGATCCACTGCGGTCGCGCCGCCGGACAGGCCGGAGCCCGCACCGCGCGGCACCACCGGCACGCCATGTGCGCTCGCCCAGCGCAGCACGGCCTGGACGTCCTCGGTGCGCGTGGCGCGGACGACGGCCAGCGGAATGCCCGCGTTCGGGTCCCGCGCCCAGTCGCGTCGGTACGACTCGATTACGTCCGGGTCCGTGAGCACCGCACCGCCTGGCAGCGCGGCGGCGAGGGCGTCCAGCATGCCCCGATTATCGCCGCACCGATGAGTTCCGCCAGCCCGCGACGTTTCATGTGCACGTCTCAACACACCGAGGAGGATTCGCCATGGACGTCAAGCTCGAACTGGTACTGGTCCCGGTCGCCGACGTGGACCGCGCCAAGGCCTTCTATACGGACCAGTGCGGCTTCGACCTGCTGGTCGACACGCCCGTCGGCACGGACATCCGGATCGTGCAGGTCACCCCACCCGGCTCGGCCTGCTCCATCGGGTTCGGGGTCGGCGTCCAGGACGGGGTGGCTCCCGGCTCATATCGCGGCATGCACCTCGTCGTCCCGGACATCGCCGCCTTCCGCGAGCAGCTCACCGGACGTGGCGTGCAGGTCAGCGATGTGCGGCATATCAGCGACGGCATGTGGCACCCTGGCCCGCACCCCGCGCGGGAGAGCTACATGTCCTTCGCCGAATTCAACGACCCGGACGGCAACCTGTGGGTGTTGCAGGAGGTCCACCGCGACGATGACGAGTGACGAGACCCTGTTCACGGCCGCCGCGCAGCGGCATCGCCGCGAACTTTCCGTCCACTGCTATCGCATGCTCGCCTCGTTCGACGACGCGGAGGACGCGGTGCAGGAGACGTTGCTGCGCGCGTGGCGTGCCTGGGCCGGCTTCGACGGCGACACCCTGCTGCGGGCCTGGCTGTACCGCATCGCCACGAACGTCTGCCTCGACATGTTGCGAGCGAAGGCGCGCCGCCCTGTGGCGGCGCGTTCTTTCGCAGAAGTCCCCTGGCTAACGCCCTACCCGGACCGGCTGCTCGACGAGAGCCCGCAGCCTGACGCGGTCGCCGTCGAGCGTGAGACCATCGAGCTGGCGTTCCTCGCGGCGTTGCAGATACTGCCGCCCCGCCAGCGCGCGGCGTTCATAGCGCGGGACGTCCTTGGCTGGTCGGCGGCGGACACGGCGGCGCTGCTCGAGACCAGCCTCGCCGCGACGAACAGCGCGCTGCAGCGCGCCCGCGCCACGATGCAGGAACGCCTGCCCGCGCGGCGCGCCGAGTGGTCGGCCGAGCCGGTGAACGCCGAGGAGCAGGCATTGCTGGAGCAGTTCATCGACGCCCACGAACGCTCCGATTCGGCGGCTGCCATGGCGATCGTGGCCCGCGACATTCGAGTGACGATGCCACCACACCCCTACCTGTTCGAGGGCGTCGACGCGCTGGTTCCGCTGCAGGCCGAGGCCGCGCGCATGGGGGACTGGCGACTGGTGCCGACGCGGGCCAACCGGATGCCCACGGCTGCGAGCTACCTGCGCCGACCCGGCGACGCGATCTACAGGGCGTTCAAATTCGACGTGCTGCGCGTCCACGCCGGTCGCATCGCGGAAATCACGACCTTCGGCGCGGAGCTGTTCCCGGTGTTCGACTTGCCGCCGACGCTCTAGAACGGCAGCGACGGAGGTCGTTGCGTGGCCGGTTGTCTTGCGCCGCCGGCTTGCGGATTCTCCTTATGGAATAAGGGTAGACGGCACATGTGGCAGTTGGTAGACTCGCACGCATGTTCGAGCAGGTGCCGCCGGTTTCGGAGGTTGACGTGCTCGCCTCCCCGGACGCGGTCGCCGCCGAACTGGCCACCGCTGCGCCGCGTGGCGAGGACACGGCGGCGCTGCTGCTGCTCGACCCGGACGCGTTGTCCGACGCCGGGCGGGTGGATCTGCTGGTCGCCCTCGAACGGCACATCGCGCTGCTGCAGGCCGCCCAGCAGCAGGTCCTCGCCTCGTTGGACGGGCGCGCGTTGGACTGGTCCGGCAGCAAGGTCATGGACTACACCCGCGAGCAGGTCGGGGCCGCGTTGCGGCTCTCCCCCGGCACCGCCGAACGACGGCTGTCTGTGGCCCGCACCCTGGTGAACCGGTTGCCGGCGACCCTGGAGTTGCTGCGCACCGGGCGCATCACCTACCTGCACGCGATGAAGCTCGCCGAAGCCGTCAACCCGTTCGACGACCAGACCACCGCGAAGATCGAGCAACGGCTGCTGCCCCGGGCCGCCGACCAGACCCTGTCGCAGTTCGCCGCGTCGCTGCGCCGGGCCGTGATCGCGGTCGATCCGCGCCGCGCCGACCAGCGCCACCACGACGCGATAGCCGAGCGGCGGGTGGTGTTCACCCCGCA
>DASXSF010000066.1:0-2762 GCA_036506155.1 Jatrophihabitantaceae bacterium
CGGTTGGCGGCGCGTTCGCCTTCACCGCCCTCGGCGCCATGATCGAGGCGGCGCGCGAGCTGCGCACAACGGGGACCTACACGTTCTGGGAACGAGCCGGCACCGGAGTGGAGGGCGCCCGCGCCGCATTTACCGACTGACGGGATCTGCGGTTAGGGGACTGCGATGCGGCTACTCGTGCGATATCGCTTGCAGGATCCGAACGCGGGCGGCGCGCCTAGCCGGCCAGATCGCGGCGGCGACGCCGATCGCGATACCAGCCAGGAGATATAGCGCGAGCTGACGGAACGGAATGCTCAGTGCGGCCATCCCGTCGGCGGCAGACGCCCGTTGCAGAGCAGAGCCGTACAGCACCCCAAGGCCGAGGCCGAGTAGGGTGCCGAACACGGCGATGATCAAGCTCTCGTAACGGATCATGTGCCGCAGCTGTCCGCGATCCATGCCGACTGCGCGCAGCAGGCCTAGCTCGCGACTGCGTTCGATCACCGACAGGCCGAGAGTATTCACGATGCCGAGCGCAGCGATGACGACCGACAGCGCCAGTAGGGCGAGGATCGCCGAGACGAACTCGTCGATAGAGCTGTGTGCGGCTGCCTTGATGTCTTCTTGATCCTGCAGGTCCAGACCCGGCCAGGCCCGCAGGGCGGATTGCAGCTGCTGCCTGGTGGCGACGCCGTCAGCCGTGGGATCAGTGGCGATCTCGATCTGGCTGATCAGGGTGCTCGGATAGTGGCCGCGGTAGCTGGCGGGGTCGAGAATGATCGCCGGTCCGATGGGTGGGTCGGCATAGATTCCGGCCACCCGGAGACTTCCCCTCTCACCGTCGGCAAATCGGGCGGCAACCGTGGTGCCAACGGCCCAGTCGTTGGACCGCGCGATGTGCTTACTGATCAGAAGTTCGCCGGCGGCGAGTGCCAGCGGTCCGTCCGTCATCGTGAGCCGGTATGGCGCGGCAAGCGGCCGCGGGTCACCCGCCACAGCGCTGCGTACCCTCCCGTCGAGCTCCAGGCGGGCAGTGCGGATTGCGACCGCACTTCGGACGCCGGGGACTCGCGAGACCGCGTCGGTGGCGCGTGGGCTAAACGGGTTCTCGCCCTTTGACACCACGACGTAGTCCGAGCCGAGTCCCTCGTCGAGCTGCCGGTCAAGGGACGTCTTCAACGACGAGGCCATCACGGTGACCGCCCCGCTGAGCGCCAGGCCGATCATCAGCGCCGACGCGGTGGCGGCGGTGCGCCTCGGGTTGCGCTGTGCGTTCTCCCGTCCCAGCATGCCGGCGGCGCCGAGGAACCGGGCGAAGGGCCAGCCGAGGACGCGGGCGGCGGGCTTGCTGAGCACGGGACTGAGAATCGTGACTCCCGCGAAGACCAGCAGCGCACCGGCACCGAGCAGGATCCCTGCTTTGCTGCCGGTGGGGTTCGCGCCTGCCGCGACCATCGAGGCCCCGCCGGCCGCGGTCATGGCGCTGCCGGCCCACGCCCGGGAACGAAGCGAGCGGATCCGCCGGGAGGCATCGTCGAGCATCGCCGCGACCGGCGGGACGGTCGCCGCGCGCCGGGCGGGGACGTACGCCGCAGCCAGGGTGACGAGGGTGCCTACCGCGAACGCCCAGAGCACTGTCGACGCGGAGAGGACCAGGCCGCCGGCCGGTGCGTCGCCACCGAAGGAGTTGATCAGCGCCCGCAGCGCCGCCGCCAGCGCGGCGCCGGCGCCGAGACCAAGCAGCGAGCCGATGAGGCCCAAGCCGGCCGCTTCCCCCAGAACCAACCGTCTGACCTGCCGACGGGAGGCGCCGACCGCGCGAAGCAGCGCCAGCTCCCGGGTGCGCTGCACAACCAAGATGGAGAAGGTGTTCACGATGATGAATGAACCGACGAAGACCGCCACCACGGAGAACCACAGCAGGAGTCTCGGGAAGATGTCGAGGCTGGACCTCAGGTCACCTGACGATTCGTCGCTGGCCTCCTGGCCGGTGAGTACCTCGAACCCCGTTGGCAGGACTCTGGCGACCGCGTTCCTTACCTTTGTCTGGGAGACGCCGGGCCGAGCGTGCACGTCGATCTGGCTGTACGTGCTTGGCTGCTCCATGAGCAGTCGTTGCGCCGTCGTGGGCTCGAACGCGACGATCGACATCCCGCCGGTGCTGTTCGCCCCGCCGAGGGCGAAGATGCCGGCCAGCGTGAAGGTCCGGCTCGGCCCCCGAAGCACGACCGTTATCCGGTCGCCGACCCGGTAGCCCGTCGTCTCAGCGGTAGCCACGTCGATCGCGATCTCGTCCTGGCCATGGGGGCCGCGGCCGGACCTCAGGTGCATCGTGGAGAAGTCGGGATCCTCGGTCCAGTCCACGCCGATCTGAGGCGCGCCTTGCGCGCTCGTCACCACTTTGCCGTTCTTGTCGACGATCGCGGCGAACCCGCTGACCGCGCCGTGCACGTCGGCGACACCTTCGATGCCCTGGACTGTCCTGAGGACCGTCGCCGGAACCGGCAGGTCGGCGCTGCGGGCGGCTTCGTCGTTGCCAGCAAAAAGCTGCTGCGGGCGGACCACCGCGTCCGTGCCCTTGCCTGCGGCGGTGAACAAACGGTCGAGGGCGGCGTTCGTCGTTGCGGAGAAGATCATGGCGGCGGAGACGAAGGCGACTCCCAGGGCGATGGCCACCAAGGTGACCGCGAGGCGAAGCTTATGCGCAACGAGCCCGCGGATGGCGAGCCTGGCGATCACTGGGTCTCCCTCTCGAGCCGATCGAACGCCTTCATCCGCTC